>NZ_BCSP01000001.1 GCF_001570925.1 [Zimmermannella] bifida NBRC 103089
AGGGTAGTCAGTCGTTGCTACCCGTCGATGACCTCAGCGTGGGGGTTGTTAGGGTCTTTGACCAAGACGACGGATCCAAGGAATTAGGGATCATCGGTGTCACGCTCCAACGCCCCCAGCAAGTCGGAAAGGAGCTGCAGGGTTTCTTCGACGCCCCAGGCATAAGGGCGTTGGTATTCAGGGATGACAAACTCGTAGTCTCCATCGTTAAGTAGCCTGCCGACGCTTATTTCCTTTGCATCGAGTTGTCTGTTTTCGCGAGTCATTACTTGCCCCTAAGTCGTCGGTTGAATGACATTCTCTCAAATTACTCATGGGTTGGGGAGTGAACCAGTCAGGCGGCTAAATCGTAGTTCGCGCGCGTTTGTATCCGTCGTGGCATGAAAGTTTCGAAGAACGTGAGTCCAGCAATCTTGTCGTGAAACGCGTTGAGACGATTCCGACGCGCACGCTGTCCAAGACTGTTATCGCTGAGGATGCTCTCGAGTTCTGCCTTAAGCCCATCGAGGAACAGTGGTCCAATGACCCGGTGAATATTCTCGGGTGAGGTGTAATGCATCCCACCCGAGCGTCGAGTTTCGGGGTTCAGTGTCGATTCGAAGACACCGCCAAAGACCGTGGGCGAAATTTGCGACCAATCGGTGCCCTCGGAGACTCCATCGAGCAAGAAATCGACGATCTCCTGATTGAGCGAGGGAATTTCGACATCTGCCTCAAACAATCCACCGTTCACATATGGGAATTCCTTCAGCGCATCCGATGCATACGGATCACGTTCGTCGTTCGGCGTTTTCAGGTAGGCAAAGAGTTCTTTGAGTGCCCCTCGAGCGCGATCTCCGGGGATTGGTTTCAGATACCGATAGAATGCATCCTTGCGGAAGAGCCCCGCATCTTCCGCAAACAGCAGAAACACGAGTCGGACACAAAGCACGTTTAGCGAGTGTTGCGACTCGGGTGAATCTGGGTCGAGGTACTGCTTGCGCACGAGGTCGTAGAGCTTGCCAATCAATGCGCCCGCATCCAACGACACCTTGGTTTCACGGCGGCGTCGGGCCAATTGCGGGTCAACCAGGAAATCAAGCAAGTGCAACTGTTCGGGCAACTCGTCGAGCGTGAACTGTTCGTACGACTTGGCTGGCTGCTCGGTATCGAGGTCGTGAATACGGAAGTACTTGAAGTCACAAACGATGATCGTGTCTGGGCGTTCCGAATTCCGAAGGCTGTCGGCATAGCGCTTCGCCTGCTCAAACGGTGTCACCATCGTGCCCTGACGAGGTTCGGGCTTGTCGAGATCGACCCCGAGTGATTTTTGCTCGACAACCGTCTTGGCATCGCGAATCGTTACGTCGATATAGCCGCGGTCGGTGGTCGAGCTCTCAAACCGAACGTTGGTGGTGACATCTTCCATGCCAATGACGTCGCGCAGTAGCTCTAGCCAAAATGAGGCGGTGTCGCCCTTCTCATAGCCGCGACCGGCCCACTTTTGCGCAAACTTCTTCGCTGCTTGCTTGCGCTGCAGTTCGGTGGTCATTGGCATGAAAGCTCCCGTCAGTGGTGGGTGTGGAAGATATCCCTTACTTTAAGTTGAAGCGCGCGCGATGTCGGCAGTATCTAACCGCCGATGGGTGTGTGTCGCCGCGACTTGTCGACACCTTGATGTTCGCACCGGCCTACGACCCCGCATCCGCATCGGAGACGAAGTGTCGGTATTGCATTACTGCATCCGATTGCTTGAGATGAATGCGCGCCAATCGACGACTATCGTCGCGGAATCGTATGCATGTCGCATTAATCTATGCGACTGGTTTCGCCAGTTGCGGGGTCGTAGCGAAATTCGCCCAGGGGCTCGTCAAATATCGTATTTCCCTGCTCGCCGGTGTACACGCGAATGAGATACAGCTCTTGGCCGTCCTGTTGCGTTGTCTTCTTATGGAACAGCCGGTCTTGGAACGGCACGCCATCGGCGCTGGTTCCCTCATTCACCCGCACGAATAGATCAGCGCGAGCGTTCATATCAAACACCGGTGCACCGACCTCGATGCCGAGCAGCTCGGCATCGGCCACGATCGCTTCCATCGCCGGTACCTGCCAACCCACTTCGGGGTTTTCGCGGAGGTTTGGTGGCATCTGTCGGTCTTCGGCAACCGGAATCTCGGGCGGGCTGGGGTCGCGAGGGGATGCGGTCTCGGCAAGCCCGGTTGATTCGCTGGGCTCAGTGATATCGGAGGCCTGGGGTGATGTCGTCGTGTCCGATGGCGTGGGCGTTTCCTGCGGCGGGGCAGGGAAGTGCCGCTCGCATTCCCGAGTGCCATCGAAATAAAACGCACAAGTGAGGGGCGTCTGCTCATCACCAGTCAGCGTGAGCGAAACAGCGTTCGGCTGCCAAGACACGAAGAAGTTTTCTTCGCCAATTGCAGCCCCATCATTTGCAACACGGGTTTCGAATTGATGAAGTTCGCGGTCGCTCGAAAGCCATGAGCTGTCTTGATTCACTTCATAGACGCGGATGCGAATGGTGGCTGGGCCAAACAGTCCGGCGGTACCGCGGTCGTGCACGACTAACCTGTGCCCGCCATCGCGTGACACTGACTCGAACACAAGCCGTTGCATGAGGCTGGTCTCTGAAATCAATCTGAAGCCGGCAATCCCGGTGAGTACGACAAGCACAACCACAATGAGATTCGCGGGAAGACCGAATTCCCGATTTGGCGTCGATGCCCCAGATTTGGCTGACACAGCAATACCTCCAGCGTGCGCAATTTTCCGCTCACATTAGGTCATTAACGTGACCCAAAGGGCCGCGCACATACCGGTCCGCGGCGCACGTTAGCTGGGCATATCGAACAGTTTGGTTGATGTGGCGTTGATCTGATCGAGCACATCCGGCCCGCAAAGGCCTTGCAACGTCGTGCGGGTCTGGTGCAACGATTCGCGGAGGTGCGAAATTTCGCGCACCACCGCATCCTGGCTCGCATCGCTGGTATCGGCGGCGATCGGCGCGTCGGGCAGATCGCTTTCGAGCAGCAACCGGTCTGCCGGCACCTGGGCGACATAGGCACGGCCACGTTTGCTCGCGAGCATTCGCGGGTTCACCGAGATAAACCCTCCGGAACGAATCAGCCGCGTGAGTTCGTCACTCGTGCCTGAAAACCAGTGAAACACCGGCGCGACGTGCTGATCCCACGTACCGGCCGCATCCAGCAGATCGAGCACATCGGATGCGGCACGTACCGCGTGAATCGACAGCACATAAGGCGCGCGCTCGTTCGCTTGTGCGGATGCGTCGCCCACGGCTGTCAGCACCTCGCGCAGCACTCGCTGTTGCAGGGCTGCGGGCGTGGCAGACAGACGTGCGGGAGCGAAGTCGAGACCAATTTCGCCGATGAAACGGGTCTGGCGCACCGCTCCCGCGAACACCTGCAATTCGGCATCGGCGTGTGCGTCGTTTTCAATAAACCAGGGATGGAAACCAAGCGCGCAGCGGGGGAGTGACGCTCCTGTTTCGGTGACCGACTGTAGTTCGTTGCGCAGCCGAACGAACGCCGACGGGGTCAGCGTTTGCGCGACCACTTCGATACCGGCTGCAACGGCTGCCTTTAGAAAAGCCCGGTAGTCAGCCGCACCCGACAAGAAGTCGAGGTGATAGTGGGTATCGAGCAGATGCGGCACGATTAGGCTTCCTGCAGGGCCGCTTCGGTGCCGGAATCACCGTGCTCTGGCCATTGAAAGTCGCCAGCCTTCATCGGCTGCAGCAGCTTCGGTGGTCGCGCCATCGGCGCGAGTCCAGCCAACCGTCGAATAGCGAGACCGGCAAGCATTTGCCCCATAACCGGCGGCATGTAGCTCATCGACCCGAGCGTGCCGGCCTTACTCCAGGTGCCGTCACCATCGACCTTCATTGGCAACTCGGTGGAATACAGTACTTCGAGGCGGCGGATGCCACGCACACGACATTCTTTGCGAATTACTTTCGAGAGCATGCAGTTTCGGGTCTCGAAAATATCGGCGAATTCCAATTTGCAGGGATCCAACTTGTTGGCCGCGCCCATCGAGGCCAAGAGCGGAATTTGGCGCTCTGCCGCCCACTTCACGACGGCCAGTTTCTGCGTCACCGTATCAATGCAGTCGATGACATAGTCGGGACGTGGATACGCATCCAAGCTTGCCGGGATATTCGCCTGGGTGAGGAATACCTGCTCGGCATGAACGGTGCAATCTGGGTTAATGTCGGCGATCATCTCGCGCATGAGGTCCGCTTTAACCCTGCCAATCGTTGATTCGAAGGCGATGGCCTGACGGTTGATATTGCTGGCCTCTACAACGTCGCGATCAAGCACGATGAGATTTCCGACGCCGCCGCGAGCAAGGGCTTGCGCGCAGGCCGACCCGACCCCACCGAGACCGAGCACCATGACCGTGGCGTCTTGCAGCGCATCCAACCCCGCATCGCCGAGCAAGAGGCGCAACCTTGCAAATCGTTCGCTGTGTGCCATTGCACCCCTTCCGATACCAAAACCTGCCGCTCAAATGTACCTGCCCGCACCAAGTCACGTGAACCATCTTCGGCGTTGAACGGGGAGCGTGCACCGGGGACTTGCCGCTACAACGTATGGAGATTCATTGCGCATATTCGCTGGTTGGTGGTTGGCAAATCGGTTTAGTTCAGTGTTCAATGTTGCAGGTCATATCTGTGCCGTCTGCCACAAGTGCCGCTGTGTACGGATGCCGCGAAGCAATCCCTGTCCCTAAACTCGTTCGTTATGCCACTGCGCATAACCCACATAGCAAAGGTCAACGATGACTCAACTCGCGACACCCTAGACCACACGTCAGGCGGTCGGCAATACCCTCAAGGGGTCGCTCGGCAACCTCGTCGAGTGGTACGACGTCTACACCTATTCCGTATTTCTCTCCTTCTTCAAGCCGCACTTCTTCGACACCGCAAGTGAGTCATCGGATGTGATGGCCTGGGCGGTCTTCGCGGTAACGTTTGTCGCCCGCCCCGTCGGTGCCTGGTTCTTTGGTCGCTTCGCTGACCGCCACGGGCGCAAGGCATCGCTCACGGTCGCGGTCACAATCATGGCGGTGGCATCGGGTTGCATCGCGCTGCTGCCAACCCGCGAGGACATTGGTGTTTGGGCACTCGTCATGCTCATGGCGCTGCGCCTCATCCAGGGATTTGCAACCGGTGGTGAATATGCGGCCTCCGCGACCTATATGTCCGAGGCAGCAACCGCGAACCGACGCGGCTTCTTCTCGAGTTTCCAGTACGTCACGCTTGTCGGTGGCCACGTGCTCGCACAGCTGACGCTGTTCATTATGCAGTCGTTTATGTCGGCCGAACAGCTCACGGCCTGGGGCTGGCGCGTACCGTTCGCGATCGGCGCCGTAGCTGCGGTGGTCGTGTTCTGGCTGCGAACCACGATGGACGAGTCGCTCTCGAAGGATTACCTCGACGGCGTCAAGACCGGCGTCATCACCCAGAGCGGTACGCTGCGTGAGTTGTTTACCAACCAGTGGAAGCCGCTGCTGGTCTGCTTCCTCTTTACGCTCGGTGGCACCGTCGCGTTCTACACGTTCTCAGTGACCGGTCCAAACACCATCAAGAAGACCTTTGCCGAACAAGACCCGCAGCTCGCTAACACTGTCGTGTTGCTCAGCCTGATCTTCCTGATGTGCCTTCAGCCGCTTGGTGGTCTGCTTTCTGACAAGATTGGTCGCAAGCCAGTCTTCCTGTTCTTCGGTTTCACCGGCCTGCTCATGGTCATCCCATTCGTGTTCTGGATGCCGGCTCAGTCGAACATCTGGGTCTCGTTCCTAATCCTCTGCGTGTCGTACGTGGTCCTGACCGCCTACACCTCGATTAACGCCATCTTCAAGGCAGAACTCTTCCCGGCACACATTCGTGCGCTCGGTGTGGGCCTCGGCTACGGCCTCGCTAACTCGATCTTCGGCGGTACCTCGCCAATGATTCAGGACTGGGCGAAGACGAATGACGCGATGGGCGCTTTCGCGGCATACGTCATGATTGCCATCGCAATCACCCTCATCACCACGCTCGTGGTGATGCGCAACAAGGCAACAACCCACCTCGACCTCGAGCAAGGTCACGCCTACGAAACTGCAGCAAAGTAACGCGCTGCCGCATTCATCCGCCCGCATCGGCCACCCGTCGATGCGGGCGGCTTCGTTTGCACGTGCGGCAGGCGGGGGATAGCTGCCCCGGAACCTGCACCGCATAGAATCGCACCATGACTGCGACGACACCAGTGCTCATCCTCAACGGCCCGAACTTGAATACGCTCGGCACCCGCAACCCCGAGGTGTACGGCACGCAGACGCTTGCCGACGTCGAAGCATCCTGCCGCAAGCGCGCCGCTGCGCTCGGTCTTGAGGTGGAGTTCGTGCAGTCAAACCACGAGGGTGAACTCGTCGAGCGTATCCAGCAGGCTCGCGAGCGCAACCGCGCCATTATCATCAACGCAGGCGCCTACACACACACCTCGGTCGCGATTCACGACGCGCTCGAATACGCAGAGCTTCCCGTCGTCGAAGTGCACATCTCGAACGTCTACCGACGCGAGTCGTTCCGTCATCACTCGTTCATCAGCCCGCAAGCCGCCGCGGTCATCGCGGGTGCCGGCACGCTCGGCTACGAGTTCGCACTCGAGTACCTCGCAAACAACCACTAGGCGCACGGCGCGACTGAACGCATCCACAACGAGCTAGCGCAACCGGGCGTAGACTGCCTCAGTGATTTCGTCGACGCAACCTGAATCTGCCCGCCGCTGGCCCGCGTTCGCGGTCTGCATCGCGGCAGCCATTGCCACCGTGCTCGACATGGTGAAAATCAACGTGGCGATCGCGCCGATCGAGCATTCGCTCGGCGCCTCGAGCTCGCAGGCACAGCTGATCGTCGCGGGCTATGTGCTCGCGTTCGGTATCGTGCTCGTACCCGCCGGTCGACTCGGTGACATCTGGCGACGAAAGTCGATGTTTCTGATCGGCGCGATCCTGTTCACGCTGGCAAGTTTGGGATGCACGCTCGCGCCATCTGCAGAGCTGCTCGTGATCGGGCGACTCGTGCAGGGTGTTGCCGCCGGTACCCTCATGCCGCAGGTCATCGGGTTTATCCAACAGATGTTCCAGGGCAAGGAACGAGGCAAGGCATTCGGTATTTTCGGTGCCTCAATCGGTCTCGGCACCGCATTCGGACCAACGATTGGCGGCATGCTGATTGGCGCACTCGGCGAAGAGCTCGGCTGGCGCGCAATCTACGGGATGAACCTGCCCCTCGGCGTGGCCATCGTCGCGTTCGCGTTCTGGTTCCTTCCCGCACAGCAACCGCACGCCCGCAAACTCAACCTTGACCTATTCGGTGTCGCGCTGCTCGCAACCGCAGTGCTGCTGGTGATGACACCGCTGGTACTCACCACTGGCACGAGCGCCGATGACCCCGCGCGCTGGTGGCTAGCGGTGGCCGCGGTGATTCCGGCCGTGGCATTCGTACTCTGGGAACGCCGCTACGCGCGCCAGGGTAAGAGTCCGGCCGTCAACCTCGAGCTGTTCAAACTGCCCTCGTATCGCTGGGGCGTCATCATCGGCTCATTGTTCTTTGTGATCATGCCGCCGACGTTCTTCATCATGACGCAGTACGTGCAGATGGGACTCGGTCACGAGCCGGTAATTGTCGGGCTGATTACCGTGCCGTACGCCCTGGTATCGGCAGCCGTCTCGGCAACAGCCGGTAAGTACACTTTCGCGCACGCGAAGGTGATGGTGCTCATCGGTATCGCCATCTTCACACTTGGCCTAGCCGGACTCATGCTCGTGGGCCAGTTCGCGTCACCCGAACTCACCCCGTGGCTCATGGGTATCGTGCTGACGTTCGTTGGTGTGGGGCCCGGGTTGCTGATGCCCGCCAACCAGATGCGTGCTGTGAAGGACGTGCCAGTTACGCAGGCGGGCGTTGCCGGATCGATGATGCAGGTAGGCCAGCGGGTCGGCAACGCCTTGGGTATCGCCCTGGCCGCATCAACGTTCTTTGCGGCCTACGTTGACCGCACCGAGGCGAGCGCACGACAGGGCTACGTCGCTGCTATGTGCATCCTGATCGCCGCGGCGCTGCTCGCGACGCTCGTTGCCTACATCGACGTCGTCGGTTCGAAGGGGAATGAGTCAGCCGCGGCTTCCCCGCAGGCCTAGCTGCGTGCGTGGCGACGGAAAATTTCGAGGACTTCGTCGTGCATGAGCCCGTTCGTGGCGAGTGCGGAACCGTGCCACGGGCCCTCCTTGCCATCGATTGACGTGAACGTACCGCCGGCCTCTTGCACGATGGGTACGAGCGCGGCCATGTCGTACGGCTCGAGGTCGAGTTCGCAGGCGATGTCGAACGACCCTTCGGCGACGAGCATGTACGGCCAGAAATCGCCAATGGCGCGCGACCGCCAAACGGTTTCGCAGCACTCCACGATTGGTGCGAGGTTGTCGTTTTGCAGCCAGTACTGCAGCGAACCGTAGCTGAACTGCGAGTCCATGAGGCGCGATACCGCCGACACCTCGATGCGGCGATCCGTAGCGGTGTCCGAATCGGCAAGGTCGTCGTCAAGGTAGGCGCCGAGTCCGGTCGCGCCCCACCAGCGACGGTTCAGCGCGGGAGCCGAGACCACACCCACCTCGGGGCGGCCATCGATGACGAGCGAAATCAGCGTTGCCCAAATTGGCACACCGCGCATGAAGTTCGCGGTGCCGTCGATCGGGTCAATGATCCACTGTCGACGCGACGAGCCCTCAGTACCGAACTCCTCGCCGTACACCGAGTCGCTCGGGCGTTCCTCGGCAAGCTTCGCGCGAATGGCCTCCTCAACTGCGCGGTCGCCGTCGGTGACGTGCGTGCGGTCTTCCTTGACGTAGACACCAAGGTCACGCGAGTTGAAATATTCCATCGAAACCGCATCCGCGATATCGGCGAGTTGACGCGCGAGACGGAGGTCGGCGGTGATGGGGTGCAGCAGTTCGAGAGCCATGTCATGAGTATGGCCCGAGATCCGCGCGATTGCGGGCAACCGCGCCGAATGTTCGGTGGATGCGCAGCCTCGTTCGCGCAGCGGTCAGGTAGCGAGGCGGTCGCGATCGTGACCGTGTGCGCCATGTGCGATTACGGCGAGGGTGAGTCACCCGCATCCGCGACCGGCTCGGGTGCCAGCGAATCGAGCAACCGGCGAATGGAATGCACGCGCATCGTCGACAGCGCATCCAAGTCGCCTGCTGCAATTGCGGCGTCGAGCTCGCAATCGGGGCTGGAGGCACGGTGCGTACAGCCGCGCGGACATTCGTCGACCACGTTGGCGATTGCGGGGAACGCATCGGTGATGGCGTTGGCGTCAACGTGGCCAAGCCCAAACGAGCGGACACCCGGCGTATCGATGATCCAACCGCCCTCGGGCAGCGGCAATGCGAGCGACGAGCTCGAGGTGTGCCGGCCGCGACCGGTCACCGCGTTCACGTGCCCGGTGGCACGGTCGGCATCGGGCACGAGCGCGTTCACGAGTGTCGACTTGCCCACACCCGAGTGGCCGACCATGACGGTGGTGTGGCCAGCGAGGGCATCAAGCAGTTCGTCGCTGGGCTCCTCATTGATCGCCGAAGTGAACACCGGCACACCGAGCGGCTCGACCAGCGCGCGCAGCTCGTCGGCAGGATGCAGGTCGGTTTTCGTGATGACCAGGATCGGTTCGATGCCGGCATCGTAGGCAGCGATCAAGTAGCGGTCGATCAGCCGCGGGCGTGGCTCTGGGTTGATGGCGGCGACGACCACGCAGAGCTGGTCGGCGTTGGCGACGATGATGCGCTCGACCTGGTCGGTGTCGTCGGCGCTTCGTCGCAGCAGTGTTTCGCGCTCGGCGACCCGAACAATGCGGGCGAGCGACCCCGGTTCACCCGAAACGTCGCCAACGAGCGCGACACGGTCGCCGACAACGACGGCACCGCGTCCCAATTCGCGGGCGGTGGCGGCTGTGACGTAGACATCTTCATCGTGTTCAAGCACGCAGGTGTAGCGGCCGCGGTCAACGGTCACAACGAACCCGGTTACGGCGTCATCATGGGTGGGACGCTGCTTGGTGCGCGGCTTCGAACCTTTGCGGGGAGGACGAATGCGTACGTCGTCTTCGCTGAAGTCGCCGTACTCGTCGTAGGCATCGGTTAGGCGCCAGTTCACCGGGCGTCTCCGGGGCGATCTGTGCTGGTCGAGGTATCGGTTGATGGCGTCGAACGCTGCGGCACATCAAAGTGGATGAACTCGTCGCGCACGGACGTATCCGCCGATGCTGCCGCATCCACACCGAGCATGGAGCACCACATCTCGGCAAAATCGGGCAGCGTCTTTGAGGTGCACTCGATGTCGTCGACGGTGATGCCGTCGGTCACGAGCCCCATAATTGCCCCGGATGTTGCCATGCGGTGATCGGCATAGCACTGCCAGAGCGCGGCGTTGCGTGCACTCGGAACGATGTGCAGGCCGTCTTCGAGCTCGGTGACTTGGCAGCCAACACGGCTCAGCTCGGCGGCGAGTGCGGCGAGGCGGTCGGTTTCGTGGCCGCGCAGGTGGGCGATACCCGTGAGCGTCGACGGACCGTGGCACAGCGCGAGCAGGGCCGCGAGATTGGGTGCGAGTTCGCCCGCGTGCTCGAGGTTGAGGTCGGCTCCAGAAATCTCGGCGCCTTGGGCGATGCCGTTTGCCACCGTGCAGGTGAGGGCACGATCGTCGAGCGTGCACTCGGCTCCGAACGGTGCGAGCAGCTCGCGCAGGTGGTCGCCGACCTGCGTGGTCGTCGTCGGCCAATCGGGGATGCGTACGGTTCCGCCGCAGACCACCGCCGCGATCAAGAACGGTGCCGCGTTTGAGAGGTCGGGCTCGATGACAATATCGCCACCGCGAATCGGGCCGGGCTCGACCCGCCAGGTGCGTTCGTCAATGGTGCGGGCGTCAACACCTCGTGCGCGCAACGTTGCCAGCGTCATCTCGATATGGGGGAGCGACGGCAGCCCTGCGCCGGTGTGACGCAGCGTGAGCCCCTCGTCGAAGCGAGGTGCCGAGAGCAGCAGGCCCGAGACAAACTGACTGGATGCGCTCGCATCGATCTCGATGTCGCCGCCGGTAATGCTGCCGGTGCCGAAAATCGAGAATGGCAGGCGGCCGCGACCGTCGTCGCGAACCTGCACGCCCAATGCACGCAGCGCCTGCAGGGTGCCGCCCATTGGGCGCAGGCGCGCGCCCTCGTCGCCGTCGAACGTCACCGGGCCGAGCGCGAGGGCTGCGACCGTCGGCACAAACCGCATGACGGTGCCGGCCAGACCGCAGTCAATATCTACGGCACCCGAGAATTCGTCTGGGGGAGTCACGGTGATGGTGGGAGTGCCATGGCGATCGTGGTTGACCTCAATGTCGACGCCCAGCTTTTCGAGGGCGCTGATCATCAATCGGGTGTCGCGGGCGAGCAGCGCACCGCGCAACACCGTTGGCTCTGCAGCGAGCGCTGCCAGGATGAGCTCGCGGTTGGTCAGCGACTTTGAGCCGGGGATGCGCACGGTCGCGTCAATGGGGCCGCCCGTCTGCGGTGCGCTCCACGGGCCGGTCGCGGTGTCCGTGTCGCCACCGAACTGGCCGTACAGGTCAAAATCGTCGCCGGAATAATTGAAGATCTGCATCAGTTGTAACAGTAGTCGGCCTTGATGCTGGGGAGTAGGGAAGCACGCCCGAATCCCAGCGGCAAACGACTCTGCAGGCCGGTGTCGCAGGCCGAGTTCGTAGACTGAACAGATCGAGCCGCATTAAATACCCATTCGGCAATACCCCAAACCAAGAACCTGGAGCTTCATGACGGCAACGACCGCACCGGACGCGAGACCCGCATCCGACGCTGATGCCCAGGCCGTGCACACACAATCTGGGCCAGCACAGCCTGCGCCGGAACTGGAGCAGTCGGTGGCAGACCGAACGGCGCTCAATCTCGCATTCGCGCAGCAGGCCATGCCGTTCTTGGACGAGCTTTACGGCCATGCCATGCGATTGACGCGCAATCGGAGTGACGCCGAGGACTTGGTGCAAGAAACCTACGCCAAAGCGCTGACGGCGTTCGCTTCGTTCAAACAGGGCACCAACCTGCGGGCGTGGCTGTACCGCATCCAAACGAACCTCTACATCACCGAGTACCGCAAACAGCAGCGGCGGCCATACGAAAACCCGCTCGAAGAACTCGAGGATTGGCAGGTCGGCGGCGCCGAGTCGTACACCGCTCAGAACCACTCGCGTTCAGCAGAACTCGAAGCCGTTGAGAACCTGCCGGCGGATGTAGTTAAGGACGCGCTGGCGGCGCTGCCAGATGACTATCGACAGGCGGTCTTGCTCGCCGATGTGCAGGGATTCAGCTACCGCGAGATTGCGGAAATCATGGGCACACCGACTGGCACCGTGATGTCGCGACTGCACCGAGGCCGGGGCATCCTGCGAGAACAATTGCGTGAGTACGCGCGGGAATACGGCATTGGCACGACGAATGATGTTGTCACCACCGCGAAAACAACGAAGGGAACTGCCAAATGACGAGTCATGACTGTGGCTGCGAACAGGCCCGCGAACAGCTGGCGGATTTCCTTCGCCGCGAACTGTGTGACAAGGATCGCTCCGAGATCAACACCCATCTGCAAGATTGCCCCGATTGCGATGAGGAGGCACGGATGGAGCTGGTGATCACGCAGACCGTCAAGCGCTGCTGCGCCGACGAACCGGCACCGGCAGACCTGCGCGACAAGGTCGCATCGTTCTTGCGCGCGCATTGCGGCAACGCCGCTCCCGGCAACAAAGACTAGCCGACGACAGGAGCTAACCGGCAACAGGCGTGAGCCGAGCAGCGCGGACCTCGCAGCACGGGCGCTGCGAACGCAACAAACCGGGCGCACCCAAGACGTGGGTGCGCCCGGTTTGTTAACGGGTTGCTGCGGCCCTAGTCGAGGCCGAGCGCCTCGCGAATGAGCTCATCCTGCTGCTCCTTGTGCATTCGCATGGTGCCCACTGACGGGGCGGATGCGCGGGGTCGGGTTACCGGAATCAGCTCGCGGTCGAGTGCCGGTGCCAGGTTGGTGTACAGGAACGGCCACGCACCCTGGTTGGCAGGTTCTTCCTGCGCCCAAACGACATCGGCATTCGGGTACCGGTTGATGGTGTTGATCAGGGCTTCCTTCGGCAGCGGGTAGTACTGCTCGAGGCGCACGAGCGCCACCGGCGCCGGATCCTTCTCGAGGCGCTGACGCAGCTCGTAGTGGAGCTTGCCGGAGTGGATCACGACGCGACGAATGGCTGCCGGGTCGGTGACGTTGGCATCGTCGAGTACCGGGTCGAAGACACCGTTCGTAAACACATCCAGGCTGCTGGTGGCCTGGCGAAGTCGCAGCATCGACTTCGGTGTGAACACAATCAGTGGTTTGCGTGGGCGAGCATAGGCCTGACGACGCAGCAAGTGGAAATAGCTAGCCGGGGTTGAGGGCTGTGCCACGGTCATGTTGTGCTGGGCCGCGAGCGTGAGGAACCGCTCGATACGTGCCGACGAGTGGTCGGGACCCTGCCCCTCGTAACCGTGTGGCAACAACAGCACTACGCTCGAGTGTTGCGCCCACTTTTGCTCACCGGCAGCAATGAATTCATCCACAATCGTCTGCGCGCCGTTGACGAAGTCACCGAACTGAGCTTCCCAGAGCACGAGCGCGTCAGGACGTTCTACCGAGTAGCCGTATTCAAAACCGAGCACCGCGAACTCCGAGAGCAGCGAGTCGTAGATCGAGAACTGAGCCTGGTTCTCCGACAGGTTTTGGAGCGGCAACCAGTTTTGGTCGGTCTTGCGATCGTGGAAGAGCGCGTGACGCTGCGTGAACGTGCCACGGCGCGAGTCTTGACCCGACATGCGAACGGGTGTTCCCTCGAGTAGCAGCGACCCCAAGGCCAGCAGCTCAGCGTAGGCCCAGTCGACGTTACCTTCCGCCGACATGCGGGCACGCGCATCCAGCACACGCTTGAGCTTCGGGTGCACCGTAAAGCCCTCGGGCATGTTCTGGTGCGCCTGACCGATCGTGTCAAGCACGGACTGGTCGACACCGGTGGATGCGGGCTCCGACGTGTGCAGCTCTTCGTTCGCACCGACCGTTGACAGTTCCTTGGCCGAAATCGGTGCCGTGTGCGAATCGTGTGTTTCGGCGAACGCACGCTCGAGCTCGGCACGGAACTCCACCTGGTGGGCTTCGAACTCTTCGGTCGTGATGTCGCCACGACCCATGAGGTTGTCGGCGTAGATCTTTCGCACCGAGCGCTTGGCCTCGATGAGGTCGTACATGATGGGCTGCGTCATCGATGGGTCATCGCCCTCATTGTGACCGCGGCGGCGGTACGAGATGAGGTCGATAACGACATCGCGGTTGAACTTCTGGCGGAACTTCAATGCGAGCGACGCGACGTGCGCGACTGCCTCAGGGTCGTCACCGTTCACGTGGAATACCGGAGCCTGAATCGCCTTCGCGACGTCGGTCGCGTACATCGAGGAGCGGGCATCCTGCGGCGTGGTGGTGAAACCAACCTGGTTATTGATGACGACGTGGATCGTGCCGCCGGTGCGGTAGCCGCGCAATTGCGACATCTGCATGGTCTCGTAGACGACACCCTGACCGCTCATCGCGGCGTCACCGTGAACGAGCACGGGGAGCACGTCGAAGTTGCCGGGGCCGAGACGGTCTTGCTTGCCGCGCACGATGCCTTCAAGCACACCGTTCACGGCTTCGAGGTGCGATGGGTTCGCAGCCAAGTAGATGGGCAGTTCCCGGCCATCCATGCCGGTGTAGGTGCCTTCAATACCGAGGTGGTACTTCACGTCACCCGAGCCAACAACCTTGCCTGCCTGGGCGCCCTCGAACTCGCGGAACACCTGGCGGTACGTCTTACCCGCGATATTGGTGAGCACATTCAGCCGACCGCGGTGTGCCATACCGATGGCGAGCTCACGAATATCCGCGTCAATCGCATCTTGCGCGATCTGATCGAGCAGTGGGATCAGCGACTCAGAGCCCTCAAGTGAGAAGCGCTTTTGGCCGACGTACTTCGTCTGCAGGAACGTTTCGAACGCTTCTGCCTGGTTCAGCTTCTTCAGGATGCGCAGCTGCTGGTCGTGCGTCGGTGGCGTATACGGGTGTTCGAGTTCCCGCTGGAACCACGTGCGCAGTTCGGGTTCGGGAATGAACATGTACTCGATGCCGATCGTGCGGCAGTACGTGTCGCGCAGAATACCGAGCACATCGCGCAGTTTCATTAGGCGCTTCGAACTGAAGTTCTCGGTCACAAACAGTCGCTCGAGGTCCCAGAATGTGAGGCCGTGCGACTCGATCTCGAGGTCGGGGTGCGTGCGCTGAACGTACTCGAGCGGATCGGTGTCCGCCATCAGGTGACCGCGCACGCGGTACATGTTGATGACGCTCTGCACGCGCGCGGTCTTGTTAATTGCGTCGGCAGGGTCGACGAAGTGGTCCTTCGACCAGATAATCGGGCGGTAGGGGATGCGCAGCGACGAGAAGATGCGTTCGTAGAAGTTCTCGCCGCCCATCAGCAGTTCGGCCACACTCGCGAGGAACTCGCCCGACGCGGCACCCTGGATGACGCGGTGGTCGTAGGTGGACGACAGCATGAGGCGCTTCGAAATCGCCATCGTGTCGATGTTCTCTTGAGCCATGCCCTGGAACGCGGCGGGGTAGTCGAGGGCACCGACGCCAATGATCGAGCCCTGACCGCGAAGCAGGCGCGGTGCCGAGTGCACCGTGCCGATGACACCCGGGTTGGTGATGGTGATCGTGGTACCGGCGTGGTCAGCAGCAGTGAGCTTGCCGTCGCGGGCCTTGTCAATTAGCGATTCGAACGCGGCGTGGAACTCGCGGAAGTTCATCCGCTCGGCTTGCTTGATGCTCGGCACGATCAGGCTGCGGGTTCCGTCATCAGACACGGCATCAATCGCGATTCCGAGGTTGACGTGCGCGGGGGAGACTCGCGAGGCACGGCCATCCACGACGTCGTAATACACGTTGAGGTCTGGTTGCTTCGCCAGTGCCTGCACGAGGGCGTAGCCGACCAGGTGCGTAAACGACACCTTGCCACCGCGGGTGCGACGAAGGTGGTTGTTGATCACGATGCGGTTATCGATCAGGAGTTTTGCCGGCACATCGCGATAGCTCGTCGCGGTTGGAATCTCGAGCGAGGTATCCATGTTCTTTGCGATCGCTTTGGAGATACCCGCAAGTGGCGTTACCCGCGCTTCTTGCTCTGGCTCGGCCGGTTTCGGATTCGATGGGGCCTCAGCTGGGATGGGGCGTTCGCGTGCCGGGCGGGCGGTCGTGCGCGCGGGCTTCGACGTCGACGTCTCGGTGCCGTGGGCGGCGTTGCCCTGGGCTCCGGCGGGCTGAGTCGTGTTCGCGGCGGATGCACTTGGCTGCGACGCGCCTGCAGTGTCGCTGGGCTTTGGCGTGCGATCAAGCGACGCCGCGTAGCGTTCGAGGGTCGGCCACCAGGCCTTGTCGACGCTCGTGCGATCCTCGCGGAACTTCGCGAACATCTCCTCTACGAGCCAGTCATTTGCACCAAAGTCGGTTACTCCCTGCCTAGGAGTCCCCTCGAGGTTGTTGGTCGCCACGCGCCAATCGCCGCCTTCCGCCGCCTACTGTTCGAGACCTTGCTTCATTGCCAGTCACGTCATGCGCATACACCGCATGTCGTTACTTTCTCGACGGACAAGCCTAGCCGTCGTTTGTCTTCTTGCCTTGAAATGGCGTGAATCCTCGTAAAGGTACGCCAGGCGCGTAACCGAAGCGTCCACCCACCGCAATCACGGTTAGCCGGAACCCCAGTTCCGCTAGGATCTGAGACAACTATGGATTGGATATTGTTCGGCGTCGGCGTCCTATTGTGCTTCGGCACGGGACTGTTCGTCGCCGCAGAATTCGCACTGGTCAACCTCGATCGAAACGATCTGGAAAAGCGCCAAGCGGCAGGTGAGCGTGGCCTGGCTCCAATCATTAGCGCGCTCCGGCACACCTCAACCCACCTGTCGAGCGCACAGCTCGGTATTACCCTGACCACGCTGCTCACCGGTTTCACCATGGAACCAGCGTTGAGCAACCTGCTCGGTGGGGCGTTTACGTCCATGGGGCTGCCCGAAGACTGGGTGAAAGCGACCGGCACGGTTATCGCCATGACGATTGCGACGGTGCTATCGATGCTCGTTGGTGAGCTCGTGCCAAAGAACCTGGCACTGTCACTGCCGCGCGTCACGGGTAAACCGGTCGTGCCGTTTCAGAATGTGTTTACGGCCGTATTTCGCCCGGCGGTGAATGCGTTGAATGGCTCCGCGAATGCGCTGATTCGCACGTTCGGCGTCGAGCCGAAAGAAGAAATCTCCGGCGCCCGCACGGCCGAAGAACTTGCGAGCTTGGTTCGTCGCAGTGCGATGGTCGGCTTGCTGGACACCGATCGTGCGGTGCTGCTTAACCGAACGCTGCGCTTCAGCGAGCTTTCGGCCGAAGACGTGATGACCCCGCGACCGCGGGTACAGGTGATCGCGGCCGACGCATCCGTCGAAGAATGTATTGGGCTCGCGCACCGCACCGGTTTCTCGCGCTTTCCGGTCGTCGACGAAGACATTGACGACATCATCGGGATTGCACACGTCAAGTACGCCGTTGCTGTACCTCGTGAGCGGCGTGGTGCGGTACCGGTTGGTGCGATTAAAGAAGACGTGTCGTTCGTGCCAGAAACGATAGGGTTGGATGCGCTGCTCGGGCAGGTGCGCGGCGAGGGATACCAGATGGCGGTTGTGCTCGATGAATACGGTGGCACTGCGGGCATCGTGACGCTTGAGGACATCGTTGAAGAGATCGTCGGCGACCTCGTCGACGAACACGATCGCGCTCCAGTCGAAGTCATTCGGATGCGTGACCGCATCAGCATCGACGGGCTCCTGCGGCCCGATGAACTTCGCGAGCGATTGAATATTTGTCTGGATGAGGACGGTCCGTACGAAACGCTCGGCGGGTTCGTGCTCTTCGCACTCGGCCGACTCGCACAAGTTGGCGACACCGTCACCATTCCCGAGGGCGTGCTGCGCGTCGAGCGGCTTGAAGGCCGACGCATCGACCGCATCCAGTTCGTACCCGGTAGCGACTACGTCAGCCGCGAGGAACTGAGCCGACGCGAACTCAACGACGACGGAGCCGACCGATGAACGACATCATGGGAATCATCTGGCTCGTCGTTCTGCTTGCTGGAAACGCATTTTTTGTGGCGGCGGAGTTCGCCGTGATCTCGGCTCGTCGGTCACAGATCGAGCCCCGGGCCGAGCGCGGCTCCAAAGCGGCGCAGACATCGCTGTACGCCATGGAAAACGCCTCGCTCATGCTCGCGACCTGCCAGCTCGGCATCACGATCTGTTCGTTGCTGATCTTGAACGTGTCAGAGCCGGCGATTCACCACCTGCTTGAGATCCCGTTCAACCTCACCGGGTTGTCTGCCGAAACCGTTGGCGTGACGAGCTTCATCATTACGCTGACGCTCGTCACTTACCTGCACGTTGTGCTTGGCGAGATGGTGCCAAAGAACCTCGCCTTCTCGATTCCGGATCGCGCGGTACTGATCTTGGCGCCACCGCTCGTGCTGATTTCGCGACTGTTTACCCCGGTGATCTGGGCCCTGAACGGCATCGCCAATGGCATCCTGCGGGTGTTTGGCGTGACACCAAAGTCCGAAGCGAATAGTGCGTTTACGTTTGACGAAGTCGCCGGCATCGTGGAGCAATCCACACGCGAGGGCATCCTCGCCGACGAGGCCGGAACCCTCGCCAATACCTTCGAGTTCACGAATAAGCGCGTGGGCGAAGTCGCCGTTCCTGCTGATCAAGTGCAGCTGCTGCCCGCGTCCACTAGCGCCCACGACATTCAACGTGCCGTCGCCGAATTCGGATTCTCGCGGTACATCATCGCGGACGATGCCGGGACCCCCGTCGGGTACGTGCACCTCAAGGACCTGCTGGCGATTCCGGCGGAGCGATTCGAAGCGCCGCTCTCGAGCGATGCGGTGCGGCCACTAACGTCGCTGTACGAGGGCACAGAACTCGAGGATGCGCTCGCCACGATGCGTCGCACCGGTAAGCACCTGGCCCGCGTTGTCGCCAAGAACGGTGCGACGACCGGAGTGCTCTTTCTGGAGGACATTATTGAAGTTCTCGTAGGGGAGGTGCGGGACGCCACTGCCCGCAGGTAGATTAGGGCGCGATGATCCTCGAGCAATCGCATGCAGACCTCTGGTCAACCGTTCACGCCTCGCAAGTGCGCGCTGTTGTGCAGGCACCGGTTGAGACCGACAACAAGTACCGCCGTGGGGTGGTGCTGCTTGCCACCGGATCGCACACGTATCCCGGCGCGGCCGTGCTGACTGCTCAGGCGGCGTGCCGCACCGGCGCAGGCATGGTTCGGTACCTCGGGCCAAATGCTGTCGCACAGGGCGTGCTGGCGGTGCGCCCCGAAGTTGTCCACGGTTCGGGCACGTATCACTGCTTGGTGATCGGATCCGGAATCCCGGATGCGCGCGAAGACGAACGCAGCATGCTGCTGCAAGACAGTGTCGACGCGGGTATTCCGGCGGTTGTGGATGCTGGCGCCCTCTGCCTCATCGAACCCGGTATGCCGGGTCTGGTGATTACCCCGCACGCACGCGAGCTTTCGGTACTCCTCAAACGGCTTGGCCTGGCGAACTGGTCCGAAGACGACATCGCTAGTAGCCGCGGTGGAGCTGCACAGGCAGCATCCGAACTGCTCGGCTGCACGGTGCTCTTGAAGGGTCGCCACACGTATATCGCCCAGGGTGAGTACCGCGCGACCGTGCGCACACCGAACTCGTGGCTGGCAACGGCCGGCACCGGCGACGTACTTGCGGGTGTGCTCGGCACGCTCATTGCGTCCCAGATCGGGCACGGCATCGACATGGATGCGACGCAGCTGTCGCGTACAACTGCCGCAGCCGCGTGGTTGCATGCTCGGGCCGGTTGGCTTGCGTCGCAGCACAATGCCGGCGTAGCGGTCGCGCCAAACAACGTCCACGCACCGTCAACGATGCTTGACCACGGGCCGCTCGGCGGCCCGGTGCTCGCATCTGATGTTGCACAAGCCTTGCCCGGTGTGGTTGCCGCCGTACTGGCGAAGTAGCCCGATAGCACACTCCAACACCATGAGCACGATGAACGAACGCTTCGACAGATCGATGAAGCCTGCGGCCGATGGCGCAGCCGGTGTCGACGCTGCGGAGCGTTCGACGAAGCGGCGTCCGCAGGGCATCAGCGGGCTCGAAACGCTGGCGATATTCCTCGCCATGGCAGGCGTTCACGCCTACATGCTTTGGTTCGCGAGCTGGCACGAGTCCATTCCATTCAACGACGTGACAACCGTGTATCGAGGCTGGCTGGACGACGCAGCCGCCAGCGGAGAGATCCCGGGCATCCACGCACCGCTGGTCTATCCGGTGCTGGCGATCGTGCCCATGTGGCTGGCGAGCGTCATCGGTGGGGAACACCTGTACGCCGTCGGCTGGATTGTCGTGGTCTTTCTGGCCAATTGCTTGCCGCTCTACTTGCTGGCAGCCCACGATGCCAACGCGTTCAACGCTCGATTGCGGTTGCGGGCGGCCTGGTGGTGGGTGATCGCTGTGGCGCTCCTGGGTCCAGCAGCCCTCGGCCGAATCGATGCGATCACTATCCCGATCGTGATTGCCGCACTCCTGTTTGCCCGCCGAAAGGTCGCGACCTCTGGTGCCTTGCTCACCATCGGTGCGTGGATCAAAGTCTGGCCGGCCGCCGCGTTTGTCGCGCTGGTAACCGCGCACCGACATCGCCTGCGCGCTATCTTGGCCGGCGCCGTTGTGACCGCCCTCGTCATCGTCACGGCGCTGCTGGTCGGTGGCACGGATGCGTTCAGTAACCTCACCTCGTTTGTTTCGGGGCAGACCGGTCGCGGTCTTCAGGTCGAATCGGTTGCGGCGGGCTGGTTCGTGTGGCTCGGATCGATCGATGTTCCGGGCTATCAGATCTTCTTCAATAGCGAGATCATCACGGTGGAGATCACGGGTCCAGGTACCGCGGCCGTCGCAGGCGTCCTGACCCCGCTCATGTTCATCCTGATGCTCGGGTTTGTGGCGATGGCAGTCTGGAGCCTTCGCAACGGTGGCCAATTCGCCCGCGTACTGCCAGCGCTCACGCTGGGACTCGTGGCAACATTCATCGCGGCAAACAAAGTTGGGTCGCCGCAGTTCTACGGATGGCTCGCTGCCCCGATCGTGTTGGGAATGATCTGGGATGGCCGTCGCTACCGACTCCCCGCTATCGTGGGCTGGGTAGTCGCGGCGCTGACGCAATTGATCTATCCATTCATGTACCAATTCGTCATGTCGGCTCACGACGCCGGTGCGCTGGTACTCGGCGTGCGCAACCTCCTGCTGCTAACGCTGCTGGTGATGGCCTTCCGGCTATTGCTTCCCGTTAGGCGGCGGCGGTTTGTGCCGCTGCGAGCTTCCCTTACCGCGGGGAAGTAACGGACCCCGGGGAAGTAACGGACCGCGGGGAAGTAACGGGGAATGGCACTACGAACGGCATATGCGCCTGTGCAAGCTATCGCAGCGCGGCGATGAACCGTGAGCGAAGTGTTCGAATCCACCGGGACTTGCCGCAGCTGATCCGCATCCGCCCTGCCCGAAACCAACCTGACTGAAACCAACCTGACTGAAACCAACCCGACCGATGAAGTGCTGCACGCAATGAACCAACTGCTCACCCTGCTCCGCACCGGGCAACGCCCCGAACGTTGGACCCCGCAATTCGAATTGCGGATGCTTTGGGGACTGTTCATCGGAGCACATATTGCGTTTGGTGCGCTTTCGGCGCTTCACAACCACATGCCCTATGCCGACGTCACCGTCGTGTATCGCGGCTGGTTGGACGACGCGCTCGCTGGCAACGCCCCGGGCATTACGCAGCCGTTCGTGTACCCCGTCGCTGCACTGCTACCCATGTGGGTGGCGCATCTGCTCGGCGGAAGCGAGTTCTTTGTCATCGGCTGGATGGTCGAAGTGTTTGCGCTGAACGCGCTGGCTCTTTGGTGGCTCATTACCCGTCGCGGTCGGTTTACCGAGCTGTATCGCCGCGCGGCCTGGTGGTGGACGGTCTTCCTCTGGCTCTTGGGCCCGATCGCGCTGGGCCGAATCGACGCCATTACCGTACCGATCGCCATGGTGGCGCTGTTGCGGTTGCGGCGCAGCGTCGCCACCAGCAGCTTCTGGCTGACCATCGGTGCGTGGATGAAGGTCTGGCCAGCAGCGCTGGTGGCAGCCGTGTTTACCACGACAAAGGCTCGCCTGCGCGTCATCGCGGGCGGCATCGTGGCATGCCTGTTGGTGCTGCTTCCGGTGGCCGCTGTCGCTGGCGTCCCCGGCGTACAAAACGCCCTGAGCTTCGTGACCGGTCAGAATGAACGCGGCCTGCAGTTGGAATCTGTGGCCTCGAGTGTCTTCTTGCTGGGGCATTCCCTCGGCATTGGCGGGTACGAAGTTCGCTATTCAACTGAGATTCTGACGCAAGAAATTCTGGGTCCGGGGGTCGACGCGGTTGGCGCGCTGCTCACCCCAATGATGTTTGTCTTGCTGATCGGTCTCATTCTCGTCACCGCTATCCGCATCCACCGCGGAGCCACTATGGCTCGCATGCTGCCCGCACTATCACTGAGCATCGTGCTGAGCTTCATCATCGCGAACAAGGTCGGCTCACCCCAGTTCATTGCCTGGTTGGCGGCGATCATCGTGCTCGGACTGGTGTGGAACGGTCGCGAATTTGCACGCATTGCCCGACTCGGGCTCATCGTGGCCGGACTGACGCAGTGGATCTACCCGTGGGCCTACGGCTGGGTCGTCCATGCCGAGCTGTTCGGCGCGGTGTTGTTGTTCGCCCGAAACGCCCTGCTGGTATGGATGCTGGTGCTCAGTGTTCGGATGCTGCTCACGTCGAGAACGCACACCGCTTCGAGCACCTTGGCAAGTAAGCAAGAGGCGTAGCTCGCGCAGGGGCAGGTGCTTGCCGTAACGCGCTGCTAAGCAGTGGCCGAACGGATGCCCGACGAGCGACGCGGCGCATCCGTGACCGTATTAGACGGCGGTATTGAGCAGTCGCTGAATCTGCTCGCCGACCCGCGGAAGTTCGATCAAGAAACCGTCGTGACCGAACGGGGAGTCGAGCTCGAAGGACCGGGAACCCGTAAGCGAGTTCGGCAGCGCAGCGGCGATGCGGTGCTGGGTGGCGATCGTGAAATAGCTGTCGGTAGTGACCCCGAGCACCAGCGTCGGCACGGTCATCGTTGCCAGGGCTGCTTCGACGCCACCGCGGTTACGGCCAACGTCGTGGCTATTCATTGCCCCAACCAGGGTGATGTAGCTATTCGCATCAAACCGACGAGTGAATCGGTTGCCGTGGAAATCCAAGTACGACTGCACCGAGTAGCGACCACCGTCGCGCGTGGGCGACATGGCCGACTGCCAGGAGCGGCCAAACCGGTCGTCAAGTTCGGCGCTGCCGCGATACGTCAGCATTGCCATGCGGCGAGCGAGGGCAAGACCACGGCTCGGGCCGCCACCGGCACCGGCGTCGTAGTAGTTACCGGCCCGCCAGGCCGGATCAAGTCGAATCGCATCGGCTTGCAGCGTATTGATCGCAATATTCGCGGCGTCGATCGCCGGTGGTGCGGCCAGAATCATCAGGCGCTGCAATTGCTCGGGGAACATGCACGCGAACTCGAGTGCCTGCATCCCGCCGAGTGAGCCACCGATGACCGCAGCGAACCGGTCGATGCCGAGCGCCGTTGCCAGGATGCTGGTCGCACGCGCTTGGTCACGAATGGTCGTCTTTGGGAATCCGGCGCCCCATTCGCTGCCATCGGGGCCGATCGATGAAGGTCCGGTGGTCCCCTGGCAGCTGCCGAGCGTATTGGCACAAATGACGTAGTACTTGTCGGTATCGAGGGGCTTGCCCGGGCCGATCATGCCCTGCCACCAACCGGCAGTTGCCTGGCCGGGCCCGGTGGAGCCGATGACGTGGGCGTCGCCGGTGAGCGCGTGGAACACCAGAATGGCGTTGCTCGCGTCGTCGTTGAGCGTACCCCAGTGCTCGTACGCCATGCGCAGCGGTACCTGACCGCCGTGTTCGAATTCGAAGATGCCGAGGTCGACAAACTGGCGATTGGCTACCGGGTCGCCTTCGCGCCAGGCACCGGATGCGGGTGGGCTGAGTGTTTCGCGCAGGGGATGTGCCGCGCCCGCTTGCGGTACGCGGGCGTTGACTCGGAAATCATCATCAGACCAGTGCATTGCCAAGAGTTTAGTCGGGGTGTCGGGAAAATGTCTGCGGTTGGTCGGGCGCACTACCTGCGCATGTCCGCGAGTCAGCTTGCGCGCATCCTCAACAATGATTTCGGGCCGATTTTGCCCAGTTAACGCTCCGCGTACTGTGCAAAGTCGGCCGCAACAGCAGCTGATGGGTGCCGTTGCGGCCGACTTGTGCGGATCCGGGTTGCGGGCGCGGATTGCGGGATGCGGGTTGCGCGCGGGTTGCGGGCGCGGATTGCGGGATGCGGGTTGCGGATTGCGGGATGCGGGTTTCCGGTTACGGATGCGGGTGGTTTGGATGGGTTGCCTTGCCAGGCGCTAAGCCGGGCCGGGCAACGGCGGCAGGGGAGCAGCTACCTGCTGCGGTTACTCCGCGTGCGTGACTGCCGTAGCGATCGCCTGCTCAATGTCAGCGATGAGGTCATCAACGTGCTCGAGACCCACCGACAGACGAACCAGACCGGGCGTCACACCCGCATCCAGCTGCTGCTCTGGCGACAGCTGGGCGTGAGTCGTGGATGCGGGGTGCGTCGCGATCGAGCGCACGTCACCAATGTTCACGACGTGCTTGAACAGGCCGACGCTCTCGACGAAGCTGCGGCCAACATCGCGCCCACCGCGAAGCTCGAAGCTCAGCAGACCGCTGGCACCAAGCGGCGCGTACTTGCGAGCGTGTTCGTGGTACGGGCTCGACTCGAGGCCCGGGTAGTTCACACTCACCACATCCGGGTGGGATTCGAGCCACTCGGCAATGGTCTGCGTGTTCTGTACGTGTCGGTCCATGCGCAGGCTCAACGTCTCGATGCCCTGTAGCAGTTGCCACGACGAAGCTGGTGCCAGTGCGGTGCCGAGGTCGCGAAGCAACTGCACGCGTGCCTTGATGATGAACGCCAACTTGTCGCCGACCGCATCCGTGTACTGGATGTTGTTGTAGCTGGGGTCTGGCTCGGTGAAACCGGGGAAACGCTCGGGGTACTTGCTCCATTCGAAGGTGCCACCGTCAACAATGGCGCCGGCGATGACCGCGCCGTGGCCGCCGAGGTACTTCGTGGCGGAGTGCACGATGATGTCTGCACCGTGCTCGAACGGACGCACCAGGTACGGCGTTGCCACCGTGTTGTCGACGATCAGCGGCACACCGGCGGTGTGAGCGATGTCGGCCACCGTGGAGATGTCAAGCACGCTGATCGACGGGTTACCGATGGTTTCGGCGTAGAGCGCCTTGGTGTTTGGGCGAATCGCGTTGCGCCACTCTTCGGGGTCGTTCTGGTCGCGGATGAACGTGGTTTCGATACCGGTGCGCGCAAGCGTGTAGCGCAGCAGGTTGTAGGTGCCGCCATAGATTGCCGACGAAGCCACGATGTGGTCACCGGCGCCGGCGAGGTTCAGGATCGCTAGGAGTTCAGCCGACTGGCCACTGGCAACCGCGAGTGCGCCAACGCCGCCTTCGAGATCAGCGATGCGCTGCTCGAACACGTCGGTCGTGGGGTTCATGATGCGCGTGTAGATGTTGCCCGACTCGGTGAGCGCAAAGAGGTTTGCGGCGTGGTCAGCATCGTTAAAGGTGTATGCCGTGGTCTGGTAAATCGGCGTTGCAACCGAGTTCGTCGGATCAGTAGCCGCACCGGCGTGGATCTGGCGGGTTTCGAAGTGCTGAGGTTCGGTTGAGCGAGTCATGCGCATCCTCCTGATTGGTGGTGACGTCGGCGTGAACGGTTTCGCGTCGTCGCCACCGGCGGGTGGTCTTGCTCCGATCATGCCGAACCATCCGAGCTTGAACAATTCGCGGTGTCATATTTCGACTTGACCGGTGCGGATATTGCGCCAACGTTCGGGTGCCGACGGGATGCGCGTGCGAAAATTGGCGACATGACCGTAGTGCTCTCTGGTGGTATCGATACCGAATCCGCAAAACCCATCGCATCCCGACTGCTTCGTGACCTGGGGCAAGTTCTGGCTGGTGATGATCGCCTGCCGCGGATTGGGATCCTGGCTCGCGGTGTCGAATCGGCGCTCGTGATTGCAGAGCTTCGTGCGGCGTTCGGTGACGGAAATTGTGAACTCATCGAACTCGACGGCGTTGTTGCCACCGAGCAGCTGCTGCCACTGGACGCGCTGGTGGTGACCGACGGCGACGCTGCCGCGTCGCTGGCTGCACTCGAACCAGTGCTCGCGGATCTTCGCGGCATGGTGCACCGCGGCACCTCGTTCTGGGGGATCGGCGCGGGTGCGGCGATCGCTGCCGAACTCGCGATTATTGACGGGTTCGAGATCGGTGGCGTGGCCGTGGCGCCGCGCCTCTCAACCGATGTGGCGTCGGAAGTCCAATTGGCAACTGGACTCGGACTCATCGACATCACGGTGCTGCCCGGTGCTGCGCAACTTGGCCGCCTGGGCATCGGTATTGCCGCATGTGAGGCAGGCTTGCTCGACCGTGTTATTGCGCTGGATGCGGGCATGAGTTTGGTAATTGAGTCGGGCGCTATTCGTCTGGTCGGTGGTACCGGCAGCATGTGGGAAATCGCGGCGGATGCGAATGGCATCGTGACCGTTGGCACCCGCGGCGCCGAGTGAATCCGTTGCTGGGCCAGACCGATCGTGCTGAAGGCTTCGCCGCGCTCGCCGAGCGGGGCGTAATCGCCGCGGACTGGGCGGCGGCATTAGCCCCGGCGGATGCCGAACTTCACCGTGCCGGGGACTTCCTGCGCGCGGAAATTGCCGCCGGACACACCTACCTGCCGGCAGCCGACCGCATCCTGCGTGCATTTTCACAGCCGCTTGCCGATGTGCGGGTCGTCATCGTGGGGCAGGACCCGTACCCAACCGCCGGTCACCCGATCGGTCTGTCGTTTGCTGTCGAACGGACGGTGCGTCCGCTGCCGCGCTCGCTCACGAATATCTACCGCGAGCTTCAGGATGACCTGGGCATTCCACCAGCTGCCCATGGCGATTTGAGCCGCTGGAGCAGCCAAGGCGTGTTGCTGCTTAACCGCGTGCTGACCGTTCGGCCCGGTGCTCCCGCATCCCACCGCAGGCAGGGATGGGAAGCGGTGACCGAATGCGCGCTACGGGCTTTAGCGGCTCGCGGTGGCCCGCTTGTCGCGATTCTCTGGGGCAACGATGCACGATCAACACGCAAGTTTCTCGGTGATGTGCCCGCTATCGAATCCGCGCATCCGTCGCCGCTGTCGGCAAGTCGTGGGTTCTTTGGCTCGGCACCGTTCTCGCGCGCGAATGCCCTGTTGCAGCAGCAGGGTGGCGACCCGATAGATTGGCGCGTCGACGCACCGTAGTCGCGATGTGACTTGTCACCGTGCTGTCTGGCGGTCGGCCTAGCATTGGCACTATGGTCGAACTGCACGAATGCACCGCTACAGATCTTGTTTCGAAACTGCGCAATCGGGACGTGAGTCGAACCGAGCTCACCCAGCACTACCTCGACCGCATCGAGCGGGCAAACCCGGTGTTGCGAGCATTCGTCACGGTCGATGGCGATCGGGCACTTGAGCGGGCCACCTCGATGGACCGTGAGGCGGCCCGCTCATCGGATGCCGGTGACGACGCGGGCATCGACACTACTGTTCTGGCCGGTTTGCCGATCGGTGACAAAGACCTGGTGAACCGAGCGGGCGTGCCCACCAGCTACGGTTCCCGCGCCATGGCCGGATTCGTGCCGGACGTTTCTGAGGGACTTGTCGTCGCGCTCGACGACAACGGCGCGAACTCGCTGGGTAAGACCAATGCCCCGGAGTTTGGCTTTCCGAGCTACACCGAGAACCTGCTTGCAGGTGGAGTCGCACGAAACCCTTGGACTGATCGGCGCACTGGCAATAGCGACCCGCGCGAGCAGTTCTGTTACGGGCCGGGCGGCTCAAGCGGCGGTGCCGCCGTGGCAGTTGCGGCGGGAATGCTGCCGGTTGCGCCTGGTAGCGATGGCGGCGGTTCGGTGCGCATTCCGGCCGCGGCGTGCGGACTCGTAGGGCTCAAACCTTCGCGTGGTCGAGTGCCCGATGGCAGCGGCTACGAATTCGCGGGTGGCCTGGTCGTTGCCGGCCCGCTCGCGCGCACGGTGGCGGACGCCGCACTCTTGTTGGACGCCATGATTGCCCGCGACGGCAACGGGAATGTCGCCTACCGTTACGCGAGCCGTCCCGCATCCCGAACCGAAACCCCCGCAAGCTATCTTGGCGTGCTGCAAGCAAACGGTGCACCACCCCGTCGCCTGCGAATCGCGGTTAACACCTGGACGCCGTGGGCCGAAGCCTATGAATGTGCCTGCGATCCTGAGGCACTTGCGGTGCTCGAACGGGCAGTATCGGCAGCGACCGCGTTGGGGCATCATGTCGAGGCTTTCACGCCGACAGCGTTCCCGGGCTACGTGGATGCGTTTCGCGCCGTTTGGCGGGGTAGCGCGGCGTCACTGCCGCTCACCGAAGACCACCTCGAGCACGTCGAACCACTAACGGCATGGCTCGTTCGATCGGGCCGAGAACTGCCAGTGGCCGAACATGCGCGCGGCTTGAACCACTTGGCGGCGTTTGAACGCCACATCATCGCCGAGTACGCACCGTTTGACCTGGTGTTGACGCCGACCCTGGCAATGACGCCGCGCGAACTGGGCTGGTACGACCAGACCGATGGCGAACACAATTTCGTGCAGCAGTGCCAGTACACGCCCTATACGAGCTATGTGAACGCCGCGGGCCTGCCCGCAATCACGATGCCCGTTGGTGGTGGTGCGCTACCGATGGGTGTGCAGGGCATTGGCCGGCCCGGCGATGAGCTCACCCTCCTGCAATTCGCCAACGAGCTTGAGCAGCACTTCGACTGGGTGCAGCGAACTGCACCGGGTTGGCACCTGGGCGACGCGTCGTAGCGGGACCGCACGTGCATCCTGGCGCATATGAAGATTGGCGCATGAAGATTGGCGGATGCACAACGCGGGCTAGTTAGCCCCAGTGCGGTGGCCGTAGCGGGGTGCGCGGCCGGGAAAGCTGCGGCGCAGCCTGCTGTGGCTGCCCGGCGCCATCAGTTGCCGCCGGGGGAGTCGCGCCCGACTTCGAGCCAGGCTTGGTCATGCGGCGGACGTAGCCGCCATCTTCGAGACCGGCTTCGATTTCGAAACGGTTTGTGTGCGCATCCCTACCCGCGAGCGTGTAGAGCAGCGGGAAGAGCATGCCGTAGCGCTCCCATTGGCGCACATGCACCAATTCGTGGCGCAGGACGGCTCCGCTCACATTGTTCGAGGTGAGGTACACCCGGCCGACGCAGGTACCGCCGCGTGAGAACGCCCATTTCGGCAGCCCTCGCAGTACCCACATACCGTCGACCCGGTGAATCTTGCCGATCGACAGTGGCGCTCCGTAGCAGAGCGCCACTGTCGTAGCAAAGGTGCAACCGGCCCGCGAGACGGGAGAGTCAAGCAGGACGCGGCGCAGCAGCCTTGGCATTCGCAATCGAGTTACTGGGTGATTGCCGAAGGGTTGTTGCCGGCCTTGAGCGCAGCCAGGCGTGCCTCAACTTCGGTCATCTTGCCTACGTCTTCGAGCTGCTCAAACTGGCGGTCGAGGCTCGATGCCTGTAGTTCCTGCTGGCCACGAACACGGGCCTCCTCGCGACGAACCTTTTCTTCGAAGCGACCGAGGTCGCTGGTTGGGTCGAGTACGTCGATCGACTTGAGCGCATCGTGAACGCGCGACTGAGCTTCGGCAGTCTTGGCGCGAGCAGCGAGCTCGTCGCGCTTGCGGATGAGCTCGTCGAGCTTGCCACGCATGCCGTTGAGGCCGTTGGTGAGCTGCTCAACAACCTTGTTCTGCGCCTCGATCTGCGGGCGAGCAGCGCTGACGTTGTGCTCTTCGTCCAGTTGACGGCCGATGGCGATCTTGGCGAGGTTGTCGAACTTGTCTGCCGAGGCGACGTCGCCGGCAGCGCGGAACTCTTCAGCCTTTGCCGAAGCAGCAACGGCCTTCTGGCCCCACTCGCGTGCGTCCTGCTCGTCCTGGCGTGCGTCGTCTTCCATCATGCGCAGGTTGCCGATTGTCTGTGCGACTGCGGCTTCGGCTTCGTTGATGTTCGCCGAGTAGTCACGGATGAGCTGGTCGATCATCAGCTGTGGGTCTTCAGCCTGGTCGATGAGTGCGTTGATGTTTGCGCGGACCAGCTGGGTGATGCGGCCAAAGATGGACTGCTTCTGTGCCATCGGGTTCTCCTTTGTTGAGGGGTGGTGGGATCCGAGAATCGCCAATTTCGACGGTAATCGGATGATCTGAATAGTGAACTGAGTGTTGGGGATGCGGTACCGAAACCGGGCGCGCAAGCGGCGGTTATCGCTGCGGTGCGGCTGCTAGCGGAAGCCGCCGCCGGACGACCATCCGCCGCCTCCGCTGCTGCTGCCGCCGAAGCCACCGCCACCAGAGCCGCCCGAAGACGAGCGGTGCGACGAGCCACCGCCGCTGAGCAGGCCACCGATAATGCCGCCGATGATTGCGCCAGCGAGGTCATCGCCGCCACCACTTCGGTAGCCACGTCGGTGATTGCCATAGTCTGGCCAGTAACGCTGGTTACCGGTACCGAAATTCGCTGCTACCCACGTCGGGTTCTGCGAATAGCGGGACATCTCATCATCCGCATCCTTGGCCGCCGTCAGCGCCTGACGCTTCGCATCCTTGGCATGCTGTAGTGCCTGGACCGGATCTTCCGTGGTCAGCGCCTCGGCTCGGCTGAGTTGATCGATCGCCTGGGCGAGTCGGGCGCGCGGTGCCGCGCTGAGCTCACCGCGATGCGTATTGATCTTGCGCTCGGCGACAGCGATCTCTGCCCGCGCATCCGACATCGTTTCGGTGAGCACACGCTGCGCCTGCTCGATCTGTTCTTTCTCGCCGAGCGACTCGGTGAAGATGTTCTGCAAGTTGTCGCGCAGCGTGGTAACGACCGAAGTGGTGTGCAACGGGTCGCGGAAACTGCCGTTAAGCGCGGCGATTTCATCGAGCTGGGTGCGGGCCCGGGCGACGATCTCTTGTTCGTTCACGTCGATCACTGCCGGCGCCGCACGGTGCAACTGCTTGATCTGCAGTAGCAGCTGTTCTGCATCCTTCGCCTGGCTGGAAATCACTGCCGGGGCGTCGAGGATGCGCTGTTCTGCAGCTTCGAGGGCGTCCATGAGCGAGTCGGCCTGCGCGAGGGCACCTTCGGCATCGGCAACGTCAATAACGGCCGCACCGTGGTCATTGGCAGCCCAGCCGTTCTTGGCGTTATCCGTCTCGACGCGCGCCAAGGCGAGGAGTCGGCCAGCCTGCTCGGCATCGGCGCGAATCGGTGCGATTGCGGCGTCTTCGAGTTTGCCGGGCAGGGTGGCGACCCATTCGACGATTCCCGCAAGCCGCGTTGTCGCTGCAGGCTCGGCAGCCTCAAGCGCTGCTACGAGCTGCGGTACCTGCTCCTGTCGAGCGCGCAGCTTGGCGAACCGGTCTTGCTGCTCGCTGAGCGCCTTGCCCGTGGATTGCGTAAGCGACTCGATCTTGTCGAGCCAGGCATCCTGCTCTTCTTCGGTATCGGGGATGTGGTCAAACAGTTTGGCCTGCAGCGCGAACGCTTCTTGAGCTGAGGACTTGGCCGTCGATACTGCCTTGGCGTACTCGGCAGTCGCTTGAGCGCCGAACTGTGCCTGGGCAAATTGCAGCTCTTCGTCGGCTGAGCGAATGAGGTTGTCCATGCGCACAAGCTCGACGCCAGCGGTTTCGCTTCGCTTGGCAAAGGCTTCGGCGCGACGGGCCACTTCGGCCTCGTGCTTCTTTTTCTTTCGACGCTTGCCGGCGTAGTACATGGTGCCGCCAACGGCTGCGGTACCGGCAGCACCAACGCCCAGGATCGTGGTCATGGTGCCTGCTTCTTCGGCGCGAAGCTCTTCGGCGCGAAGGGCGCGGTCGAGATCGGTCGCGACCTGTTCTGCAGCCTCGGCGTAGCGTCCGCTCGAGATGTCCGACATGGCGCCGTTCTCAATGTTGCGCAAGTCTTCGGAGGATAAATCCAGTGATTTGTCGGCGCTCAGTCCGTAGTTCTGAACATCCTTGCCGATGTACAGCACGACGTCCTTCGGGCCAAGCTGGCTCTTGGCGACCGTGGCATTGGCCCACTCGAAGCCATCGTTCGGGTTCTCAAAGGTGTCGACGACCACGAGGTAGAGCGTCACACCGGTCTTGTTGTTCAGGTCGGCGGATGCGGATTGAACGGTCTCGTAGTCGCGACCGCCGAGCGTGTTCGTCGTATCGGTGACGACACCATCAAGCTCGAGCGGTTCCTCGGCCATGGCTGGCGCAGCAAGCAGCGGACCGGTGGCAATCGCCGCGGCGAAGGCGAACGCACCGGTGCCAATCCGCAGCGTGCGCGTCGCTCGCTGAAGTGTCGACTCGTGGCGTCGCAGCCGTGATGATGAACGCATCCCTACCCCTTTCAACGCGCAATCAAAGTGCGCCTTACTGACGAAACTAGGTCATTTGGATGCGGCAAAGCTGTACTGCGCGCCCCGTCGCGTCGGATTCGTCCTCGCGATGGAACAGCAGCCATCACCGCGAATGATGTGTGCCAGCTCGAAGGGCGACGTGATCGAGCAAAAACCGTTGCTCGGGAATTCCTGCGGCGACCGCAGCAAGAATTCTCGACACGGCGGCCTGCGGGTAAACAGCCGGTGACAAACCGGTTGACTGTGGCCGGATAGGCGACATTTCTCGGGCAAGTGCGTAACATCGCATATGGAACATCAAGCGCCATTCCAAGTTGGCCACCAGCATTCGTGCTGCGAGCCAGCCGTTCCACTATTGATCCAACATCTCGAAGTACAGGATTGGAGGATCTGTATGCGAAGCGATGACGTGCTGAACGAACAGTTCCGTGCAACGAAATACAACGTTGGGTACGACCAACAAGAAGTCGATACGTTCATCGACCGCGCAGTCGACACGCTGCGCAAGTATGAACAGGGCAACATCCCGACCGAACCCCTGCTGACAGCTCAAAAAGTTGATTCAGCCCGGTTCACCCCTACGAAGTTCCGCGAGGGCTACGACCAAGAAGACGTAGACACCTTTCTCGATCGTCTATCTGACGTCTTCCAGGCACACGAACGCGACCACCAGCAGTAACGCAACAGAACACCACGAACGTGGCCGAGTGCATCCGGATACAACCGGTTGATGCCTCGGCCACTTCGCGTTTTCAGGTCGTCAAGTAAACAGTGTCTCGAAACGCAAGGTGGGGACGCGCTAGCTGAGCGCATCCCCACCATATTCGCCGACCAAACTGCATTCGCCGACCGGCGAAATTTCGTGCCCCCGACAGGAGTCGAACCTGCGACCTACGGTACCGGAAACCGGCGCTCTATCCACTGAGCTACGGAGGCAAACAACGCTTAAGCGTACCAGTACTCGCGGCCGGTTGAACTCGCATACGATAGAGACCTGATGACTGACAACGACCTCACTCTTGCACTGGCCGCGGCAACGCGCACTGCTCTCGACCGTCGCGACGGACACGACCTCATTCCAAGCGACGATGACCTCAAGCTGGAACGCCCACGAAACCGCGACCACGGTGACTGGGCTTCGAACGTCGCGATGCGATTCGCTAAGCGCGTGGGTACCAACCCGCGCGAACTCGCGCAGGAGATCGCCGAACTGCTCGAAGCTGAGCCCACGGTAAAGAAGGTCGACGTCGCAGGTCCTGGCTTTATCAACATTACGCTCGACGAAGCTGCTGCGGGTGAGCTCGCGCGCACGATCGTCGAGGCTAACGGCGTGTTCGGCACCACCGAGCTGCTGGCCGGACACAACATCAACCTTGAGTTTGTCTCGGCAAACCCAACCGGCCCCATCCACCTTGGTGGTGCTCGCTGGGCAGCCGTTGGTGACTCGCTCGCCCGCGTTTTGATCGCGGCGGGTGCGGATGTGACCCGTGAGTACTACTTCAACGATCACGGTGCCCAGATTGACCGCTTCGCGAAGTCGCTGCTGGCAGCGCACCTGGGGGAGCCCGCACCAGAAGACGGCTATGGTGGCGCGTACATTCACGAGATCGCTGCCGCCGTCGCGGCCGAACATGCCGACGACCTTGCCGCGGCGACCGATCGTGCTGCCCAGCAGGAATGCTTCCGCAAGCACGGCGTTGACCGCATGTTCGGCGAGATTAAGCACAAGCTCGAAGAGTTCCGTGTGCCGTTCGACGTGTTCTTTCACGAAGACTCCGTTCACGAAGACGGCTCGGTCACCAAGGCGGTGGCTCGACTGGGCGAGCTTGGCCGCACCTTTGAAGAAGATGGCGCGCTCTGGCTGCGTTCGACCGAATTTGGCGACGACAAAGATCGCGTCATTATCCGCTCGAACGGTGAGCCAACCTATTTCGCAGGTGACATCGGTTACTACCTGAACAAGCGCGACCGCGGCTTCACCGAATGCATCTACATGCTCGGCGCCGACCACCACGGCTACGTCGGCCGCATGATGGCGATGGCCGAAGCCTTCGGCGACGTACCCGGCGAAAACATGCAGATCCTCATTGGCCAGATGGTTAACCTCGTCAAGGACGGCGAACCGGTCCGTATGTCGAAGCGTGCCGGCAATATCGTCACGCTCGATGACCTGGTTGACGCAGTCGGCGTGGATGCGGCTCGTTACGCACTCGTACGCAGCTCGACGAACTCGACCATCGACATCGACCTCGACCTGCTCGTGAGCCGTTCGAACGACAACCCGGTCTACTACGTGCAGTACGCCCACGCACGAACCTGCGCCGTTGCACGAAACGCTGAAGCTGCGGGAATCACCACCGCGGACTTCGACCCGGCAACGCTCGATCACGAATCGGAAAACGACCTGCTCGGTCAGTTGCGCGAATTTCCACGCATCGTTGAGCTGGCCGCGAGCGAACGCAGCCCGCACCGTGTGGCCCGCTACCTCGAAGACCTCGCCGCAAGCTACAACCGCTGGTACGACCGTACGCGCGTCATTCCTCAGGGAGACGCTCAGCCCGAGGCAGTACATTCGAGCCGTCTCATGCTGAACGCGGCAGCATCACAGGTTCTGCGCAGCGGTTTGGAAATGCTCGGCGTCCACGCGCCGGAACGGATGTAATCAACGACCCGGCGGGTCTCGTGCGCGTTCGACTAGCTGGCGTACGAGGCCTCCGCTCGCAGCCGTGCCAGATCTCCGCTGGGGAACTCGCCGGCACGGGATTCCAACCCCAGTTCAAGTGCCCACCCCGCAAACCTGTCTGAGACGATGGCGACGGTAACCGCGCACATGCCGGTCAAACCACGCCAGACCGCATCCGTACCGATACGAAACAGGTGACTCACGCCGATGACCAGGAACTCGCGACGCACCTCGACCGTTTGGATTGTCGCTGCCGTCGTTGTGCTGGTGCTGCTCGCCAGTGTCGAGATCATCGCGCGAATCGCGGTGAGCAATATTGCGAAAGATCAGGTCGAGAAATCCCTGCCCGAAGTCGTCGACGCGCAAGTACATGCGGCACCGACCGGGTTGTGTGTGGCCTGTGAGATTTTGGGTGGCAAGCTGTCGGGACTCGACATCGAAACCGAATCGCTCTCGGTAAACGGTGTCAGCGGGCACATCAAGCTCCACGCCGATGGGGTGCAGTTCCGAGATTCGAGCGGGGCAGATGCCGTTCACGGCACACTGAATATTAGCGAGACCGAACTCAACCATTTGCTTGCGCAGGTGGCGGAACAATCCGGACTCGACATCAATGACGTCAATGTTTCGGACCGCGGCGTGAGCTATTCGACACAGTTTGACGCGTTCGGCAAAACACTTGACCTCGACATTACGGCGTCAATGCAATCGCGCGGCAACGGCGAAATGCAGATTGTGGGGGAGTCGGTCGAGATCGGTTCCGGTAGTGCTGCCAAGCAACTCGACCTGGATGCGAGCCGGTTCACGTTCCAGTTCTGCCTCGCGGAATACCTCCCGAAAGAACTCGAAGTGACCTCGGTGGTGACCCAAGACGGTGAGCTTGCGATTGACTTCCGCAGTCGGGGGCCGGTCGCCTTTGACGGGACCGCATTTTCCGAAATGGGCCGCTGCTAACACCACCGCGGGCTGTTGCCCGCAAGTTCACTCGTCTCGAACGCTAGGATGACCAGGATGCACACTCTTCCAAACGAGCAGTCCGATCAGTCAGTTGTGCGCGGATCCACCGCCAGTCCATTGGCTCCTGAGTGGTTGCAGGTTCCTTCGCCAGACCTCAACGTGCTCGACGCGTCGGTGTGGTCGCGAACGAGCACCCGCAACGACAGTGGCGAGCTCACCATCGGTGGGGTCACCGCCACCGAGCTCATCGAGCAATATGGGTCGCCCTGCTACGTGATTGATGAAACGGATGCGCGAGCACGCGCATCCGAGATTCATTCGGTATTTCACCAGGCGTTCGCCGACATCGGTGCGGAAATCGAGTTGCACTATGCCTCGAAGGCGCTGCTTACCGTCGAGGTCGCGAAGTGGATGGTCGGGGCTGGGCTCGGGCTGGACGTCGCGAGCCTTGGCGAACTCGAAGTGGGCCTCGCCGCCGGCGTAACACCCGCATCCATCGGCATGCACGGCAACAACAAGACCGACGCAACGCTGCGCCGCGCCGTTGAAGTTGGCGTGGGCACGATCATTATTGACTCGCTGCAAGAAGTGGCGCGACTCGAAGCGATCGCCACCGAACTTGGCAAGGTGCAGCCGGTACTCGTTCGTATCAACAGCGGTATTCACGCATCGACCCATGATTTCTTGGCGACGAGCCACGAAGACCAGAAGTTCGGCCTGACCTTTGATGCGGCGCGTGAAGCAATCGCCGCGATCCGCCGGGCGTCATCGCTCGAGTTCACCGGGCTGCACTCGCACATCGGATCTGGCATTTTCGAACCCGCCGGATTCGGTGCCGCCGCCGCCAAGCTCATGGAGTTCCGCGCCGAGCTGCTCGCTCACGGTCCGGTGCCCGAAGTCAATCTCGGTGGTGGCTTCGGCGTTGCCTATGTGCCCAGCGACGAAGCACCCTCGTTGGCCGAGTTGGCCCGCGGTATTGCAAACGAAGTCGCACGCGTATGCGCCGAGACGAACAGCGACCTGCCGCGGTTCGTCTTTGAACCGGGTCGCTCAGTCATTGCGCCTTCGGGTACGACGCTGTACCGCGTTGGCACCACCAAAACGGTGCAGGTCACGGCCGCATCGGGCGAAGTTGCCCCGCGCTGCTATGTCTCGGTCGATGGCGGTATGGGCGACAATCTGCGGCCGGCAATTTATGGCGCCGAGTACACGGTTCGCATGGCCAATCGGGCACCGGATGCACCGGCTCAGCTCGTGCGGGTGGTTGGCAGCCACTGCGAATCTGGCGATGTCGTGATTCACCACGACTACTTGCCCCAAGACGTTGCCCCAGGCGACATCGTGGCGGTGCCGGTGACCGGCGCGTACTGCTTCTCGATGTCGAGCAACTATAACTACACGCCGCGCCCCGCGATGGTTGCCGTATCCGACGGCACATCACGGTTGCTTGTGCGCCGCGTTGAAATCGAAGATCTGTTGTCGTACGACGCAGCATGGACCCCATCGGAAGGACGAGACTCATGAATGAGCCCCGGATCGTACGAGTAGCGCTGCTTGGCGCCGGCTCTGTCGGAAGCCAAGTTGCCCGCCTGCTGCTTGAACAAGCCGACACGTTCGCCCAGCGTGCCGGCGCACGCCTGGAGCTTGTGGGTATCGCTGTGCGCGACCCGAAGCGCAAGCGCGACACCGACCTGCCCGCAGAACTGTTCACCGACGACGCCGAGACGCTGATTCTGCAGGCCGACTTCGTGATCGAACTCATGGGCGGCATTGAGCCGGCTCGAACCCTGATCACGCAGGCACTGGAATCGGGTGCCGATGTCGTTACCGCCAACAAGGCACTGCTGGCAAACCACGGCCCAGAGCTGTTTGCCCTGGCCGAGCGCGTCGGTGCCCAGCTGCACTACGAGGCCGCTGTGGCCGGTGCGATTCCAATTCTGCGCCCACTTCGCGAGAACCTTGCGGGCGACCGCATCGAGCGGGTGCTCGGCATTGTGAACGGCACCACGAACTACATCCTCGACCGCATGCACACCAAGGGTGACAGCTTCGAGGAGTCGCTGCGGATTGCGACCGAACTCGGCTATGCCGAAGCCGACCCGACGGCAGATATCGAAGGTTTCGATGCGCAGCACAAGGCGGCGATTCTCGCGTCGATTGCGTTCCACACCAATGTGAAGCTCGAAGACGTGTACTGCGAGGGCATTACCGGCGTCAGCATCGACCAGATCAACGACGCCAAGCGGGCCGGTTTCGTCGTCAAACTGCTCGCGATCTGCGAACGTGCCGTGGAGGCATCCGGTACCGAATCAGTTTCGGCTCGCGTCTACCCGGCGCTCGTGCCGGAGTCGCACCCACTGGCGAGTGTGCACGGCGGTAACAACGCCGTGTTTGTTGAGTCGGCAGCGGCCGGGTCGCTGATGTTCTATGGTGCGGGTGCCGGTGGTGTTGAGACCGCATCCGCGGTGCTCGGCGACCTTGTGACGGCAGCTCGCCGACACGTGCTGGGTGGCCCTGGCCTTGGTGAGTCGATGGACGCAAACCTGCCGCACCGCCCGATTAGCGAAGTTGACACCCGTTTCCAGATTGCGCTGGCAGTGACCGATGAGCCGGGCGCCCTGGCGAAGATTGCCACCACGTTTGCCGAGCATGCGGTATCGATAGCGACGCTCGAACAGACCAACGACGGTGACCGCGCATCGCTGGTCATCGTGACCCACCGAGCAACCGAAGGCGCATTGCAAGCGCTGGTTGCCGCACTCGAATCCAGCAGCGCCATCCACGAAGTTCAGGGTGTGCTGCGCGTAGAAGGATCCAACTAATGAAGCAACTTCCTGTTGGTAAGCGTGTCCGCGTGCGCGTTCCGGCCACGAGCGCAAACCTCGGTCCAGGTTTTGACACGCTCGGTATCGCGCTGGCGATTCACGATGAGCTGGAGTTCGAAACGCTCGAAGCTGGCAAGCTCGAGTTCGACATCACCGGTGTGGGTGCCGATTCGGTACCGCAGACCGAAGAGCACCTCGTAATTCGTGCGTTGAAGTACAGCCTCGAGCAGCTCGGCTACGCCATGCCGGGAATTCGCATGCACGCGGACAACATCATTCCGCACGGTCGCGGCATGGGATCGTCCGGTGCCGCTATCGTGGCGGGCGTTGTTGCCGCAGCCGGCCTGGTCGCGCCTGAACGCACCGTGACGAGCGACGAATTGCTCGCACTGGCAACCGACCTCGAAGGCCACCCCGACAACGTGGCACCCTGCCTGTTTGGTGGACTCACGATTGCGTGGATGGACGCCGAGAACCAGCCGCGATCGAAGCAGCTCATGGTCGACCGCGGCGTGTCCGTGCTCGTGCTCGTACCCGAAGAACGCATGTCGACCGAAGTTGCTCGTTCGCTGCAGCCAGAACAGGTTCCGCACGCTGACGCGATCTTTAACCTGTCGCGATCGGCGCTGCTCATTGCTGCCCTGACGCAAAGCCCAGATGTACTGTTCGATGCCACCGAAGACCGTCTGCACCAGACGTACCGAGCATCGGCAATGCCGCAAACCGCCGAACTCGTGCGAGTGCTTCGTGACGCTGGGTTTGCAGCTGTGGTGTCGGGCGCGGGCCCTAGCGTGCTCGTGCTCTGCCAGGACCCTGGCGCGCGCCTGCGTGCGGCCGAGCTGGCAAAGACCCAAAACGCAACTTGGCAAGCACTCATGACTGCCGTTGATGTTCAGGGTGCTACAGTTGAAACCGTTGCTGAAACCGTGGAATCTCCGCGGGCGTAGCGGTCACGCTGGCGCCGAGCAACGATTTACTCCGAACTGTGTTTCAACGTGGTTGAAGCAGTTCGTCTTCTGCGAAACGCATCTTGCGTGTTCGTATTCCACATAATTTGAGGACCTAATCGAATGACTGATTCGAACCAGAACCCTGCCTCGGACGCGGTTGACGCGAAGGCAGAACTCACCGAAACCGGTGGTAACCAGGCGACGACTGATCGCCCACTCGCACAGATGCGCGTCGCTGATCTGCAGGCACTCGCCAGCCAGCTTGGCGTTAAGGGTGCTGCCCGCATGCGCAAGTCGCAGCTCGTCGAAGCTGTTGCTGCGGCACGCGGAGACAAGGCCGGCGCTGACGCAGCGAAGGAATCGCCAAAGGATGCACCGGCTGCTGATGGTGGGGCAACCGAGGGCGCAGCCCAGGCAGCAACCGCTGACACCACCGAGTCGGCGGCGCCGCGCCAGTCGTCGGGACGTCGCAACAGCCGCAAACGTTCGGCAGATGTAACTGAGACTGCTGATGCACCTGCTAGCGAGACCAGCAACGCTGACGAAACGCGTACGGCTACTGAGTCGGATGCATCCGGTACCGAAACTCGCGGACGTCGCGGTGGCAACAGCCGTTCGAAGAACTCCGCTGCCAACAAGGGCGACGACGCTGCTCACGCGGAACAGAACAAGCAGGCTGGTTCGTCGAACGAATCAACGCCAAAGACGCTTGACGACATCGTGCTGCCGCCAGCGCGTGACGACGAGTCTTCGGACGACGACAACAACGACGCCGGCCAGCAGAACGAGTCGGGTAGCGGGCGCAAGCGCAACCGCAACCGTAACCGTAACAAGTCGAACGACGACAGCAACAACGGCCAGAAGTCGCAGAGCGACCAGTCGAAGGCGGCGAACGATCGCCGTCGCGACCGTGACCGCAAGCGCCGCGATGATGTAGATCCAGAGATCGCACCGGACGACGTACTGCTGCCGATCGCGGGTATCCTCGACGTCCTCGACAACTACGCGTTCGTTCGCACCAGCGGCTACCTTGCCGGACCAAACGACGTGTACGTCTCGCTCGGACAGGTCAAGAAGTACAACCTGCGCAAGGGTGACGCCATCGTTGGTGCCATTCGCCAGCCGCGCGAGGGGGAATACCAGTCGGGCCGCCAGAAGTACAACGCACTCGTGCGCATCGACACGGTCAACGGTGAAGCGCCAGAGCCTACCCGCGAACGTGCCGAGTTCGACAAGCTCACTGCGCTGTACCCGAACGAGCGCATCACCCTCGAAACCGCTGGCGGTCACGCCGCGCAGCGCATGATCGACCTCTTTGCCCCGATTGGTAAGGGCACCCGCGGTCTGATCATTGCACCGCCAAAGTCAGGTAAGTCGATCCTGCTCGAGCGGATTGCCGGCGCGATCACCGAGAACAACCCGGACACGCACCTCATGCTGGTACTCGTGGACGAGCGTCCCGAAGAGGTCACCCGCCTTGAGCGCACGATCCACGGCGAGGTCATTTCGGCCACGTTCGACATGCCTGCCGAAAACCACACCACGATTGCCGAACTCGCCATTGAGCGCGCCAAGCGTCTCGTGGAGCTCGGCCTTGACGTTGTCGTGCTGCTCGACTCGATCACGCAGCTCGGCCGCGCCTACAACGTGAGCGCACCGACGACCGGTCGCATCATCGATGGTGGTGTGGATGCATCCGCGTTGTACCCGCCGAAGCGTTTCTTTGGTGCTGCTCGCAATGTCGAGAACGGCGGTTCGCTGACGATCCTCGCAACCGCGATGGTTGAGACCGGTTCGCGTACCGACGAAGTCATCCTCGAAGAGTTCGCGGGCACCGCGAATATGGAACTGCGACTTTCGCGCAAGATCGCCGATAAGCGCATCTTCCCGGCAATCGACATCCAGCAGTCGTCGACGCTGCACGAAGAAGAACTGCTCAGCGAAGCAGAACTTGCTGCCACGTGGATGGTTCGCCGCGAGCTCGGTGAGAACGCACAGCTCTCGCTGCAGGCCGTGCTGGAACGTTTGGACTCGACCGATAGCAACGATGCATTCGTCGCTTCGGTGAAGGTCCGTGGCATTTCGACGGAGGCGACTCGATGAGCAGTCGCGCAGAATTCTCCGACTCACTGAACTCGCTCCGTGCGGAGCACGCTGACCTGCAGGAGCAGCTCGCTGATCCTGAGCTGCACGCCAACCCGGCGCGCGCAAAGAAGGTCAATCGCCGCTACGCCGAGCTCTCGCAGATCATTGCGGCGGATGACCGTCTCGAACAGCTGGAAAGCGACCTCGAGGCCGCTGAAGAGCTGGCCAAAGAAGATGACATGTTTGCCGACGAAGCCGACGAGACGCGCAGCCGCGTTGCCGAGCAGACCGAAAAGCTGCGTCGTCTGCTCATCCCGCGCGACCCGGATGATGGTCGCGACGTGATTATGGAGATCAAGGGTGGTGAAGGTGGCGAGGAATCGGCACTTTTCGCGGCCGACCTGCTGCGCATGTACAGCCACTACGCCGAATCGCGTGGTTGGAAGGTCGAGATGCTCGACGCCACCACCAGCGACCTTGGTGGTTACAAGGACGTGCAGGTTGCTATCAAGTCGAACGCGAACGACCCCGCCGAAGGTGTTTGGGCATCCCTCAAGTACGAGGGTGGCGTTCACCGCGTACAGCGTGTGCCCGCCACCGAATCGCAGGGCCGTATCCACACCTCGACCACCGGTGTGCTCGTCTTCCCAGAAGTTGACGAGCCTGAGGAAGTGCAGATCGACCAGAACGATTTGAAGATCGACGTGTATCGCTCGTCGGGTCCCGGTGGCCAGTCGGTGAACACGACCGACTCGGCAGTTCGCATCACGCACGTGCCGACCGGCATCGTGGTGTCGATGCAGAACGAGAAATCGCAGATTCAGAACCGCGCGGCCGCTATGCGCGTGCTGCAGGCTCGCCTGCTCGCGCGTCAGCAGGAAGAGCGTGCCGCAGCTGAAGCCGATGTGCGTTCGTCGCAAATCCGCTCGATGGACCGTTCGGAGCGCATCCGCACGTACAACTTCCCCGAGAACCGGATTGCCGACCATCGCACCGGGTACAAGGCCTACAACCTTGACCACGTACTCGGTGGCGCCCTCGGCCCGGTTATCGAATCGGCCATTGTCGCCGACGAAGAAGCGCGCCTGGCGCAGCTCGGCGAGAAGTAGCACCGTCATACCAACAGCAGGGCGGCCCTGGGATATTTCCGGGGCCGCCCTGCTTGGTGATTGTCATAGCGATTACGGGGCTGATGGCAGGTCAGCTGTGGCCTCCGAGCCGCCGTGATCAAGAGACGGCATGAAGGCTAGGCGGATGTGCTGTCAGCAGTCCCCGTGGCACCGGCGGTTGCCGAGTCGGCTGGTTCGGTCTCAGTCAAAGCAGATTCGGCGGATGCAGTTTCATCGGATGCGGATTCCGCGCGGTTTCGGGCCGGGATACCGACGAGGATGGCGCCTGCTGGAGCCGATTTCGTCACCACGGCATTCGCACCCACCTTGCTATCCGAACCAATCTCGATCGGGCCAAGGAGCTTCGCACCAGCACCGATCATGACGCGGTCGCCGATGGTCGGGTGACGCTTCACACGCTTCGTTGAGATCCCACCGAGAGTGACACCGTGATACATCATCACGTCATCGCCCACGATCGCGGTTTCGCCGATGACGACACCCATCCCGTGATCGATAACGAAGCGACGCCCGATCGTGGCACCGGGGTGAATCTCGACGCCCGTGAGTGCACGCGCAATTTGCGATAGGACCCGCGCGGGGAACTGTCCCCATCCCGTGCGCCAGAGTCGATTCGCAACCCGGTGCATCCAGATTGCATGCAGCCCGGAATAGTTCACCAGCACCGTGAGCTTGGACGTCGCGGCAGGGTCGTTACGCTGCACTGCCGCGATGTCTTCGCGTACGGATTTGAAGAATGCGTTGACTCGGTTACGGAACTGGAATTGGGTCACAGTTCTTAATTGTCGCGCAAGTCGTCGACCAATGCGCTCGAGAGGTAGCGTTCGCCTGTATCGGCGATGACAACAACGATGTTCTTGCCGGCATTTTCGGGCTGCTTCGCGAGCTGCAGCGCCGCCCAAACACTGGCACCCGACGACATTCCCGCAAAGATGCCTTCGCTGCGAGCGAGTTCAAGGGCCGTCGAAACCGCATCGGGGAATGCGGCCGGAATAACCTGGTCGATGACTTCGCGGTCGAGGGTTTCGGGAATGAAGTTCGCGCCAATGCCCTGAATCTTGTGGGGGCCAGCGTGGCCTTCCGAAAGCAGCGGCGAGTCAATCGGCTCAACTGCGACGATGCGCACGCCGGGCTTGCGTTCCTTGAGTACCTGACCGACACCCGAGATCGTGCCACCAGTGCCGACACCGGCGACCACGACATCAACGCTGCCGTCGGTGTCGCGCCAAATTTCCTCGGCCGTGGTTTCACGGTGAATCTCGACATTGGCAGCCGCCGTGAACTGGTTCGCGAGAATCGCGCCGGGAGTCGCTTCGAGAATCTCCTGCGCCTTCTCGACGGCACCGCGCATGCCCGCGGTCCCTGGAGTCAGGACGAGCTCGGCACCAAAGACCTTCATCATCATGCGGCGCTCAAGCGACATGGTTTCGGGCATCGCGATGATCACCCTGTAGCCGCGGGCCGCGCCGATAGCGGCAAGCCCAATACCGGTGTTGCCAGAGGTCGCTTCGATGATGGTGCCGCCCGGCTGTAGCGAGCCGTTACGCTCTGCCGCGCGTACGATGCCCCACGCCAAGCGGTCCTTGACGCTCGAGGTCGGGTTGGTGAATTCGAGCTTCGCATAGACGTTCGCATCGCTGTCGTTAATGCGGTTCAACCGCACCAGGGGAGTACCGCCAATAACTTCGGTGATGTCGCTGTACAAGTTGGCCATGAGAAATCCTTCACATTGAGTAGTTGTTCATACAACCAGTGTTCGTTGGGGATTCGCTTGGCATCCGTCACACGACGTAACTTGTGCGCACGGGGCGCTCCTGGCGAGGTGGTACTGCTGCAGCGTGCGGCCGAGTCAGTGCCATTCGTAGCAATCACGATTCGCGTGGGACGATATTGCCATCATGATGTTGCACCACGACTCCGACCCAGCGATGTTTCGTGACCTCTGCCGTGAGGTTGCTGGCGTCTTGGCTCCCTCAGGCATCGTGAATGCGGAGCGCGAAGCCGAACTGCTCATCGCTGCCGTGAGCGGCCGTTCGCTTGGTGATCTGCAACTTGACCAACTGCTTGGCCGCAGCATTGCCGCGGACGATTGCCGCCGCATCCGCCTTGCCACAGCGCGACGTGCCCGACGCGAACCGCTGCAACACATCACTGGTACTGCGCCGTTCATGGATTTCGAGCTTGCGGTCGGTCCCGGGGTATTCGTGCCGCGCCCAGAAACCGAACTGCTTGTGGCATTCGCGACAGGTGAGTTGGCGGATGCAACGGGTACCGTCATCGACATCGGTGCCGGCTCCGGCACGGTCGCGATCGGTATTGCGCGGGCTTGCCCGAACGTGGAGGTTGTGGCGTTAGAAGCTTCGCCGCTGGCTTGGCCCTGGTTGCGTCGGAATGTGCGCGAGCTGGCGCCGAACGTCGACACTCGGTTCGGAGACTGGGTGCAGCAGGTACCGGAAGGGCCACTCGCTGCGATCTGTTCGAATCCGCCGTATGTGCCAAGTACTGCGATTCCACAGGACCCTGAAGTCCGTTGTTTTGACCCCGAGATGGCGCTGTACTCGGGTGCAGATGGCCTCGACGAGATTCGCCGAATTGCGGCAGTTGCCGCTGCCCAGCTTCGTTCGGACGGATTCGTCGTGGTGGAGCACACCGAAGACCAGGGTGAGGCGATTCGAGCATGCTTCAGTGGCGCAGGACTCAAACGGGCTACCACGATTTCGGATCTCACGGACCGGCCGCGGCTGACGGTCGCCTGGCAGGGTTAGACTGACTGCGATATGGCTGACCAATACGATCTCAGTGTCGCGCAGGAACTCCTTAAAGGGATGCGCGAAGCGCGTGCGGCGCTTGCCCGTGACGAAGTTATCGTCATCCCGACCGACACGGTCTACGGTGTTGCCGCGAATGCGTTTAGCGCCGCGGCGGTTTCGCGGTTGCTCGAAGCCAAGGGACGTACCCGGCAATCTCCGCCACCGGTGCTCGTCGCCGATGTCGCCACCTTTGATGCGCTCGCAAGTGAAATCCCGCAGGTCATTCGAGATCTCCTCGCCGAGCACGCGCCGGGAGCGCTAACGGTCATTCTGCCCGCGCAGCCGAGCTTGCAGTGGGATCTTGGTGATACGCAGGGCACGGTGGCGCTGCGGGTACCCGACCACGACGTTGCGCGTGAGCTGCTTCGTGAGACCGGGCCACTAGCTGTCTCGAGCGCAAACTGCCACGGTGAACCCGCGCCGAACACCGCATCCGGAGCCCAAACGCAGCTTGGTGACCGCGTGGCGCTGGTGCTCGACGCCGGCGAAGTTGGGGGAGAGGCCTCGACCATCGTGGATGCGACGGCACTCACTGCAGGTAACAACGGCAAGGCGCGCATCGTTCGCCAGGGTGCGCTTTCGCGTGCCGCCATTGCCGCGATCTTGGGCGAGGCCCTTGAGGGTGACGCCCCCGACGAAACTGCACTCTCGGCAGCTGATTCAGCACCCGACTCGACACCGCAGTCGACGACAGAGGCCGGCGCCTAAGTGCGGTTCTATGCGCTCGTCGCGATCCTTGCGGCGCTGATTTCCTTCTTTGCGAACTGGGCGGTGTATCGCCTTGCGATGAAGCACAAGTGGCACCCAGAAATTCGCGAGCGTGACGTTCACCAAACGCCGAAGCCGCGCCTGGGCGGAACGGCAATGTACCTCGCCTTCATGGCGGTGCTGTTGCTGGCCTCGCAGATTTCGTGGTTCGAGTTGGTTTACGCCAACCAGTTGCGAGTGCTGGGTATCGCCGGTGCGGCCACACTCATTGTCATCGTTGGCGTTATTGACGACTTTGTTGATCTCGACTGGACGATCAAGCTCGCCGCGCAAATGGTCTGCGGACTCATCCTGGCGCTCTCGGGTGTTGCGATTACGACGCTACCGATCGGCGGTATCACGGTGCCGTCCCAGTGGGTTTCGGTCGCGGTAACCGTGCTGGCGGTGGTCGCGGTAATGAACGCCGTGAACTTCATTGACGGCCTCGACGGCCTGGTTGCCGGAGTCGCGATTATCGCGAACGGTGTCTTCTTGCTCTATAGCTACCTGCTGACCGACTCGCTGTCATCGAGTCGATTCACGCTTGCGGCACTGCTATCGGCACTCGTTGTGGGTATGTGTCTGGGATTCCTGCCATGGAACTGGAACCCGTCGAAGATGTTCATGGGCGACGGCGGAGCGCTCCTCGTTGGCCTGTTGATGGCAACGTCGACGATTGCGGTTACGGGTGAGGTCGACCCGTCGCTCGTCGGTCGGGATGCACTTGCTCCCGCATTCTTGCCGTTACTGTTGCCGTTCGCCGTGCTCGTCGTACCGCTGCTTGATTTCACACTTGCCGTGGTGCGCCGCTTGAGCGCCGGCAAATCGCCATTCTCGGCAGACCGGAAGCACTTGCACCACCGTCTGCTCGACATGGGCCACACGCAGCGTCGCGCCGTGCTGATTTTCTATGCTTGGGCAAGTGTGATTGGGGGAGGCGCACTGCTGGCTTTCCTCGCCCAGCCCACCTGGCTTGCGCTTGTCGTGGTGGTTGTCGGCATGGTTGTCTGCACCGCGTTCACGGTGGCGCCACTGACTCGACGCAAGCGTCTTGAAAAGCAGGCGCAGCTCTCGGCCTACGGCGACGATGACGACAGCTTCGACCCGCTCGACCGTTTGGGCACGGATGAGGCTGACCGCGTGCGTGCGGCACTTCCGCGATCCGTGGCCATGCGCCAAGCTGGCGGTGACGCCGACGCGGCTGTTGCCGTCAAGGGTGAGGCAGGGGAGTCGCACAGCGAAAATGGCGTGGGCGCGGCCGATACGGCAGCACAGCCTGATGCCTCAGCCGAAGGTCATGACGGCGAAGACGAGCCCGCAACGGAAACCGATTACGCTCAATAGCGAAAATTTCTGCTGCAGAATGACCTGCAGGCAGCTACCGCCGTGATGGTACCGACACAAACAAAGGGAACTATGGCCACGTCAACTCAAGAACCCAGCAGCGTTCCGATCATGCGCACCGTGCTGCGTTACTCGATCATTCTGGTCGTAGCGCTCGCCATTATTGGCAGCATTATTGGCTGGTTCGTAGCGGGCTGGCCAGGCGTGGCTTCGGCAGTCATCGCTGCGGCAGTTGCCTTGATGTTCGCAGGTGTCACGGCGCTGTCGATCATCTTTGCAGCACGCATGGACTCGGGCATGTTCATGGCCGTCATTCTTGGTGCCTGGATCCTCAAGCTCATCGCGTTTCTTGCGGTCCTTGCCCTCGTCAAGCAACTCGACTTCACGCATCCATGGATGCTGTGGGGCACGATGGTTGCGGCCATGATCGGCCAGCTGGCCATTGACGTCGTTGTTGTGCTGCGTTCGCGACACGGTTACGTGTCGGATGTGGAAATGCCGGGGTCAGCCGGAAAATCCGCGGAATACGACCAGTAGTCGAAACTCGATCACAAAACGGTAAATCACGCTGCAAATTATTGGTACAGTGGTGGAGTTGTCGCGTGCAGAAACACGATTCTGCATGTCCGCATCCGCTACACCGGCTAATGCCTCGCATCGCAATAATCACGATGTGACTCAAGACAGGAGACTCCTCTGTTTGCCACGGCTTTCAACGCAGTAAACGGAATCGCAATCGCTTCTGCTGATGGCGGTTTCCATGCACCTAACGTGGATGAGGAGTTCTTCCCACCGGCGTTGTTGTTCGACGGAACCCCGTTTGAGATCAACCGTCTCATGATGATCCGCATCATCGCGGTTCTCGTGCTGATGTTCATCTTCTGGCTGGCGCTTCGTAAGCCACGCATCGTTCCGGGCAAGCTGCAGTCGCTCGTCGAGCTCGGCATCACGTTCGTTCGTGACCAGATCGTCTATGAGCAGCTCGGTGAGCGCATCGGTAAGAAGTACCTGCCGTACATCTGCACCGTCTTCTTCGGTGTACTGTTCATGAACCTTGCGGGTATCACCCCGGGTCTGAACGTTTCGTCGAACGGTCTCATCGGAATGCCGCTGGTCTTCGGCCTGGCAACCTACGTCGCGTTCATCTACGCGGGCTTCCGTGAAGTTGGCGGCTTCAAGTACATTCGCGCAGCCGTTGCACCTGCTGGTGTTCCATGGCCGCTGTACTTCCTTCTCGTGCCGATCGAGTTCGTGAACACCTTCATCGTTCGCCCAATCTCGCTCGCACTTCGACTCTTCCTCAACATGATGGTTGGCCACCTGCTGCTGGTCCTCGCGTTCTCTGCAACGTGGTTCCTGGTAGGCCTCTTCAACGCCTTCAGCGTTATCGGCGTGCTGACCTTCGCCGGTGGTCTGTTCATGACCGCCATTGAGCTGCTGGTTGCTGTTCTGCAGGCATACGTGTTCGCCCTGCTCAGCACCATCTACATCCAGTCTTCGGTCGTTGAAGAGCACTAGCTCGAAACGAACGAATCTCGAAAACCCAATTCGACCGCAATAACACCTGAAGTCAACCGACTTCAAACCCCAACCGGAAGGAAACCCCTGTGGACACCACCACGCTCGCCGAGATCACGGGCAACATCGCAACCGTAGGTTACGGCCTCGCTGCAATCGGCACCGCTATTGGTGTAGGAACTGTTGCTGGTAAGACCGTAGAAGCCATGGCTCGTCAGCCTGAAATGGCCGGTCGTCTCCAGACCACCATGTTCCTCGGCATCGCATTCACCGAGGTTATTGCGTTCATCGCGATCGCAACGCCGTTCATCTTCCCAGCAAACTAAGGCATTTCCCGAATGAGCATCATGAACATTGCACCCGCGGCGATGGCCGCGGGTCAAGACAGCAACACCTTTGGCTGGAACCCCAGCCTTCTGGTGCCTGCGGTGTACGACATCGTATGGTCGCTGGTCGCGCTCGTGGTGCTCCTGCTGTTCTTCTGGAAGTTCGCGCTTCCCAAGCTGAACTCGGTTCTCGAAGAGCGTGCCGCCAAGATTGAAGGTGGCATTGAAAAGGCTGCTGCAGTCCAGGCTGAAGCAGACGCTCGTAAGGACGAGTACGAGAAGCTGCTCGCAGACGCTCGTACCGAAGCTGCGGAGATTCGTGAGAAGGCCCGTGCTGAGGGTGACGCAATCAAGGCAGAGAAGAAGCAGGAGACTCAGGTCGAGCTCGATCGCATGACCAAGTCGGCTAAGGATCAGATTGAAGCTGATCGCCAGTCGGCAATCGTGTCGCTCCGACAGGAAGTCGGAAGCATCGCAATCGACCTGGCATCGGGCGTTGTCGGAGAGAACCTCTCGGACGATCAGCGTTCGAACGCCTACATCGACCGCTTCCTCAATGAGCTTGACCAGAAGGCAGGGACGAACCGCTAATGCGCAACGCAACCAAGCAAGCGCTCAGCGCAATCAAGCGTGAAATCGATTCCCTCACGTCGGGTGACGTCGAGTCGGCGAGCAAGCTGTTTGCCATGACCGCTGCTATTGCAGCGAACAAGCAGCTTGCTTCGGCTCTGTCAGATCGTGGCGCGAGTGAAGATTCCAAGCGTGCGCTGATCGAGCGAGTGTTTGGTGCGAGCGCGGGAAGCGCCGCGCTCCGCATCCTCACTACCGCAAGCGCACAAAAGTGGGAGTCAACCGAACGATTCATCTCGGCAATGCAAGAGTCGGCCATTCGTGCCGTTGCTCAGAGCACTGGTGAGTTCGAACAGCTCGGTAAGGAGCTCGGAACCTTCCTCGAGGCCATCTCGAGCAACCCGGAGCTTGAACTCTCCGTTGGTTCGCGTCTTGGCACCGTCGACGCAAAGCAGGCGCTGGTATCGCGCCTGTTCGCCGGTCGACTGCGCAACGAGACCCTCGACATTTTGCGCTCGCTGCTTCAGGTATCGGACGGCCGTCGTATTCGCCGTCAGGTCATCTGGGCACGCGAGATCGTCGCAGATCAGGCAAATCGTCAGGTAGCGGTTGTCACCGTTGCTCGCGAAATGCCAGCGGAACAGATTGACCGAGTACGAGCGGCGCTCGCCACTCGTTTTGACCGTGACATCACGGTCAGCCAGGTCGTCGACCCCGCGGTGATCGGTGGTATGCGTGTGGAAGTCGCTGACGAAGTCATCGATGACACCGCCGCAGCACGCCTCAACAACCTTCGCATGCAGCTCGCTTAGCAGCGCACATGAACTCGGGGCTACGTCCCCAACGACAAGGGAAGAACATGTCTGAACTTACGATTAATCCGGCTGAGGTCCGCGACGCGCTGAGCGACTTTGCGAAGTCCTACCGCCCGCAGGGCACCGACGCCACTGAGGTCGGCACCGTTATTTCGGCTGCCGACGGTATTGCCCGCATCGAGGGCCTGCCCTCGACCATGGCGAACGAGCTCATCCGCTTCGAAGACGGCACGCTCGGTCTCGCACAGAACCTTGAAGAAGACCAGATCGGCGCCATCATCCTCGGCCCCTTCACCGGAATCGTTGAAGGTATGAAGGTTGAGCGCACCGGTGAGGTGCTCTCGGTTCCAGTTGGTGAAGGCTACCTCGGTCGCGTTGTCGACCCACTCGGTAAGCCAATCGACGGCCGTGGCGAAATTGAAGGCATCGAAGGCCGTCGTGCCCTCGAGCTTCAGGCTCCTGGCGTTATGGACCGTCAGTCGGTATTCGAGCCGATGGAAACCGGTATCAAGTCGATTGACGCCATGATTCCGGTCGGCCGTGGCCAGCGTCAGCTGATCATTGGTGACCGCCAGACTGGTAAGACGGCCATCGCCATCGACGCGATCATCAACCAGAAGGCAAACTGGGAAACCGGTGACCCAAGCAAGCAGGTTCGCTGCATCTACGTAGCCATCGGTCAGAAGGGCTCGACCATCGCAGCCGTTCGCGGTGCGCTTGAAGAAGCCGGCGCCCTTGAATACACCACCATCGTTGCGGCTCCAGCATCGGACCCAGCAGGTTACAAGTACCTCGCTCCGTACACCGGTTCGGCCATCGGTCAGCACTGGATGTACAACGGCAAGCACGTCCTCATCATCTTCGATGACCTGTCGAAGCAGGCTGAGGCTTACCGTGCCGTTTCGCTGCTCCTGCGTCGCCCGCCGGGACGTGAAGCCTACCCAGGTGACGTCTTCTACCTGCACTCGCGTCTGCTTGAGCGTTGCGCCAAACTTTCGGAGGCAATGGGCTCGGGCTCGATGACCGGTCTGCCGATTATCGAGACCAAGGCAAACGACGTTTCGGCCTACATCCCGACCAACGTGATCTCGATCACGGACGGTCAGATCTTCCTCCAGTCCGACCTCTTCAACGCAAACCAGCGTCCTGCAGTAGACGTGGGTATCTCGGTTTCGCGTGTTGGTGGTGCTGCTCAGCGCAAGCACATCAAGAAGGTCTCGGGTACCCTCAAGCTCGACCTGGCACAGTACCGCGAGCTCGCTGCATTCTCGATGTTCGCATCCGACCTTGACGAGGTCACCAAGCGTCAGCTTGACCGTGGTGCACGCCTCACCGAGCTGCTGCGCCAGCCGCAGTACTCGCCGTACGCAACCGAAGAACAGGTCGTTTCGATCTGGGCCGGTACCAACGGCAAGCTCGACAAGATTGCAGTTGAGGACGTCCTCCGTTTCGAGCAGGAACTGCTGGACTACCTCAAGCGCAACACCGATGTTCTTGACCGTCTGCGCACCTCGGGCAAGCTCGAGGACGAGACCGTCTCGGCAATGGACTCGGCAATTGACGAATTCACCAAGGGCTTCAAGGCTGGCGACGGCAAGTCGCTGAACGCACCGGGCCACGAAGAGTTCGACGCTGCCGACGCTGCAGACGTCAAGCAAGAACAAATCGTTGTCGGCAAGCGCTAAGCGCTGATCCAGAGAACGATTTAGAGGTACAGGAGAACCATGGGAGCACAGCTTCGCGAGTATCGGGCAAAGATTAAGTCTGCCCAGACGATGCAGAAGGTGACCAGTGCCATGGAGCTGATTGCCACCTCTCGGATTACGAAGGCACGCCGTCGCATGGAGGCTTCGAGCCCCTATGCGAAGGCGATCACGCAGGCAGTATCGGCAGCAGCTACCCACGCTGATGTCGATCACCTGCTGCTCACCGAACCAGAGAACGTCCGCCGGGCTGCAGTCGTGGTATTTACCAGTGACCGCGGTCTGAACGGTGGCTTCTCGAGCGGTGTGCTGAAGCAATCGGAAGAGCTGACAACGCTCCTGCACGAGCAGGGCAAGGAAGTCGTGTACTACCTCGTCGGTCGCAAGGCCGTCGGATACTTCACCTTCCGTAGCCGTGAATTCGATCGTGAATGGACCGGAAACACCGACCAGCCGAAGTTCCAGACCGCGAAGGAGCTGGGCGAAGAACTCGTTAGCCGCTTTGCGCAGGACTACGAGGATGGCGGCGTCGAAGAGATCCACTTCATTTACAACCACTTCAACAACATGGTGTCGCAGGAACCCACCGCGGTTCGCCTGCTGCCACTTGAAGTTGTTGAGGGCGTAACCGAAACGGAACCGGGAGAACTCTTCCCGCTTTACGATTTCGAACCAGACGCAGCATCGGTGCTTGACGCACTGCTGCCGGTCTACATCGAGTCACGTCTCTACAACGCGATGCTCCACTCTGCGGCAAGTGAGCACGCTGCTCGTCAGCGCGCCATGAAGGCTGCTTCGGACAATGCCCAAGAGCTGGCACGTGACTACACCCGCCTGGCGAACAACGCGCGTCAGGCTGAAATCACCCAGCAGATTAGTGAAATCGTGAGCGGCGCGGACGCGCTCGCTTCTTAACCCGCGCTGAACACGAAGAGAAGGACATCTCAAATGACGACGAACGCGACGTTCGAACAGCAGTCGGCTGCCAAGCCGGCCGGTGTTGGTCGCATCGCGCGTGTAACGGGACCGGTAGTTGACATCGAGTTCCCGCACGACGCCATGCCCGGCATCTACAACGCCCTCAAGACTCAGGTCAACATGGGTGAGCAGAGCTTCGAGCTGACGCTTGAAGTTGCACAGCACCTCGGTGACGACCTGGTTCGCGCAATCGCGATGAAGCCAACTGACGGTCTCGTCCGTGGCCAGGAAGTTACGGACACCGGTGAGCCGATTACGGTTCCAGTTGGTGACGTAACCAAGGGCAAGGTCTTCAACGTAACCGGTGACGTACTCAACGGTTCGATGATCGACGAGCCTTACGAGATCACCGAGCGCTGGCCAATCCACCGCGAACCACCGGCATTCGACCAGCTTGAGTCGAAGACCGAAATGTTCGAGACCGGTATTAAGGTCATCGACCTCCTCACCCCGTACGTACAGGGTGGAAAGATTGGTCTGTTCGGTGGTGCCGGTGTTGGTAAGACCGTTCTGATCCAGGAAATGATCACCCGTGTGGCACAGGACCACGGTGGTGTATCGGTATTCGCTGGTGTTGGTGAGCGTACCCGTGAAGGTAACGACCTGATCTGGGAAATGAACGACGCCGGTGTTCTGGACAAGACCGCACTTGTCTTCGGCCAGATGGACGAGCCACCGGGAACCCGTCTGCGCATCGCCCTGACTGGTCTGACCATGGCGGAGTACTTCCGTGATGTGCAGAAGCAGGACGTGCTGCTGTTCATTGACAACATCTTCCGTTTCACCCAGGCAGGTTCTGAGGTTTCGACCCTTCTCGGTCGTATGCCTTCGGCCGTTGGTTACCAGCCAAACCTGGCTGACGAGATGGGTCTGCTGCAGGAACGCATTACTTCGACCCGTGGCCACTCGATTACCTCGCTGCAGGCAATTTACGTTCCTGCTGACGACTACACCGACCCGGCCCCGGCAACGACGTTCGCGCACCTCGACGCCACCACTGAGCTCTCGCGTTCGATCGCATCGCGTGGTCTCTACCCGGCCGTTGACCCGCTGACCTCGACCAGCCGCATCCTTGACCCGCAGTACGTTGGTGAAGACCACTACCGCGTGGCAACGAGCGTGAAGCAGATCCTTCAGAAGAACAAGGAGCTCCAGGAGATCATCGCGATCCTCGGTGTTGACGAGCTTTCGGAAGAAGACAAGATCACCGTTTCGCGTGCACGTCGTATCCAGCAGTTCCTTTCGCAGAACACCTACACCGGTAAGCAGTTCACCGGTGTTGAAGGTTCGACGGTTCCGATCAAGGAAACCATCGAGTCGTTCGACGCGATCGTTAAGGGTGAATTCGACCACGTAGCCGAGCAGGCATTCTTCAACGTTGGTGGCATCAACGACGTTGAAGAGAAGTGGGCAAAGATCCAGAAGGACATGGCATAGCTCATGGCTGCTGGCAGCAACACCCAATTGCTCAACGTCACCGTCGCCTCGGCAGATGCCGCAGTGTGGAGCGGGCAGGCGAAGCAGGTAGTGGCAAAGACTTCGGAAGGTTCCATTGGTATCCGTCCGGGTCACACGCCTATGCTCGCTTCGCTCGCACACGGTGAAGTTCGGGTAACGACTGCCGATGGTGAAGTCATCACGGCTGACGCATCTGACGGATTCCTGTCAGTGTCCGAGGATCTCGTGACTGTCGTCGCCGGTGAGGCCACTATCGAAGCGTGACCTCGCGACTCTTAGTACTGTTGCCGCCGTCCGAAACCAAAACGGATGGCGGCAACAGCCGTATTTCCAGCACATTGTCTTGGCCGGAACTCGAGCCCGTCCGGCACGGGGTCGTAACCGACCTCATCCATCAGGCAACGAACAGCGATCCCGAAGCAGCCGCAAAGGCGCTCAAGATTAGCGCGAAACAAGCCGCAACGGAGCTCGCGCGAAATCGAAACCTCGCCAATGCTCCGCTTCGGCCAGCCATTGAGCGCTACACCGGCGTACTCTTCGACGCCATTGATGTTCAGTCGCTCAGCGACGATCAACGCTGGTGGATGGAAACTCACGTGGCCATTCACTCAGCAGCCTACGGACTCGTCTACGCGGGGGACTGCATCCCCGCCTATCGCTGCTCATATAACTCGAACGTTGGCGGGACCGCGCTTAAACGACGCTGGCAGAGCCCAATCTCCGAAGCATTGGCATCCCATGACGGCCCGATCATTGATCTGCGATCCAAAGGCTATGTCGGCCTCGGGCCACTCCCGGCGCGTGAGCAGGCGGTATGGATGAATGTCTGTGAACGCTTGCCCGATGGCACCCTGCGATCGCTGAATCACTTCAACAAGGCGGCCAAAGGCCGGTTTGTGCGTCTGCTAGCGGAACGTCTGGCCGCGCATCCCGAGCCACAGACACTCACCGATGTGTTTAACCTGGTGGCCGATTCGTTTGCCGTGGAGATTGATGCCGCCGGGCAGGCGCTGCTTGTCGCCGGCGCTTGACGTTCAATACTTTTCCGATCGCTACAACATCATGCTGTTGGTGGATATTCCGGCTCCGCTTAGGTGAACATTCGGTTGTTCAATAGGCGCGAATGATGAATCACCGTAATCTGGAACTAAGCAACTATGGCGTTTGTTCTTTGCCGTGGTTGAAAGCTAACAATCTTGGAGCAAGCACTCATGAATTTCGGCCCCACCTATGACGACGGCGTAGGACTGTTCCTCGGCCTGTCTGCCGGCATCGTTCTCTTCGCAGTGGTTTTCGGTCTGATCATGTACGCGGTTGTCGCGTACCTGCTCGGCAAGGTCTTTGAGAAGATGAACATCGAACCTTGGAAGGCATGGGTGCCGATTTACAACTCGTGGACATTCCTCGAGGCCGGTGGTTTCGCTGGTGCGCTCGCATTGCTTACATTCGTGCCGTTCGTCGGTGGTATTGCGGTCTTGGTGCTGATGGCCATGGCTGCAGCGCGCATCAGCGAAGGATTCGGTAAGGAATCTGCATGGGGCATCCTGTACTTCTTCTTGGCACCGGTATGGTGCGGCATTATCGGTCTCGGCAGCGCCCAGTGGATGGGCCTTCCTAACGGCATGCAGCCTGGCGGATCTTCGGCGGCCGGTTCGGCACGTCCTGGAATGGGTGGCCAGTACGCACAGCAGGGCGGCTTCGGACAGCCAGCGTACGGTCAGCAGCCATACGGCCAAGGCAACTACAACCAGGCCGGCAATTACGGTGCACCAGCTCAGGCTCCCGCCTATGGCGCACCTGGCCAGGCTCCCGCCTACGGGGCACCACAGCAGCAGAACCCATACGGTGCTCAGCCGCAGCAGAACCCATACGGTGCGCCACAGCAGCAGAACCCATACGGTGGTCAGCCACAGGGCGGCGCACCTACGGGCCAGCAGCCACAGTAGTTTCGTTTGGGCGTGCCCTGCATCGTTCTGGGCATGCCCAGCGATGCGGTGGTAACGAGGGAATCGTCACAGTTATCCCCAGTTTTCAACGGCAAGCAGCGTTCTTCACAATTCGGGGAGGACAGATCAACGCAGGTGATCTGTCCTCCCTATTGTTTGGCCCATGAACGCACCAATAAAAATTGCCAATGTCCGCGATATCGTCACCAACATTCCGCGTTTGGTCGGATACTTTCCAGAAAACTCACTCGTCTTCGTTCCCGTATCCGGAAAACATGCCGGCGCACTCGTGCGAGTTGACCTGCCCTCAAGATTTGCGCGAGATGGGCTCGAAAACGGCAATGGGAATTGCGCCTCGAACACTCTGGAAACAACGCCGAGCGAATCCGTCACGCCGGCAGACGATGCGGGAGCGGACGCCCGCCAAGCATTTATCGCGGCCGTGGGCGAACACATCCTGAAGTTGCGTGACTGTACGGCAGTGCTGCTGTGCGCATTCACGCAGGTTTCGGCCCGTTGCGCTGCCTGCGGGGAGCTTTCCGAATGCTTGCAGCGACCCGATTGTTGCACGCTGCTTCCCGGCGAACGTCTCATTGACGAGTTTGAAACCTATTTTGATGCCGCCGGCATTCGCACGGTCAGTGCGGTCGTGGTGACACCAACAACCTGGTACGACTACTGGTCGGTCGAGCAGGGACCAAGTAGCGATGCCACGTCAGCATTTGACACTGCACGGGCGGTCTCGTTTGCACAGCATGCGAGCATCCCCAAAGCCTCGGAAGAAGCGATTGCAAATGTGGCAGAGCTGTGCGAACAGCAGACGGCATCAACGATGCCGAGCGATGACGAGGTGTTGTGTGCCTGGAACCTGATGGTGGACGGTTCAGCTTGGATCAGCTCGACGCACCAATCGACGCTATTGGCGATCATTCTGGTAGGTCTTCAGCGCGCCCGTCTCGTTGATCTCGTACTCGCTAACGCTGCGTATGGACAAGATGCGGCGGATGAACTGGGTCGCGTTTGGGATGTCTTGCGCGATGAAATCCCGGAGCGAGAACTGCGCGGCATCGCAACCGCACGAACCGAGTACGATCCCATCGATTTAGACCGTACCGAGCGTGCGAGCGACGTGCTGAAGCAAATCATCTCGCATAGCCCGCCGCAGCTCGTGCAATCGCCGCTCGCCACACTTGCGTGGATTGAATGGTGTCGGGGCGCAAGCTCACTTGCTCATTACTACTCGACCGAAGCACTTCGTACGGGTGACGAACCGCTCGCTTCGTTGGTGTACGAGCTGGTGAACCGCGGGGAAGTTCCAGGATGGGTAGACGGGAGCAGCTGTCTCGGTCCGGTTCGTGATGCTGATGTGGATGAGGTTCTGCGGTGATGCGGTCGGTACTTACTTCGACCACAGATCGACCGTTCGCCGACATTGCACGAGGAACCGCGGTGAAATCTCTCGATCGGCGGGAGCGTGAGTCACCAGCGGGGGCCTCCGAAGCTCTGCTCGCGTTACCGACCCCGGAACCATTGCCGAGCCGCTACACACACGTAGATCAACCGGCCGATCTCGACGAACCCATACTCAAGATTCCGCAAGCACCGACCATGGAGCGGGCGAGTGGATTCCCAACCATGATGGTCATTGCCCCAATCATCGTCGCGAGCATCATGTACGCAATGTTGCGCACGCCATATGTACTCATCTTCGCCGTGTTTGGGCCGGTGTTCGGCATTGCCAATGTTGTCGATCAACGCATCGGACGAAAGCGGCGATATCGACGGGCGCTCGAGGAACACGAAACCGCACGCAGTGCTTGCCGCGACGCAATTCGTGCAGCACACCGGCGCATTCGCGCACGCGCAGCCAGCACGCATCCCGCTGCAAGATCGGTGATTAGCGGTGTGGCTCGCCCAAGCCCTACAACACTGCTGGGCCATGCAACAACGTCAAGTGGGTTGCGCACGAGCGGCGGCGATACCGAACTCGAGCACGAAGCACTCCGCATCCGTGAAATGCCATTCGTGCGCGATATCACTCACATTCGAGTCACGGGTAACGCCGTACATCTTCAAGGCTTTGCTCGAGCCATGGCTGTACAGCTGCTGGCATCCCGTGTGGAACGCAGTATCAGCATCGTCGGTAGCGAATTGGATTCGCTACTGGCCGCGCTAACCAACAACCGCATCCGAATTGAACACCCCGACAAGGCCGACTGCCGCATCGAAATCGGTAATGCCGCGGCAGAACTCGTTGATGAGCAAAGCATCGATGTCGTGATCGACGACTCCGGTGAAGCGATTGCGATCGCGGCAGATGGCAGCCGACTGCGATTCTGGCCGGACACACTGGGCGAGGTTGAATTCAACCAGTGGTTGCCGCGGCTCTATCGTGCGCAATTGCGACGCTCACGTGCGGCATCGCGAATTCCCGAACGTGTCTGGTTGCGGGATCTGCTCGCGGGTACGACCGCACACGATCGGGGAGCCGGTCTGAACGACTCCCTATCCAGCAACGAAGGCAACGCCAGCAAGACCCTGCGCGCTGATTTCTTGGTCGGAAGTGAAGGAACAGTACCCATCGATTTGGTTGTCGACGGCGCCCACGCGCTCGTGGCCGGAACTACTGGTAGCGGGAAGAGCGAATTGCTGATCAGCTGGATCGCATCGCTCTGCCACAACTACACGCCTGGCCAACTTGCGTTCCTTGGACTCGATTTCAAAGGCGGTGCGACGTTCGACAGTCTGTCCGAGATGCCGCACTGTCGCGGTGTCGTGACCGATTTGGACGGTGACGAGGCCATGCGTGTGGCTTGGAGCCTGCGTGCCGAAGTTGAACGGCGTGAGCGCGCACTGCGGCAACATCAGGTTCGAGACATTCTCGACATGCCGGTGGGAAAGCTGGAACGACTCGTCGTATTTGTCGATGAGTACCAGGCCTTGGTGCATTCTCACCCCGACTTGCAAGCCATCATCGCGGATCTTGCAGCGAGAGGTCGAAGCCTTGGCGTGCACCTGGTGCTGTGTACGCAACGGCCGACCGGCACGTATCGAGAAGAGCTTCTCGCTAATTGTTCGATTCGACTGTCGTTGCGAGTCGAGCAGGCGAGCGATTCGGTGACGATGCTCGGAAATAACTCGGCCGCAACAATCGACCGAGCCGCTCGAGGGCGTGCCATGCTGCGGATCGGTGGCGGCGAACCAGAACCAGTGCAAGTCGCTCAATCAACGGACACTGAACTCGCGCGGATCGCGCAACAGCGCAGCACCAATAGCGACACCGCACCAGTGCCGATTTGGCACCCACCATTGCCCGAGAGACTTACCCTCAGCGAACTCGGGCAGGCTCATCACAGCAACGACGATGGTTCTGGCAACCGCATCGTATTCGGGCGGCTCGATATGCCGGAATCGCAATCGCAACCGCTCGCATCCATCGGTATCGGTGAACATTTGTACGTGGTCGGCGGTCACCGCAGCGGAAAGAGCGTGACGCTGGCGACATTGCGCGAGGGCGCGGCCCGAAGCGGCTGGGCAGTTGTCGCCATTGGCAGTGATGTCGAACATGCCTGGGATGCAATCAGCCAGTTGAAACAGCGTGACAGCGAGCAGCCGTGCCTGGTAACGGTTGATGACCTTGATGCACTCGAAGCGCTCTTCGACGACGATCATCGGGCCGCGTGGATGGCCGATCTGCTCGTGTGCGCGCGACTGGGCAAACAGCGGGGGATCACCTTTGTGTTCAGCGGGCGTCGGGCGACCGGCACCTGCTCCAGAATCCATCAGTTGTGCACGCACACGCTGTTGTTGACCTTGCCGACACGCAACGAGTGGATTCTTCAAGGAGGGCAGCCCGCGCACTTCGCCAATATGGTGCCGGGACGCGGCCGACTCGACGGCGTCCTCATACAAGTGGCGCTGGCCACCGAAGCAGCATCAGAATCCGCTGGGGTCGTGCTTGCGACCGCGAACACGACGTCACCGACATGGCGTCCGTGGCAGATCCCACGTGGCAGCTGCATCGTTGCCCGTCGAACATCGGTGATTGCACGCTGGCTCGAAGCACATAACTACACCGTGCACCCAGTGCTGCAAGCCACGCAGCTGCGTACCGCGGCGGTGCCACAAGACTGCGTCATGCTCGGTGATGTTGAGCAATGGATCAGCGCCTACGGTGTCGCAAGCAAGATGGCCGACACCCGTCCCGTTATCGGTATCGGGCTCACACCAGGGGAGTGGCGCAGTCTATTTCGCGGCGACAGCCTGCCGCCGGCATTGGCTGCAAACGAAGACCGAGCGATTGTGCGGGCTATTGACGGAACGTATTCCCGAATCCGTTGTGAAGACGGGATTCCGCAGCACATTCAACGATCGGCCGCAAACGGGTAGTCGGTACTGGCGCCAAACGGGCGTGCTCGTGGCCGGGCCTCGGCAAAGGACCGAGCTCGGCCACGAGCACGAATTCGGACGCTAAAACGAATTCGGCACATCGGCGCCGAGCTGCACGCCACCAACGGGTACGCCACCGCCGTGAACCGCAAGACCAAGCTTGGGGAGCACCGCCTGCGCTGCAGTCGCATCCACCGCACCGGCAGCCAACAGCAATTGCAAGCCAACGAGCATGCCAGCGCGTGAACTTCCGTCGAGGATTTTCACCGCGACCGAGGTGCCGTTCGGCGCGACAAGCACCTGCAGTCCCTCGGCACCCGACTTGGCAAATACCCCGAGCGACTCGATTACCACCGAGTCTGGCTGCGACGCACCCTGAATGGTCCACGGGTTCGCCAACACTGCATCCCAAATATGGGCCGCATTACGGAAAATCGCGAACGGAGAAGACGACTGTGACGTAGCAAACCGTGACATCGCGCGCGCAAGCCCAGCCAGCGAAATTGCATGAACCGGAGCACCACATCCGTCAACACCGCTGAACCGGATCTGATCTCCGGCAAAACGCGCGATCGTGTCACGAACGAGCTTCTGCAATGGATGCTCCGGGTCAAGGTAGGACTCGGTTGGCCAACCCGAAGCAACGCACGCGGCCAAGAACGCTGCATGCTTGCCCGAGCACTCCATGTACACCTTGCTGCTTGGCTCTCCCGAGCGCACCAACGAATCACGGCTGGCGCGATCCAGCGGCCAATCCGCAGGGCAACCGAGCGCATGCTCATCCAAGCCGCAGCGCCCCAGGACATCCCGAACCAGCGCGACATGGAGCGCTGTGCCAACGTGGCTGGCACACGCAATTGCCAGGTGCTCGCCGGTTACACCGGCACCCGCTTCGAGCGCAGCCAGCGCCTGCAACGGCTTCAGCGTCGAACGAGCAAACACCGGCGTCTGCACATCGCCCAGCGCACAAATGACCTCGCCCTCGGCGTTCACCACAGCAGCAGCACCAAGGTGACGGGATTCAACGAACCCGCTGCGCTGTACTACTGCTAGCTCAGCGGCATCCGTACCGCTAAACGTTGCACCCGTTGCCGGCATGAACTCCTCCTAGAACGAAGCGACACCGCCGTAAATTCCACTGGGGAATATGCCAGTGCCGCAGCACGCTCAATGCGCGCATAGTGAATACGGTCAGTAATGGTACGCATCTGCCGGTACCGTAAAGAGCAAACCCGCGGATGAACGCTGAACCGCGCTGCGCATCCGCACCCAACCAACGAAACGTGAACCGCAATATGTCTGATCTTCGTCGTGTCTGCATCCTTGGCTCCACCGGATCAATCGGGGAGCAAACGCTCGACATCATTCGTCAACACCGCGATCGATTCGACGTCGTCGGTCTCAGCGCTGGCAGCAATCGTGAGCGCGTCGCCGAGCAGGCAGCAGAATTTGGTGTCGCGGCGCATGCACTCGCATTCGGTGCCGTCGAATCCGAAGCGCTCGTGCGTGCCTGCGGCGCTGACGTTGTGGTGAATGGCATCACCGGTTCTGTCGGACTCGGCCCGACACTCGCCGCACTCGAAACCGGTGCATCGCTCGCGCTGGCCAACAAAGAGTCCCTGATCGTCGGCGCAGATCTGGTGAAGGCCGTCGCCGCACCTGGACAGATTGTTCCGGTTGACTCCGAACACTCGGCAATCGCCCAATGCCTCACCTCGGGGCGACGTGACGAAGTTCGACGACTGATCGTCACCGCATCCGGTGGGCCGTTCCGTGGCATGTGCCGTGACGAACTGCGCGACGTGACCCCGCAGCAGGCGCTCGCACACCCGACCTGGAACATGGGCCGCGTCGTCACGACCAACTCGGCCACCCTCGTCAACAAGGGTCTCGAAGTGATCGAAGCACACCTGCTGTTCGACATGCCCTATGACGACATCGACGTTGTGGTGCACCCGCAATCCATCATTCACTCGATGGTTGAGTACCACGACGGTTCGACCATCGCCCAGGTGTCGATGCCGGACATGCGCCTGCCCATTGCCCTCGGCCTTGACTGGCCCAGCCGCATCCCCGGCGCAACCGCACCAATGGACTGGACTCGCGCTCACGAATGGCAATTCCTGCCGCTGGACGATGCCGCGTTCCCCGCGGTGACGCTCGCAAAGCACGTCGGCAAACTCGGCAACTCGTATCCCGCCGTATTCAACGCGGCGAATGAAGAAGCCGTGGACGCATTCCACGATGGCAAGATCGGCTTCCTCGACATTGTTGACACGGTGCGCGCGGTTGTCGAAATGCACGAGCCATTTGCCGAAACCGTGACCCGTGAATCACTGGCCGAAGCCGAATCCTGGGCGAGAAATACCGCCAACCGGCGGATTGACGCGCGGTAAACTCAACCCGCACGATCAACATGGCCTCGGAAACCTGAGGCGCCGGATCTGCGACGCGCACTGTCGTGAACCGGAACCTGATCGCAAACCGGCTGCCGGTGCATCCGCCGGCGCGGTTCGAACTCACCCAACATAAGGACCCATTCGTGCTTGGCTCGTTGCTGTTTATTGTCGGAATCCTCGCCGCCCTCATCGGGCTCGGGATTTCGATCGCGCTCCACGAATGCGGTCACCTGTACTTCGCCAAGAAGTTCGGGCTGCGTGTGCCGCAATACATGATTGGCTTCGGACCCACCGTGTGGTCGAAACACCGGGGTGAAACCGAATACGGCGTAAAGCTCCTACCGCTTGGCGGCTACATTTCGATGATTGGGATGTACCCGCCCAAGCCCGGTCAGCACGCGGGGGAGCAGGCAACCGGATTCTTCTCGCGGATGATCGAAGACGGTCGTCAGGCAAGTGCCGAGTCAATACCTGAAGGCGAAGAACACCGCGCCTTCTACCGTCTGCCAGTCTGGAAGCGCCTGTTCATCATGGCTGGCGGGCCCGCAATGAACTTCGTGCTCGCCGCCATCATCTTTGCGTTTCTTGGCATGGTCATCGGCGTGTACCAACCAACGACCCGAGTCGCCGAAGTCTACGAATGTGTTGTGCCGGCCAGCGAACGAAATAACCCGGATGCAGCGACCTCGTGCGATGACAAAGCGCCGGGCGCACAGGCTGGCCTGAAACCGGGCGATGTCGTCACCGCCGTTGACGGTGTCGCGGTGGACAGCTGGGACGGCCTGCAGGCCACAATTCGCGAATCGGCCGATACACCGCTCGAATTCACCATCGACCGTGCTGGTCAGACCATGACGCTCACGGTCACCCCGCGCGCGAACGAGGTGTACGTTACCGACCCAGCGACCGGCCGCATCCTCGAAGACGAACAGGGCAACCCGAAAACACAGACGGTCGGTTTTGTCGGCTTCACCCCGCAGCACGAACGCGCACAGCAAGGCATCGACTTTGTGGGCGAGATGTACTGGCAAAACCTCAGCGGTGTCTACAACGTCATCACCACGATGCCGCAGCGCGTCGTAGAAATGTTCCAGGCCGGGTTCCTCGGCGCCGAACGCGACCCGTACGGCCCAATGAGTGTCGTAGGCGTGGGGCGCGTCACCGGTGAAATCGTGGCGCAGGATGCGATCCCCGTACTTGATCGCGTGGCTACGGTCATTCAGATCGTTGGCTCGCTGAACGTGATGCTCGGTGCCATGAACCTCATCCCGTTGCCACCGCTTGACGGCGGACACATTGCCGCGACGCTCTGGGACGGTCTGCGCCGTTGGTTCGCGAAACTGCGTGGCAAGCCCGAGCCGGAGCCGTTTGACGCAGCCAAGCTGTTGCCGGTCACGATGGTCGTTGCCATCTTGCTGATGGCGATTGGTGCGCTGTTCATTTTCACCGACCTCGTCAACCCGATTCAGCTGTTCAAGTAGCCGGGGAACGCTAGCGCGTTCACTCACCGCGGACTCGCCAAGGGTCCAAGAACCCCCGGGGCACGATCGGAAACCGTAGAATGATCGCGTGCCTGCAGTAAATCTTGGAACTCCCAACGTCCCTCAGCTGATCTCGCCTCGTCGAAAGACTCGCAAGGTGAAGGTCGGCACCACCTACGTTGGTGGCGATGCCCCGATCACCGTGCAGTCGATGACGACGACGCCGACCACGGACATTAACGCGACGCTGCAGCAGATCGCCGAGCTGACCGCATCCGGCTGCGACATCGTGCGCGTTGCGGTGCCGAGCCGCGACGACGCCGAAGCGCTCCCGATCATCGCCAAGAAGAGCCAAATCCCGGTTATCGCCGATATTCACTTCCAGCCGAACTACGTGTTCAAGGCGATTGATGCCGGTTGCGCGGCGGTACGCGTGAACCCGGGCAACATCCGCAAATTTGACGACCGTGTGGGCGAGATTGCAAAGGCCGCCAGCGACGCTGGTGTTTCGCTCCGCATCGGTGTGAACGCAGGTTCGCTCGAGCCGTCGCTGCTACAGAAGTACGGCAAGCCAACCGCAGAAGCGCTCGTTGAGTCGGCCGTTTGGGAAGCCAGCCTGTTCGAAGAACATGGATTCCACGACTTTGGTATTTCGGTTAAGCACAACGACCCGGTCGTGATGGTGAAGGCCTACCGCATGCTTTCGGAGCGCGGCGATTGGCCGCTGCACCTCGGCGTTACCGAGGCTGGACCCGCATTCCAGGGCACTATCAAGTCGGCGGTCGCATTCGGTTCGCTGCTGGCCGACGGCATCGGCGACACGATTCGCGTCTCGCTTTCGGCACCGCCGGTTGAAGAGGTCAAGGTTGGTCTGCAGATCCTGCAGTCGCTGAACCTGCGCGAGCGTCGCCTCGAGATCGTTTCGTGCCCATCCTGCGGTCGTGCCCAGGTCGACGTCTACACGCTCGCTGAATCGGTGCAGGAAGGCCTCAAACACCTGACCGTGCCAATTCGCGTTGCGGTCATGGGATGCGTCGTGAACGGTCCCGGTGAAGCGCGCGAGGCTGACCTCGGCGTCGCGAGTGGTAACGGCAAGGGCCAGATTTTCGTTAAGGGCGAAGTCATCAAGACCGTGCCCGAATCCGAGATCGTGCCTACCCTGATCGCCGAGGCCGAGCGCATCGCCGCAGACATGCCCAGCGGAACCGGTACCCCAGAGGTAATTCAGTAGCAACCTTTGGTGGACGCTAGCGTCTACTCGGTCTGTTTACGATGACCGTATGACCTTTTCGCCTGCACCGATTACTCCGCCAGAACTGGCCACTGCGAATCAAACGATCGGTGCGATCGTGGATGCGGTTGCCCGGCGGGTGGTCGGACAGGTGCGGTTGCGCGAAACGATGCTCATCGGTCTGCTCACCGGTGGGCACGTGCTGCTCGAATCGATGCCGGGCTTGGCAAAAACGACTGCGGCAGAATCGCTGGCGTCGGCGATCGACGGTACGTTCAAGCGCATCCAGTGCACGCCCGACCTGCTGCCGAGCGACCTCATCGGCACGCAAATTTACGATGCAAACACGGGTGAGTTCGTCACCAAGCTTGGCCCGGTTCATGCGAATTTCGTGTTGCTGGATGAAATCAACCGTTCGAGCGCAAAGACCCAGTCGGCAATGCTCGAAGCCATGCAAGAGCGTCAGACGACGATCGGCGGCGAACGATACCAACTCCCGAAACCGTTCCTGGTGATCGCTACGCAAAACCCGATCGAGCAAGAGGGCACATACGTGCTCGCCGAAGCGCAGCTTGACCGGTTCATGCTGAAAGACGTGCTCGACTACCCGACCCCGCGCGAAGAAGCCGAAATTCTGCAGCGCATCGATCAGGGCGTGTTCGATTCTGCGCTCGAGCCTGTGTGCCACGCCGACGACATTCTGCACCTGCAATCGCTGGCAAAGCGGGTCTATCTCGACCCCGCCGTGACGGAATACATCGTCTCGATCGCGTATGTCAGCCGCAATCCAGAACAGTATTTGCCGCGCGAACTGGCCCAGCTGGTGCAGGTTGGTGCTTCGCCGCGCGCATCGATCAACTTCACTGCCGGTGCCCGTGCGCTGGCGTTGCTACACGGGCGCAACCACGTCGTACCAGAAGACGTGCGCAACCTCGCCCACCGCGTCCTGCGCCACCGCATCCTGTTGGGCTTTGAAGCCGAAGCGCAAAACGTCACGCCCGAGCAGGTCATTGACGCAATGATCGCTGCGGTGCGTACGCCGTGACTGGGCCGCTGCTCAACCGGGTGAAGACCAAGCTTCGTCTCACATCGAAGCTGAGGTCGACGCACCTGCTGCACGGAACGCATGCGGCGTATGCCAAGGGCCGCAGCTTCGACCTTGATGAACTTCGTGAGTATGTACCGGGCGATGACGTTGCCGATATCGATTGGAATGCCTCGGCTCGCGCCACCACCACGCTCGTACGAGAACACGTTGCCGAGCGGCGGTTGCGATTGTGCGTGGCGCTGGTAGGCGGCGCGAATATGCGCGCGCAAACGGATTCGGGTGACACCAAGTGGCAGATCGCCAGTGATGTGGCCGGTGCGCTCGGGTTCCTTGCCGTGCGTGCGGGTGATGAAGTCGGGGCGCTGATTGCGGCAGGTCCGGCACTGGTCACGCATCCGTACCGGACGACCGAATCGCATCTGGAACGCATCCTGCAATCGCATCGGCAACAGGTGATCCCGGCTGCTGCCCCCGAGAGTACGGAGCCGGCCATCGACGACACCGCTGACACGTCAGCTGACTCGTCAGTGACGGAGTTGTCCGAGACACTGGCTTCGATGATGCGGCTTCTGAAGCACCGACGCCTCGTTGCCGTGATCGCGGACTCGGTGCCGATAACGGCAGCGCTCGAACAGCAGCTGAACCGTCTGGGTGCTCGACACGACGTGATCTGGGTTGAGGTCGCCGATGCTTCGCCGTTTGCCGCCACGCAGCGAGGCGCGCGAGACGTGCAGACCGGATGGTCGCTGGCGGGAGTGCTGTTAGGGAACCGGAAGTTACAGGCTGAGTTCGCGGCCGCAGAGGAGACTCGTCGCGCCCAAATTCGGCACTCGGTGGAACAGCATGGTGGCGTGTATGTCTGCGTCAACGCGCGAGCCACGGCAATTACCGAACTTCTGCACGCGCTGGAGGTGAGGGCGAATGCTCGTCGGCGGTAAGGCGATGGCGCCGACTCCGACACCGTCGCTGCCGGGTGAAGTCATGCCTCCGGTTGGCTACTCACCGAGCTGGCTCGTGATCGGCATCGCGCTACTGACATTGGTTGCGTTGTTCTACCTGTTTGTGTGGTGGTTTACGCGGCAACCGCGGGCCGTTGCGGCACCGGCATCCGAACCGACCCGGTACGATGCGGCGGTCTACTTGCAGCAGGTGGATGCGGTTGCTCACGCCGTCCAGCAGGGTGCACTTTCGCAGCGCGAAGGTTATGGCGAGCTCAGCCGAATCGTGCGCGCGGCAGTGCGTGAATCCACCGGCATCCCTACCGATCGCATGACGCTGACCGACTTGCGTAATACCCCGCTGGCGCACACCAGTAAAGCCGTGTCGTTTTTCTACCCGGGTGTGTTCGGTCAGCAGCCGAGCTACGACTATGACCATGCGCTTGCGCTGGCTCGGGAGGTGCTGCACGGATGGAACTGATGTTCTGGTGGCTGTTGCCCATCCTGTTGCTCGCCGCGATCCTCATTGGAGTCCTGGCGTGGAAACTTGACCGAGGCGAATCAGCAATGCGCGTTGCCGGCACGCTCGCGAATACGCAGCGATTGCGCGGGCTGCCGGCGTATCGGCGAGCCGTGAAACGCAGCTGGCGGATGGGCATGGTTTCGTTGATCGTGCTGGCGTTGGCATTCGGCGGCGCGGCGATGAGTGCTTCGCGCTGGGTGTACACCGACGTCGAGACGCCCGAGGCATACAACCGCGATATTGTGCTCTGCCTCGATGTGTCCGGGTCAATGGTCGAGTACGACGCTGAGGTGATTGACCGATATCTGGAGATGCTGCCCGGATTTGATGGCGAGCGTATGTCGCTGGTGCTCTGGAATTCGAGCGCGGTCCCGGTATTTCCACTCACCGACGACTACAGCTTCGTCGAAGAGCAGCTCACCGATATTCGTGAAGCCATGCTCGACGGAGACATTCTTGAGTACGGCAAGGGCACGCTCAATCGCCCCGGTGCGTCGCTCGTTGGTGACGGCCTAGCGAGTTGCCTGCTGCAGTTTGACAACGTCAAGAACCGCGGCCAAACGGCAGCCCCGACCAGCACCCCGGGAACGCGGCCGGATGCATCCGCGCCACCCGCGACGGTACCCGGCACCGAGCGCCGCTCGCGATCGGTGATTCTGGCGACCGACAATGTTGTCAACGGTTCGCCGACCGTGTCGTTCTCGCAGGCCACTGAGCTTGCCGCCGAATACGACATCAAGATTTACGGACTCGATGCGAACACCTTCTCGGATGCCTTCCAACAGGAATACGAGGGGCTGATGAAGCGGCATGCCTTTGAGTACTTCCGACTCGAAGATGGCAAATCGGTGGATGCGATCGTGGATGCGATTACGAGCGAGCAAGCCAGTCGCTGGCAGGGGGCGCCGCAGGTGTTGATTATCGACACCCCCAGAATTTGGTTGACGATCGGACTCATCGGTGCGGCCGGTGTGCTGATCACGATGTGGAGGACACGATCATGACCTTCACGCCGCTCTTTATGCCCTGGTCGTTCTGGTTGATCTGCGCGGGGCTCTTCACACTCGTCGTGATCGGTATGGCCACGGCGACCGTGCAGACCCGCCGTCGATGGTGGTGGCGTGCGGCCGGTGTTGCGTGTCTGTGCGCGGCGATTGCGCGACCGGGTATCGGAACCCAAGCCGCGAGCATCCCCGCTGAAAACACCGATGTCGTCTTTCTCGTGGACGTATCACCCTCAATGGCCGCCGAAGACTGGCACGGCGAGGGGGAGCGGCTCGAAGGCGTGCGCGAAGACATCATGGCGCTGGCGCAAGCCCATGCCGGTGCAAGGTTCGCGGTGATCACGTTTAACAGCGATGCAATACAGGTACAGCCGTTCATGCGCGATGTGTCGGCGCTGCAAGCCACAACCGAGAATCTGCTTCCCGAGGATGCTTTCGCCAGCGCTGGGTCCTCGATCTTCGCGGGCAGCACGGCGCTTGACGAGCTGCTTGAACGCACGCGATCGGACTATCCCGACCATGCCCGCTTGGTCTACTACTTTGGCGATGGTGAAGCCACCGCAGACGATGCAATCGGCTCGTTCAACGGTGTTGCCGACGAAATTCAGGGCGGCGCAGTCTTCGGCTACGGCACCGAGCGCGGTGCCCGCATCCCTGAGTATGATTCGGGCACTCGTACCGGCGACTACATCCGAGATCGGATGGGGGAGCCCGGCATTTCTCAGCTTGATTCGGATGCGCTGGCAGATATCGCTGCGCAACTGGATGTGCCGATGGAGATCCGAGACGCTGGAACGGAAATTGTGGCGGCCGAGGTGCACTCGGAGCGGGTTACACCGGAAATGACCGGAGACACGATTCGCGTTACCACTCCCGTGTACTGGGTGTTTGCCCTCGGTGTCTGTGCGTGGTTGCTGGCGGAGATTTGGTTTGCCGTGCGGGGGATGCGGCTACTTCGTGACGAGCTCAACGCTGCTGCCACGACACTGCCTGCTGACACGATGCTGCCGGCGAACGAGCGCCACCGTGATGGAGGTCAGCATGGCTAAGCGCGCTGCCAAACCAGCTACGACGGCGAAGAACTCAACTCGGCTGGGGCAGCTTCGGCGCCGGCTGGTCCTCTGGTCGTTGCCAATTTGTGCGATTGCCGGGTTGAGCGGCATCAAGCTCATTGCCCAGCACGTGATTGCTGAGATCGCTGCGGCGCAGTACCACGACAGCGAGTTTGAGGCCTCGCTGAACACCGCGAAACTCAATGATCAGTTCAATGTGGTTGAGCGGTGGAAGCCGGCCTATCTGATCGGTACCGATTACTTGCGTTTGGACGCCCTTGATGAGGCGAAGGCACAATTACACACGGCGCTGGATCTTGCTGTGCCAACTGAGCAGTGCCCGATCCGCGAGAACTTGGCGATTGCATATGAGCGCGCTGGCGACCTCGCGATTGAACGCGAAGATCCCACGACCGCCGTCACGGAGTACACCGAAGCATTGGCAATTCTCGAAGCGGCGGATGCGAGTTGCGAGCAGTCGACATCCGCACGTGCGCTTACCGACAGCACCGAACGCATCCGCAAGAAACTTGAAGACTTGCAGCAGGAGTCGACGCCGCCGCCGACGCAGACGCCGAACCCGACGGAAAGCCCGAGTCCGAGCGAGACGCCAACGCCCACGGATACCCCGAGCCCGTCACCGAGCCCGGAACCCGGCGAAAGCGGCACACCCAAGCCGACTGGTCCCGATCCCGACAAACTTGGTGACCTCGAAGACGATATGGAGAAGAACCGGCGGGATCGAGAGAACGACTCCGGCGGCTATGCGCCCCGTCCGGACAAACCCTGGTAGTTGCAAAAACGGATGCGGTGGGTCTCGTGTGCGCACACGTACCGAAACCAGCGGTAGCATTGCGATCGTGATCCAACGACTGTCTTCATACTTCTTGCGCACCCTCCGCGACAACCCCGCCGACGCCGAAGTCGCGAGCCACCGTTTGCTGGTTCGAGCCGGCTACATCCGCCGGCAGGCACCAGGTGTGTTCGCATGGCTGCCGATCGGCCTGCGCGTTAAGCGTCGTGTTGAGGAGATCGTGCGCGAAGAGATGACCCGCGCCGGCGCACAGGAGATGATTTTTCCCGGCCTGTTGCCAGCCGAGTTCTACACGGCCACTGGCCGCCTCGACGACTACGGCGACGGCATGTTCCGCCTCACCGACCGTAAGGACGTTGAGATGGCGTTGGCGCCGACGCACGAAGAGGCGTTTACGCTCGCGGTAAAGGATCTGCTTTCGTCGTACAAGGACCTGCCAGTCACGATTTACCAGATTCAGGACAAGTACCGTGACGAGGCCCGTCCTCGCGCCGGTATCCTGCGTGGTCGCGAATTCACGATGAAGGATGCCTACTCGTTCGACTGGACTCCTGAAGGTCTGGATGCGAGTTACCAGACGCAGCGTGACGCGTACGAACGCATCTTCAAGCGCTTGGGCCTCGAGTACGTGATTGTCGCCGCTGATTCGGGCGCGATGGGCGGTTCGAAGTCCGAAGAGTTCCTGCACCCGACGCCAATTGGTGAGGACACGTTTGTACGCACCGCCGACGGCAGCTACGCGGCCAACGTTGAAGCGTTCGTTTCGTCGCCGGCTGAACCGAAGGATGCCAGTGGCGTCCCGGCACCATCGAGCTTTGACACGCCGGGTGCGGCAACGATTGCCGCAATTGTCGAGCAGGCTGGTGTTCCGGCCAGTCAGACGCTGAAAAACGTCGTCTTGGCACTGGTTGACCACGAAGGTAACCGTGAACTCATCGTGGTGGCCCTCGAAGGCGACCGCGAAGTCGACATGAAGCGTCTCGAAGTGGCATTCCAGCCACGAGAAGTTGAGCCAGCAACGGCGGAAGACTTCGCGAAGCACCCCGAACTCGTCCGCGGTTTCATTGGCCCGTGGAAGGACGGCGCGCAGTTCCTCGGCACCGAGGGCACAACGGGTATTCCGTTTTATCTGGATGCACGCATCGGTGAGGGGTCGGCCTGGGTTACCGGCGTCAACGAAGCCGATAAGCACGTTCGCGATCTGGTGTACCCACGTGACTTCACCGCCGATGGCCGCGTTGAAGCTGCCGAAGTTCGCAGCGGCGACCAAGCACCGAACGGTGCAGGCCCTATCACCACCGAACGCGGCACCGAGATCGCGCACGTGTTCCAGCTCGGTCAGCGTTATGCCGAAGCGCTCGGTTGCAAGGTGCTCGACCCGAACGGTAAGCAAGTCACCGTCACCATGGGCTCCTACGGTATTGGTGTAACCCGAAACCTGGCACTCATCGCTGAGCAGAACCACGACGAACGCGGCCTGATTTGGCCTGAGGAAATTGCGCCGTTCGATGTGCACATTATTGCCACGGGTAAGGGCGCGGTACCGTTCGAGGTCGGTGAGTCGCTCGCGAAGCAGGCCGAGGCAGCCGGACTCGAAGTGCTATTCGATGACCGTCCAAAGGAATCACCGGGAGTGAAGTTCGGCGATGCCGAACTCATCGGTATTCCGTGGATCATCATCGCCGGTAAGACCGCAGCTGACGGTGTCGTTGAATTGTGGAACCGTCGCACGAATGAACGTACGAGCGTGGCAATTGATGAAGCGATTGCACGCCTGACCGAAGCACGTGCGGTAACCTTGGTCGTTACGACGGATTAGTCGAACGACTTCCACGAAGACGTGACGAATAGCTGAATATCGAGGAGCGCCCAATGAAGATTGATCTCGCAGTACTGCGGTTGCTTGAACGCGAACGTGAAATTCCTTTCGACGAGCTTGTCGAAATTCTCGAGCAGGCGATCCTGACCGCGTACATCAAGCACACCACGCAAGAGGCTGGTCAGACCCCACCACCAGCGGGATCGCGCGTGAACCTTGACCGCAAGACTGGTGAAGTCACCATTCGCGTACCCGAGCTTGATGAAGCAGGCGAAGTTATCGGCGAAGCGCAGCTTCCGGCCGCAGACTTCGGTCGCATTGCCGCGTATGCCGCCAAACAGGTTATTAGCCAGCGGATGCGGGACATCGGCACCGACAAGGTGCTCGGCGAGTTCCGTGGTCGCGAAGGCGACATCATCGCGGGTGTGATTCAGCAGGGGCCAAACCCCAAGATGATTCACGTTGATCTCGGCACGGTCGAAGCAATTCTGCCGCCAGAAGAACAGGTGCCAGGCGAGGATTATGCGCACGGTCGACGCCTGCGAGTATTCGTGACCAAGGTCGAGCGCGGTATGCGTGGCCCACAGATCACGGTTTCGCGCACGCACCCATCGCTTGTACGCAAGCTGTTCGCACACGAAGTTCCCGAGATCGCCGACGGCACGGTCGAGATCGTCTCGCTGGCCCGCGAAGCCGGCCACCGCACCAAGGTTGCCGTACGCGCTGCGGAACTGGGCATCAATGCCAAGGGTGCCTGCATTGGTGAGCTTGGTGCTCGTGTTCGAGCAGTTACCAATGAACTCGAGGGCGAGAAGATCGACATTGTCGACTACTCAGACGACCTCGCCGTATTCGTAGCAAACTCGCTGAGCCCAGCCAAGGTCTCGAGTGCATTCGTGCTCGACCCGGGAACAAAGGCTGTGCGTGCGCTGGTTCCGGATTTCCAGCTTTCGCTGGCCATTGGTAAGGAAGGCCAAAACGCTCGTTTGGCCGCAAAACTCACCGGTGCGCGGATCGACATTCAGCCAGAAAGCGTGATGGAAGACGGAAACTAAGTCGATCTCCAGTAGTATGGAACCCGTACGAACGTGCATTGGCTGTCGTTCGCGCGCCGAGAAATCCCAGCTCATACGAGTAGCGGTCCAAGACTCCCAAGTCATTATTGACCGTGCGGGGGTCTTGCCCGGGAGAGGCGCGTGGCTGCATCCGTCTGTTGCCTGTGTTGAACAGGCGCTCGAACGAAAGCAATTTCGACGGGCGTTCAGGCGGGCCGTTTCGGATGACACCGAAGTACGCGAGTACCTCAAACACATCAGAGAAAAGGTTGTTGATCGGACCATGGACCAATCATGAGTGGCTCACGATGAGGCTCAACCGTTAGTAAGTCTGCCCTAATCGGGGCAGACCCCGATTAGGAGAAATGTGGCTAAACCACGCGTTCATGAAATCGCCGCCGAAATGGGCGTCGAATCAAAGGTTGCACTCAAGACGCTTCAAGAAATGGGCGAGTTTGTAAAAACTGCCTCGTCGAGTGTGGAACCACCAGTAGCTCGTCGTCTTCGCGACGAGCTGCAGCGCCGTGCCGAAGGTGGCAACGATGGCGCTGCCGAAGCTTCTGCAGCACCAGCTGCGAAGCCTGCTGCACGAACCGCATCCGCGGCACCGGCAGCAAAGCCGACTCCGGCAAAGCCGGCAGCCAAGAAGCCTGCAGCTAAGCCTGGCGCAAAGCCAGCGCCCAAGCCTGCCGGTCGTGGCGGCTCGGCCGCATCTACCCGCGGCAAGGCTGCTCCGGCGCCTGCACCACAGCCACCATCGCGTTCGGCTGTTGCCCCCACCCCGATGCCAAAGCCAGGCACCGCAAAGCCGGGCTCGGCAAAGCCCGGTGCTGCAAAGCCCGGTGCTTCGAAGCCAGGCTCGGCAAAGCCGGGTACGGCAACACCCGCAACTTCGGCGAAGCCAGGCGCAGCTGCACCGTCGCCAAAGTCGGCCGCAGCTCCCGCCGCTAAGCCGGGCGCAAGCGGTGACGCAAAGGCAGCTGGCGCACCCAAGCCGGGTAGCACGCCGAAGCCAGGTAGCGCACCGAAGCCGGGCGCCAACAACATTCCGCGTCCGCGCGGACCGCGTCCGGGGAACAACCCGTTCGCGTCAAGCCAGGGAATGGGACGCCCACGTCCGGGCAACAACCCGTTCAGCCCGAAGCAGGGTGCCGGTCAAGGCGGCGGCCAGGGCGGTCCTCGTCCAGGCGGTCCGCGTCCGGGTCCGCGTCCGGGTCCGCGTCCGGGCGGTCAGCCACGAGGCGGCGGCGCAGCGCCACGCCCAGGTCAGCCACGCGTACTGCCAGGCGAGCGTCCACAGGGCGCCGGTGCCGGCAGTCGTGGCGGTGCCGGTGGTCGCAGCGGCGGCCCCGGTGGTTTCGGCGGTCGCCCTGGTGGTGGCCCCGGTGGTCGTCCCGGTCCAGGTGGACGTCGTGGCGGCACGGCAGGTGCATTCGGCCGCGGTGGCGGTAAGTCGAAGTCACGCAAGTCGAAGCGGACGAAGCGCGCTGAATTTGAGATGCGGGAAGCCCCATCGATCGGTGGCGTAAAGGTTCCACGCGGCAGCGGTGACACGCAGATTCGCCTGCGTCGCGGTGCATCCATCTCGGACTTCGCTGACAAGATCAACGCCTCGCCCGGTGACCTCGTAACCGTGCTTTTCCACCTCGGTGAAATGGCAACGGCAACCGAGTCGCTGGATGAAGCAACGTTTGAAATCCTCGGTGAAGAGCTCGGCTACAAGATCGAGATCGTTTCGCCCGAGGACGAAGACCGCGAACTGCTCGAAGCCTTCGACATCGACCTTGAAGGTGAGGAAGCGGCAGAGACCGAGGAAAACCTCGAGCCTCGACCACCAGTCGTTACCGTTATGGGTCACGTTGACCACGGTAAGACGCGACTGCTCGACGCAATCCGTCGTGCCAACGTCCAGGGCGGCGAAGCCGGTGGTATTACCCAGCACATTGGTGCATACCAGGTGTGGGGCGAACACGAAGGCGTCAACCGTGCGATCACCTTCCTTGACACACCAGGTCACGAAGCGTTTACCGCGATGCGTGCCCGCGGTGCTGTTGTCACCGACGTGGCCATCCTCGTAGTGGCCGCCGACGACGGCATCATGCCGCAGACCATCGAAGCGCTGAACCACGCGAAGGCCGCTGGTGTGCCGATCGTTGTCGCAGTGAACAAGATCGACGCCGAGGGTGCGAACCCGGACAAGGTGCGCGCCCAGCTCACCGAGTACGAGCTCATTGCCGAGGAATATGGTGGCGACACGATGTTCGTCAACGTTTCGGCAAAGACCGGCGAAGGTGTTCGGGACGTGATTGACGCCGTGCTCCTTACTGCTGACGCTGAGCTTGAGCTCACGGCAAACCCGAACAAGCTTGCTCGTGGTACCGCCATTGAAGCCAAGCTCGACAAGGGTCGCGGTTCGGTCGCAACGGTCCTCATCCAGGCAGGTACGCTGCGCGTTGGTGACTCGATCGTTGCCGGTACGGCCTACGGTCGTGTTCGTGCGATGCTCGACGAGAACGGCGAGCACGTTGAAGAAGCGCTGCCATCGCGTCCGGTACAGGTACAGGGTCTGAGCTCGGTGCCACGCGCCGGCGACACCTTCCTCGTTACCGAAGACGACCGCACCGCGCGCCAGATCGCCGAGAAGCGTGAAGCTGCCGAGCGTAACGCTCAGCTCGCGAAGGCCCGCAAGCGCATGTCGCTTGAGGACTTCACCCGCGCACTCGAAGAAGGCAAGGTCCAGTCGCTCAACCTCATTCTTAAGGGTGACGTCTCGGGTGCGGTTGAAGCACTTGAAGACTCGCTGCTCAAGATCGAGGTCGACGAGTCCGTACAGCTCCGCATCATCCACCGAGCTGTCGGTGCGATTAGCGAGTCGGACGTTAACCTCGCCACCATCGATAACGCCGTGATTATTGGCTTCAACGTGCGCCCCGACCAGAAGGCTCGCGCTGCTGCCAGCAAGGAAGGCGTGGACATTCGCTACTACTCGGTCATCTACAACGCGATCGAGGACATCGAGAAGTCCCTCAAGGGCATGCTCGAACCCGAGTACGAAGAAGTCCAGTCTGGTGTCGCCGAGATTCGCGAGATCTTCCGTTCGTCCAAGGTCGGCAACATTGCCGGTTGCTTGGTGGCATCGGGTACCATCACGCGAAACGCCAAGGCGCGCATCATCCGCGAGGGTACGGTTATTGCCGATGGCCTGGCCATCGAGTCGCTGCGCCGCTTCAAGGACGACGTCACCGAGGTTCGTGAGGGCTTCGAGTGCGGTATTGGCCTGGGCAAGTTCGACGACATTCAGATCGGCGACGAAATCGAAACCACAGAAATGGTAGAGAAGCCTCGTGACTGATCACGCACGCGCAGCACGACTCGCTGAGCGCATCCATGTGCTCGTGGCGAAGATTCTCGAGCGTGGGATCAAAGATCCCCGCTTGGGCTTCGTCACGGTCACGGATGTGCGAGTGACCGGAGACCTGCAGAACGCCACGGTGTTCTACACCGTGTACGGCTCTGACGAGGAGCGCGACGACAGTGCCGCGGCACTGAAGAGCGCAACCGGTCGCATCCGTTCTGAGGTAGGTAAGAACCTCGGAATTCGGCTTACGCCGACGCTGGAATTTGTCCACGATGGACTTCCCGAAAACGCCCAGCAGATTGATTCGTTGCTGGCTAAGGCACGTGAAGCTGACGCAAAGCTCGCGGCCGAACGGTCGGGCAAGACCTACGCAGGGGATGCAGATCCCTACCGCGACGAAGAAACCGAACTCGAAAACTAGCTCGAGTTAGGCAGAGACATGCGGGTGCGGCACCTTTCGGGTGGCGCACCCGCGTTTGTCGTTTCGTGGCCGTGTCCTCGCTACCGGTCGGTGGCAAGCTTGCGTGGGGCGCGACCTATTGACCCAGGACGACGCGACCGTCCGCATCCATCGAAATCAGGCCATCGCGAATCAGGCCCGCGACGACGTCTTCCCCCGAGAACCGGGATTGATACGCAAGCGCACGATCAACCGCATTACGATCTGCCACGCCTTCGGCACGCAGTAGCGCCATGACGTGTCCGCGAGCTTCACGCATTGACCCTTTAAACGCCGCCTGACGCTTGGCCGGCGTCGGTGCGTTATCGGGTCGTCCGGCTTGATTCCAGACGCAGAGGGCGGCAATTGGGCAAGCCGCACAATCGGGAGTGCGGGAACGACAGACAACCGCGCCGAGTTCCATGGCGGATGCATTCCACGCGGCGGCTGCTACACCGTCCGTTGGCAACGTTGCCAGCACGATGTCGCGATCACGACGGACATTCGGCGCCCAGGCGGCCGCCACACCACATATCGCGCGGGCAAGTACCCGGCGCACATTGGTATCGACCGCCGGGACAGCTCGGTGATAGGCAAACGATGCCACAGCACCGGCGGTATACGGGCCGATTCCCGGCAGCGATTCCAGCACTTCGACGCTGTCGGGAACTTCACCGTCATGTTCATCGCAGATTGCAATGGCACATCGGCGCAATTGCAGCGCGCGGCGAGGGTAGCCGAGCCGGTCCCAGAATTCGAGGATGCTCGCATCCGTATCGTGCGCGAGGGCTGCGGGTGCCGGCCAGCGGCGCATGAACTCCTGCCATTTGGGCACCACTCGCTCGATCTGAGTCTGGTGGCTCAGCACCTCGCTTACGAGCACGCCCCAGGGCGTGACGTCATCGCTACGCCAGGGGAGTGGACGCGCATGGATGGCGAACCAGTCGCTCACCTGCGACACCATCTGCGCAATTTGCGCGGCCGACGTCAACACCACCTCGCGAGTTTCGGCAAGGCGTGGCTGCGGATCGGGCGAGTTGCTGGGCATCCCATTAGCGTAGCTGCGAGGGTACGTGACACCACCGGCCGCGCGAGGTAACCCGCATCCCGACCGGCGGCGTAATAGACTAGACCCTCGATGTCCAGCGAAACCAACGTCCCACCGGTGTCACGCCCGGCCCCGCCTCACGGGTTACTCTTTGTCGATAAGTCAGGCGGCATGACCAGCCACGACATCGTAGCGAAGGCGCGACGAGCGCTCGGTACGCGCAAGATCGGCCACGCGGGCACCCTCGACCCAATGGCGAAGGGTCTGGTTGTACTCGGGATTGGCGATGCCACGCGGTTGCTTACCTACATCGTGGGTGACGACAAGGTGTACGAGGCCGAGGTGTGCCTCGGTCTCGGAACCACCACCGAAGACGCCGAAGGCGAGATCACCGAGACCGCATCCGACAGCGCCGTCCGCTCGATTTCCTTCGAGGCGCTGGGTGAGACGCTTCGCAGCCTTACTGGCGACATCATGCAGGTCCCGAGCGCTGTTAGCGCGATTAAGATCGACGGCGTTCGCAGCTACAAGCGGGTTCGCGACGGCGAAGACGTTAAGTTGCCCGCGCGCCCCGTCACGATTCACGAGCTGGAACTGCTCGGTACTGACTTCAAGACCGTCGAAACCGGCGCGGTACTCCTGGTGCGCATTCGCGTGCGCTGCTCATCCGGCACCTATATTCGCGCGCTAGGGCGCGATATTGGCGCGGCGCTGGGCGTTCCCGCGCACCTGACGGCGCTGCGTCGCTTGCGCGTCGGGCCGTACAACGTTGCGGATGCGGTGGCCATCACACAGCCGGATCTCGTCGAACATATCGTGCCCATCGCCACGGCAGCCACCGCACGCTTTGCGCACTTCACTGCCGATGCCGCGACCGCGGCGGATTTGCGGCACGGCAAGCGCATCCCCGCACCCACCGGAACGGACACACTCGCACCGCCCATTGCGGCGCTCGACGAGCAGGGTTCGTTGATCGGGCTGCTCGAGATTGTCGGTGGAAAGACGAAGACCCTGTTGAATATGCCGGAGCGTGCATCGTGATTTCCTGGTTTACGTGGATTCAAGTCATCATTGCGGTGGCCTCGTGCATTGTGGCGCTAGGGGTCGGTATTGCGGGGCGAAAGCCCAACGACCTCAGCGTGGGCGGTGTGGCGCTCAGCGGCGTCCTGCTGCTGGTACAGATCGTGTTGGCAATCGTCGGCCCGATGATGGGCAACCAGATCGTCGGCGACGGTCTTGAATTCTGGATGTATTGCATCAGCGCGTTCCTGATCGCGGTCGCGGCCGTGCTGTGGTCGCTCATCGAACGCGAACGCTGGTCGAACGCGGTGCTGAGCATTGCCGCGTTCTCGATCGCGGTCATGGTGTTTCGCATGCAGCAGGTCTGGGACGGTTCTGCGCCGTTGATCGGAGCATAATGCCGGCCTCTCGAATTCTTGTGGCCACCTACGTGATTCTGTTTCTTGGCGCCACCGGCCGAAGCATTGTGCAAATCGTGCGCGATTTTGAAACGGCGCCGCTGGCGTACTCACTCTCAGCGGCTGCTGCAACGGTGTATCTCCTGGCGGGTATCGCCATTGCATTGGCAAGCCGGGGCGACCTCTGGCGACGCATCGCTTGGATTGCGCTCGGATTCGAGGGCATTGGCGTGATCACGGTTGGCTCGATGTCGTACCTCGTGCCAGACCTCTTCCCTGCGGATACGGTCTGGAGCCTATTTGGCCGCGGGTACATCTATATTCCTTTGGTGCTGCCACTCATCGGCGTCTCGTATCTTGAAACCCTGCGCCGCATCCGATTGAGCGAAAAGAACGAACTCGATGCACATCATCACTGACCCCGCGAAGTTCCCCGAGGCATTGCGTCCATCGGCCATCACGATCGGTAAGTTCGATGGCGTGCACGCTGGCCACATGGCATTGATCAACCGTGTGATCGCGGCGGCGCAGCGCGAGCAGTGTGCGGCCGTGGTGGTCACATTCGACCGTCATCCAATGGAGCTGTTCGCCCCGGAACGGGCGCCGAAGCCCATCATGTCGCTCGAATACCGGATGCGGCTGCTCGCGCAAACGGGGGTCGATGCGGTCATCGTGTTGCCGTTCACCCGCGAACTTTCCGAGCTTAGCCCAGAGGGGTTCATCGAACAGTTGCTCTGCGAACAGCTCGGGATGCGGGCGCTCGTTATCGGCGACGACTTCCGTTTCGGTCACCGCGGCGCCGGCGACGTCAACCTGCTGCGCGAACGTTCAACGGATCTTGGGTTTGCCCTGGACATCGTGTCGGATGTCACCGAGGGTGACGGGGTTCGCGCATCGTCCTCACTGGTGCGCGCATTACTCGCAGACGGCGAAGTACAGCGTGCCGCGAGGATCCTGCAGCGCAACCACACGGTGCGCGGCACGGTGGTTCACGGTGCAAAGCGTGGGCGTGAACTCGGTTTCCTGACCGCGAACCTGTCGCCACGTGACCTCGAAGGCTTCATTCCCGCCGACGGTGTCTACGCGGGATACTTGCACGTCGATGAACGGATGTATCCTTCCGCGATTTCGATCGGGAACAACCCGACGTTTGACGGCGTCCCGCAGCAGCAGATCGAGGCGTATGTGCTTGATGAGACGCTCGATCTTTATGGAAAACTCGTGACCGTCGAATTTGTTGATCGGGTGCGCCCGATGGTGAAGTTCGAGTCGCTGGATGCACTCATCGAGGGGATCCGTAACGATGTTCGGCGGGTGCGCGAACTGCTTGAACTCACGCAGCCCTAACGAGCCGCGGCCGTCACAGCAACGATCGGTTGGTGCCGACGCTGGCCGGGCTAACGCGCTGAACTACCGTGCTGAACTATCCCGCTGCGGACTAGCGGGTCTTGCTGTCTAGCGGTCTTCGTACTCGCTGAGTGCGGCTTCGAGCGCCGTGCGGTCGATGCGGCCAAACAAGAACATGATGATGCTGCCAGCGGTGGCGTCAATGGGGGAGCCACGGCCAATCTGCCAGCGGGCATCGACCGCTCGCAGGGTATGACGACGCGCCACGCGGTTCTTGCCGAGTGGAATCGGTAGCCGCACTTGGGCGAGGGCAACCGCACCGGTTGAACGCGGGCTCAAGCGCAGACGGAGGCCGAGCGCTTCGGTGATGTCGTAAGCGTGAACGATGGCTTCGGTGAGCTCAATGAGACCGGTACGGCCGTCGCCAGCGAGCTTGCCGGCTGCAATCGCTCGCAATTGCGCGACGAGTTCGTGCGGTTCAGCCTCGGCGACATCACGAGCTACGGCCGCGAATGTTCGCTTCGGCGAACCCGAGATGACGCCAACACGAGCCACGGTAGTCGTGCGATTTCCGAGGCGCCAAATCAAGTGGCCTACGACATCTCGTACGCGCCAGTCATCGCACATACTCGGCGCATTCCATTGCGCGTCGCTGCAGGCATCAAGCAAATCTGCGAGCCGATCGAGCGTTGTCGCAATGTGTGCACTCCAGTCACCGGACACACGCTTGGCTGGACGCGAGAAAATGACCCCGGCAGTGGGGCGTACCGATTCGCGTTCATTGGCCATACCGATAGTTATACCCTTTCCTGGCTGGAGCTTCGGTCAAGTTCCGTAGCTCGAGGACCGTTCTCTAGACTGAATTCACCGGCGCAAATCGGCGCGAGGCACCGCATCCATTGCGAAATACCAGCAGGGCTCGGTCGTTCATCCGCAACGACGTTAAGTATTGCTAAGATGCAAGCGGTACCGCAGGCCGCACTGTTCTGACTCGCTAGGCCGCTACCGAACTGCAACGCTCGACTTGTACTCCGGATGCTGTGCAATCGCTTCGCTGATTGTGCCGTTTCGGGTTCCGATACATGCGGGGGAGCCGGATGTGGCTTCACGGGGATACGAGCAAATTGCGGAGCAACTGCTTGTTACTGCTTGAAGGAGGCGCATGTCGCCCAAATCGCGTCAACGGAGTGCCGGAAACGGCAATCGACGTCGTCGAGGAAACCTCGACAACACCGGAGTGATCCCGCAACTGGCGAAGGCCGCGCGCGAGGTTGAATCGGCGGCCATGCGTGGGCGAATCTCGCCGGCCATGCGCACCAAGTTCCAGGTGGTCGCACTTCTGATGCGTGAGGAACGTGCACGACTCAAGACCGCCGACGACGTTTCGGCAGGCGAACGCAATGAGGCGATGAAGCGACTGGACGGTCTGGCTGCCATCTTGGCAAAGACCGCAGCTCGTGACACTACGTTGATTCAGCTGCTGGATGCAGAAGCACCGACCACGCCACAGGCCCGCGAACTGCGCAAAAAGATGCTGTTCGCCGGTGGTGTCGAGATGGTTGTTGGAGAAGAACCAGAGCAGGTAGAGCCGACGCAGGCAGTGCTGCCTGAAAAGATTCGTGAACGTCAGGTCATGCCAACGTCCGTGAAATCGCGTGTTCGTGCGAATCCGTTCCTGTCGCCAAACCTCGCTGGCATTCGCCCGAATGAACCGCACTATTCGCGACTGCAAAACTGGGAGATTCTCGGCCCACTACTCAAAGCGTTTGCCACCGGTGCTGGCGGCGGCGCAGCGTGTATGACACTTCCGGACGTGCCTCGATTCGATCGAGTCACTCCGGCAAACCTTGACCTCATGCCACACCAGGCGCAGTTGGTCGAAGCGATCCGTGCTGGCCAGCGATCCATTTTGCTTGCCGACGAGCCCGGCTTGGGGAAGACCGCACAATCACTATTGGCGGCATCGGTCGCAAACGCGTATCCATTGCTGTGCGTGGTGCCGAACGTGGTGAAGACCAACTGGCAGCAAGAAGTGCAGCGGTGGACGCCAGGGCGTCGCGCCACGGTCATCACCGGCGACGGTGAAGACATTGATGCCTTCAGCGACGTCTTCATCGTCAACTACGAGATCCTCGACCGACACATTGGTTGGCTACAGCGCCTCGGCCTGCGGGGCATGGTTGTCGATGAGGCGCACTTCATCAAGAACACTTCGTCGCAGCGTTCACAGCTCGTATTGCGCTTGGCGGAGCTTGTTCGCAGCCGTATCCCCGGCGACCACCCGCTGATGATGGCCTTGACCGGTACACCACTCATCAACGATGTCGAGGACTTCAAGGCCATCTGGCAGTTCCTCGGCTGGATCGATGCGGATGACAAGCCGACCGAAATCCTGCTTGACGCCCTCGACGAAACTGGACTGGTCCCATCCGACCCCGGTTTCGCTGCGGCCGCACGTCGCGCGGTCATCGAGCTCGGCATCGTTCGCCGCCGCAAGATCGATGTGGCGAAGTCACTGCCATCGAAGCGTGTCATCGACATGCCGGTGGAGATCGACGGCGACGAAGCCATTTCGATTCGTGAGGCAGAACAGCTGCTGGTGGCGCGACTCCTGAAGCGCTACGGACACATGCTGAACGCTGCTGGGCTGCCTGCGAATACTGTTGACGAGAACCGCTTGCGGATGCTTGCGCGCCAGGAAGTCGAGGAATCTAAAGCCTCGAGCGCCGGCGATTCAATCTTCGCGATGCTCCACCGCATTGGTCTCGCCAAGGCGCAGCTGGCTGCCGAATACACCGCACAACTGGCGCACTCGGCGGGCAAGGTGGTGTTCTTCGCGAAGCACATCGAGGTGATGGACCGTGCCGAGAACACCTTTGCCGAAGAGGGCTTGCGCACCGTCAGCATCCGTGGCGATCAATCGCCGGCAGCGCGTGAACGCGCCATTACGCAGTTCCAGACCGATCCGGACACGCAGATCATCGTCTGCTCGCTGATGGCGGCCGGTGTCGGCTTGAACCTCCAGGTGGCCAGTGACGTCGTGCTCTCCGAGCTCAGCTGGACTGCAGCCGAGCAGATGCAGGCCATCGACCGCGTGCACCGTATCGGCCAGGAAGCACCCGTCACGGCGTGGCGAATCCTCGCTGCTCAGACCGTGGACGCGCACGTGGCAGAACTCATTGACGCAAAGCAGGGCCTGTCGGCCCGCGCGCTCGATGGTTCCGACACCGAAGCAACCGCAAGTGAAGACATCCAGGTTGAGGCAATTGTCCGGATGCTTCTGCTCGCTTTACAGGGGAAGTCCCTACGCTAGGTACAAGCTAGCTGCTGCGTTCGTAAATGAATGACGTTCGCCGTATGCTGGGAAGGCCGGCATAGCTGCCGCAAAGTCAACGAAGGTGAGAATGACAGTGACTACTGAGAAATTCCGCATTGAGCGCGATTCGATCGGCGAGATGCAGATTCCTGCTGACGCATACTGGGGCGTCAACACGGCCCGTGCGGTTGAAAACTTCGACATCGCTCGTCGCCAGATCAGCGTCTACCCCGACTTCATCGTCGGTTTCGCACAGGTCAAGCAGGCTGCTGCTCGTGCAAACAAGGAAATCGGCGTCCTGGACGCAGAGCGTGCCGACCTGATCGACCGCGCCTGCCAGGACATCATCAACGGTGAGCTGCACGACCAGTTCGTCGTGGGTGTCATCCAGGGTGGTGCCGGTACCAGCTCGAACATGAACGTTAACGAGGTTGTGGCCAACCGTGCGCTGGAACTTGCCGGCCGCGAACTCGGTGATTACGAATACATCTCGCCTAACGACCACGTCAATGCTTCGCAGTCGACCAACGACGCGTACCCGACTGCCGTCAAGCTCGGCCTCGTTCACTCGACGCAGAACCTGCTCGCTGAGTACGAGCTGCTGCAAGACTCGATCATGAAGAAGGCGTTCGAATTCAAGGACATCCTCAAGGTCGGCCGTACGCAGCTGCAGGACGCCGTACCAATGACCATCGGTCAAGAATTCCACGGCTGGGCAACCACCATCGGTGAAGACATCGACCGCATTCGCGACGTTCTGCCTATGGTTCTCGAGATCAACCTTGGTGCAACCGCTATCGGTACCCGCATCAACGCACCAGAGGCGTACCCCGAGGCTGTGCTTCGCCACCTGCGCGAAATCACCGGCTACGAGCACCTCTCAACCGCGAGCGACCTCATCGAGGCCACCAGCGACACCGGTTCGTTCATGTCGCTCTCGCACGTCACCAAGCGTGGCGCCATGAAGCTTTCGAAGGTCTGCAACGACCTGCGTCTGCTCTCGTCGGGCCCACAGGCCGGTATCGGCGAAATCAACCTGCCTGCACGCCAGGCCGGCTCGTCGATCATGCCGGGTAAGGTCAACCCAGTTATTCCTGAGGCCGTTAACCAGGTTGCCTTCGTAGTTGCCGGCTCGGACGTTACTGTTTCGTTCGCATCCGAAGCTGGCCAGATGCAGCTCAACGCCTTCGAGCCGGTCATGATGCACGTACTCATGCAGAACTCGACCTGGCTGCGCCGCGCCATGCGCACGCTCCGCGTCAACTGCATCGACGGCATCACCGCGAACAAGGAGTTCTCGGAAGCTCAGGTTGCTGCTTCGGTTGGTGTTTCGACCGCGCTCAACCCTCACATCGGTTACGCTGCCGCTTCGCGCATCGCGAAGACCGCGCTCAAGACCGGCCAGAAGGTTGCCGACATGGTCGTCGCCGAGGGTCTGCTCGAAGCCGACCGCGTCAAGGAACTCCTGCAGCCAGAAGCGCTTGCCGGCAAGTTCCCGGAGAGCTCGGAGATCGGTAACCTCACCGCCGAAGAGATCGCGGAACTCGAGCGCAAGATTGACTCGCTCGACCCGAAGGAACTCGGTTCGCCGATCGCCTAAGCGAGGTACCGCATCCGGTATCACACCGGACGCCCAGTAATTGAGCGGAAGATCGTCCTAGGTCTTCCGCTCACTTACTGCCACAGCGATAGAAATGGCGCGAGACAAATTGTTTGTCTCGCGCCATTCGTCTGTTTCCGCAGGCTTGTATACCCAGTGTTTGGCCGATCGCACCCACCGCATCACGCCACCATGAGTCCTATCGGTTTTGGGGTCAAAATGTGCCCGTATCGGGCGTGATTAGGGCACATTCTCGCTATGTTTCGGATGTGGTTGCTGCAGCCGTGACTGTGGCTGCGATGTCCGTCGCCGCGACCTCGGCGCTTCGTGAACCGGGAGTGCGTTACTCGTTCAAGTTTCGGCGGTCAGCATGTGCTTCATCGAGCATCGAATCACTCGGCGACTCTTCGAGCTCCGCCAAGAGCGCTGCACGCTTTGCTGCGGCGCTCAGCACGTCGTGGGCCTGCCGTTCGCGGGCTCGCTCGGTCGACTCGCTTAGTTGTGTCGTGAGCTGGTCCTTGAGTGACTCGGCCGTGTGAGCGATCTTGTTCGGCAACTGGCGTGAGCCTGCAGTGACGCTCTCGCTCAGGTGCTTCAGCTGCTCGGATGCATCCTTTACCGATGCGTTGACGCGCTCGGTCAGCGGTGCCGTCGCGGCATCGAGACGTTCGGCCGCATCGGCGAGGTAGGACGGTGCTTGGCGGGAGAAGCGAGCTGCCGCATCCGATACCTGGTCAACACCCGCCTGTGCGTATCCCAGTGCTCGCTGGGCGGTCGGCGAGTTCGCGGCCTTCACCGACACACGCTTGATCTGCTCGTAGCGATTGCGCCCGGCGCGGGCACCAAGTACGTATCCGGCGGAAAGTCCAAGACAAAATAAGACGCGCTTCATGCGCACCAATTTAACGCCACAAACACCAATTACCCTGGGCAAGATGATTCTGAGCAGCACTACCGACATTCGCATCAAGCGGCGACTCCGCCGCGCTCGGCGTACCCCATTGATTTGGCTCTTGGTGCTCGGAATTGTGCTGGTAATCGGTTTGATCGCCATCGGTTGGTTGCTGGTGACCTGGGAAGCATCGGCCATCTTGATGGCGTTCCCGGCACTGGTGCCGTTGGCGATCGTGTGGTTTTCCGTGCACTGGCTTGACCGTTGGGAGCCAGAGCCGCCGCTCCTGCTGGCCATGTGTTTTCTCTGGGGTGGCGGTGCTTCGATTCTCGGCACGTTGATCGCCGGTAACTTTCTGCTTGAGGTGGCGGCATCCACCGTTGCGAAGAACATGGACATCGAAGCATTCTCGCTATTGGTTCAAGGACCGGTCGTCGAAGAGATCATGAAGTCGCTCGGCGTCGTGATCGTGCTGCTCATCGCCTGGCGTGAAGTGCACGGCCTCTTGGACGGGTTTGTATATGCCGCCATGATTGGTAGCGGTTTCGCGTTCACCGAGAACATCGTCTATTTCGCATCGTCAGGTTCGACCGGGCTCGACTTTGTGTGGCTGCTCGTAGTGCGCGGCATTCTGTCGCCGTTCGCTCACGTGGTCTTTACCGGCGCAATCGGTCTGGCGTTAGGCTGGGCGGTTCGACGTCGAGAACCGCTGCACTTCGTAATCGCCGGTCTTGTCGGCACGGTCGTGGCGGTCGGCCTCCACTCGATGTGGAACGGTGGCAGCCTCTACCTGTTGCCGTTCATTGGTGTCGACCCGAACAATCCGTTTGCCTGGATCATTTCGTACGCAGTGTTCCAATTGCCGTTGTTCATTCTGTTTGGCTACGTGCTCGTGCAATTGCAATTTCAGGATCAAGAGATCATTCGGATGCGGTTGGGGGAGTACCGCCGGGCCGGCTGGTTCACGGCTTCAGAAGTACGCATGATTTCGAACTGGCAGGAACGCAAGACCGCAGTCGCTTGGGCGAAACAGCAGTCGCCAGCGGTTCGGGATGCGCTGCTCGCGTTTGTACGCGACGCAACCCGTCTCGCATTCGCGCGAGAGCACGCATCCGTTGACAAACGCGACCGACAGCGCCGCATTCGTGAGAAGGAACTGCTCGAGCAGACTCGGGCCGATCGCAATCTGCTGAACGAACTTACGAACGCCAAAGCACCGACGGAATCACCACAGGCCTAAGGGAACTCTTGGCGAAAGTGTGGTTCGATTCTCACTATGACTGAACTCCAGAAGCCAGAAATCGCATTCCCAGAAGGCCCAGCGCCTGCTGAACTGCAGATCGAAGATATTGAAATTGGTGACGGCGCTGAAGCAGTGGCCGGCTCGACCGTTGACGTGCATTACCTCGGCGTTGACTTCGAGAGCGGCGAAGAGTTTGACTCGTCCTGGTCGCGCGGCCAGTCGGTTGAGTTCCCGCTCGCCATGCTCGTCAAGGGCTGGCAGCTCGGTATTCCTGGCATGAAGGTTGGCGGCCGCCGCAAGCTTGTCGTGCCTCCTGCACTTGCCTACGGTGAAGCCGGCATGGGCCATCCGCTTTCGGGTCGCACACTCATCTTCGTTATTGACCTGCTCGGCGTTAAGTAATCACCGCCGCAGTATTGATGCCCGCGCCCGTCACTGGGACGCGGGCATCAGTGCTATCATGGACAGGTTGCCGTGAAACGGCCGCGGATAGAGAGAGTTCCTAGACAACGACTAGGAACGCCGCGCAGCGAACGAAAGGGGCATACGCCAATGGCACTCAACGCTCAGAAGAAGCAGGAAATCATTGCAGAATACGCAACGCACGAGGGCGACACCGGTAGCCCCGAGGTTCAGGTTGCGCTGCTCACCGCCCGCATCAACGAACTGACCGAGCACCTCAAGCAGCACAAGCACGACTACCACTCGCGTCGTGGTCTGCTCCTGCTCGTTGGTCAGCGTCGTCGACTGCTCACGTACCTCACTGGCCTTGACATCGAGCGCTACCGTGCGCTGATCGAGCGTCTCGGTCTGCGTCGATAAGTTCGAGCAAATGATCACTGTCAGGTACGCCTGACGAACACCAGGGTGTCTTCGTAATTGCGGAGGCACCCTTTGGTTTTCCGGCCAGTGTTTCTCTTCGTGAATTCGGCGCGTGCGTTTTCTTGGGATGCGAGCCATCGCGCATCCGTTGCTGCTCAGACCGGCGAAAATCTGCTTTGCGACCGGCAAGATTCCGAGGGGATCGCAACATTACGCATCCGCCAGCGTGATTTGCTGTGAACGTTGCAGCATCTCCACCGAATCAGCGGTGCATTCACACATCGTGATCATAGAGATGCTGCAAATCCTGCCGAATGCCGCGAATTCGCCATAGGGTAGAAGGTATGGCAAAGCGCACAGAAGAACCCAACAAGCCTGCGAATGAAGCGATGGTCGAGAAGTCTCCAACGGAAACGTTGCAGACCATTGGCGCAAATGCACCCGATACCTACAAGATGAATCCTTCCGGTGTCCCAGATATGACGCCTGAAGTTGATGAAATCGGTGAATTGAGCCACCGCAAGCCGGGTGACCCAAATGCGTGGCGCCAGGGCTACCCATATCAGCGCAAGCTCAGTCGCCCGATCTACGAGCGTCAGAAGCGCAAGCTGCAGATCGAACTTTTGAAGCTGCAGACGCACATCAAGGAATCTGGCGAGAAGGTCGTCATCATCTTTGAGGGTCGCGATGCCGCCGGTAAGGGCGGTGCGATCAAGCGCTTCATGGAGCACTTGAACCCACGTGGTGCCCGTACGGTAGCTCTCGAGAAGCCGACCGAGAAGGAATCCACGCAGTGGTACTTCCAGCGCTACGTTAAGCACCTGCCCTCGGCCGGTGAGATCGTGCTGTTTGACCGCTCGTGGTACAACCGCGCGGGTGTCGAACGCGTCATGGGCTACTGCACGCCGAAGGAGTACCTGGAGTTCACCCGTTCGGCCCCAGAGTTTGAGCGGATGCTCGTGCACTCGGGAATCCACATCATCAAGTTCTGGTTCTCGGTGGGCCGTGCCGAGCAGCTTTCGCGCTTTGCGTCGCGCCGTGACGATCCAGTTCGCCAGTGGAAGCTGTCGCCGACTGACCTCGCATCGCTCGACAAGTGGGACGACTACACGGCTGCCAAGGAAGCCATGTTCTTCTATACCGACACTGCCGAGTCGCCGTGGACGGTCATCAAGTCGAACGACAAGAAGCGTGCGCGCCTCGAAGCGATGCGTCACGTGCTCAGCCAGTTTGACTACCCGAACAAGGACCACTCGGTTGTTGGCAAGCCGGATCCACGCATCGTTGGTTCGCCACGCGACATCTACGACGATGGTGAGCAGCCATCGGGTGAGTTCCCCAACGTAAACATGGCCGCCGAATAGGCCGGTGATATTCGGCACAGTTCATGTGACCGAATATGACGGGAATTGTGACGCCATGCGACTTTCGCATGGCGTCACTTCGTTGCGCTCCATACGCTCACTGACACGAACGCGCATCCGCCAACTATCGGTTTGTGGATATACGGATGCCAATCGCACGCAAAGGGAGCATCATGTCATCACCAATTTCCGTAACTCCAGCAATTCGTGCGGGGCTCGATTCTGATCAGCAATTTGGATCGGTGGTGCCCCCGCTGTATTTGTCAACGAACTTTACGTTTCGTGAACTCGGTTCGCCGCGGGAATTTGATTACACCCGCTCGGGTAATCCCACCAGAGCTTGTTTAGCCGATGCCATCGCACATCTTGAAGGCGGCGCCGGTGCGACGATCACTGCAACCGGGATGGGGGCCATCACGCTGGTCCTGCTCGCGCAATTGCAGCCGGGCGACCGCGTTGCCTATCCGCACGATTGTTATGGCGGATCGTGGCGGCTCTTCGAAGAACTCCGCGCACGGCACCACTTCGAATTTTTCCCAGTAGATTTCACGGCGCCAAATGTGCACGAAGAACTTGGCCACATCCGCCCCAAACTGGTGTGGATCGAATCACCGTCTAATCCGCTCCTGCGTATTACCGACATTCGTACGGTTAGTGCGACGGCAAAGCGGCTTGGTGCAACAGTGGTGGTGGACAACACCTTCTTGACACCACTCGGCCAATTGCCACTGGCACTCGGTGCCGATGTCGTTGTGCATTCGGTCACGAAGTATCTCAACGGGCATTCCGATGTCGTGCAGGGTGCGGTAATTGCGAAAACTGTGCGCCTCGCCGAGCAACTCGACTATTGGGCAAATGTGCTCGGGCTAACTGCAAGCCCAATTGATTCCCACTTGGTGCTTCGTGGACTTCGCACCCTTGAACTGCGATTCGCGCGACACCAAGCAAACGCCCAACAATTGGTCGACGCGATTGCATCGCATCCCGCAATTGCCAAGATGCACTTCCCTGGACTCAGCACGCACCCGGAACACTCGCTTGCACAATCACAACAGCACGGATTCGGTGCGGTCTTCTCGATTGAGCTTCGCGGGGGAGAAGCTGCGGTGCAGGCGTTCACCCAAGGGCTGCAATTGTTCTCGTTGGCAGAATCACTCGGCGGTACTGAATCATTGGTTGCCCACCCCGCCACCATGACCCATGCCTCGATGACGCCCGAGGCGCAAGCGACTGCAGGCATTACACCGGGACTCTTGCGCTTCTCGGTGGGGATCGATCCGGTTCATGAACTCATTGCAGATGTTCGAAATGGATTGGCTCGTGCCGACGAAGTCGTTGCCGCAGTTTAATCCGGACGGAATTGTGGTGCGGTAGGCATCGCGCAACGCAAATATTCGGTCGTGGGTGCAAACTCTCGGGACGTCACACACATTTGGCAGCTTTCCCGCTGCTAGGCTCGGAGCTGTTCATAAAGATGTGCACCGAAGTCTTGACTGATCTTCGGTGGTGATGATCCGGACCAGCGTGCAATTTGTTGTTGCGGGATGCGTGCCGGGGCATTTCTACTGATGGTCAGTCGTCGGTGCGCGAACACGAAGAAAGGAGACCTTGTGGAAGGTCCTGAAATCAAGTTCGCCGAAACCGTTATTGATAACGGAAAGTTCGGTACCCGCACGGTTCGATTCGAAACCGGCCGTCTCGCCCAGCAGTCGCAGGGTTCGGCAGTTGCCTACCTCGATGAAGACATCATGCTCCTCAGCGCGACCAGCGTCTCGAAGCAGCCAAAGGATCACTTTGACTTCTTCCCACTGACCGTAGACGTAGAAGAGCGTTCGTACGCCAAGGGCGCGATCCCTGGCTCGTTCTTCCGCCGCGAAGGCCGTCCGTCGACCGAGGCAATCCTTGCCTGCCGTCTGATCGACCGCCCGATGCGCCCGTCGTTCGCTGACGGTCTGCGTAACGAAGTTCAGATCGTGGTTACCGTGCTCTCGATTGCACCGGACGAGACCTACGACGTGCTCGCAGTCAACGCGGCTTCGATGTCGTCGCAGATCTCGGGCGTGCCGTTCTCGGGCCCAATCGGTGCGGTACGCATCGTGCTCATCGACGGCCAGTGGGTCGCATTCCCGCGCCACTCGCAGCTCGCTGACGCTACCTTCGAACTCACCGTTGCTGGCCGCCTGGTCACCAACGCCGAGGGTAACGAAGACGTCGCCATCATGATGGTTGAAGCACAGGCTCCTGACAACGCTTGGGAGAACATCAACAACGGTGGCGTTAAGCCGGACGAAGCTGTCGTGGCCCAGGGCCTCGAAGCTTCGAAGCCGTTCATCACGCAGCTCATCAATGCACAGCAGCAGGTTGCTGATCAGGTCAACAAGGAAGTTCAGGACTACCCGACCTTCCCTGCCTACTCTGACGAGGTACGTGCCCTCGTGGCCGAACTCGCCGAGAAGGAACTGGTTGACGTCTACCAGATCGCCGACAAGGTCGAGCGCCAGAACGCTGATGACGCACTCAAGGAGCGCGTCAAGGAAGCCATCGCCGCCAAGGTCGAAGCCGGTGAACTCGACGAACACGCCACCGGTGAAGTTTCGGGTGCCTACAAGTCGGTCACCAAGGACGTCGTACGCGGTCGCATCCTGCGCGAAGGTCTGCGCATCGACGGCCGTGGCGTTGCCGACATCCGTCAGCTTGACGCTGAGGTCGAGGTCATTCCGCGCATGCACGGTTCGGCCATCTTCCAGCGTGGTGAGACGCAGATTCTGGGCGTAACCACCCTGAACATGCTCAAGATGGAGCAGCAGATCGACTCGCTGAGCCCGGTTACCACCAAGCGCTACATGCACCACTACAACTTCCCGCCATACTCGACCGGTGAAACCGGCCGCGTTGGTTCGCCGAAGCGTCGCGAAATCGGTCACGGAAACCTTGCCGAGAAGGCACTCGTCGCCGTACTGCCAACGCGTGAAGAGTTCCCCTACGCGATCCGCCAGGTTTCGGAAGCACTGGGCTCGAATGGTTCGACTTCGATGGGCTCGGTCTGTGCATCGACGCTGTCGCTGCTCAACGCCGGTGTTCCGCTGCGAGCACCGGTTGCCGGTATCGCCATGGGTCTGGTCTCGGCTGAAGTTGACGGCGAAATGAAGTACCAGGCGCTCACCGACATCCTCGGTGCTGAAGACGCCCTCGGCGACATGGACTTCAAGGTTGCCGGTACCGCGGACTTCATCACCGCACTCCAGCTCGACACCAAGCTTGACGGTATTCCCTCGGAGGTGCTCGACGCCGCACTCAAGCAGGCGCACGACGCTCGCACGAAGATCCTCAACGAGGCCATCATCGCCGTCATCCCTGAACCAGACGAAATGGCTGCAACTGCGCCACGCGTCATCTCGGTCAAGGTACCAGTCGACAAGATCGGTGAGGTCATCGGCCCTAAGGGCAAGGTCATCAACCAGATTCAGGAAGACACCGGCGCCGACATCTCGATTGAGGACGACGGCACCGTCTACATCGGCGCGACCGATGGTCCATCGGCTGAAGCAGCTCGTGACGCGGTTAACGCAATTGCGAACCCACAGGTTCCAGAAGTTGGCGAACAGTACCTCGGTACCGTCGTGAAGTGCGCCAGCTTCGGTGCGTTCATCTCGCTGCTGCCCGGTAAGGACGGCCTGCTGCACATCTCTGAGGTGCGCAAGCTCGTCGGCGGCAAGCGCGTCGAAAACGTCGAGGACGTGCTTTCGGTCGGTCAGAAGCTGCTGGTTCGCATCACCAAGGTTGACGACCGCGGCAAGCTTTCGCTCGAGCCAGTGCTCGCCGAGGGTGAAGGCGATTCGGAAGCTGCCGACGCACCAGCCGCAGACGACGCTGAGTAATACCGACACTGGTTACGTGAGCGGAATACCACCGATCACCTAGCCACCGTCTCGGTATGAACTTGTCGATCGCGTAATCGCGATATCGAATAACCGGGGCAATGCCAACTCGTAAGAGTTGCGTATTGCCCCGGTTTTCGCATCCTGCTGACGGACAGCCACGACCGATGACGGGATCCAACGGGAGGGGGCAGCAAACGAATCATGCGTGCACCACCGTGCCCGGTGCATCCACCGAGGGATATTGGATGCGACTGATGCAGTGTTGTGGCCGAGCCGGACGCTCGGTGCGGGTAGGGTAGGGGCGCTATGACAAACGCCATTCCGCTCCCATTCGACCTCCCGCATCTTGACGCCACCGTTGCGGGTGGCTCGCGACTGCAGCGAACGGTGCTTCCGAGTGGTGTGCGTCTGATCACCGAACACGTGCCCGGGTCGGCATCGGCCTCAATCGGGTTTTACGTGCCGCTCGGATCGCGCGATGAAGCCGATCGTGAGTACGGCTCGAGCCACTTTCTTGAGCACCTGCTGTTCAAGGGCACGCCTACGCGCGACGCTCGTCGTGTCGCGCTGGAATTTGAACGTGTCGGCGGCGACTTCAATGCGGCTACTTCGCGCGAGCAAACGGTCTATCACGCGCGTGTTCGTGACCAGGATCTCGGTATGGCGATCGATGTGCTCACCGACATGTTGACGAGCTCACTGCTCGACACCGACGAGTTTGAACTCGAACGCGGCGTGATTCTTGAAGAAATCGCCATGACCGAAGACGACCCCACCGACGTGCTGTGGGAGCGGTTCTACCAAAACTTCTTCGGCGACCACCCGCTCGGTCGACCCATCGCTGGCACCCCGGAATCCATCCTCGCCAGCACCCGCGACGAGGTCTGGGACTTCTACCAGCGCAACTACACGCCACGCTCACTGGTTGTCGCCATCGCCGGCAACGTCGACCACGACACTGCCCTGCGTCAACTCTGTGACGGGCTCGTGCGCGGTGGCTGGAACCTCGACGCGCCAGGTGAACCGATCGCGCGACGCTACCGCGACGCGTTCGTACCAACTCGTCGATCGCTATTTGAAGCGATCGACCGTGAACTCGAGCAAACGAACCTGATTATCGCCGCCCCGGGTCTGCAATCCGGTGACCCGCGACGTCACACGTTCGGTCTCATGCACCACATTCTCGGTGGCGGCATGTCGTCGCGACTTTTCCACGAGGTTCGCGAACGTCGAGGACTTGTTTATTCGGTCTATTCGTTCGCAGCCAGCCACGCTGACACCGGTGTCACCGGCATCTCTGCCGCTTGTATGCCGGACAAGGCTGCCGAGGCAGTGCGTGTGATTCGTGCGGAGCTCGAAAAGCTTGCAACCGACGGCGTTGGCGAAGAAGAACTCGCCGATGCCAAGGGCGCCGGAGCCGGCGGCGGCGCACTCGCACTCGAGTCGATGCACGCCCGCATGAACCGCCTTGCCCGTGCCGAACTCGTGCTCGGCGAATTCGCCGACCTCGACGTGGGCGTCGCACGCATGGCCGAAGTCACCAATGAGGACATCCGTGCCCTGGCACAAACTTTGACCGATCAGTCGTTTACCAGCGAAACGATCGGGCCGCTCACCGAGGCGGCGCGGCACGAGCTTGAGGCACTGGCATGAGCCACTTCATTTACCTGGTACGCCATGGCGAGCAGCAGAACGCCGAGTTTGGCATTAATGATGGGCCGCTTTCGGAGCGCGGTCGTGCGCAGGCGCACGCCATTGGGCGTCGATTGGCTCGGGTCCCATTTGACCAGGCATTCACTTCACCGCTCGATCGGGCGCTCGAAACGGCGTTGATCATCGATCAGTACACGCAGGGTCCGGCAATCGAACCGAGCAACCTACTCTTCGACTGCATCCCGTCGCCCGCAGAAACGGCGCCAGAAGCGTACGCCAGCTTCTACTCGGGTGTCGACGACTCTGTCGTTGAAGCCGGCCAAGCACAGATGCAGGATGCGGTTGGCGCGTTCATGACGCACACTCGCGAAGACCAGCACACACTGCTGGTGACGCACAACTTCGTGATCGGCTACCTGGTCGCGCACGCGCTCGAGCTTCCCGAGTGGCGTTGGCTCACGCTGGGAACCGGGAATACGGCGCTGACCGTGCTGCGCCTGCGCTCGACGCGCCCCAATGAACTCACCCTGTTTGGTGACTGCTCGCATCTGGCCGACGCGGATCGCACTGGCATGAGCTGGTCGCCGCCGGTGTAACGGATGCGGCCGGCATTAGTGTTGTCGTCTGTTGCGACCACGCCACCCGGTTTCTGCCCAGACTTGCTTATCGCTTCGTACGAAGGAGACACACAATGACCATCGCCGTCGCTGTGGCCGGCGCCACCGGACGCCTGGGCAGTCAGATCGCTCGGCTCGTTGAGGCCGCCGAAGACTTGCACCTGCACGCCGCCATGGATTCATCCACGCCGCTCGAATCGATGCAGGGCGCGGACGTCCTTGTTGACGCCACCCATTACGAGGCCTCAAAAACGCTCGTTCGCTATGCGCTGGAAAACGGCATCGACACGGTAATCGCCACCAGCGGTTGGCATGCCGACCGCATCGCCTCGCTCAGCAACGACCTGCCTGAGGGCCGCAGCGTGCTGGTGGTGCCGAACTTCTCGGTCGGCTCCGTGGTCGCGAGCCATATTGCCAGCATTGCCGGGCAGCACTTTGACTCGATCGAGATCATCGAAGCGCACCACGAACACAAGGTCGACTCACCTTCCGGTACGGCCGTGCGCACGGCCGAGGGGATCGCATCCGCCCGAAACACACCGGTGGCGGCGAACAACGTCGACCAGGATGCGCGCGGTCAGGTCGTTGCCGGCATTCCGATTCACTCGCTGCGACTTCGCGGCGTGGTTGCCGACCAGCAAGTGATTCTCGGCGGTGTGGGGGAGACCGTGACCATCCGCCATGAGACCCTCTCGCCGTCGGCCTACGATCTCGGCATCGGCTTGGCTATTCGCCGAGTGAGCGCACGTCCGGGCATTACCGTGGGGCTCGGCGAATTGCTGGGACTTTGGACAGTGTCGGGCACAGCGGCTGGCGGCACCACCAAGGAGTCGGTATGACGAAGGTGAATGGCGCGAAGATCAGTATCTTGGTGTTGCTCGTGCTGATGGCGATCTATCTCGTCGCCATCGGCCAGATAGTGTGGGCGCTGCTCACTGCGGGAGACGAATTGTGGTTTGCGCCGATCATGGGTGTCGCCCTGGTGGTATTCCCACTGCTCGGTGTGATCTATGTCATCAAGGATCTGCGCTTTGTGGCCGACAGCAACCGCCTTGTCGCGCAGCTTGCCGAAGCCGGTGAACTGCCGGAAGACACGCTGCCGAAGTTGCCGTCGGGGCGCAGCGAACGCGCCGCCGCCGATGCCGACTTCGAACAGTGGAAGGCACGGGTCGAAGCCGAACCAAACGATTGGCGAAACTGGGTACTGCTTGCCCTTGCGTACCGTGAATCCGGTGACACCGTGCGGGCGCGTCGCACGATGCGGCAGGCAATCGCAATGGAACGCACGCGCAACTAGATGGCGTTGGGTGCCGCAGCATGGATGCGGTTCCGTGGCATGTGCAGACATGCCGCGGCCGCGAGTCTGGTGCAGCGAGCGAATTGACGTAGGCTGTTCCCCGTGACTGACGAAATCGAATTCCGCAGCGATGTAACCGTTGAACTCGTTCGAGCTCAGGCCTCCGACAACGATGTCCTGTTCGCTGCCCGCGTCTCAACCGTGGGCGAGCAGACCCTCGCCGAAGCCGGAACCGACGAAGAACTCGCCGCCCGAGACCGTGGTCTGATCAACTACTTGATGCGTGACCGCCACGGAACTCCGTTCGAACACAACTCGCTCACGTTCTATGTACAGGCGCCAATTTTCGTGTTCCGCGAGTTCCAGCGTCACCGCATCGCGAGCTACAACGAAGAATCTGGCCGCTACCGCCAGCTCCGACCGGTGTTCTATGTGCCGGCACCGGAACGTAACCTCATCCAGCGCGGTAAGCCGGGCAAGTATGAGTTCTTCCCGGGCAACGAATCACAGACGAACCTAGTGGCGACCCAGATTCGCGAACAGTCGGCTGCCGCCTACCGCAGCTACGAGCAGATGCTCGACGCTGGCATTGCGCGTGAAGTTGCTCGCATGGTGCTGCCGCTGAACATCTACTCGTCGATGTACGTCACGATGAATGCCCGTGCGCTGATGAACTTCCTGTCACTGCGCACCAAAGACGAGACTTCTGCGTTCCCATCATTCCCGCAGCGCGAAATTGAGATGTGCGCCGAGAAGATGGAAGCATTCTGGCGTGAGTGCATGCCGGTAACTGCCGAAACTTTCCAGGCAAACGGTCGCGTTGCCCCCTAGCGCGCTACCGCTCGGCGCGCCGCTGCCCGCATCCGGCGCGCTGCCTGCTTCGGTGGCAGACGGCATCCACCAGCGTCAATTTGGTGCATATGTGCACATTCCGTTCTGCCGCGTGCGATGCGGCTACTGCGATTTCAATACCTACACGGCGACCGAACTCGCTGGCGCTAGCCCGCGCGAGTATCCAGCAAGTCTTGGCGCTGAGATTGCCCTTGCTCGCACGGTGCTCGACGAGCTCGGTCATGACGCCCCGCTGAGTACGGTGTTCTTCGGCGGTGGCACCCCGACACTGCTACCTGCAGAATCGCTGATCGAGGTGTTGCAGCAGCTGCGGTCGACCTTCGGCATCGTTGACGGCGCTGAAGTGAGCGTCGAAGCAAACCCTGATTCGGTGGATGCTGACTACCTGAGTCGGCTCGCCGCCGGAGGCGTAACGCGCGTTAGTTTCGGCGTGCAATCTGCGGTGCCGCACGTATTGGACACGCTTGATCGAACGCATGATCCGGAGCGCGTGGCGCCCGTGGTTGCGGCAGCGAAAGCGGCGGGACTGTCGACTTCGGTTGATCTCATCTACGGAACGCCGGGGGAGTCGCTTGCCGATTGGCAGGCATCCCTCGACCTTGCTTGCAGCCTCGAACCGGACCACATTTCGGCGTATGCGCTCATTATCGAAGACGGTACGGCGATCGCGCGCCAGATTCGCCGCGGCGAAATTGCCCCGGTCGACGATGACCTGCAAGCCGATATGTACGAGTTGGCGGATGCGACACTCACGCAAGCGGGGTACGAATGGTACGAGTTGTCGAACTGGTCGCGCGATGGTGCGCATCCTTCCCGTCACAATCTTGCCTATTGGCAGGACACCGATTGGTGGGGCTTCGGTCCCGGCGCGCACAGCCACATCAATGGCGTTCGCTTCTGGAACGTCAAGCATCCCACCGCCTATGCCACTCGACTTACGAAAGGCGAGTCTCCAGCAGCGGGACACGAACTGCTTGACGCCACACAGCGGGCGGATGAACGCATCCTGCTGCAGACCCGATTGCGCAGCGGAATTGCCGTTTCTGAATTGCGTGCGCTTGGTGGTGCCAATGTGCAGGCAGAAATCGCAGCGTGCATCGCCGACGGGCTCGTTGATGGCGCCTTGGCGCTGCAAGGGCGAATCGTATTGACGCTGCGCGGTCGCCTCCTTGCCGACATCGTGGCGCGTCGGCTGTGCCCATAGCGAAACTGGCCAAGCGATCGTGCGGCAACCCGTGCTGTGACGCAGGGGGTCGTTGCCGAACGGAATTTAGCAGTCAATAATGGAGAGTGCTAATGCGTTCGGTCGGCATTGTTGTTCGCCCGGCGCTGTCGTTAATTTTCTGCGCAGTGAGAGGAGCCGAACATGGTCAGCGACCGTGGTCTTGAAGTGCTCCGCGCCCTAATTCTCGACTACGTCGAAACGAGCGAACCGGTCGGATCAAAGCGACTGGTCGAACGACACCAATTTGGTGTCTCGGCTGCCACGATTCGCAATGACATGGCGCTGCTCGAAGAAGCTGAACTCATTCATGCCCCGCACACCTCGGCCGGTCGGGTTCCCACCGACAAGGGATATCGACTGTTTGTCGACAAGCTCGCCGACATTCGGCCGCTCACCACGGCTCAGCGTCGCGCTATCGAGACGTTTGTATCTGGTAACACCGACCCAGAACAGCTCTTGTTTCGGTCGGTGCGTACGCTCGCGCAGCTCACCGGCAGCGTCGCGATCGGACACTTGCCATCGCTGCATGCAGCGACCGTGCACCGCCTTGAACTCGTTTCGCTTACGGCACATCGGGTACTCGCTGTTGTCGTCACCGACACCGGTCGTGTGCAGCAGCAGGTGCTGGATTTGCAGCATGAGCTCTCCGAACCGGTGCTCCTGCGTCTGCGCGATGTGTTGAACGAGCAGATCGTGGGACAGCGACTCGAACAGGCCGTGCAAACGCTCGAACAGTTGTATGCGGATGCCCAGCTTGGGCAAGAAGCGCACGAAATCATTCAGGTGCTCATTGCCCAGGTGCTCTCGAACCGTGACGACCGCCTAGTGATCGCCGGCGCCGCCAACCTTGCCCGCCGCGAGCGCGACTTCTCATCCATCTATCCGGTGCTCGAAGCGATCGAAGAACAGGTGACGCTCATCCGGCTCATTGCCGAATTTGATGACGAGGACGAAGTCGCCATCTCCATCGGGCATGAGAACCCGGATGCTTCGCTCGAAGAAACGAGTATTGTCGCGTCAGGGTACCGCTCGGCGAGCGGCAACGCCCATGTCGGTGTGCTTGGCCCGACACGCATGGATTATCAACGCAATATCGCCGCAGTTCGTGCGGTAGCCCGCTATCTCGGGCGAGTTTTTGACGACCCAACCCCTTAAACACCTGGAGAATCAACCAGTGGCTGACCACTACGAAACACTCGGGGTATCCCGTGACGCAACTCAGGCCGAAATCAAGAAGGCCTACCTGAAGCTTGCCCGAAAGCTGCACCCGGACGTCAACCCGGAGCCTGAGGCCGCCGAGCAGTTCAAGGCGGTAACCGAAGCGTATGACACGCTGTCGGACCCGCAGCGTCGTCAGCAATATGACCACGGTGGTGCTGGCGGCATGGGCGGTGGCGGTTTCGGCTTTGGCGATATCTTCGACGCGTTCTTTGGCGGGGGAGCCGGCAGCCGCGGGCCGCGCTCGCGCGCGCAGCGCGGCCAGGACGCCCTCATCCGTCTTGATCTGACGCTCGACGAGGTCATTTTCGGTACGCACAAGGACGTAGAAGTCGGCACCGCTGAGCGCTGCGAGGTTTGTGACGGCACCTGCTGTGCACCGGGCACTTCGCCGCGCATGTGCACGGACTGCAACGGTGCCGGTGAAGTTCGACGCCAGGTGCGTTCGGTGCTTGGCCCGGTTGTCACCACGGCGCCCTGTGAGGTGTGCCAGGGCTACGGTGACGTCATTGACCAGCCCTGTGGCGACTGCCACGGGCAGGGACGCGTTCGTGCGCGCACAACCATTCCGGTTGACATTCCGGCCGGGGTTGACTCGGGAATGCGCTTGCACATGCCTGGTTACGGTGAGGCCGGTCCCGGCGGTGGCCCGAATGGCGATCTCTACCTCGAAATCCGCGTTCGCGAGCACGAAACGTTTACCCGCGAGGGTGACAACCTCGCCGCGCTGGTAGAAATTTCGATGATGGATGCGGTCTTCGGTACCTCGACCACGATTCCGGGTCTTGATGGTGAGATCGCGCTCGACATCCCGGCGGGCACGCAGCCGGGTGACCTGCTGCGCATCCCGGACCGCGGTATTACGCATCTGCGCAGCAACAAGCGTGGTGACCTCGAAGTCACGCTGCAGGTACGCATCCCGACAAAGCTGGATGCGCGTCAAAAGGATCTGCTGCGTGAGTTCCAGACACTCGACGGTGCGCAGGACCCGAAGCTGTCGACGCAGAAGCACGGGCTGTTTAGCCGCCTGCGCGGAAAGTTTGGCCGCTAAGTGGCACACGCATACCTTGACGATCAGTTGCCTACGCTTGCGGCTGGGCAAACTCACCGTGTTTCGGGAAATGAAGCCGAGCATGCGGTGAAGGTCGCCCGCCTGCAGGTGGGCGAACAGATCACCCTGCTTAACGGTGCTGGATATTCGGTGCCCTGCGAGGTCACCGACACGGACAAGCGCAGTTTCACGGTTCGGGCAAGGGACGTCGGGGAGTCAATTGCGCCACCGGCGCTGCAGCTGACGTTGGTCCAAGCCCTGGCGAAGGGCGGACGCGATGAACAGGCTGTACAGGCCGCAGTAGAACTCGGCGTTGACGGGATCATTCCGTGGCAAGCCAAACGGTCGATCGTGAAATGGGTACCGGCCAAGGCCGCCAAGCAGCAGGAGCGGTGGCAGACGATTGCTCGGGAAGCCACGAAGCAATCGATTCGTCGTTGGCAGCCTCCGGTTGCTGCGTTGCATTCCACCAACGAAGTGGCGGCGTTGGCTGCCGATATGCGCGTGCTGGTGCTCGACCCAACGGCGACGGAATCGCTCGCGACGGTCTCGCTGCCCGCATCCGGCCACGTGGCACTGGTGGTTGGCCCCGAAGGCGGTATTGCCTCGGAAGAACTCGACGCGTTGGCATCGGCCGGTGCCATCCGCGTGCGTTTGGGTAACAGCATCATGCGCACCTCGACGGCGGGACCGGCAGCTATCGCGACCCTACTGACTCGCCAGGATTCCTGGGACACGGATCGCTAGACTCAACAACATGTCGGACAGCATCTTTACGCGCATCATTAACCGTGAAATTCCGAGCGAGATCGTCTACGAAGACGACTCGGTTATCGCCATCCGCGATATTCAGCCGCAAGCACCCGTGCACCTGCTGGTCATTCCGAAGTGCCCCGACTACCGGGACGTCGTTGACCTGGCAACGGGCGACGCCGAACTCATGGCACACATGGTCGCCGTTGCGGGGCAGCTCGCGAACGAGCACGCTAACGGCGACTTCCGATTGATTTTCAACTCTGGCGAGGACGCCGGACAAACGGTTTTCCACGTACACGCACACGTGTTGGCCGGAGGACTCGAAGAAGGAACCCTTGCCGGAAACTGATCCCACGCTGTATCCAGATGCGTTGATTCACCGCACCATCACGGTCGACCAGGTACCGATGGTGCAATTGCTCGGACCGGGCGACCAATTGCTCGAACAACTCGAAATTGAGCATCCGGACGTGCGTGTGCTGGCCCGTGGCAATGAATTGCGGCTGCAGGGCGCGGCAACGGCCGTCGTCGCGGCTGAGCAACTCGTAGATCACCTGATTGAGTTGGCGAAGTCCGGCACACCGATCACGGCCAATGTCGTTCGACGCTCGCAACAATTGCTGCAGCGCAGTGACGCACCGGCACCGACGCAAGTGTTTGGCGAAGCCATCGTTAACGCCAAGGGGCGTGCGGTTCGGCCAAAAACGCTCGGTCAGAAGCGGTATGTGGATGCGATCGACGTGAATACGGTCACGTTCGGTATCGGTCCGGCCGGTACCGGTAAGACCTATTTGGCGATGTCGAAAGCGGTTCAGGCGCTGCAGCGCGAGGAGATTTCGCGCATCGTACTGACACGACCTGCGGTGGAGGCGGGCGAGCGTCTTGGTTTTTTGCCCGGCACGCTCAGCGACAAGATCGACCCGTATCTTCGGCCACTGTTTGACGCGCTCGGCGACATGCTGGACCCGGACTACGTGGTGAAGCTCGTGAACACGAACGTGGTTGAAGTTGCTCCGCTGGCGTACATGCGCGGTCGCACGCTCAATGATGCCTTTGTGATTCTCGACGAAGCCCAGAACACGACGCCAGAACAGATGAAGATGTTCCTCACCCGCCTCGGGTTTGGATCGAAACTCGTGGTCACCGGTGACGTCACCCAGGTCGACCTGCCAGGAGGCGCATCGGGGTTGCGCCACGCCATGCGCGTGCTGCAAGACATTCCGGACATCCACTTTGCGATGTTGGGGAGTGATGACGTCGTGCGACACCACCTGGTGAGCAAGATCGTGGACGCCTACGATGCGCACCAAACCGACGACCGCAACGAGAAACCGCACGCCGCATCCCGCCAGCGCCGAAACTAATTGTCGACCGAACGAAAGTCACGAACCTTGAGCATTGAAATCAATAACGAATCTGGCGAAGCCGTCGACGAAGCCGCGGTGCTTCGCTTGGCAACGTTCGTGCTCGACGCGCTATTTATTCACCCCGATGCTGATTTGAGCATCGTCTTTGCCGATGTGTCGGCAATGGAAGAACTGCACGTGCAGTGGATGGACGAGCCTGGACCAACCGATGTGCTGAGCTTTCCCATGGACGAGCTTCGCCCCGGAACCATCGAGCGGCAGACCCCGCCGGGGCTGCTCGGCGATATCGTAGTGTGCCCGGCCGTTGCCGCCACGCAAGCAGTTACTGCGGGGCACTCCACACTCGCGGAAATGCAGTTGCTGATCACGCACGGCATGCTGCACTTGCTCGGTTTCGACCACGCAGAACCCGAAGAACACCGTCAGATGTTCGGATTGCAAGACGACCTGCTCGCTCGATTTGCCGCGTGGGAACGCGAACACGGGAACGTCTAGGTGGATCCGTTATTTGCCATTCCGCTCATCGTCGCGCTGCTGGTGCTCGCGGCGCTCTGCGCAGCAGCCGAATCAGCGATTGCCGCATGCTCACGTAGTGAGATTCAAGAGACCGCCGAAGACGCGAATCGAGCCACGGTCCCGCTGAGCCGCATTGCTGCCAACCCGCGAGGCCACCAAGATGCCCTGGCGCTTGCCCAGATCGGCGCAATGTCGGTTATCGGCGCGTGTCTGGCACTGCTGCTGCATCAGTGGTGGGATGCACCGTGGCCGGCCCTGCTCGTGGCCGGCTTGACGCTGCTGGTGTTGCACATTCTGGTTGTGGGTTCGTTTCCACGCTCGATTGCGGCCAATCGACCGCGCCCCGCACTTCGTGTGCTTGCGCGGTTGATTCGTGGCGTGTACCGGGCACTCGGCTGGATTAGTGAGCTGCTGGCCGCCGTAGGGGATGCGTTCCTGCCCGCAGGTCGAGTGGGCGTTTCCGCGCCCGCGAGCGAAGAGCAGCTGCTCTCCATGGTTGATGAAGCTGCCGAAAACGATGTGCTGGCTGAAGAAGACCGCGACCTCATCCACTCGGTGTTCGGATTCTCGGATCGATTCGTTCGCGAAGTCATGATTCCGCGCACGGACATGCGCACCGTGGACTCGGGCATGGGCGCACATGCTGCGCTGCAAGAACTTCTCGAACAGGGAATCTCACGCGCGCCGATCATTGGGCGCGATAGCGATGACGTTCGCGGGGTCGCCTATTTGAAGGATCTCGCAAAGGCTGTTGCGCTGGGAGCCGCGTCTTCGTTGACGGTTGACGGTGTGGCACGACCTGCGGTGTTCGTGCCCGAGACGCTCGCAGCAGATGCCTTGCTGCGTCAGATGCAACGAGACTCGACCCACTTCGCCATGGTGGTGGATGAATACGGTGGCGTCGCTGGGCTGGTCACGCTCGAAGATCTGATCGAAGAGTTGGTGGGCGAGATCAGCGACGAACACGATCGCATCGACAGCGCGTGGGAGCTGCTCGAGGACGGCACCCTACGGGTGGCCGCGCGCATGGGCGTGTCGGAGCTCGAAGACTTGCTCGATAGCGAGTTCGAGCATGAAGACGTGGATTCCGTCGGCGGTTTGTTGACGATGCTGTTGGGGCGAATCCCGGTTCTTGGTGATCGTGCCAGCATCGGTGACTATGCACTCCTGGTCGATCGAGTCGGTCGGAAGCATCGCGTGACCCATATTCGACTCAGCCGCACGGACGGTCAGGCCATCAGCGTGAATGATGATGTTGGCCTCGACCAGCACAGCGATGAGGGTGCTCGCGAGTAACATTCGGTACTGCACCGCCGATCTTGCGCCTCGGATGATCGTGCGAAGGCACTAGGGTGGTGGAAGATCAAAGGAGCAGCATTGACTGATTTTCGAGCCGGATTTGTCACGTTCGTCGGCCGTCCAAACGTGGGCAAGTCAACCCTGACGAACGCACTGGTCGGTGAGAAAATCGCCATCACCTCGTCAAAGCCGCAAACCACTCGCCGCGCCATTCGCGGTGTCGTGCACCGCGAACACGGCCAGCTTGTGATCGTGGACACTCCGGGTGTACACCGACCACGCACACTGTTGGGGCAGCGGCTCAACGATCTGGTTGAGACAACGCTTGCCGAAGTCGACGTGATCGGGTTCTGCGTGCCCGCTGGCGACGATATCGGCCCCGGCGACCGCTTCATCAACGATTGGATTGAACGCGCGCCAAAGGCCAAGAAGATCGCCATCGTGACCAAGTGCGAGACCGTACCCAAGCCGCGCGTTGCCGAACAGTTGATCGCGCTTCAAGAACTTCGCGACTGGGATGCGCTCATTCCAGTGTCATCGGTAGAGTCGATCAACCTCGAGCCGCTGATCGACGAGATTCTGCAGCTCATGCCGGAATCCGAGGCACTGTATCCGCAGGACATGGTGACCGAAGAACGCTACGCACAGCGCGTCAGCGAGTTGATTCGCGAAGCCGCGCTTGAGGGGGTTCACGACGAGTTGCCGCACTCCATCGCAGTCGTGATTGACGACATCATCGATGGCGAAGAAGGCAAAGACATCTACGCCGATATTGTCGTCGAGCGTGACAGCCAAAAGGGCATCATCATCGGCAAGGGCGCCAGCCGCCTCAAGAACGTGCGCCGCTTCGCCGCCCGCCAGATCTCGAACATTTCGGATGAACCGGTAACACTTCATCTGCACGTCAAGGTCGCCAAAGACTGGCAGCGTGACCCGAAGCAGCTCGGACGACTCGGCTTCTAATACCGCTACACATCCGCATGAGCACCACGACGTCGACCGCAACGGCAGGCCCGCCAACTTGGACTTCGCCGCTGTCGATCGACGTCGGAACTCCCGCAGAACGCGGCAACATTCCGGCGTGGATGCACGAATGGTTTAGTCACCAACCTCGCCACGTCCGAATCATTGATACCCTCGTCGCGCTTGCCGTCATGCTGTTTGTCGGATTCCCCTTCCAATTGCGACCTGACTGGAGCTACTTTCTCGACTGGCAGGCATTCTTCGTCTGGATTCCGTTCACCGGTGCCGTAGCTATGCGACGCATGTCACCGTGGCTGGCACTCGTACTTGCCGGCATCGGGCTGCTCATCAAGTGGATGCTCGGCTTACCCCTGCACGGTATGGATATCGCCGTGCTCATCGTGCTCTACACCGGAAGCGCCAGAGGGCCGCGGCTCCTGTTCATGCTGTCGGGAGCATGCAGCATCATTTGGCCGGTGATTCAAGCGGTCTATGTGGCGTACTTCGAAATGCAGTTGCCATTCCTTGACCGCATCACCGGTCGTGCAAACCTTGGCCCAACCGAATTCTTGTTGCCGATGGGTATTGTCGGTATTCCGCTCTTGCTGGCCAGCATTATCGCTTGGGTTGCCGGCGGGATTTTGCGTGTGCAATTGAGTTCGAGTCGAATTCAGCACGCGGCCGAACTCGCGGAACTCGAATACCGGCAGACCCAAGAAGAGCTCGTTCGCGAACAGGAACGAACCTATATCGCGCGCGACATGCACGACATCGTGGCCCACTCGTTGGCCGTTGTCGTGGCGCAGGCCGATGGTGGTCGCTATTTGATGAAGTCTTCGCCAGAAGCAGTCGGCCCGGTGCTGAACACCATCTCCGAAACGGCGCGCGACGCCTTGGTGGATGTTCGTGGCCTACTCGGGCGATTGCGGCACACTCAATCGGATGCAGTTAAGAAGACGACCGAAGACCTTCCGGCAGTCTTCGATCGCGTTCGTCAAGCCGGCATGAATCTCCAAACCAAGATCAGCGGTACACCGAAGCCGCTCGGTACCGCTGGTGAAGTCGCAGTGTTCCGTCTGGTTCAGGAATGCCTCACGAACGCGCTTAAGTACGGCAGTCTGCAGCATCCGACCACCGTAGACATGAACTGGGGCGATCACCTCAGCATCGAAATCCGCAACCGGATGGATCGCGCACCCTCGGCGCCCGGCGTTACCGGCTCTGGACACGGTCTGATTGGTATGCGCGAACGCATCCTGGTGGTTGGCGGCGAAGTTCGCTATGAACAGCAGGATTGCGAATGGGTCGTATCGGCCACGGTGCCGTACCAACAGGGGAGCGCGGCGAGCGCGACTCCGGGACTGCCGCATCCCGACAACGTCGACGCGTAACCAACGTGTAAGCAGCGATTCGCGAGCGGTTTTTGGCGCACCTGCCGGAATTCCATAATTTGATCGCGATAAACACGTACTCTTTTGCCTATGAACGAGACTACTTCGGTGCAGCGCCCCATTCGTGTCGCACTCGTTGACGATCAGCAGCTGTTTCGCGGCGGTATCCGCATGTTGGTGGACAGTCAGCCAGATATGACGTTTGTTGCGGAAGCATCGGATGGTGCGGAAGCACTTCGTTTGGCCGCAACGGCAAAGCCCGACGTCATTCTGATGGACGTACGCATGCCCGGTGTCGACGGACTCGAAGCAACCCAGCAGATCGTGGCCCAGGGGCTGCAGAGCCGCATCCTCATGCTCACGACGTTTGACCTCGACCAGGCCGTGGCCCGCGCAGTCGCAGCTGGCGCGTCGGGCTTTGTGCTCAAGGATGCGGACCCAGAGTTCTTGCTGGCCGCTATTCGTACTGTTCACTCGGGCGCCGAGGTCTTCGCCGCTCAGGCCACCGCCGACCTCATCCGTCGCTTCTCGCAGTCGCCAGACCGTCTGGCAGGGGAACCAGCCGAGTTCACGGAGCTCACCGAACGTGAGCGCGAAATGTTCTTCCTCGCGGCAAAGGGTATGTCGAACGGCGAGATCGCCAAACAGGAGTTTCTCTCGGAGGCCACGGTCAAGACGCACATCTCGCGCATCCTGGCCAAGCTCGGTGTACGCGACCGCGTGCAGCTGGTCGTGTACGCGTACGAGCACGGCTTGCTCTAACGCTCCCATCGCACTGGCGCATCCCACTGTTGCGCCAAATCGGTTGCTGCACACAGATGTGTGGCAGCAATCGGCGTGCCCAGCGAGTGCCGTATAGGTTTCGCGGCCACCTGCGTACTGGCACGCAACGTCAATCTCGAAAATTCATACAACCGGATGATCTTGGATCGGCGTCGTTATCGACGAGACTCCGGTTACCGGTCACTAAGGTAAAACACATGTCTGCCGTCGTCTCTACGTCGCATCAGCCCGCCACATCAGGCGCATCGCTGGTCGTGCACGGACTTCGTCGCGAAACGCCCGCACCGCTGCGGTCGATTTCGTTCTCCCTGGAGTCGGGCGCATCCGCCACGCTGTTCTCTATGGACGGTTCCGCGAACGCGGCATTGCGCGCAATTATCGGGCTGGAATCGGTCGATGGCGGCACGAGCCGAATCGGCGACCACGAGCTCGCACGTCAACACAATGAGCCGCCGATGTCGCACGCAGAATGCGTGGGCCTGCTCATCAGCGACCCTGTCGTTACTGAGGGGCGAACGCTGGCCGAACACATTGCGCAAGGCTTTGGCAAGCCTTGTTCGGCCACTGACGAAGGCTGCACCACCACACTGCCCGCACTGATCGCGTCCCTCGGATTCACCGGCGCCGACAGCGCCATCGTTGACCAGCTGCCATTGGCACTCCAACACCGCGTTGCCATCGGCCGGGCAGTCGTCGGCAAGCCGGCACTCATTGCCGCCGATGACCCGTACATTCACGTCGAACCCCGCGAGCGCCCGTTGCTGATTGCGCTCTTGCAGGCAGTGGCGAGCGAACATCAGATCGGTGTGCTTTACGCCACTTCGGATCCGCAGATCGCCAGCCGCAGTCAGCTCGTCTATGTCGTGGAGCGCGGCACAATCGTCAAGATCTTGCAGGGTACCCAGCACGTACAAGCGTACTTTGGTGGCTAGTGCGTATCGGGTTGTCGTCGATAGTGCGGCAAATTGGGCTGCTGGTCTTTGTTGCCTCCGTTGGTCATGAACAAATTGGCAGATTTGTGCACTAGAACATCGGCGGATGCGGTCAATTTCAGGATTCGCGTCAACGAAGTGTTACGATCTGTACATGCATCTGACGGGCACGCTCCTTCTTAGCTGCCGCGGCGAGGCTTAGTAACTAAGCCCTCCTCGTCGCGGAGTTTGTGCACGGCTTAGGCCGATTCAACAACAGTTCAGGAACTTCGCACATGCAAAACCGTCAGCAACCATCAGCAATGCCGGCTCACCGGTACCAGTCGTATCAGGCACAGTTCGACGTGCCGCTCGAAAACCGCACCTGGCCAGACAAGGTCATTGAACACGCTCCCCGTTGGTGCGCCGTTGACCTGCGTGACGGCAACCAGGCACTGATTGACCCAATGTCGTCGGAGCGCAAGATGGTCATGTTCGACCTGTTGGTGCGCATGGGCTATAAGGAAATCGAAGTTGGTTTCCCATCGGCCAGCCAGACCGACTTCGACTTTGTGCGCAAGCTCATCGAAGGCAACCACATTCCCGATGACGTCACGATTCAGGTGTTGACACAAGCTCGTGAACACCTGGTGCAGCGCACCTACGAGTCGCTGCGCGGCGCTAAGCAGGCGATCGTGCACCTGTACAACTCCACCAGCACCCTGCAGCGCGAAGTCGTCTTCCGTCGCGACCGCGAAGGCATCAAGCAGATTGCGCTCGAAGGTGTGCGCATGTGTAAGCGATTCGAATCGCTCGCCGGCGATTGCGAGATCTTCTACGAGTACTCGCCAGAGAGCTTCACCGGAACCGAACTTGATTACGCACTGGAAGTTGCCAACGCGGTTGTAGCCGAGTTCGGGGCAACTCCCGAGCGCCCGGTCATCCTCAACCTACCGGCGACGGTCGAGATGGCAACGCCGAATGTCTACGCCGACACGATCGAGTACATGCACCGCAACCTCGAGCGCCGCGACAGCATTATTTTGTCGCTGCATCCACACAACGACCGCGGCACCGGTGTTGCCGCCGCAGAGCTTGGCTACTTGGCCGGCGCCGACCGCATCGAAGGCTGCCTGTTCGGTAACGGTGAGCGCACCGGAAACGTGTGCCTGGTCACCCTCGGCATCAACATGTTCACGCAGGGTGTCGACCCGCAGATTGACTTCTCGAATATCGACGAGATCCGCAACACCGTCGAGTACTGCAACCAGTTGCAGGTCAATGAGCGCCACCCGTGGGGCGGCGATCTGGTCTACACCGCGTTCTCGGGCTCGCACCAGGATGCGATCAAGAAGGGCTTCGAAGCCATGGCGGCCAAGGCCGAAGCTGCTGGCGTTGCCGTCGACGACCTCGAATGGGCCGTGCCGTACCTGCCGGTTGACCCGCGCGATCTTGGCCGCACCTACGAAGCCGTGATCCGCGTTAACTCGCAATCGGGTAAGGGTGGCGTCGCCTACCTGCTCAAGGAACACCACAACCTTGACCTGCCACGTCGGCTGCAGATGGAGTTCTCGCAGATCGTGCAGCAGGCCACCGATGCCATGGGCGGCGAGGCTACTCCGGATGCGATTTGGCAGCGTTTCGAAGACGAGTATCTGCCGGTCACCGCGACCGAAGCGAAGTGGGGACGCCTGGAAATCAAGGGTGTGCGCACCGCCACTGAGATGGACGGCACCACGACGCTCACGGTGAAGCTCCGTCGTGATGACGAAGAACTCACGATTGACTCGACCGGTAATGGTCCAATCGACGCGTTCATCTCGACCCTGCGTCAGCGCGGTTACGAGATCACGCTGCACGATTACGTCGAGCATACGCTTTCGGCATCGGGAGACGCCAAGGCTGCCGCGTACGTGGAGCTCGAAGTCAATGGCGAACGCCTGTGGGGTGTCGGCATTGACTCGGACATTGCCAACGCATCGCTGAAGGCAATCGTTTCGAGCGTCAACCGCCACATGCGGAACCAACAGCAGAGCGAGGCTGACGCCGCCAACTAAGCGCCGCATCCTCAACCAACAGCTGATCTGAACGCGCCCGGCACTCCATTACGGAGTCGCCGGGCGCGTTCGTCGGCAAGGCTGGCCCGTTTCGCGTCGACCCGGTGGAATACTTGCGCCATGCCCACTGTTGATGACGAACTCGTTGTGTTGCGTGCGCAGCAACTGGGCGAGGCCGACCGCATCGTCACCTGCATTGGCAAACAGCGCGGTAAGACGCGCGCCGTCGTTCGTGGGGTTCGCCGCACCACCTCAAAAATCGGTGCACGGCTCGAACCATTCAATGTTGTGGACGTGCAGCTCTTTACCCGCGCTGGACGTAACCGTGGACTCGACACCGTCACGCAAGTGGTCATGGTGCATCCGTTTTCTTCTGCGATTCGGCAGGATTACGTCGCCTACGCGGCCGCCAACGTCGTTGCCGAAGCCGCCGATCAACTCCTGGAATCCGAACCGGCACCGCTGCAGTATGCGCTCATCGTGGCGGCGCTGCGAGATCTCGCGACCCGGGCGCATCCTGCAGACCTCGTGCTCGCCGGATACCTATTGCGCTCGCTCGCCCTTGCCGGCTGGCAGCCGACGTTTACTGACTGTGCGCGCTGCGGGGCTGCGGGGCCGCATCCATTTCTTTCGGTGGCACTGGGAGGCGCAATCTGCACGGAATGCGCTCCCGCTGCCGGATCGCTCATGCCGGTGGATATCGACACCATGCGGTTGTGCTGGGCGCTGCTTGCTGGAAACTGGCGCGTGGCCGAGGCGACGGATGCACCCACTCGTAGCGCCGCCATGCGGATCGTGCGCGCCTACGTGGCATTTCATCTGGAATATGAACTGCGTTCGCTGGCACTCTTCGCGCAGGTGCAACGGGATGAAGCGACCTCACGTTGATCGGGAGAGCGTTAGCAATCCCGGATGCGGCGTCATCAGTCGGTCGCGAACTCAGTAGCATCGTGACTATGGAAATCGATTGGACCGGGCAAGTGCCACCGGCATTCCCGAAGGCTGGTGTCCCGCAACACGTTGCAATTGTCATGGACGGAAACGGGCGTTGGGCCAATCAGCGAGGTTTGCCACGCACCGAAGGACACCGAGCCGGTGAGGCGGCGCTCCTGGATGTCGTAGCTGGCGCACTGCAGGTGGGCGTTAAGCACCTTTCTGTGTATGCCTTTTCTACCGAGAACTGGAAGCGATCGCCCGCCGAGGTGCGGTTCTTGATGGGCTTTAACCGCGAAGTTTTGCATCGTCAACGCGATCAACTGCACGAGTGGGGCGTTCGGATCGTGTGGTCGGGCCGGGAACCCAAACTGTGGAAGTCCGTGATCAACGACTTGCGTGCAGCCGAGGAGCTCACCAAACACAACACCACCATGACGCTCAATATGTGCGTGAATTACGGTGGCCGCCTGGAATTGGTCGACGCGGTGCGAGAACTTGCTGCCGAAGCTGCCGCAGGCAAGATTGATCCATCACGCATCTCCGAACGCAGCCTGGCGCAGCATCTCTACCACCCAGAGCTGCCAGACGTTGACCTCTTCCTACGGTCGTCTGGTGAGCAGCGCACGAGCAACTTCTTGCTCTGGCAGAGCGCCTACGCCGAGATGGTGTTCCTGGACACCCTGTGGCCCGATTTCGGACGGGCGCAGCTGTGGGATGCGATTGGTGAGTACATCGGACGAGACCGCAGGTTTGGGGGAGCGGTCGATAAACCGAAACCAGACGCATCCGCACCGACAACCGCGTAGCGAGTGCCCGAAACGGGCCGGAATCTGCAACGAGTCCGGACCACGGTGGCGGGCACAGTCGCGCCGGAACACCGGGCCGGTCATGTCACCGGACGGACCGGCGTTGCGGCTACCATGGTGAGTTGACTTCCGACACGGCAGCCGGCCGCGTCGTCACAATTCAGGAGAGATGTCGTTCATGGCACAGTCGAAGCTCGACCAGGTCATTAACCTCGCGAAGCGTCGCGGGTTTGTTTTCCAGTCCGGAGAAATCTACGGCGGTTCGCGTTCCGCGTGGGACTACGGCCCCCTCGGTGTAGAACTCAAGGAAAACATCAAGCAGCAGTGGTGGCAGACCTTCGTGCGCGGACGCGCCGACATGGTGGGCCTCGACTCATCAGTCATCCTGCCAACGGACGTTTGGAAGGCCTCGGGCCACGTCGACACCTTCACCGACCCGCTGGTTGAGTCGCTGCACACGCACAAGCGCTACCGTGCCGACCACCTCATCGAGGCCTACGTTGCCAAGCACGGCAAGGAACCTGAGAACGGTCTCGCTGACATCCGTGACCCAGAAACCGGCCAGCCCGGAAACTGGACCGAGCCGAAGATGTTCTCGGGTCTGATGAAGACCTACCTCGGCCCGGTTGATGACGAAGAGGGTCTGCACTACCTGCGCCCCGAGACCGCCCAGGGCATCTTCGTGAACTTCAACAACGTGGTCACCACGGCTCGTAAGAAGCCACCGTTCGGTATCGGCCAGGTTGGTAAGGCCTTCCGTAACGAGATCACGCCCGGAAACTTCATTTTCCGTACCCGCGAGTTTGAGCAGATGGAGATCGAGTACTTCGTCAAGCCAGAAACTGCGCAGGAACACTTCGACGCCTGGGTAGAAGCCTGCTGGAACTGGTTCATCGACCTCGGCATTAACCCCGACAATATGCGCCGCTTCGATGTCCCTGAAGAAGAGCGCGCGCACTACTCGGCCGGAACCATCGACTTCGAGTACAAATTCGGTTTCCAGGGCAACGAGTGGGGCGAGCTCATGGGTGTCGCCAACCGCACCGACTTCGACCTCGGTTCGCACACCGACGCTTCGGGTACCAAGCTCAGCTACTTCGACCAGGCCAACGACGAGCGCTACATCCCATACGTCATCGAGCCAAGCTTCGGCCTGACCCGCTCACTGATGGCGTTCCTGGTGGACTCGTTCCACGAAGACGAAGCCCCGAACGCTAAGGGCGGCGTCGACAAGCGCACCGTGCTTAAGCTCGACCCGCGTCTGGCACCGGTCAAGGCCGCGGTACTGCCGCTGTCGCGTAACGAGCAGCTTTCGCCGCTTGCTCGTAAGGTCGCTGACGCCGTTCGCGGTGGCGGACGTTGGAACATTGACTTCGATGACGCCGGCGCTATTGGCCGTCGTTACCGTCGCCAGGACGAAATCGGCACGCCACTGTGCATCACCGTTGACTTCGACTCGCTCGAAGACAACGCCGTGACCGTACGCGACCGCGACACCATGGCACAGGAGCGCGTCTCGATCGACCGCCTGCCGGTCTACGTGTTCGAAAAGCTCGGCAACTGCTAGGCGGCGCCAAACTGAGTACGGAAGCTACCGCATCCACAGCGCCACACCACCTGCGAATCGGCAACATCACGGTCGATTCACCGGTGGTGTTGGCGCCAATGGCTGGTGTCACGAACGAGGCGTTTCGTCGTCTCTGCCGTGAGTATGGCGCAGGCCTGTACGTCACCGAGATGGTGACGACGCGTGCCCTCGTCGAACGCCACGAAAACACGATGCGGTTGATTCACCACCACCCGTCTGAAGAGATCCGGTCGATTCAGCTCTACGGTGTCGACCCCGACATCACGGCGGCCGCGGTCGCCATGCTGGTGGATGAGGATCGTGCGGACCACATCGATCTCAACTTCGGGTGCCCGGTACCGAAAGTCACCCGGCGCGGTGGCGGTTCAGCGCTGCCGTGGAAGGAAGACCTCTTCGAGGCGATCTGCACCAAGGCGGTCAAAGCGGCCGGGGACGTGCCGCTCACGATCAAGATCCGCAAGGGCATCAACGAGGAACACATGACGTTCCTCGATGCTGCCAAGGCAGCCGAGCAAGCCGGTGTGGCCGCGATCACCCTGCACGCGCGCACGCTCGAGCAGCAGTACTCGGGCACGGCCGATTGGGATGCGATCGCGCAGCTCAAGCAGGTAATCACGTCGATTCCGGTACTCGGCAACGGCGATGTGTTTGAGGGCGAAGATGGTCCGCGCATGCTCGCGGAGACCGGGTGTGATGGCGTAGTCGTCGGCCGCGGTGTCCTCGGACGTCCGTGGCTCTTTGGTGACCTCGAAGCCGCCTTCGCTGGCAGCGAGCGGCGATTCCGTCCGGGACTTCGTGACGTTGGTGCGGCGATGGTCCGTCACGCTGAGCTGCTTGTCGAGTTCTTTGACGATGAAGGACACGGCTGCCGTGACCTCCGTAAGCACGTGGCCTGGTACTTCAAGGGCTATCCGGTTGGCGGCCAGCTCCGAAAGGCGTTCGCGCTCATCGACACGCTCGACGAACTCCGCACGCTCGTAGACGGGCTTGATGACGCTCCTTGGCCGGGCGTCGGGGCAGAGGGACCTCGAGGACGCGCCGGAAGCCCGCGCCGAGCCGCCCTACCCGACGGCTGGCTCGCATCCCGCCGCATGAACGATACTGAGCGCTTGGGTATTGCCGCTGCTGAACTCGATACGTCTGGAGGCTAGACACGTTGGTTACGCCGCTTTCTGGCCCCGCAACACCGTATTCTGATGACGACCAGGCGCGCTTTCTGCCGGAGCATCACGAGAACCGTCGACGCTCCGAGTTTGCCCGCGACCGTGCGCGCCTCGTGCACTCATCGGGCCTGCGACGCCTGGCACTGAAAACCCAGGTGCTCTCGCCAACCACAGGCGTTGATTTCGCTCGCAACCGCCTGACGCATTCGCTCGAAGTGGCGCAGGTTGGCCGTGAAATCGCAGGATCGCTCGCACTCGACCCGGATATCGTCGACACCGCCTGTCTTGCCCACGACATTGGGCACCCGCCTTTCGGGCACAACGGTGAGAAGGCCATTGATGCTTGGGCCGCCGACATCGGTGGCTTCGAAGGAAATGCCCAGACGCTCCGGCTGATTTCACGACTCGAACCCAAAGTCATTACCGACGACGAACGACCGTTTGGCTTGAATTTGACGCGAGCTAGTCTCGATGCATCGTGCAAGTACCCCTGGACTCGTGAAGAAGGACTCGCACGCGGCACCCGCAAGTTTGGTGCCTATGACGATGACCTGCCGGTGTTCAATTGGCTGCGTGCGAAGGCGCCTGCAAACCGCAAGTGCATTGAAGCGCAGGTCATGGATTTGAGCGATGACATCGCCTACTCGGTGCATGACCTCGAGGATGCGGTGGTCGAGGGATTCTTGCCGCTCAACGAGTTTCACGCGTCAGAAAACCTCGAAGCCATTCTCTACAACGCAGCGGAGTGGTCGGGCCGGAGCTTCGACGAGGCAGAACTCGGCGAAGCGCTCGAACGGCTCACTTCGCAACCGTTCTGGGTGCGTGAGTATGACGGAACGGCGCGAGCCCAAGCATCCCTGAAAAACCTCACCTCGCAGCTGATTGGCCGTTTTGCGAAGGCCGCGACCGAAGCGACGCTTGCCGAGTTCGGCGAGGATACCCAGTTGATTCGCTACCGTGCCGAAGTCATCGTGCCGCGCGAAGTCCGCGCCGAGATCGCCCTGCTCAAGGGCGCTGTTGCCGGATTCGTGATGTCGCTACCAACGCGACAGCCGATCTATGCCCACCAGCGAGAGATCCTCACCGATCTCCTCGACGTCCTTTGGCAGACCGGCGACGCGCATCTAGACACAATGTTTAGCGCCGCGTTCGTTGCGGCAGATTCAGACGCCGAGCGCCGTCGCATCGTCGTCGACCAAGTGGCATCGCTAACCGACCAATCGGCGATCGCCATGCACCAACAGCTCTGTACTCAGCCAGTGGCTGCCGTCATCGACGGTGTTCGGAAGGCTTAGACTTCGAACATGGCACGCATTCAACGCGCGGACATCGATCAGGTTCGCGAACGAACCAATATCGAAGACGTCGTTGGCGAATATGTCACGCTGAAATCCGCCGGTGTCGGGTCGAAGAAAGGGCTGTGCCCTTTCCACGATGAACGCACACCGTCGTTCCACATTCGCCCGCAACTCGGCTTCTATCACTGCTTTGGATGCGGTGAGTCGGGGGACGTCTACAGCTTTCTGCAGAAGATCGATCACGTCACGTTCGTTGAAGCCGTGGAGCGTCTTGCCGCCCGTATTGGCTACACCCTCACGTACGAAGAGGGCAGTGCGGCGCCGGTAGAACCGTCGAACCGACTCCGCTTGCTGCAAGCGAATGCCGCGGCTGCGGAGTTCTTTCAAGCACAGCTGGCGCGGCCCGAGGCACAAGCCGGTCGAGACTTTCTCGGTGCTCGTGCGTTTAGCGCCGAGGCGGCAGCCCACTTTGGGATCGGTTTTGCGCCGCAGAGCTGGGACGCGCTGACGAATCACCTGCGCGGCCTCGGATACAGCATGCAGGACTTGCAGGATGCGGGGCTCGTCTCGACCAATGATCGCGGTCGACACTACGACCGGTTCCGTGGGCGACTCGTCTGGCCGATTCGTGACACCTCTGGACAGACGGTAGGTTTCGGCGCGCGAAAGCTCTTCGATGATGACAAGGGGCCGAAGTATCTCAATACACCGGAGACGCCCGTCTACCACAAGTCGAAAGTGCTTTACGGGCTCGATCTCGCTAAACGCGATATCGCGCGAAATCATGAAGTGGTCGTGGTCGAGGGATACACCGACGTAATGGCAGCCCACTTGGCGGGGATCACCACTGCGGTTGCTACCTGTGGCACGTCGTTCGGCGTTGACCACATCAAGATCCTGCGCCGAATCATGGACGACGAGTCGAACCGCGGCCGGGTGATCTTTAACTTTGACCCGGATGAAGCCGGTCGCAAGGCCGCCATGCGTGCGTTCGCCGAAGAGAACCGTTTCGTGGCGCAAACCTTCGTTGCGGTCGCCCCGGATGGGCTTGATCCCTGTGATTTGCGGCTCAAGCACGGTGCAGCGGCGGTGCAGTCGCTCGTGAATTCGCCCATGCCAATGTACGAGTTCGTTATCAAGGAACAGCTCAAGCGTCACGACCTTCGCAACGCCGAAGGCCGTGTGGCGGCGCTGCGCGAAGCGGCACCGGTGATCTGCGGCATCCGTGACCGCGCACTGCGCCCCGAGTACACCCGCCAATTGGCCGGCTGGCTAGGCATGGATCTCGAACAGGTGCGCGCTGAAGTGCGTCGTGCTGAGCATCAGATCCAGCAACCGGCGGGGGAGTATCAGGACCCCTCGATGGGCACGCCTACGCCATCCGTGCGCATCTCGGATTTGCCAAACGACCCGACGACCCGCCACGAACGCGATGTGATCGCGGCAGTACTGCAGTATCCGCACATGCTGTCTGAAGCACAACTTGACGGTGTGCTCACCTACCGCTTTGGCGATGCAGCGCTCGACACGATTCGTAACGCCATCATCACGTCGCGCCCGTATCTCGGCACCCCGCAGTGGTTGCCGAACGTGCAAGAAGATTTGCCGCAGGCATTTATGCCCCTCGCCATGGATCTCTCCATGGTGCCGCTGCCGACGGGACCAGGGCCGGAACAGGTCGCTGCCTACGTGCGATCCCTCGCATCCTCTTTGATCGAACGTGACCTGCTGCGCCGCAAGGCTGAGCTTTTGAGCGAACTACAGCGAACGGATATCGAGGTTGATCCGATGCGACACCGAGAGTTGAGCGAGGAACTCGTTGCTGTCGAACGGCAGAAGCGAGCAATCCGCGAACATGCAGGCTGATACTGCGATCATTACGGGCACGAAGGTCGTCACGAATGCTCGTGGCGCAGCAGGCCGGTTGCGGCCAAACCCCAACGACGACGTGAATGCGCACGCGCAACGATAGGTACGAATCATGGAACATGTAATCAGTGCGGTTGACTGTTCGGTTTCTCACGGACCAAAGGTGGGTAACGCGGATGCGCGGGTAATCTCGGGCGTCAATCTGACGGTCAACCCCGGTGAGATTGTCGGTATTGTCGGGGCTACCGGCAGCGGCAAGACTTCCCTCGGTCGCGTGCTTTCTGGGCGCGGTCTACTTAAAGGCGCATCGCGCGACTGGCCGTGGATTAGCGGTGGCAGCCTAACCGTGGCGGACATTGACATGCGGCACCCCACTAAAAACGACCTACTGCGGCTGCCGCTAAGTATTGGGTACCTGGCACCGGATTCCGGTGAGCTACTGCGCAACGATCTGACCGTTGGTGAGAACGTCGTCGAACCGATCCTGAGCCGTGATCGCGACTTTGATCGCAAGGCGCTTGGCCGGGCTGCGGCGCTGCTACTGGATGCCGTAGACCTCGAGATCGGGCTGCTCAATAAGTTCCCGTTTGAGTGCTCGCGCGGTCAGCGTCAGCGCATTGCGTTTGCGCAGGCACTGATTGTCGAGCCAAAGGTGCTGATCGTCGATGAACCCGCGCAGGGCGTTGACGTTCTTGCCCGCCCAGCCCTGTTCGACCTGCTCGAACGCCTCAACCAAACCCGTGGCATGACGCTGGTAGTAATCAGCAATGACCTCGCTGCCATCGAGCGCCTGACATCGACGGTCGTGGTGTGCAATCACGGTCGCATCATTGCGCACGGTGAGATCGACGACGTGCTCGCCGACCCGCAGGACCACTATTTGCTCCGGATGAAAGAAGCCCGAGAATTCGCGAGTGCGCCGCTTGCCGGGCTCATCGATCAAGAACAGGTCGCGGCGGCAGAGCGAGTCGTTGACGGACTCTTCGGAGACATCAGCGATGAAGAAGCAGCCGAAATTGCAGCCGAGGCTGAGCGCCGCCGACTCATTGCCGAGCGCCCCGAGTTCGCGCGCTTCGAAACCGGCGAACAGCACAGCGAAACTAAGGACGAGCAGGAATCACCGTGACCGCCGCATCCACGCCAGTTCCGTCACCATTCGGACACCACGAGGTGCTGTCGCAAGCACCCGTGGCGATACCGGCAGACCAGCGCCCCGAAATCGGTGCCATCAGCATCCTGCCGGTCAACTCGATTCAGCCGCGTTATGCCGAGGTTGTGGCGGAGGCTGGGGGAGACGTCGCACCGCTGTCGACGGCAACCCGTGCGGTCATCCACACCTCGTATCGTGATGTCGACACCTTGATTAACGCGCTTGAGCAGTATCCCGAGATCGGTTGGGTGCAGTTGCCGTACGCCGGAATTGATGCGTTTGCTGAACGGCTGCGTCCGCATGCGGAGCGCGGCGTGCTGTTTACCTCGGGCAAGGGCGCGTATGCGCAGCCGGTTGCCGAGCACGCGCTGATGCTGACGCTAGCGCTACAGCGTCAGTTGCCGGTGCGGCTGCGCGCAACGAGTTGGGGCACATCGTCGGGGCTGTCGCTCTTTGGCGCCAACATCGTAATCGTTGGTGCCGGAGGCATCGCTCGCGAACTCATCCGGCTCCTCGAACCGTTTGGGGTGTCCGTAACGGTCGTTCGCCGCAGTCTCGGTGCCGTTGCCGGTGCAGATCACACCGTGCAGTTTGGTGAGATGGATGCGGTGCTTCCGGATGCGGACGTGGTCGTGTTGGCCGCTGCGGCAACGCCGGAGACCTGCGGCATGATCGGTACGGAACAGTTGCGATTGATGCGCGAGGATGCGGTGTTGGTCAATATCGGACGCGGGCCATTGGTCGATACGGATGCCCTGGTTGCGGCACTTGAGGCCGGGGAGATTTACGGTGCGGGTTTGGACGTAACCAACCCCGAGCCGTTGCCGGACGGTCACCCGCTGTGGTCGAACGACCGCTGCATTATCACCCCACACACGGCGGATACACCCGAAATGGTGTTGCCGCTCATCCTGCGCCGCGTGCACGACAATGTGCGCGCCTATGTCGACCATGGCCGTTTTGTCGGCATCGCCGACCCGCTCATTGGCTACTAGACATGTCATCTGACGCTCGTGGTGCACTAAAACCCCAGGTCAACTGACGGAACACGGGATCATTGCTGGCCGATTTCACATTTGTGAAAATTCCGTGTTAAGCTCTTCGAGTTGTCATCCCCGATAGCTCAATGGCAGAGCAGCCGGCTGTTAACCGGCAGGTTGTTGGTTCGAATCCAACTCGGGGAGCCACCAGCCCTCACCCTCGCGGTGAGGGCATTTTTCTTGCCCGCACACGGGTTGAAATCTTGTCGCATCGTGCCCGCCGAAACTGGGTTTATCCGGTGTTGATTGCAACACCTAACGGAATTGATCTCGGGTTTGGAACCTCCCAGCATCCTGACAGGTCAAACGCTTAACCGAAATACATATCCGGCGTAGGCTAGATATACGCTTGAAAAATTTGGGAGACCTCGGGTGAAGATGTCTGCTTGGATGCGTGGAGCGCTCGTCGCAGTACCCAGCATCATCGCAATTGCCGCAACGGTTTCAGCTGTTGGAGCCGTGGTGGGGGTGTCCCAGAGCGACGTCAACACTGATGTGCCCGTTGCGATGTCGGTGCAGCGCTACACGGTTGACGGCGACGACCAACGACCGTCAAAGCCTGGCGCTGACAGGGCTCCTGCAACAACAACTGACGGCAGTTACATTCAACGCGGCGGAGATTTTGTTGGCGGCACTAGCGCCACGTCAACGCGCGTGCAGTGGCCGCTCAAGGGTAAAGACCAGAATCTCACTGATGGCTTTGGCCCGCGTGTGCCACCGTGCCCAGTTTGTTCCAGCAACCACCGCGGTCAAGACTTCAGTGGGACGGCCGGCGAACCTGTAGCCGCCATTGCAGATGGCAAGGTCATTGAAGTCGTGCCACGTCCGGGCTTGTCGACCTTTGGCGCGTATGTTGTGCTCGAACATCAGCTTGCCGGCAAGAAAGTTCACACGGTATACGCTCACCTCGTTTCCGGCTCGGCAACGGTTCGTGTCGGCGACGTCGTTCGAGTCGGCGACCAGATCGGTCAGCTCGGCAACACCGGCGCTTCCACAGGGCCGCACCTGCACTTCGAGGTCATCGTGGATGGCGTGCACGTCGATCCACTTGCATATCTGCGTAAGTATGCCGACGGCAAGCCCGTTGAGATCCGAACACTGCCGGACGTACAGTGGCAGGACACGCCGGAAGGCGCACCAGTCGATGATGCTGCCGACGGATGGAAGCCTCCGGCAGCGACCGATCCGGCACAGCCGACACCGACAGCGCCAGCAGAATCCGCGGACCCAACCGCTCCAAGTACGACCGATCCCTCGGAAACCGATCCTGTAGCGACGGATCCGGCCATGACGGACCCAGCAACCACCACGCCGAAAACTCCCGTTCCTGAGGCTACCGATCCGGCAGCGCCAACGACCGAACCAGTGACTCCGCCAGCCGACGGATCGAATACGACCACACCGACTCCTGTGGATGCAGGCACGCCGACGCCGTAGTCAGCGCGCGGCCGCCAATCATTGAGGCATGTTCATCGGGGGTGAGCTTGCCCGATCCGGTGTTCGCGTGGTCCTGACATGCCCCGCTGCAAGCGGGGGACTATTTAGCCAACGTGGATGCATTCGGTCGCGACGTCGCGCGAACAATCAGGCGGAACCCCACACCAACGGCCAGGACCGCGATGCCTGACCACACCGATAGCGGTGGCAGCGTGACCACGAGCACCAGGCACAGCGTCGCGCCGAGCAACTGCAGCCAGCGGGGGAACCTGCGGTGCGCATCCGATTGCGACCAAGCGGCGGCATTCGCGACAAAGTAGTACACGAGCACACCCACGCTCGAGAATCCGATCACGTCGCGGATATCGCCGAAACAGACCAACACGATGTCGATGACGCCAATGATGCAGGTGAGCAGCGCCGGCACCTGGCTACGCGGCGAGATGGCAGCCAGCGCATGTGGCAGATCACGGTTCGACGCCATGGCATATCCGGTACGAGTAATGCCGGCGATACCCGCGAGCAGCGCGCCGAGTGCGGCGGTTGCGGCAATAACGGGCACCAGCGCCTGCGCCCAAGGAATACCCGCGGTTGCTGCTGATAGTGGCGCTGGCGACTTGGCAAGCTCGGCCACACCGAGCGTGTCCACCAGCGTGATCGCAATGACGACATACAGCACCGCAACAATTGGCAGGGTGATCGCAATCGCACGCGGAATGGTGCGGGTTGGCTCGCGCACCTCGTCGCCGAGCGTGGCGATACGTGCATATCCCGCGAACGCGAAGAAGATCAGCCCGCCAGCCTGAAGCGCACCCAGCGGCCCGGCTTCGGCGACTTGCGTGGCCGCCGGTACCAGCGCATCCGCACCGCCATCTACCCAAATTGAACCGAGCACAGCGGCGAGACCCACCAACACGATGGCCACGATGAACAGGGATGCGGTTGCCGTGCGGGTGATGCCGGCAAGGTTGCATGCGACCACAACGACGATGGCAAGCACGGCGATCACACGTTGCCAAATCGAGTCCCCGCCAACGACAGACGTGGCAATGTAGGTGCCGACCGTTAGCGCCATTGCTGCCGCGGATGCGGTCTTGCCGATGACGAACCCCCACCCGGCCACAAACCCGGGCCATTCGCCCAGCTGTTCGCGGCCAAAGTGGTAGCTGCCGCCCGATGACGGATACTGCATCGAAAGCTGTGCGGTGGCAATCGCATTGCAGACCGCAACAACCAGCGCCAGTGCAATGCCCGCAAACAGCCATTCACCGGCAACCGCTGCCGCAGGTGCGAACACGACGAAGACACCGGCGCCAATCATGGCGGCCAAGCCGATCCCACAAGCGTGGAGCAGACTGAGTTCGCGTCGCAACGCCGGAGTCACGTCGTTAGCCCTCGAGATTGTCGACGCCGGGCATCCAGCTGAGTCCCGGCACGCCCCAACGCTGTTTGCGCATGATCTTGCCGGCCTGCTTGTGCAGTGGCAACGGCAGCCGGTCAACGTAGATGACCCCGTCGAGGTGGTCGTATTCGTGCTGCAGGATGCGGGCAAACCAGCCGGTCGCTTCGATCCGGTAGTCGTTGCCGTCGATATCGGTCGCCTCCATTAGCGCTGCCGGTGCACGGCGCAACGGGAATCGTTCACCGGGGAACGAAAGGCATCCTTCGACCTCTTCGTGTTCATCAACGGGTTCAAACGATTCGGGGATGCTTGGCGCAATCCACAGTTTCGGGTTGATTGCCTCGCCCCGATACACCGTGCCGTCCTCGTCTTCCCAGCCGTAAACGAAGATTCGCAACCCAACGCCCACCTGCGGCGCTGCCAAACCGACTCCGGGAGCGGCATCCATGGTTTCGTACATGTCGGCGACGAGCGTGCGAATCTCGTCGGTGATCTCGGGAACCTCGTCGGCACGTTTGTGCAGTACAGGTTCGCCATAAATGGTGATGGGGCGAATCGTCATGATCGCGAGCCTATCGCTCGCTGGTAACCGGTGTGGCCGTAAACTCGCCACGTGCACTATCTCGGGATTCCCATCGCGCTCGTTGGCGCCGTGCTCATGTCGCTCAGCGCTTACTTGCAGCATCGCGGGGTCTCGCAAGCCAATGGGGACGCCCAAGCAACTGGGAGAGACAGTGAATCTGAGGGGCTCGGCGGAGCCGCGCTGCTCGCGATGCTGCGAAATCCCAGCTGGCTGATTGGCACCTTGCTTATTGGTTTGGCCATCGGCATGCAGCTGTTTGCGCTGATGTTCTCGCCCCTGGTTGTCGTGCAGCCACTGGGTGTCGTGTCACTGGTTGTCACGACGCTGCTCACTGCATGGCAGACAAAGATGCGGATGCGTGCGGGCAAGATCACTGCCGTGTTGCTGTGTGTACTCGGTGTCGCGGCATTCGTGACTGTGGCCGCATTCGCGGCGAATCAGGGCCCGGTTGGTGACCGAGAAACCATCAATGTGCTGATTGTCCTCGCCGTGACGCTCGTGCTCGCGGCGATCGCTTTCGGTTTGCTTCGGCGCACCCGCTGGCGGGGATTCATGTACATCGTGATCGGTGGTGTGCTGTACGGGTTTGTCGCAACGCTCGCCAGAATCGTGTTGGCACGATTCCAGAGCGGAGAGATTGGCCCGATCTTGTACGCCTGCGCCATTGGTATGGTGTTGTCCCTGCTAGCGGGTGGATATATGGTGCAGTCCGCCTATGCGAGCGGTTCCACCGATATGGTGATTGCCGGGCTTACGGTGATCGATCCGCTCGTCGCCGTGGCGATCGGTGTTGTGCTGTTGAACGAGACAGTGGGCGCGTCGCCACTGACATTTGCACTGTTTGTCATCTTCGGTGCTATTGCGGTTGCGGGAGTCGTCGTACTTCAGCTCCACACATCGGATGAAGAAGTGACTGCCGCGCGCAGACACGCGGTAAACAAGTCTCAGTAGCGATTCATCCCGGTAACATGGCGACAAACCGCACGTGCACACTCACGTGAGATTGCGTTTCGGATCCGATCGCCGCGCAATTCGCCCCGCACTTTGACCTCGAAACAGACAGAAGACCTTCATGACCAAGCCGCTTCGCCTGCTCATTGCCGCCGATACTTTCCCACCGAATGTGAATGGTGCGGCAACGTTCACCGTGAACCTCGCAAGTGGCATGGCCGCGCGCGGTCACGATGTCCACGTGGTGGCACCGGCGGCATCGCGACGTCACGGCACCTGGACCGAAGAATACGACGGCCAGCAGATCACGGTGCACCGTTTGCCGAGTGACCGGTACTACCCGCACGACTGGCTGCGGTACGTGAAGCCGTGGCGCGCACGCCACCACATGCGTCGAGTGCTCGATGAAGTACAGCCCGACGTCATCCACTACCAGTCGGCCGTGGTGCTAGGTCGCGCCGCCGTCCGCGAGGGTGCCGGGCGCGGCATTCGCATCATCGGCACCAACCACCTGATGCTTGAAAACATGGGCGACCACACGCTGTTGCCGAACTTCTTGCAGAACATCGCCGCCAAGATCTGGTGGCACGATGCGCACAAGACCTTCGCTGAAACCGAAGCGTTGACCACGCCCACGCGTCGCGCCGCGAACTTCTTGGAGGAAAACGGCCAACTCGAGGGAGTCCTCGCAATCTCGTGCGGTCTGCGCACCACTGACTACACCCCGCGTTTTGAACCAAAGACGCCTCGCAGCATCCTGTTTGTTGGCCGCGTCACGGGCGAGAAACAAATCGATGTGCTGATGCGCGCTTTCCAGCAGTTGAACAATGTGCCGGATCTGCGCTTGGAAATCGTTGGTGGCGGCGATCAGAAAGAAAACCTGCAGAAACTGTCGCGCGAACTCGGTATCGACGATCGCGTCCTGTTCCACGGTTATGTGACCGACCAGGAGCTTCGCAAGATCTACAGCGACGCCACGATTTTTGCGATTGCGTCAATTGCCGAGCTTCAGTCCATCGCCACTATGGAAGCGATGGCATCGGGTCTTCCAGTGGTCGCGGCGAACGCAATGGCGCTACCGCACCTCGTGCACGAAGGTGAGAACGGCTTCCTATTCGAACCGGGCGATGTCGGTGGATGCGCTACGGCACTACGCACCATGCTCGAGATGCCGCGTGAAGAACGTGAGCAGTTTGGTCGTCGCGGACTCGAAATGGTGCAGGTGCACGACATCGACCGCACGATGGAACTGTTCGAGCGCCTCTATTACGGAGAAGACCCGGTATCGGTGGGTAAGGACTCCTGGAACGAGCAGGACCATTCCCTCGATGACGTCGTTGAACCGGTGACCGGCGCACTGCCGATCATCCGCAAGCCAGAATCTAACGCCCAAGACGGTGAATAGCTGCAGCACGGGTGTGGTGACCGATGATTCGGCCTGCACACCCGTGTTCAGCGGTGGTTAGTTGCTTTCGCTGCTGGCAACAATCGCGCGCTCAACGCGGTCGACCTTGCCCTGCATCTCGTTGCCGGCCGCATCCTGGCGAATATCGGCCTTCAACACGAGTGAGACCCGGTTCCCGAACCGGCCCGCCTCATCGCAGGCTGCCTTGACGACGGCCATGACCTCATCCCATTCGCCCTCGATTGAGGTGAACATCGCACTGGTCTCATTCGGCAGACCGCTCGCGCGAATCACCTTGACCATTGCCGCCACGGCGTTCGTGTAGGAGCCAGGCGCGTCAGGGGTGACGGTTGGGTCGGATGCGGGGCCAGATGGTGCGATCGAAATTGCGGCAATCATGCACATAGTTTGCCGCGCGTGGCGCATCCGCCCAACTTTGGTGTCGGTTTGAACGGCGCGGTCGATAGGCTGAATGTCATTCAATTGGATCAATTCACGGCAAGATAGGACGTATGAATTCACCCATTCGTGAACGAGCACAGTTGGCCCAGGCGCATCGTATTGTCGTCAAGATCGGGTCATCGTCACTAACTCGACCGGATGGACGATTGAATATTCCGGCGCTGCGAAAGCTGGTCGACGTGCTCGCCGAGGAGGTCTTGCGCGGCAAACAGATCGTCCTGGTTTCTTCGGGTGCGGTTGCCGCTGGATTCGTGCCGCTCGGGTTGGCCAAGCGCCCAAACGATCTCGCAACGGCTCAGGCTGCGGCCGCTGTCGGTCAATCGTCGCTGATGGCGACCTACACGGATGCGTTCCGCGCGTACGACCTTACGGCCGGGCAGATTCTGCTCACCGCAGCCGACACCGTGCGTCGTCACCGGTATCGACACGTGGTACAGGCCTTTGAACGGATGCTCGAACTCGGTGCGGTGCCGATCGTCAACGAAAACGATGCGCTTGCCACCAGTGAGTTCCGTTTTGGCGACAATGACCGGCTTGCCGCACTCGTAGCGCAGCTCGTGCGTGCCGACGCCATGGTCTTGCTGACGGACGTCAATGGCCTGTACACGGCGCCACCAACCACGCCGGGAGCGGAACGCATTCCGGTAGTTCACGACCTGCGCGATATTCAAGGCGTGGAAGTCACCGGGCGCGGTTCGGCGTTTGGCACCGGTGGCATGATCACGAAACTGCAGTCGGCTGAGATGGCCATGGTTACGGGCATCCCCACGATGCTCACCACCACCGGCAACATTGGCGCGGCCCTACGTGGTGAAGACGTCGGTACCTGGTTCGTGCCTTCGAGCAACCGAACGAGCCGACGCAAGGTGTGGCTGGAGCACGCAGCGCAGATGACCGGTCGACTGATCGTCGACTCCGGTGCGGAGCGCGCGCTACGTGAACGGGGTGCATCACTGCTCGCCGCCGGCATTCGCGAGGTTCGTGGCGAGTTTGCCGCAGGCGACCCGGTCGAGATCGTGTCGGAGTCGCTAGACATGATCGCGCATGGCATTGTCGGATACGCCTCGACGGAATTGCCGCAAATGCTCGGCCGCTCGACCGACGACATGCGCAAGGAACTCGGCGAAGACTATGTGCGTTCGGTTGTTCACCGCGACGACATGACCATCGTGAGCCCAACCGTGACCGACGTCATTACCGGCAACGGCCTGCCGGTAGCGGACTAACCGCATCCGCTTCTATCGTTAACTAACGCACTGGCAGCGCCACACGAAACCGGTGCATCGACATTCAACTCGGGCCGCAATGCCCGTGAGGAGTAGCTAAACATCATGACGGAAACTGCCGCATCGACAACCGCGCACGACGGCGTGCGTGAGCTTGCCACCCGCGCAAAACTCGCATCCCGACAGCTTGCCACCGCATCGAGCTCGGTTAAGAACGACCTACTGCTGGGAATCGCTGATGCCCTCGATGCCAACGCTTCGGCAATCATCGCGGCCAACGCCATCGACATGGAACGCGGTCGCGAATCCGGCATGGCGCAGGGGCTGCTTGACCGCCTCAAGCTCGAAACGGGGCGCGTCGCCGCCATTGCCGCAGCGGTGCGGGAGGTCGCATCGCTGCCCGACCCGGTAGGTGAGGTTGTGCGCGGCAGCACGCTTGCCAACGGCATGAAGCTCAGCCAGGTACGCGTGCCGATGGGTGTTGTCGCCATGATTTACGAGGCTCGTCCGAACGTCACGGTCGATGCCGCGACCCTTGCGCTGAAATCGGGCAACGCCGTGCTGTTGCGCGGTGGCTCGGCAGCAATGAACTCGAACGAGCGAATCATCGCCGTCATTGGTGAGGCGATTACGGCAGCTGGTTTCTCGCCCGACCTGGTACAGACTGTGGATGCATTCGGTCGCGAGGGTGCGGTCGCGCTCATGCGGGCACGTGGTTACATCGACGTGCTCGTGCCGCGCGGTGGGGCCTCGCTGATTTCGACCGTGGTGACCGAGTCGCTCGTGCCCGTGATCGAGACGGGCACCGGTAATGTGCACATCTTCGTGGACAAGACCGCCGACCTGGCTGATGCCAGCGAGATCCTCGTCAACGCGAAGACGCAGCGTATTGGCGTCTGCAACGCGGCAGAAACGCTGCTGGTGCACGAAGCGGTTGCGGGGGAGTTCCTCCCCAAGGTCGCGGCAGCGCTGCAGGCCCACGATGTAACGCTGCACGCTTGCGACCGCGCGCGGGCGATTTTCGGTGAATCTGCCGGTGTGGTTGCCGCAACCGAAGCGGATTGGCTAACCGAGTACCTGTCGCTTGATTTGGCGGTCAAGGTCGTAGATTCTGTGGACGACGCCGTGGCACACATTCAGCAGTACACGTCCGGGCACACAGAAGTGATCTTGACTCAGGATGTGCGCGCAATGCAGAAGTTCACCGATCAGGTGGATGCGGCCGTCGTTGCGGTTAACGCATCGTCACGTTTCACAGATGGTGGCATGTTTGGGCTGGGCGCTGAGTTGGGTATCTCGACACAGAAGCTCCACGCGCGTGGACCGATGGGTCTTGCAGAGCTGACGACGACCAAGTGGATCGTGATCGGCGACGGGCACGTGCGCCCGTAGGGCAGTTAACAAAAACAACCGTGCAACAGGGCCATCCGTCATGTTCGGGTGGCCCTGTTGTGCTGCGCTGGTGGGGCGGACGGGGCTTGAACCCCGCGACGCGATTGAGCGTTGCGCGCCCCTGCGCCAACGTGAGTGGTTACGAAACTGGTGGGGCGGACGGGGCTTGAACCCGTGACCGACGGATTATGAGTCCGCTGCTCTAACCGGCTGAGCTACCGCCCCAGAGAATGCAATGCTACCTGCAAAATGGCGGTATAAAACTTGGGTTTGTGTTTACTCGCATCTGTATCGTGACAGACGTGAAGGCATTTGACTCATTCCACGTCCTCCCTGTCCTCCCCGAATCGTTGCAGCCGCTTCGAGACCTCGCCATGAACCTTCGCTGGTCGTGGCGCGAGCAGGCGCACAATCTCTTCCGGTCAATGGATCCGGCGCTGTGGAGCAAGACGGGTCACAACCCGATCATGATGCTGCAGCAGCTTCCGGCAAGCCGTATGAACGAGCTCGCAAACGACGAGTCATTCCTGCTGTGGATGAACCAGGAAGTGGCAGACCTCCACGAATACCTGACCAAGGACCTCTGGTTCTCGAAGACGACCGCCGAAACCGAAGACGCAGCCACCTCGATTGCCTACTTCTCGATGGAGTTCGGCGTGCACCAGTCGCTGCCGATCTACTCGGGCGGTCTTGGCGTCCTGGCCGGTGACCACCTGAAGTCGGCTTCCGACCTTGGCGTGCCACTGGTGGGCATTGGCATGCTCTACACGTTTGGCTACTTCAGCCAGTCGCTATCGGCCGAAGGCTGGCAGCAGGAAATCTACGAGTCGCACGCACCGGAGACCCTTGCGGTGGCACCGGTCCTTGATGAACAGGGCAACCACCTCGAAGTTTCGGTGCTCTTCCCGGGCGACCGTATCGCGAACATCCGCGTCTGGAAGGCCGCCATCGGCCGCGTCACGCTGCTGCTGCTCGACACCAACCTCGAGTCGAACCCAGAAGACTTCCGCAGCATCACCGACCGGCTCTACGGTGGCGACGTCGAGCACCGCATCAAGCAGGAACTCGTGCTCGGTGTGGGCGGTGTCCGTGCGGTGCAGCGCTACTGCGACATCAACGGAGCAGCCCGTCCAGACGTCTACCACATGAACGAAGGCCACGCCGGCTTCCTCGGTATCGAACGTATCGGTCAGATGATTGGCGAGGGCGAAGACTGGGCAACCGCACTCGCAACGGTGCGCGCATCCACCCTCTTCACCACCCACACGCCAGTTCCCGCCGGAATCGACCGCTTCGAGAACCACATGGTGGAGCGCTACCTGCAAGGAGGCGACGACGGCACCTCGCGACTTACCCCGGGCGTACCAGTTCACGAAGTCATGCAGCTTGGCCGCGAAGATGACCCGTCGCGCTTCAACATGGCGCACCTTGGCCTGCGTCTGGCCCAGTACGCAAACGGTGTAGCAAAGCTTCACGGTGCCGTATCGCGCGGCATGTTTAAGGGGCTCTACCCGAACTTCGACGAGCCTGAGGTGCCGATCACCTCGATCACGAACGGTGTCCACACCCCAACTTGGACGCGCGGTCCGATCAAGCCACTCGTCAATGCGCTGGCCGGTGGTGAAGAACTTGCGACGGTCGAAGCGTGGAAGCACACCGATGCGGTCACCGCGGCAGAACTGTGGAACGTGCGTAACGAACTGCGCACCGAGCTCGTGACTCGTGCACGAGGGCTGGTTTCGGACTCGTGGCAGGAACGCGGCGCCCAAGAAGCCGAACTTGGCTGGACCAAGAACATCTTGGATCCAAACGCCCTGACCGTTGGTTTCGCGCGTCGCGTCTCCACCTACAAGCGACTGACGCTGATGCTGCAGCAGCCAGACCGCCTGCGCGCCATTCTGCTGAACGAAGAACGCCCGGTGCAGTTTGTCATCGCCGGCAAGGCACACCCGGCTGACATGGGCGGTAAGCAGCTCCTGCAGGAACTCGTGCGCTTCGCTGATGAAGCCGGCGTGCGTGACCGCATCGTGTTCATCCCCGACTACAACATCTCGATGGGCAAGTTCCTCGTTGCCGGTTCGGACATTTGGTTGAACAACCCGGTTCGTCCGCAGGAAGCATCGGGTACTTCGGGAATGAAAGCCGTCATGAACGGGGGCCTGACGCTGTCGATTTCTGACGGCTGGTGGGATGAAGTTGCCGACGATGAGATCGGCTGGACGATTCCAACCGCGCCGCACGGCGACGACAGCCAGCGCGACCGTTGGGAAGCTCAGGCGCTCTACGACATGCTCGAACACGAAGTGGTACCAATGTTCTACGACCGTGACGAAGACGGCGTACCGCAGGAGTGGATTGCAAAGGTCCGTAACTCGATGTCGCAAATTGGTGCTCGGATGAGTGCAGAACGCATGGTGCGCGACTACTGCACCGAGCTGTACCTGCCGGCAGGCCGCAGCGCACGCATGGCGGCCGACCGTGAGCGTACGCGCGCATTCGCGCAGTGGAAGGTTCGCATCGCCGAGAATTGGGACGGCGTACGCGTGCTGTCGGCTTCGGCCGGTGAAGCTGCCACCGCGGCGGGCAGCGCAAGCCGACTGCAGGCCACGGTCGACCTGGGTGCGCTCATGAGCAGTGACGTCGCCGTACAGGGCGTCTACGGACGACGTGGCGCTGATGGTGAACTTATTGCACCGACTGTGGTCAACATGACCCCGACCAGCGACGGCAATTACGAAGTTGCCACCGTTGTGGATGCACCAGGTGACTACGGCTTTACGGTTCGGGTAGTGCCGGCGCACGAAATGCTCCGCTCGCCAGCCGAGCTCGGCCTAGTTCGGTACGCCTAGCCTCGACCGTCACCAGCCAAGTAGTCGTTGAAACGGTACGAAGTGGCCCTCACACATCGGTGTGGGGGCCACTTCCCGTTAACACGCCGCCAGGTTGAATCACATGCTTGTGGTTCATAGCTAACATCGGGCATAATTCCTGACGACAGTCGAATACCGTAGGGCAGCCAAGCCTCATTCACGAATGGTCGTAGGGGAAGACGTACCAACCCGTGAAATCTGGAGGAAACATGGCTGCAAACACCACGCAGGGAGTACTTTACGTACACTCTGCTCCTCGTGCGCTCTGTCAGCACGTGGAGTGGGGGATCGGTCGCGCTCTTGGCGAGCCGGTGAACCTGCAATGGACGAGCCAGCCCGTTATCCGGGGCAGCGTCCGCGCAACCTACACCTGGCGAGGAACCGCTGGCACCGCCGCGGCTATCGCATCCCAATTGCGTGGGTGGGAACACCTGCGCTTCGAAGTGACCGAGGACGCCAGCGAAGGCACCGACGGCGGCCGCTGGATGCACACGCCAGGCCTTGGCATCTTCTACGCACAGATGGATGCGGCCGGCAACATGGTCGTACCCGAAGACCGCATCCGTTACGCCATGGAACTTGCCGGCGGCAACGCAACGGAACTCCACCGTGAACTGCAGCTCGCACTGGGCCAGGCGTGGGATGAGGAACTCGAACCATTCCGTGCTGACGGTGGCGACACTTCCGTCGTGTGGATGCACCGCGTCGGCTAAACGCTGACCGCGCTGGGCCACCACGCGAGCTTATGCACATCGTCTCGTGCGTAGCTTCGCGCCCACGAGCTTGGTAGCTGACCCACACCGCGTGGTGGCGATCGCTTCCCTCCAGTAGGCGATCACGCCGAAACGTAAAACGGCGGGAACGCTGGCCTGTAGCCAGACGTTCCCGCCGTTTCGTTGTGTGTGGTGGTTACGCGTACTTACGCAGCGCAACGACGGCGTTGTGTCCGCCGAAACCGAACGAGGTTGAAATCGCGAGGCCTCCGACCGGGATGTCGACCTTACGCGGCTCAAGCACCACGTCGAGGTTGATCTCAGGGTCCATTTCGTCAACGTTGATCGTTGGTGGCAGCAGGTTCTGCTGCAGGGCCAGCGCGGTGAACATGGCTTCGATTGCCCCAGCGCCACCGAGCAGGTGACCGGTCGAGGCCTTGGTGGCCGAAACCGGGATCTCCCGGGCACGTTCGCCAAAGAAGTTGGCGAACGCGGTGGCTTCAGCAATGTCGCCGACCGGCGTCGAAGTGGCGTGCGCATTGATGTGCACGACCTCGTCCGGCGTGGCGCCCGCCTGCTGCAGGGCAGCTTCCATGGCGCGGATGGCACCAGCACCGTTGGGGTCAGGCGCGGTGATGTGGTAGGCGTCAGAGGTGACGCCGCCACCGGCAACTTCGGCAATGATCGTGGCGCCGCGGGCCAGCGCGTGTTCTTCGGTCTCCAGCACGAGCGCGGCAGCACCCTCACCGAGTACGAAGCCGTCACGGTTGACGTCGTACGGGCGGGATGCGGTTGCCGGGTCGTCGTTCTTTCGCGAGAGCGCCTGCATGGAAGCGAATGCGGCGATGGGCAGCGGGTGCACGGCGGCTTCTGAGCCACCGGCAATGATCACATCGGCAAGGCCTGCCTGCAGGTGATCGTAAGCGTTGATGATCGACTCGGTACTCGAGGCACAGGCCGACACCGCGGAACGGATTCCGCCGCGGGCTTCCAGATCCATGCCGATTGCTGCGGCAGGGCCGTTTGGCATGAGCATGGGAACGGTAAGGGGGAGGACACGACGCGCGCCGCGGTCACGGAGCGTGTCCCACGCATCCAGCAGCGTCCAAACGCCGCCAATACCGGTAGCCCAGTCGACCATGAGTCGTTCTGGTGCCACGCTACCCACTTCGAGCCCCGCATTTGCGAATGCTTCACGGCCGGCAAGCAGCGCGTACTGGCTGGAGGGGTCAAGTCGCTTTGCCGCGACACGCTCAAGGTGGTCGCTGGCGGGTTCCTTCACCGTGGCGGCGAAGTTGACCGGGATCTCTACGTCGTATTTGCAGATGTCTTCCGGAAGGTCACGTGCACCGGATTCGCCCCGGAGCAATGCTTCCCAGGTTGCGGCAGCATTTGGACCGAGCGGGCTGAATGCGCCAACTCCGGTGATTACGATTTTTTTGGTCATGCGCGTGGCTTCCTAATCAAAACAGGGGTCGTGTGGGCTACGCCGACTTGACGTAGCCCACACGCGATGCGTACTAGGCCTGGGCAGCAGCGATGAAGCTAACTGCGTCCTGAACGGTCTTGAGGTTCTCGACCTCTGAGTCCGGGATCTCTACGTCGAACTTCGATTCTGCGTTAACAACGATGGTCATCATCGAGATCGAGTCGATGTCGAGGTCGTCGGTGAACGACTTGTCGGCGGTTACGGTGTCAGCCGCGATACCGGTTTCTTCATTAACGAGCTCGGCCAGGCCAGCCAGGATTTCTTCGTTGGTGAGTGCCATGATTTCTCCTTATTTTGTGGGGGTCGTAGTGGATGGTCAGGGAGTTTGTGTGTGGTGTTCGGTGTCAACGCTGCCACTAGGGCAGGCGAACAACCTGGGCAGCATATGCCAATCCGGCACCAAAACCGATTTGCAGCGCGTATCCGCCGCGAACCTCAGGGTGCTCTTGCAGCAAGCGATGCGTGGCCAGCGGTACCGAGGCGCCTGAGGTGTTCCCGGTGTCCTGAATGTCGCGGGCAATGATGACCGATTCGGGCACACCGAGCTGCTTTGCGAACTCATCGATGATGCGCATGTTCGCCTGGTGTGGGATGAACGCAGCGAGTTGGTCGGCAGTGATTCCGGCAACTTCAAGGGCTTCGCGGGCGACCTTGGCCATTTCCCATACGGCCCAGCGGAATACCGCCTTGCCGTCCTGACGCAGCGTCGGGAACGGCTCGAGACCGAGACGGTGCTTGTGCAGCTCACCGCTCATCGAGACCGCATCCCATTTGGAACCGTCTGAGCCGATTACCGAGCGCGAGATTCCGGGGGTGTCCGATGGGCCAACCACGGTGGCACCGGCTCCGTCACCGAGTAGGAACGAGATGCTTCGGTCCGTTGGATCGATGAAGTCCGAGAGCTTTTCGGAACCAACTACGAGTACGTACTCGGCGATACCAGCGCGAATCAGCGCATCCGCCTGGGCAATGGCGTAGCAATAGCCAGCGCAACCTGCCGAAATGTCGTACGCGGTTGGATCCTTGATGCCCAGACCATCGGCGATACGCGTTGCCGCGGCTGGCGTCTGCATCATGTTGGTGACGGTGGCGACAATGACCGCACCGATCTGTTCCGGCTGCACACCGGAGGCCTGCAGGGCATCGGCACCGGCAGCAACACCCATGGTGACCACGTTCTGGTCTTCGCCGGCGCGCGCACGCGTGATGATGCCGGTGCGCTGACGAATCCATTCGTCAGACGAGTTGATCGGCTCGGCGATGTCCTCGTTGGTCACGGCATGTTCACCGCGGTAGGCACCGAGGCCGTAGATGCGAGTGAATGCTGGACCGGTCGCGGTGTTAAGCGTTACGGAAGTAGACAACGTGCAGCGCTCCTATTCTGCGATTGCGTCGATGAGGGCATCGATGTCCGCCGGAGCGTTGATGGCGATGCGATCAAATTCGGGAAGGGCACGCTTCGCGAGCCCGGTAAGCGTACCTGCTGGTGTCGCCTCAGCGATCAGTCGGTGGCCGTCGCGTGCGAATGCGTCCATGCAGCGGTTCCAACGCACCGGGCGCGAAACCTGGTCCACGAGCAGCTGGCGGAAAGTTTCGCCCGACTCGACGCGTGTGCCGTCGGCGTTGGTGTAGATGGGCAGCTTGGGGTCGGCAACCGGGAACGAATCGATCTGTTCGTTCAGGGCGTCGTGAGCTGTCTGCATCCAGTGCGTGTGGAACGCACCTGCCACCTTCAGCGGAATCACGCGCGTACCTGGCGCCGGGTTTGCCTTGAGGTCTGCGAGGGCCTCGGGAGTTCCTGCCGCGACGATCTGCCCGGCACCGTTGAAGTTGGCCGGCACAATCTCACGTGCCTCAAGGTAGGCGATCACTTCTTCTTCGACACCGCCAAGAACCGCTGACATCGACGTGGTCACGGCAGCGGCATCGGCAGCCATGAGCTGGGCACGCTGCGCAACGAAGCGCATCGCGGTTTCCGCGTCAAAGATTCCTGCCGCGTATGCCGCGGTGATTTCACCAACAGAGTGGCCGGCAACGGCGAGATTGTCCACCGACATGCCGCGTGCCACGAATGCATCCCAGGTGAGTATTCCGGCGGCCACGATCAGCGGCTGAGCAATTGCCGTGTCACGGATTGTCTCGGCGTCGGATTCGGTGCCGTGGGTGATGAGGTCACAGCCAATGGCGTCAGAAATAGTGGCGAGCTTGGTGCGCGCCGTTTCGTCTTCGAGCCATGGCGCAAGGAACCCGGGTGTTTGCGAGCCCTGTCCGGGGAAGGTGAATACGGTCATAATTTCGCTTCTATGTGCTTCGGTTCTGAGTTATCGATGCCAAATGGGACTGAGTCGAGCGTGCAACATGCTAGTGCCCCCCATTGGCAGGAGTGAGCTATCGTTTCGCCGACTTGCCTGTCGACTTGCCCTCGCCGCCGTGATGCTCTGCGATACGCCCCAAGATGAGCGCGCATTGCAGGATCAGCGACTCGCGCGGCCCGGTTGCATCCCAACCGATGATCTCGGTGATGCGCTTGAGGCGGTAGCGCACCGTGTTGGGATGCACGAACAGTTCGCGTGCGGTGGCTTCGAGCGAGCGGCCATTGTCGAGATAACAGCCCAGCGTGCTGAGCAGCTCGGACTGGTGATCGGCGAGCGGCATGTAGACCCGCTGGATGAGCGCCTGTCGCGCGAGCGGATCACCGGCAAGTGCCCGTTCTGGCAGCAGGTCTTCGGCGAGCGTTGGACGCTCGAGGTTGCGGTAGGCGTGAGCCACCGAGAACGCCGCAAGTGCAGCGCGTGCGCTGCGTGATGCCTCGACCACTGAGGGCACGGTCGGTCCGAGGATGAGCGGACCGGTGCCGAACCCGTGCTCCAAACAACGGGTGATCTCGAGGAACGAGTGCTCGTTGTTTCCCTCGTGTTCTGCATCGACGTTGCGGCCAACAAACAGCACAAGCCGGTTGCCCTGAATACCGACCAACAGATCGGTGTGGTTGTGGCGGGCGATCCGTCGAAGTTGATCAACTTCGAGCACCTTGGGGGTGGTGCCAACGATGACCGCGACTTCGCCGTGGCTTGACCAGCCGAGGGCGGCAACGCGGCTGGGCAGTTCGGCGTCGTGTTCACCGGTGAGGATCGAGTCGACGACCAACGCTTCCAGGCGCGCATCCCACAGCCCCCGAGCTTCGGCAGCACGCGCGTAGACTTCGGCAGCCGCGAAGGCGATGTCGCGCGAATACCGCAATACGCCCTCACGAATCTCGGGGGAGGCACCGGATACGCGCTCCTCGAACACCTCAACAACGACCTGCACCAATTGCAGGGTCTGTTGCAAGCTCACGGAGCGCACGAGTTCACGCGGTGCCGAGTCGAAGACGTCTCGTGCGACCCAAGTGGCCTCGGATCCCTGTTCGAACCAGTCAACGATTGCGGTAATGCCCGATTGCGCGACCATGCCAACGGCCGAGCGACGGCCCGGTGGCATGTCGGCAAACCACGGCAGGGTTTGCTCCATGCGGCGCATGACGGTTGACGAAAGGTCGCCGGTCATGCTCCGGAGCCACGCAACTTCGCGGCTGCGTTCAGCAGAATTCGATGCAGTCATGTCCTAGTGCGCCGCCTACGCGTCGCCACCGGCAGTACCGGAAGTACCGGCAGCTGCGTTGTGGAGGTCGTAGCGATCAATTGCGGTCTGTACCACCGAGCGGTCAACTTCGCCGCGCTTGGCGAGTTCAGCCAGCGTACGAACCACGATCGAGTGCGAGTCGATCTTGAAGTGACGACGGGCAGCCTGACGGGTATCCGAGAAGCCGAAGTCGTCGGCACCGAGGGTGACGTAGTCACCCGGAACGTACGGACGGATCATGTCCTGCAGTGAGTGCGAGAAGTCGCTCACGCCGAGGAACACACCGTTCGAGCCCGACAGCTTGTCGGTGAGGTACGGGATGCGCGGGGTCTCGTTCGGGTGCGTCCAGTTGTACTCTTCGGCCGCGAGACCATCGCGACGAAGTTCGCTCCAGCTGGTAACCGACCAAACGTGGGCGCGCACACCCCACTCTTCGTCGAGAATGCGCTGCGCTTCGATGATCCACGGCACAGCAACACCGGATGCGAGCAGTTGCGCTTCAGGACCGTCGGTGCGGGTCGGGGCTTTCGCGTAGTAGATGCCCTTGACGACACCTTCTACGTCGAGGTTTTCCGGCTCGGCAGGCTGCACCATTGGCTCGTTGTAGATGGTGATGTAGTACATCACGTTCGGGTCTTCGTGTTTGCCGCCGTACATGCGCTCGATACCGGCGCGCATGATGTGGCCGATCTCGTAGACGTAGGCAGGGTCGTAGCAGACCATGGCCGGGTTGGTTGCGGCCAGCACGTGCGAGTGGCCGTCCATGTGCTGGAGGCCCTCACCGGTGAGCGTGGTGCGGCCAGCGGTAGCGCCCATGATGAACCCGCGGGTAAGCGAGTCGGCAGCGGCCCAGAACCCGTCACCGGTGCGCTGGAATCCGAACATCGAGTAGAAGATGTAGATCGGCACCATGACTTCGCCGTGGGTCGAGTACGAGGTACCGACGGCACTCATTGAGGCAACCGCACCGGCTTCGTTGATACCCACGTGCATGAGCTGACCCTGGGCACCCTCACGGTAAGCAAGGAGCTGTTCACGGTCAACCGCCATGTAATTCTGGCCGTGCGGGTTGTAGATCTTTGCGGTCGGGAAGAACGCATCCAGACCGAAGGTACGCGCCTCATCCGGAATGATCGGCACGATGCGACTACCGAACTCACCGTCGCGCATGAGGTCCTTGAGCAGACGGACGAAGCCCATCGTGGTGGCAACCTGCTGCGTACCCGAACCGCGCTTGGCGATCTCGTAGGTCTTGTCCTTCGGCAGGTCAATCTGCGTGTACTTGCTGCGACGCTCAGGTACCGGGCCACCGAGCTCGCGGCGACGCTCGATCATGTACTCGAGCGCCGGGTCGTTCGCCTCGGGGCGGTAGTACGGAATGTTGTAGAGATCGCCCTCGAGCTGCGCATCCGAGATCGGAATCTGCATGCCGTCGCGGAAGTTCTTGAGGTCCTGCAGCGTCAGCTTCTTCATCTGGTGAGTGGCGTTGCGACCTTCAAAGCGGGTGCCGAGGCCGTAGCCCTTAATGGTGTGCGCCAGGATGACCGTTGGCTGTCCCTTGTGCTCCATCGCTGCCTTGTATGCAGCGTAAAGCTTGCGGTAGTCGTGGCCACCGCGCTTGAGTGCCCAAATCTGGTCGTCGGTGTAGTTCTCGACGAGCTTGAGCGCTTCGGGGTCGCGGGCGAAGAAGTTTTCGCGCACGAACTTGCCGGACTCTGCCTTGTAAGTCTGGAAGTCGCCGTCGGGGGTTTCGTTCATCAGGCGGCGCAGCGCGCCGTGTGAGTCGCGGGCGAGCAGGTCGTCCCATTCGCGGCCCCAGATCACCTTGATGACGTGCCAGCCGGCACCGCGGAAGAACGACTCGAGTTCCTGAATGATCTTGCCGTTACCGCGAACCGGGCCGTCGAGGCGCTGCAGGTTGCAATTGACCACGAACGTGAGGTTGTCGAGACCGTACTGTGCCGCAACCTGAAGCTGTCCACGCGACTCGGGCTCATCCATCTCGCCGTCGCCGAGGAACGCCCACACGTGAGAGCCGGAGGCATCCTTGATGCCACGGTTTGTGAGGTACTGGTTGAACTGTGCCTGCCAGATCGCGTTCATAGGGCCAAGGCCCATGGACACGGTGGGGAACTGCCAGAAATCGGGCATAAGACGAGGGTGGGGGTACGAGCTCAAGCCATTCGGCGCCTTCGACGACTCCTGACGGAATGCGTTCAGCTGGTCCTCGGTTACCCGGCCTTCAAGAAATGCACGCGCATAGTTACCGGGGGAGGCGTGGCCCTGGAAGAACACCTGGTCTGGACCCTGCGGGTGGTCGTAGCCCTTGAAGAAGTGGTTGAGACCGACTTCGTACATTGCCGATTGTGCGGCGTACGACGAAATGTGTCCACCAACCGAGATGTCTGGCGACTGCGAGTTGTGCACCGTGACGGCGGCATTCCAGCGAATCCAGCGGCGGTAAGTGCGCTCAAGCTGCTCATCGCCGGGAAACTCAGCCTCGTCTTCGGGCGCGATGGTGTTGATGTAGTCAGTGACCGGGTGCATTGGCACGCCGAGGTGTTTCTGGCGCGAGTGCTCGAGCAGTGAGAGCATGATCTCGCGACCGCGCTGGTGACCGCGCTCGTCAATGACGGCGTCGAGGGACTCGTTCCACTCCGCAGTTTCCTGCGGGTCGGTGTCCACGTACTCTTCCGAATACGGGTCCTGGTGATGTACTGGCACGGCAACCTCTTTCAATGTTTGCATGCGTGGAGCAACTACTGCGGAGCGGCGGATTGGAATCCACTCGAACAGTTTAGCGATACCGCACAACGAATTCGCGAATTTGCATGAGGGTTTATGCAGTCGGAGTAGGTGTTTGCGGCACGGTCAGCACCGGCGGTGGGATTTCACTTCCGCAGCAAGATCCTAGAAATAGCAGGGAAACGAAGCCTGTTCATTTGGGGTGGTGGATGCGGGTTTTCCGTCGCGGATGCGACACGCGAGCTGTCGTGGTTGGGCGTGTTGGGGATGAGTATCGGGCCGGATCGAGCAATCGCTGCCTGTGCGTCACCAAACTTGCCTGGTGGATGTAACCCCAGCGGTGGACAATGGCGCTATGACTGAGCAGCCCGGTACCCAGAACGTTGCGCAACTGATCGTGCGAACGCACCGCGGAGATCAGATCGATGTGCTGGGCGCGGGTGGCGCTCGACTCGTCATGTTTATTCCGGCCGCGTTCACGCCAACCTGCACACAAGAGGTTTGCGATCTTGGCGAGCTTGCCGCGCGCGCTGCGGCATTGCGCGTGCAGATCATGGTGGCGTCCTGTGACGCGCCGGCAACGCTGGCGCGCTGGTTGCAAGATCTCGGTGTGTCGTCGACGGTGCTTGGATTGTCGGATCACTGGCCGCACGGCGCATTGGCGAAGCGACTGGGTGCATTCGATGAGCGTTTCGGACAAGCACTGCGTCACTCCTGGGCGATACGTGCTGACGGTACCCGGATGCGGGTGGCTGCGGTGGCATCTGGCGAGAAGCGCACCATGCGCGACCACCTGCAGGGTGTCTATTGGGCCAGTGAGCAGCAACAAACCTAGGTTTCGACACGCCGAAGGGATGCGGGCGTGTTCCGCATAGTTACGCGGAAGTTGGTGGCATTGATCATTTGGATACGCGCCGATTTGACACGGTCAAAAACGTTCACCTATGCTTAATCAGTCGCAAGGGCCTTTAGCTCAGTTGGTTAGAGCATCTGGTTTACACCCAGAGGGTCGGGGGTTCGAGTCCCTCAGGGCCCACTGATACGGAATTCGGTCCAGCCATTTGGCTGGGCCGAATTGCGTTTCCTGTGGAGTTTGGTGGAGCACGAGAACCCTTTAGTGGGGCCCCGGCCGCGGGAGGCTCGCGGCGCTGCGGGCAGCGTTGCGAGGAGCGGCGGGGGAGTCGAGTCCCTCAGGGCCCACTGATACGACTAGCGGTCCAGCCTTTTGGCTGGGCCGCTAGTCGTTTTCCGTGGAATCTGGCAGAGTCTCGAACCGCCTTGGGTGGGGCCCCGTTGCTGGAGGCTCTGTGCGCCGCTCGCGGTGCGCAGAGATGGCAAATGGGGAGTCGAGTCCCTCAGGGCCCACTGGCCAGGGGCACTACGTGGCGAAGCCTTAGCGAACGAAGTGTCGCCGGGCATCCAATTGCAACTGCTCGACAGTCTCGTATCTCCAGGTGCCCACCGGGTGCGCATTAACCAGTCCAATGGCACAGAACAGCGCGTAGCAGGTGACCGGACCCACGAACGTAAACCCCCACCGTTTGAGCGTCTGCGAGAGCGCAACAGACTCGGGAGACTGCGTCGGGACCGACTGCTCATTTGTAAACCCCGTACGCACCGTCGGGACGTGCTGCCACACCAATTCGTGAAGCGGCACGGCATCGCGAGCAGCGACGCTGGCACGGGCATTCCCGATTGTGGCGAGAATCTTGCGCCGGTTGCGCACGATCGACGCATCGGCCATGCACCGTGCGATGTCGTCTTTGGTGAACTGCGCGACCGCATCCGGATCAAAACCCGCGAACGCGCGTCGGAACGCATCCCGTTTGTGGAGGATCGTGGACCAGCTCAATCCGGATTGGAACGCCTCCAACGTCAACCGTTCAAACACACCACGTTCATCGGTGACCGGCACGCCCCATTCGGTGTCGTAGTAGGCGCGCAGCAGTTCGCTTGCTTCTGCCCAGCGTGGGCGCACCTTGTCACCGACAGGAGTCATTCGGTGTATCCGGAAACCTGCTCGGGAAATACGCAGTGCAGGGGAGCGGTGAGGTGCTTTCGGCCACCGAGTTCAACAATCTCGAGCAGCACAGCGTGGCCAACAACGGTGGCGCCGAGCTTGTTGATGAGCGTTTCACTCGCCGACAGGGTGCCGCCAGTAGCAAGCACATCATCAAGAATGAGTACGCGCGCGCCCGCTGCGATATCGGCCTGCGCCTCGATGGCGGCACTGCCATATTCGAGGGTGTAGCGAACCTTCGCTGCAGGGCGAGGGAGCTTTCCTGCCTTTCGGATCGGCAACATTCCCACACCCGTGTGCGCGGCCACAGCGCCGGCAAGCAAGAATCCGCGGGCTTCAACACCAGCCACGACGTCAAACATGCCCGCAAACGGTTCGATCAGGTGTCGCACAACCGCCTGCAACGCATCACCATTCGCCAGCACTGGCATGACGTCTTGGAAGATGATGCCGGGTTCCGGATAGTCCGGAATCTGGTGAATGAGTGCCTGGGCGTCGCGAATCGAGCACTTAGGCATCGGTGCGGTTTCCGCCCTGGCCAGCATTGAACAGCAACTCGGTCATGCGAACGTGTACCTGTTCGATGCGAGGAATGTCATCGAGGTGCACGGGGTTCTCGGCACTCGTTTCAAGAATGAGCGTGCCGCAACGGAACATCCGGTCGACCAGCGAACGGTCATACGACACGTTCGAGATCCGGCTCAGCGGAATGTCGTGCCCGCGCTTGTTGAAGATGCCCGTGCGGGTAATGATGCGGCGATCGGTGATCGTGTAGGTGTTGGTGAGCCAGTTCAACCAGGGGACAATGACCACGGGGACGAGCAGCACCACGCACAGGCCCCAAACGATGTAGTTACCAATGGGCTGTGCTTCCTTGGGCATGAAGATCGACCCGGCGATCGCTGCTGCAATCAACAGCACGCCGAGCAAGAGCCATCCGAGAATGCGCTTGATGTGCGTGCGAAGGTGGAAAACGATGTGTTCGTCGGCGCCGAGCAGCCGCTTAGGTAGTGCCATAGGCCTAACCCTAGCGTGCAGCAGTTACGCTGACGTCATGACGACCCTGCGCGAATTGCAACAGACGTTCCAAGAGTTCTATCCAGAACAAGACGCCGAATCCTGGGACTCCGTCGGCCTTACTGCCGGCGATCCGAACGCCGAAGTCACGCGAGTGCTGCTGGCCGTGGATGCGGTGGCCGAGACCGTTGCCGAAGCCGTCGATTCTGGTGCGCAACTGCTGTTCACGCACCATCCACTCTTGCTTCGCGGCGTGACCACAATTGCTGAGGACACGTATAAGGGTGCGCTGCTGGCGCGGTTGATTCGTGGCGGATGCGCGCTGTTCAGCGCACACACGAACGCGGATGTCGTTGAGACGGGACCGACCGGCGTCATCTTTGATCGCCTCGGGATTCCGCAAGGGCCTAGCAACCGCACACCGATCAAGCCCACGGCACCGGACTCACCGCGCGGTATCGGGCTGGTGGGGGATCTTCCCGAGCCCGTATCGCTCGCCGATTTCGCGGCTCACGTGGCCGAAGTGTTTCCGGCAACTGCCGGTGGCGTCCGGGTAGCGGGGGATGCACAGCGGCAGGTGCAACGCATCGCTTGCTGTTCGGGCGCGGGGGACAGCCTGCTATCGCATCCGCTGGTACGCAGCGCCGATGTGTACCTGACGAGCGATCTGCGCCATCACCCCGCGTCGGAGTCGCTCGAACACACCGCGCTTGGCGAAGGACCAGCGCTCGTTGACACCGCGCACTACGCGAGTGAGTGGCTGTGGCTGGATGGGCTGGCCGCACGTTTGCGGGAACGTCACCCGGACCTTACGGTCACGGTTTCGCACCGCAACACTGACCCGTGGTCGTTTGTCATCGGCGCCCAATCGCTCTAGGCCGATGGATTCATGGGCAGCCGCCGTCCGGTGTGTTTCGAGCCGGTGCCGTCCGTGTCAGCGGAAACAACTAGGGTTAGCACTATGAAGGCTCACCCGAACGAGCAGCTCAAGCTGCTAGAACTTGCCCGAATCGACGCTGGCTTTGCGCGCCTGCAGCACCTCGCATCCAACCTGCCAGAACAGCAACACTTGGTGTCGATCGAGCAGGATCGTCGATCGCGTCGCGCGGCGGCAGCATCAGCTCTGGGTGAGCTCGAGGATCTGCAGACGCAATTAGCACGCGTGCAGGACGACATCGTCAAGGCTGGTCAACGCCGGGCACACGATGAGGCCACCATGCTGGCATCGAGCGATACGAAGGTGATCGCTGGGTTGCAGCGCGAGATTGACTCGCTTGAACGTCGCGAAGCTCGTCTGCGAGACGACGCCGATGCACTGACCGCAGCCGTGGCAGACGCGACCACCAGCTACGAGACTGCTCGCGACACAATGCGAGAACTCGAAGATCTCGCATCCGATTTGCTTGAGCGCCGAGAACTGGCGAAACGCAACCTGCAAATTGAAGCGAAGACGCTTCGCGATGACCGGAAAGCGCTCGTGTCGGGTATCGATGCTGAGCTGTTAAAGCTCTACGATGACCGCCGCAAGCGCACCGGTATCGGCGCGGCCGAGCTTGTGGGCAATGTTTCCTCGGCATCAAACGAGGTCATCGAAACGGCCGATATGGTGCGGATGCGGTCGCTCGCGGCTGACGATGTGACGTTCTGTCCGCACACCGGCACCGTGCTCATCCGTACCGACCGGTCTGACGTATGAGCCGCAAATTCATCCTTGAAGCAGACGGCGGCTCGCGGGGTAATCCCGGACCTGCCGGATCCGGCACCGTGATCATCGATGGCGAAAGCGGGGAAGTGCTCGAAACGATCTCCCGCTCGCTCGGCACCTGCACCAACAACGTGGCCGAATACACCGGACTCGTACTCGGTCTCGAACGCATCCTGAAGTACTACCCGGATGCTGAAATCGACGTTCGCATGGACTCCAAGCTTGTCGTCGAGCAAATGTCGGGTCGTTGGAAGATCAAGCACCCCGACATGAAGGTGCTTGCGGCACGTGCTCGTGAAGTGTCGGCAACAGCTACGTCGGTGACCTATACCTGGGTACCGCGTGCCGAGAACAAGCGGGCGGATGCGGCTGCGAACGCTGCCATGGACGACCCGGCAGCACACGCCGGGCCAAATCCGCTCACGGATGCGGGCGCGGCACTGTTCGACTAGGTCGACGTCAAGTAAACTTGGCCGAATGAGTGGGCCAGCCAGATGGTCGCGGATCGCTTGTCGATTCGAGGAAAGTCCGGGCTCCACAGAGCAGGACGGTGGGTAACGCCCACCCGGGGTAACCCGCGAGACAGTGCCACAGAAAGCAAACCGCCCGCAAGGGTAAGGGTGAAAGGGTGGGGTAAGAGCCCACCGGGGTCGCGGTGACGCGACTCGCACGGTAAACCTCGTCCGGAGCAAGGCCAACAGGAAATGTCGACGCTGCTCGCCGAGTTTCCGGGTGTGCTGCTAGAGCGATGCGGCAACGTATCGTCCAGATAGATGGTCATCCCAAACCCAGTGTTTGGACAGAACCCGGCTTATCGGCTGGCCCACTCAATCACTTGCTACAAGCAGTTGGCCGTCAAAGTCCGACGACGCTTTGCGCCGATGCGCCCGGCATCGGCAGGCCCACATTCAGCCGCCCGGTTTCGGGCGATGCCGCTGCTAGTCCCAGCCTTCAGCACCGAGCAGCGCTGCGCCAATGATTCCGGCGTTGTTGGTGAGTCCCGCAACTTCGATCGGTGTCTGGCAGTCGATGTACGGCAGAAATGTTTCGGGGCGTTTAGAGACGCCACCCGAGACGATGAACGCATCCGGGCAGATCAACTGCTCAAGCTTCTGGAAGTACGGCGTAAGACGCGTTTGGGCCCAAGCCTTAAAGCTCAAGCCCGAAACTTCGCGCCCGCGGGCTGAACCAACTCGTTCAAAGTCGGGATGCCCGTCAAGCTCCAAGTGGCCAAGCTCGGTGTTTGGGAACAGCTTGCCGTTGTAGATCAGCGCCGAGCCAATACCGGTACCGAGCGTGATCACCAAGATGCTGCCGGAGGTGTCTCGTGCCGCACCGAAGCGCACCTCACCGTACCCAGCCGCATCCGCATCATTCACCAACGAAACCCGTTGTCCAAGTGCCTCTGAGAAGCCGGTTGCAGCCTCGTACCCAACCCACTCGGGCGCAATGTTCGCCGCGGTGCAGGAACGGCCGTGACGGATCACTGAGGGCATGCAGATACCCACCGGCAGGTAGCGCGGTAGATCAAGCGCCTGTGAACAGATCGACGTACGAAGCGTAGCAACCGCATCGAGTACCTCGGTGATCGAAGCGCCCTCGGGTGTCTTGACCTTGCAGCGCTCACCAACCAGCGTGCCGTCGGCCACGTTCACGACGGCGCCCTTAATGCCGGTGCCGCCAATATCGATCCCGATTGCGTAACGCGTAGCTTCAGCAGTCATGTGGCTTAGCGTAGGTGCTCTCAGGCGCGGCAAGCTGCAAGACTGGCAATAGTTCGGCCAGCAGATTCTCCCCCGTGCAGGCCCGACGCTAGTCGAGTTGCGACGGCGGCAACGTCAGGATTTCCGCACCGTTCTCGGTGATGAGAATGGTGTGCTCGTACTGCGCGCACCACGAACCATCGCGGGTGACCACGGTCCAGTCGTCATCCCACTGCTCCCAGTCTTGGGATCCGGTTACGAGCATGGGCTCGACCGTAAAGATCATGCCTGGTTCAATGACATCGCGGAACTGATCGCTATCGTGGTGCGGCACGATCAGACCCGAGTGGAAAGCTCGGCCGACACCGTGACCGGTGTAGTCGCGTACGGATTCGTAGTTGAAACGGCCGGCGTACTTTTCAATCACGCGGCCGATTACGTTTACTTCGCGACCGGGCTTTGCGGCCTTGATTCCGCGCATCATGGCTTCGTGCGCACGTTCAACCAGCAAGCGTGCGTCTTCGTCAACGTCACCGACGAGATACATGCGGTTGGTGTCACCGTGCATGCCATTGAGGTAGGCCGTGACATCGATGTTGAGAATGTCGCCGTCTTGCAGCACGGTGTCGTCAGGAATGCCGTGGCAGATGACCTCGTTGAGCGAGGTGCAGCAGGACTTTGGGTAGCCGCGGTAGCCGAGGGTTGACGGATAGGCGTCGTGTGCCACGAGGAACTCGTGCGCAATACGGTCGAGCTCTTCGGTGGTCACTCCCGGTACGACGAACTGTTCGAGGTGCTCGAGCGTTGCCGCGGCCAATCGCGAAGCCGCGCGCACGCGGTCGATTTCCTCGGCGGTGTAAAAGTCACCGGTGCCGTCTGGCTCGTTTGGTGTTGCCTTGCCAACGTATTCGGGGCGCGGGATGTGGTTAGGTACGCTCCGCATCGGCGTGACGGTTCCTGGGGTCAATCGAGCTGTTTCAGAATTTCGCGGCATACCCTCGATCATATGGCTACCGAAAACAACGCATCGAACCCGACCCCTGAGTTCTTCTTCAACAGCCGCACCGGCGAAGTTGAACAGGGCAAGCTCTCACCCGCACACGAACGCATCGGTCCGTTTGCGACGGCCGAAGAAGCCGCGCACGCTAACGAAAAGCTTGCGGCAAATGCGCAAGCTTGGGCCGAGGAAGACGCCCGCGAAGCTGCAGAAGACGATGCCTAGCGGCTAAAGCTCTCAGACTCGGACGGGAAATGGCCTCGGCGAACGTCGTCGGCGTACTTGGCAGCTGCATCAAGGAGTTGCTCGCCGAGATTCGCGTACTGACGCACGAATGACGGTACGCGGCCTCGGTTCCAGCCGAACGCATCCTGCCAAACGAGAATTTGACCATCGCATCCGGCACCGCCGCCGATACCGATGGTTGGGATGCGTAGTGCTGCGGTGAGTTCGCTGGCGACATCTGCCGGGACCATCTCGATGACCACGGCGAAAGCCCCCGCGGCCTCTACAGCGCGCGCGTCGTCGAGAAGGGCGGCATCTTGGCCGCGGCGACCCTGCACCACGTGGCCGCCAAGACCGTGCTCGGCCTGTGGGGTGTAGCCGATGTGGGCAACTACCGGGATACCGGCATCGGTGATGGCACGGATGCGCTCGGCCATGCGGGTGCCGCCCTCGAGTTTGACCGCGTGCGCGCCGCCCTCTTTCATGAGCCGAACCGCGCTGGCAACCGCGGTCGCGTTATCAGCCTCATAACTGCCGAAGGGGAGATCGGCCACAACAAGTGCCGTCTGCACGGTACTGCTAACCGCGCGGGTGAGCATGATCATCTGATCGAGCGTGATCGACAGGGTCGTCGGCTGCCCCAAGACCACGTTTGCCGCGGAATCTCCGACCAAGAGCACATCGATGCCGGCCTCGTCGAAGATCGCTGCAGTTGGGGCGTCGTAGGCCGTAAGCGCAACGATCTTGGTGCCCTGTGCTTTCGCTTGAGCCAGCGAGCGGGTGCGAACGCGTTTGCGCGGGGGAGTATCAACCATGCTTCGAGTCTACGAGTGGATGTGCATTCGCGTCGCCGAACTGACGAACCGTGACGCTGGCGATTGATCCGAGCCCGACAGCTCGAACGACCGGCATTTGTCGATATGCCGGGCGCGCTCATGTTCCCCTGGCTGTGGTTGCCTAGGGTAGAACTATGACGAAGCAGCAAGATTATGTGCTCCAGACCATCGAAGAACGTGACATCAAGTTCGTTCGCTGCTGGTTCACCGATGTGCTCGGCACATTGAAGTCCGTCGTGCTGGCCCCAGCCGAAGTCGAAGGCGCATTTGCCGAAGGCATTGGCTTCGACGGTTCGACCATCGAGGGGCTCACCCGGCGCAGCGAGTCAGACATGCTGCTGCACCCCGACCCGAGTACCTTCCAGATTCTTTCGTGGTCGATGGACGACGCCACAGGGCGGATGTTCTGCGACCTCAGCACACCAGACAACCAGCCGGCCATGGCTGACCCGCGACAGGTGCTGCGTCGCACGCTGGAACGGGCCGCAAAGCTCGGGTTCACCTGCCAGATTCACCCCGAAGTCGAGTTCTACATTCTTAAGTCGAATGAGCTCGTTGACGGCAAACCGGTTCCGGTTGATGACGCCGGCTACTTCGACAATATTTCCGGAGGTATAGCTCACCGTTTCCGCGGACGTGCGGTCCGAATGCTTGAAGAACTCGGCATCTCGGTCGAGTACACCCACCACGAAGGCGGCCCCGGCCAGAACGAGATCGACCTGCGCTATGCCGACGCGCTCACCATGGCCGACAACCTCATGACGGTACGCACAGTTGTGCATGAAGTTGCCGCCGAACTTGGTGTGCATGCCACGTTCATGCCCAAGCCAAATGCCGATTGGCCGGGCTCAGGTATGCACTGTCACATTTCGCTCTTTGAAGGCGAAACGAATGCTTTCTACGAGGCTGGAGCACAGCACCAGCTCTCGATTACCGGTCGCCGATTCATTGCCGGCATGCTCCGCCACGCGCGCGAGATCAGCGCCATCACCAACCAATCGGTCAACTCGTACAAGCGACTGTGGGGCGGCGACGAAGCCCCGAGCTGGGTCTGCTGGGGACACAACAACTCGAGCGCACTCATTCGTGTACCCACCTATAAGCCAGACAAGCCACGTTCGGCACGCGTCGAATACCGCGCGATCGACACCGTCGCCAACCCGTACCTCGCATTCGCGGTCATGCTCGAGGCCGGTCTACGCGGGATCGAAGGTGAATACGAGGTGCCCGAGGAGATTGACGGTGACCTTCGGGATCTCTCCGCTCGTGAACGCAAGGTGCTCGGGTACGAGTCGCTGCCCGGCAGCCTGGATGAAGCAATCGCGGCCTGTGAACAATCGGAACTCGTCGCATCCACCTTGGGCGAGCAGCTGTTTGATTACTTCTTGAACAACAAGCGCGCCGAGTGGGAGGCCTACCGCACGCAGGTCACCGACTTTGAATTGCGTTCGGGACTCAACCGATAGCTCATACGCCACACACCATGAATCGCATGAGTATTCGCACGCGAGTGCTGCGCATTGGCTTCATCGACTCAACCGAGGCCGTTGCCAAATTAACCGCCCTGAGCGAGCTGCTCGGAATTAGTGACGAGGTCTTGCTAGAAAGTGTCGAGCGACACGATCCGGACCCAGACGCGGCACTGCTGGGACTCGAGGAAGTGGCCGAGCATGAACCCAAGGCGGCACGTGCTTGGGCTGAAACCCCCGAGTTATTGCGTAGTGCCATCTCATTGATGTCGGCCTCTACGGCATTCGTGGGTCTCTTGCGACGTCATCCGGATGCGTTGGCAGAGATTCACGAGCAATCGCACGAACTCGCTACACCGGAGCAAATCGAGCAGCGGATGCAGCACCGAATTGCACAGGCCGGCGATAGCACCGACGCGGCCGTCTCGGCTCTGCGCATCCAGTACCTCATCGAGATCGCCAAGATCGCGCTCTATGACCTGCGCCTGCCCGAACCGGTAGTGTCAATTCAACGAATCGGCGAGGCGCTGGCTGCTCTTGCGGATGCGGCCATGCGCGCGGCCCTCGAGATTGCTAAGCGGCAATTGGTGTCGGCCGAACCCGGATTTGGAAAGTGCAGCGCTGAAGAACTCGCGGCATTGGACTTTGCGGTGATCGGTTTCGGCAAGTGCGGCGCGCAAGAACTCAACTACATTTCGGACATCGACGTCATGTTCATCGCCGAACCGAAGGTGGACAGCGATCTCGAAGTGCATCGTGCGGTGAAACTCGGTACGCGACTGGCGCAGACGCTCATGCGGGTTACCAGCGATTTTGACGTGGAACCTGCCCTGTGGGAAGTGGATGCGGGACTTCGGCCCGAGGGCAAGGACGGCGCCCTGGTGCGCACGCTCTCGAGTTACCTGCAGTACTACGAACGCTGGGCCAAGAACTGGGAGTTCATGGCGCTGCTCAAGGCTCGCCCGATGGCGGGTGACCGTGCCCTTGCCGAGCGATTCGTCGAGGCCATCACGCCGCTGGTCTGGAACTCCGGCAGCCGTGACGAGTTCGTGCAAGAAATGCGACGGATGCGTAAGCGGGTGATCGACCACATTCCGGCGAATGAAGCCGGTCGCGACCTCAAGCTCGGTTCCGGTGGCCTGCGTGATGTTGAGTTTCCGGTGCAGCTGCTGCAACTCGTGCACGGCCAGATTGACGAGTCGCTACGCGAACCCGGGACCCTCAACGCGATTTCGGTGCTGGCCGCAGGCGGATATATCGGACGTGATGACGCATCCGAATTCACCAACGACTATCGATTCTTGCGCCTCTTGGAGCACCGCGTTCAGTTGCGTACGCTGCACCGTACGCACATGCTGCCAGACTCCGAGCAAGAGCTGCGCGCCTTGGCACGCGGGGCCCGCATCCCATCGGTGAGTGACCTGCAACGCGAAGTCGCGCAGGTGCAGCGCCGAGTACGTACCCTGCACAAGAAGCTGTTCTACCGTCCGCTGGTCGCCGCTGCCGCATCGCTCGGTCCTGAAGCCTTTCAGTTGGCAAGCGACCGGATCGTCACCCGATTGCGCGCCATCGGCTACCTCGACCCGCAGGGGGCGCTTACGCATATCCGTGCGCTCACCAGTGGTGTCGCCCGGCGGAGCAGCATGCAGCGGCAGCTCCTACCGGTGCTGCTTGAGTGGCTGGCTGAGGGCTCAAATCCCGACCAGGGGCTACTCGCATTCCGCAAACTCTCCGAGCAGAACGGGGATGCATCCTGGTACCTGCGATTGCTGCGCGATTCGAATCTCGCGGCACGTCGGCTGTGCGATGCGCTGGCCAATAGCGAGTTCTGTGCCACGTTCCTCGAACTCTTTCCCGAGGCCGTGCAGTGGCTCGACCGAGACGAACTGTTGCGGCCACGGACGAGCGAACAATTGGCGCCAGAACTCGAGGGAGCATTCAGCCGGTACGACGATGAAGTCCGGCTCGGGCGCATTATTCGCGCGCTGCGTCGTCGCGAAGTTCTGCGTTTGGCACTCGGCGCGGTTCTTGGCGTCAATGAGATCGATGCCACCGCACGGGGCCTCACCACGATCGCCGATGTCACGATCGCTGCCGGGATGCGCGCCGTACGCCGGATCGATGACCGTGAGTATCCGCCACTCGCGATCATCGCAATGGGGCGCTACGGCGGCGCTGAACTCGGATTCGGTTCTGACCTCGACGTGCTCTATGTGTTCGGCACCGAAGGCTACGACGGCAGCAACGCGGCGGGCGCTGCCCGGACGTTCGTGAACCGGCTGACTGCGGTGCTCGACGATGTGAGACTCCCCATCGATTTGGATGCGGATCTGCGTCCTGAAGGTCGGGCAGGGGAGTTGGTTCGGTCGCTTGCGGCGTACTCGACCTATTACGAGAAATGGTCGCTCGGCTGGGAAGCACAAGCGCTGCTTCGTGCCCGCGGAGCTGCCGGTGACCCGGATCTCATCGACGGGTTTATGGCGATCGCGGACCGCACTCGCTATCGAGACACGGGTTTGAGTAAGTCGGAGATGCGAGAGATTCGCCGCATCAAGGCCCGCGTCGAAGACGAACGCCTGCCCCACGGTGCCGATCCAAAGCGTCACCTGAAACTTGGCCGCGGTTCGCTCTCAGATGTTGAGTGGCTAGCGCAAACAATTCAGCTCAATCACGGTCATGCCATTCTCGAGTTGCGCACGACCTCGACACTCGATGCGCTCCGGGTTGCCAGCGAGCACCAAATCATTTCGCATACGGATGCGCAGACCCTCAACCGAGCCTGGCGATTGGCAAGTCAGGTGCGCTCAGCTGTCTACCTTTACACGAATGCGCAGACCGACGTGTTGCCGAACGATCACGCTGCGCTTGAGCGTGTCGCGCGTCTACTCGGATACGACGAGGGCAGCGGCGTGGAGCTCGAAAATGACTATCTGAACGCGACTCGTAGGGCTCGTTCGGCCTTTGAGCGGTTGTTCTACGGCGACTAGCTCGCTCCAGCAGCAACTGACACAATCGGAAAACGGCGGTGCGCCGCAGGAATGCTATCCTGCGGCGCACTGTACGTTAGCTGGCCGAAACTAGCAGCCGAACGTGAGGTCGTACTCGTATGGGTGCGGACGCTCAGCGAGTGCGGTCACTTCGGTGGCCATCTTGTAGTCGATCCACGTACGGATGAGGTCTTCGGTGAAGACGCCACCCTTAAGCAGGTATTCGTGGTCGGCTTCAAGCGCGTTGAGCGACTCAAGCAGCGACGTCGACATCTGCGGGATGCTCTTTGCCTCTTCTGGTGGCAGCTCGTAGAGGTCCTTGTCGATCGGGTCGAGCGGCTCAATGCGGTTCTGAATGCCGTCGAGTCCAGCCATGAGCTGGGCTGCGAACGAAAGATACGGGTTTGCCGAACCGTCCGGCGCGCGGAACTCAATGCGCTTTGCCTTCGGGTTCGTGCCCGTGGTGGGGATGCGGATGGCAGCCGAACGGTTACCGGCCGAGTACACCAGGTTGATCGGAGCTTCGTAGCCCTTGACCAGGCGGTGGTACGAGTTAGCGCTCGGGTTCGAGAACGCCGCAAGCGACTTCGCGTGCTTCAGCAGACCACCGATGTACCAGCGAGCGGTGTCCGACAGCGAGCCGTAGCCAGCCTCGTCGTAGAACAGCGGGTCGCCGCCCTTCCACAGCGACTGGTGCACGTGCATACCGGATCCGGCAACACCGTACATTGGCTTCGGCATAAACGTCGCGACCATGTTCCAGTCGTTAGCAACGTTCTTCACGATGTACTTGAACTTCAGCAGGTCGTCTGCTGAGTGCACCATCGTGTTGAAGCGGTAGTTGATCTCCTGCTGGCCGGCGGTGCCGACCTCATGGTGGGCACGCTCGAGGTCAAAACCGGCCTCGATGAGGGCGACCGAGATCGCGTCACGGACCTCCGCGGTCTGGTCTACGGGGGTTACCGGGAAGTACCCGCCCTTGATCTTGACCTTGTTACTGAGGTTGCCGCCCTCTTCTTCGCGAGCGGAATTCCACGAGCCCTCAATCGAGTCAACCTCGTAGAAGCTACGCTCCGGCTTCGTTTCGAAGCGCACCGAGTCGAAGATGTAGAACTCGGCTTCGGGCGCGAAGAACGCGGTGTCGGCGATGCCGGTCGACTCGAGGTACTTCTCGGCCTTCTTTGCCACCTGACGCGGGTCGCGGTGGTAGATCTCGCCGGTGCGGGGGCTATAGATGTCAAAGAGGATGATCAGCGTCGGCTCGCTACGGAAAGGATCCATGTAGGCCGTCGTGATGTCCGGGATCAGCTGCAGGTCGCTGTCCTGAATGCTGGCGAATCCAGCAATCGAAGAACCGTCGAAGAGTTGGCCTTCGCTAAAGAAGTCTTCATCCACCATTGTGGCGGGGATGTTGAAGTGTTGCTGCACACCCGGAAGGTCGGTGAATCGAATGTCGATGAACCGCACCTTCTTTTCCTTGATGTACTCCATCAGTTCGGTGGGTGAGTTGAACATGTAGCTCCGTCCAATGCGTTTGGAAAACAATAGGAATAGTCTACGTCGCCGCGGCGGGGGACTATGAACGTTCTGGGAGTGTTCCGGGCTACGTACAATTGCGATATGCCAGCATCCACACGAGGTTCGAACGATACGAATGATTTCCCGGGCCAGCGGCTCGGGCTGCCAGAGACGGGTGTTGGTTCGCTGGCACCGATGGGGCCGCGCATCCTCGGCCTCATCATCGACTGGGGCATCGCCTCACTGATCTCGTGGACGTGGTTCGCATATGACCCGATTGCGATCATGGCGCTGTTCCTGGGCCTGAGCTACCTGAGCATCATTTTGCTCGGCGGCACCATTGGCCACTTGGTTGTCGGCATGCGGCTGAATACGGTCGCAGGCGAAGCTCCCGGATACTGGCGCCCGGCACTCCGACAAGTGCTGCTCACCCTTGTTGTACCCGCTCTTGTCGTGGATGAGGACGGTCGCGGCGCCCATGATGTCCTGCCTGGTCTCGTGTTGCGTCGGTTCCGCTAACGGTCTTTCCGCAGCTGCCTGTAAACGAAATATCCCCGCACCTGAGTGGTGCGGGGATATTTCGTGTTGCGACGGGCGCAGCGTCGTTGCTAGCGCAGGTTCGAACGCGATGGGCGGATGCGGTTGGGGTCGACACCCTTCGGGATCGGCAGGTTCTGGCGCTGCAGCGAAGCGAGTCGGGCGTCAATCGCCAGGATCTCCTCACGGCGGATCTTCTTCGGCAGCTTCTTTACTTCGCCACGGAGGTCAGCGAGTTTGACGCCTGCTGGGCCAACGAGGATGTGGTGGACGGGTACGTTCGGCAGCGTACGCTGCAGCTTTCGCTGTTCGTCAGTGAGCAGCTTCTTTGCTGCAGCACTATTTGACTCCGTGAACAGCACCACACCTGGCTTGCCGATGGCACGGAATACCACATCCTTGGTGCGCGGGTTGATGGCTACGGGCATATCGCTCGATCGCCACTGACCGCGCAGGCTTGCCTGGAGCACCGCGCCAGTTGCACCTGGCTGGCCCTCAATCTGCGAGTACATGACTCGCTCGGCACGCCAGTTCAGGATGCGCATGAACAGGAAGAACCCGATCATCAGTCCAAGCAGCATGAGCAGGATCCACATGATGACGTTGTTGTCGTAGACAAAGATCGAGGCAAGTACCGCTGCGATGATCGGCAGCACCAGTGCCACGATCATCATGGCAATGCCTGGCTTGTCGTACTTGGCCGTCATCTTGAAGACGTCGACCAGTTGCTTCATGCGGCCGGGCTCACCCGCACCGCGTTCGTTCGTAGTTGCCATAGTGCCCCCAGGATACCCCCAGCTTGGCTATCCACAGGCGTCGAACACCGGGAGTTATTCACAAAATTTCGATTCCGTCACCGAACACCGTGCCGTGCGGCAATCTATGACGCATGCATACTTCATCGCCACCATTTGCCATCGGTTCGATCATCGCCGGCTGGAAACTTGTCCGTCGCCTTTCCTCCGGTGACGATGACGGAACCATGCATTTTGCCGCGGTAGCCGAATCCGGTGCGGACATCGGGCAACCGGCCTCCCCACATTGGGATGATGCCGCGATCGTTTCGCCGGTGGCGCAGCATCGCACCGCTCACTTGCAAATTGCGATGGGGGAGCAAGCCGGGGCCATGCTTGCTGCCGAAGCAGCTGTGCGAAGCCGGCTTGGGGGCGATTTCATTATCGAGTTCAGTGAATGCATCCGGACCGAGCAGGCTGTTGTCGGCGTTCGGCCCTGGCAGCAATTGCGTTCCTACGCCGAGATCATTGGCGATGAGGTGCGATTCTCGCCGGGGGTTGTCGTAACGATGATCGTGCCGCTGCTCGAAACGATCATGCTGGCACATCGCGTGGGTGTCTTGCCACGGCGCATCCAGCTTCGCGACTGCTATTTGGATGCACAGGGTCGCCCCGTTTTTGAATGGTGGCGGTCCGCGTTCGTCGCCGACGACCATTCGGCACTTCGTGGCGACGTGCTGAGACAAGACCATGCGAAGCAGGTATTCGCCATCATCGATGCGCTACTACACCGTGTTCGCGGCTCGGTGCCGCAGCATATTCGTGATCAGCTTTCCCCGTTAGCGAGTGGACGTGCAGGGGCTGACGAATACCTGGTGCTGCAAGATCTTCTGTTTGCCTGGTCGCCTGCTGAACCGGCGCATCTGTACGCGCGATCTGGGTTGGCAAATGCAGTTGATTCTGGTCAAGCTGCCAATGAATGCTGCGAAACCGGGCACCAACAGCCGAGTAAAAACGTTCGGAATCGAAGCACGGGAGGATCGACGCAAATACGAACAGCGATACATACGGGCACCGCGCCGGGTCGCCGCGGTGGGCATCGCCGGGCTGAGTCAACGAAATCGGTCGACCCGGGCGGTGACCTAATTGATGACAATCTGCCCTTGCCAACCAAGGATGCGGTCAAACGACCCGTGCGTCGGTCGCTGAATTCGACGCAACAGGTGACCCTTCGCGAACGGATGCGGGAACTGCAGTTTCAGTTGATCGCGCGCAGTGCTGCCGTACGCCCCACTATTTGGCTCGCGCTGGCCGGAACGGGTGCGTTCGTGACTATGACCGGTGCGTTGGCATAGCGGTCACTCCTCGCCGGAACCACTGCGAAGGGCTGGAAACGCGGTGTGGGACCGACGATCACATCGCCAGCCCCACACCTGCTCGCCACAGGGATACCCGTAGCGAAGACCGAACTAGATTCCGAGGTTTGGTTCGAAGTTGCCGTTCTCGAGACGCCGCTTCATCTGGCTCAGGAAGCGAGCCGCATCGGCACCGTCGATAATTCGGTGATCGTAGCTCAGTGCCAGGTAAACCATCGAACGAATGGCAATGGCCTCGCCACCATCATCGGTCTTGATAACGGCAGGTTCCTTAACGACCGCACCTGTGCCCAGGATTGCCTGCTGCGGCAGGAACACCAGTGGCGTGTCGAACAGCGCGCCACGCGAACCGGTGTTGGTGACCGTGAAGGTACCACCAGCAAGTTCATCCGGGGTTAGCTTGTTGTCACGAGTACGCGAGGCGAGGTCATCAATCGACTTGGCCAGGTCTGCAAGCGACATGCCACCGGCATTCTTCACGACCGGGGTCAGCAGGCCACGCTCGGTGTCCACTGCGATCGAGATGTTCTCGTGGTCGGGGTAGTGAATCTCGTCGTCCTTGACGGTCGAGTTGATCACCGGGTAGGACTGCAGCGCTTCGACGGCGGCCAGCGTGAAGAACGGCAAGAACGACAGCTTGCTACCAGTCTTCTCCAAGAACTCCTGTTTCTTGGCCTGACGGAGCGCAGCAACGCGGGTGACGTCAACCTTGACCATGGTCGTGAGCTGAGCGGTCTGCTGCATCGATTCAACGGCACGAGCAGCAATAACCTTGCGCAGGCGCGACATCTTCTGCGTGGTGCCACGCAGTTCCGAAACCTCGAAGGTGTCCGGCGCCGAGGCCACCGGGGTAGCGTCAGGCGCAGCGGATGCTGCCGGTGCCGGCGCGGCCTGTGCTTCAGCGGCCTTGAGTACATCTTCCTTGCGGATGCGGCCGCCCACACCAGTGCCGCTGACCTGCGTGAGGTCTACGCCCTTAGCCGTGGCGAGCTTGCGAACGATTGGCGTGACGTAACGCGGGTCGCTTGCCGAAGCCGGACGCTTTGGCGGCTGCGGAGCAGCGGGTGCCGAGGCGGGCGCAGCAGCAGGTGCAGGTGTGGCTGGAGCCGATGCCGCTGGTGCTGACGGAGCTGGCGCGGCCGGTGCTTCAACGGCAGGTTCCGGCTCAGCGGGAGCAGGCGACTCCGCCGCAGGCTGCGAGTCTGGCGCCGCAGCACCATCACCAACAAGCGCGAGGACCGCACCAACTTCAGCGGTTTCATCCTCGTTAACGCGGATCTCGAGCAGCGTGCCGGCAAACGGCGAAGGAACCTCGGTGTCAACCTTGTCGGTCGAGACCTCAACGAGCGCCTCGTCGACGTTCACCTGGTCGCCAACCTGCTTCAGCCAGCGGGTCACCGTACCTTCGGTGACGCTTTCACCAAGCGACGGCAGCGTTACTTCATTTGCATCGCCGGTCTGGGGCGACGGCGAGGGGGATGCGGCTGGTTCCGCAGTCGGTGCCGCAGCAGGCTCCGCCGCGGGAGCCGCGGCCTCTTCTTGAGGTGCCGATGCTGCGGCTGGTGCGGCTGCGCCATCACCGATGCGAGCGAGAATGGCGCCAACCTCAGCGGTTTCGTCTTCGGCAACGAGGATTTCCTGCAAGGTGCCGGCAAACGGCGAGGGCACTTCGGTGTCAACCTTGTCGGTCGAAACCTCGACCAGTGGCTCGTCAACGGCCACGGTGTCGCCCACGTTCTTCAACCAGCGGGTAACAGTACCCTCAGTCACGCTCTCGCCAAGCGAGGGCAGGGTGACGTCCTGACTCATTACGTTCTCCTAAAAAATCTCAGTTCGAGGGTTACATCGCGTGGAGCGGACGGCCAGCGAGGGCCATCATCGTCTCGCCGATAGTTTCGTTCTGGGTTGGGTGGGCATGGATCAACTGGGCAACATCTTCTGGGAATGCTTCCCAGTTCACGATGAGCTGTGCCTGGCCGACAAGTTCGCCAACGCGAGCACCGATCATGTGGATGCCGAGAACGGGGCCATCGTTCAGACGAATAGCCTTCACGAAACCGGCGGTGCCGAGGATCGAGCTCTTTGCATTACCGGCAAGGTTGTATTCATAGGCGGTGACGTTGTCGGCGCCGTGAATTTCCTTGGCCTTTGCTTCGCTGAGGCCTACCGATGCCATCTGTGGCTCACAGTAGGTGACCTTCGGGATGTTGACATCGTCAACCATGACCGGTTCCATGCCGGCGATCTGCTCGGCCACGAAAACACCGTGCTGGTAGCTGCGGTGCGCGAGCTGCAGGCCTGGAACGATGTCACCGATCGCATACACGCCGGGGACGCTGGTCTCAAGACGCTCGTTGACAGTGACGAAACCGCGATCCATTGCGATTCCGACTTCTTCAAAGCCCATGTTCTGGGTAACCGGTCCACGACCAACGGCAACCATGAGCACGTCACCGTCGATGGTTTCGCCCTTGTCCGTCTTGACGTGCACGCCGTATTCATCCTGCGTGACCGATTCGAATTTCGTGGAGACCTGGAAGTTGATGCCGCGCTTCTTGAAGGCGCGTTCCAGAGACTTCGAAATGGCTTCGTCTTCGGCAGGTGCCAGGTGGGGTAGGCCTTCAATGATGGTGACCTCAGCGCCCAGCGAACGCCACAGGCTCGCAAACTCAAGTCCAATAACACCGCCGCCGAGCACGACAGCGCGCTTCGGAATCCAGGTCATCTGCAGTGCCTGGTCGCTGGTGATCACGTTGCCGGTGATGTCAAGTCCCGGGATTGAACGCGAGTACGAACCCGTTGCGAGGACTACGTTCTTGGCGACCAGTACGTCGTCACCCACAGCAACCTTGTTCGCGGCGAGCAGCTTGCCCTCACCTGCGAAAACGTTGACCTTCTTCGCCTTGAGCAGACCCTGCAGGCCCTTGAACTTGCTCGAAACGATGCCGTCACGGAATGCTCCCAGCTGTTCCGCATCGACCGAATTGAGTGTCAGCGAAACGCCTACGCGAGCGCCGTCTTCAACGGCCTCGGCAACTTCTGCCGCATGCAGCATGGCCTTGGTAGGAACGCAGCCGCGGTGCAAACACGTGCCACCAAGCTTGTCCTTTTCTACGAGGGCAACTTGCATGCCCAGCTGGGTCGCTCGAATTGCAGCGGCGTAGCCTGCGCTACCGCCTCCGAGGACGACGAGGTCGAAGTTCTGTTCGGCCACTCGAATCGCTCCCTGTCTTCAGTCACGGCCGGTGGACCACAGTGTGGAGATTCGGCCAGTAGTGGATGCGTGACCCGCAGGTTGTTCGGATCTCGCGCTAGGTAAGGGGTTGGGTTGGCGCATGGTTTGCGCACCGGATCGCCAGCCTACACCCGGAGTATGGCGGTGACCTCAGCGGCAAATCGCTACTGAGGTCACCGGTTTGAACTAGTTCTTGGTGAGCGCTTCGAAGAGCGAAACGAGCGTGCGTACCGGCACACCGCTACCGCCTTCGGGCACGTAACCGTAGGCCGACTTGGTCTCGGCTGGTCCTGCAATATCGAGGTGGAGCCAGGGGAGTGCCTTGCCCGATTCGTCGTCGCCAACAAAACGCTCGAGGAACGCTGCTGCGAACAGCATGCCTGCGGAACGGTCACCCGGCTTCGAGTTGACCATGTCAGCAACTGGCGACTTGAGACGCTCAGCGATCTCTTCTGGGATCGGCATCGGCCAGAAGTCTTCGCCGCTTTTCTTCGACGCCGCCATTGCGCGGTCTACCCACGCCTGGTCGTTACCGACCATGCCGGTGGTGCGGTCACCGAGCGCGACGATGGCAGCGCCGGTGAGGGTAGCGATGTCGATGATCAGATCTGGCTGCTGCTCGGATGCGAGCGTCAGTCCGTCGCAGAGCACCAGTCGACCTTCGGCGTCGGTGTTTGTGACTTCAACCGTCTTGCCGGAACGCGTAACGAGTACATCATCGGGCTTGATGGCGCTACCCGATGGCATGTTCTCGGCCAGCATGCACCAACCGGTGATCGCGATAGGCAGGCCGAGCTCAGCAACGGCGCGCACGGTGCCGAGCACCGACGCTGCACCACCCATGTCGAATTTCATGCCGACCATCGAACCGGCAGGCTTGATCGAAAGGCCGCCCGAGTCAAAGGTGATGCCCTTACCCACCAGAGCAACGTGCGTTGTAGCACCTTCAGGTGCGTAGTTAAGGCGAACAACGTGAGGTGGGTTCTCGGAACCCTGCCCCACACCGAGGATGCCGCCACAGGACTCTTCAACGAGGCGCTCTTCATCCCAAACCTCAACTTCAACCGCGCTGTCGGTGAACAGGTCGAGTGCAAAGTCAGCAAAGTCTTCTGGAACCAGCGCACTCGGGGGAGTGTTCACCAGGTCGCGAGTGATGCGAACTGCACCAGCAATGGCGTTGACACGGGTAATGACTGCCTCGCCCACACCAACGGCGCTGAGCTGCTGTGGCTCCGCCGACACGGTCTCGTCAGCTTCACCACGGAAGCGATCGAAACGGTAGCCACCGAGCAAGTGACCGGTCAGCAGTGCCTCGAGCTCTACATCCGTCGCTTCCTTGAGGTCGTATACGACGGTCGATTCGCTTTTAAGCGCACGTGCCGCAATACCGGCGGCGCGGCGCAGTGCCTCAGCGGTGCGTTCCTTACCAGCACCGACCAGGAGCACGGGTGCTTCTTCGGAAGCGGATTCGGCGGTTACGAGTACGCGGAGCGTTTCGCCTGCCTTACCCGTCACGCCAAGGCGCGCAAGACGATCGGCGTCAATGCCGAGGTCGCTGCTTGCGCAACATTCTGGGGTGGTGCCAGCGAGAACCGGGACTACGGTTACTGCATCGCTGGAGTACTGTGTCAGATCTGTTTTCAACTCAGCCATAGTCATGCAGACGAGCCTACGCTGCCTAGGCGTACTATTGCCGCATGTTCCCCGAAGACCCGTTGTACCAACCGGCCCCAGCCTGGTCTCTGGTCGAGCCTGGACTCCCGATGATCGCGCTGCTTGCTGGATACCGCGACGCCGGGGCCACGCTGTTCCAGGCAAATGCAAGCCTGATGCAGCAAGACGAAGGCGAGCTCGTGGCACGGTTTCATGCGGATGCGCTGCTCGACTACCGTGCGCGTCGCCCGCGAGTGCAAATCGAGGACCACCAGATCGTGCGGTTTCGCCAGCCCGCGCTTGATCTGCGCTTAATGCGAGACTCCCTTGGGCAGAAGTACCTCTTGCTGCACGGATATGAACCGGACTTCAAGTGGGAGAAGTTCGCCCGCGCGGTATTGGCATGTATCCAGCATTTCCGGGTGGAATCATTCACTTGGGCGCATGCAATCCCGATGCCGGTACCGCACACCCGACCAATCCGCCTGGCGGCAACGGGGAATCGCGAAGAGCTCATCGAACGCCTCTCCATGTGGGAGAGCGATATCGAGGCCCCGGCCCACGCACTGCACCTGGTCGAGTTTGAACTGACGCGCGCATCCATTCCGGTCGTCGACTTGGTCGTCTTGGTGCCGCACTATCTTGCCGAGGGAACCGTGCCGGCAGCTGCGCACCGTTTGCTCGAGTCGATTGGCACCGCATCCGGTCGCATGATCGAAACCGAGTCGCTCCGTGAACGAGAGCGAACGGTTCGTGCCGAAGTCGATGCGCAGATTGCGGAGAACGAAGAAGCTCAGCGCATGATCGGGCTGTTGGAATCGCAATACGACGGGTTCATTAAGGGCACACCCCAGGAGAATCCGTTTGCCGATGCCGATGGCGAACTGCCAAGTGCCGATGCCATCGCCGCTGAACTAGAGCGGTACCTCTCGGCCCGCCGAAATATCGACTAGCGATCGACTCGCACGACGGGACGAAGCTGTCGCCCAAATTCACCACGAGAACTGGCACGGCAGTCAGCACCCCAGCTGACTGCGCCACCGGTTCTCCAACATGCACTACGGCCGGACAACGTGGCCGACCGACCCGACGAAGCAGGTGAGACATTCATGGATCCGCAGGTACCCAACACGCAAGTCTTGGCAACGATTCCTCGACGGCTACCCGGGATCATGTTTGCGCTCGCGCTGCTTGCGTATGCCTTCGCGGTGACGCAGCGAACATCACTTGGTGTGGCGGGTCTGGAGGCACAATCGCGCTGGGATGCCTCGGCAACTGCGCTTTCGGGGCTCGCGCTGCTGCAGATCGTCGTCTATGCGCTGGCGCAGATTCCCGTTGGCATGATGCTCGATCGCTTTGGTCCGTCTCGGTTGATTATTGGCGGTGCGCTGCTCATGGGTGCGGGCCAGTTAATCGTGGCACTGGCGCCAACTATCGAGGTGGCCACCGGTGGGCGAGTGCTCCTTGGCCTGGGGGATGCGACCACCTTCGTTAGCGCGCTTCGGCTAGTTTCTGCCTGGTTCCGTCCGCGCAAAGTGCCGGTCATGCAGCAGTGGCTTGCTAACGGTGGACAGTTCGGCCAGTTCTTATCGGCGGTCCCGTTCGCGATGCTGCTTCACTTAACCGCTTGGGAGACGGCATTTATCAGTGTTGCGGCGATCAGCTTCATCGTTGCCGTAATCGGCATTGCGGCGTTCAAGGATGCACCGGGTACGCGATTCGAGTCCAATCCAGTTTCGCTTCGAGAAGCGTTTGCGAAACTCGGCGCCGCGTTCGCCCGTCCCGGCACCCGGCTTGGCTATTGGTCACACTTCACACTGCTTTTTCCGGGGCTCGTGTTTGGTCTGCTCTGGGGCTTCCCATTGATGGTGCAGGGCCTCGGTATTGACGAACGCGTTGCCGCGGCTTTTCTGCTTATTCCCGTCTTGTCTGGTGTGGTTATCGGTCCGGTGCTCGGTATTCTTACCGCGCGATTCCCGCTGCGTCGGTCGACGCTGGTCATGTCGATCAGCGTGGTGGTGGCTTTGTTCTGGATCGGGGTCATTATGTGGCCGGGTCAGCCACCGCTGTGGTTCTTCTTGCTGACGCTCATTATTACCGGTCTCGGATCGACGGGATCCACAATTGGCTTTGACTTTGCGCGTACCTTCAACCCGACTTCGAGCTACGGCTCCGCATCCGGCATCGTCAACGTAGGTGGGTTCACATCGGGCTCAATTGCTCTGCTGATGATTGGTTTGTTGTTGGATGCGGTGACGCACGGAAGCACCCCCGATTGGGCGGCGTTCCGCATCGCATTTTGGGCCGTACCCATCACCATTGGCATTGGCATTTTGGGGGTCTGGGATTCTCGTCACCGCACGCGTGCGCTTGCGGCCGAAGAAGGTGTGGTTGTCGCGCCGCTTTGGGGCGTCATTGCCCGCCGTTGGCGCCGTCGCACCAACGAACCGTAATCACGAACGAGTGTTTGGCATCGATGTTAGTTCGGCCAACAGATGCGGGCGCATGCACGTGTGAACAACGCATGATCGATCGCAAACAGCTCTTGACAAACGCTGTTGCTGGGAATAGTGCAGGGTCGCACCGTGTAGAATTGTGGACACTGACCCAGTCAGCCGTTGTCGCGGCTTGACATGGGCTCTCATTTTTTGCCCGAATCTCAGGGAGTATCAATGGCAGCACGTGCATCCACCTCCACTTCGACCTACAGCGCCGAAACGCTTGCAGGTAAGACGGTCGCCGAGCTTCGCGCGATCGCTAAGGAGACGGGTCTGAAGGGCGCATCGGCGCTGCGGAAGACCGACCTCGTGGAAGCGCTTGTGGCACACACCGCATCCAGCTCGGACGCAGCACCAGCGAAGAAGTCGGCAGCGACCAAGAGCGCGTCAGCCGCACCAAAGAAGGCCGCGCCCAAGAAGACTGAGGCAGCCAAGTCCAAGTCCAAGGTCGAGGACGACGAGATCGACGAAGACGACATTGACGAGGTCGATCTCGAAGAGGTCGAGGACGAAGTCGACGAAGTCGAGAACGACGATGACCCAGATATGGGTAAGCGTGACGAGAAGAGCGAAGACCCCGAAGAAGACCAGGTCAAGGCAGAGTCGGCCGTGAAGGCTGCGGGTGCGCTTGTTCTGAAGAACACCGACGACGATGAGGCGCCCGTCTACTCGGCCCAGATCACCGGTGCGACCGCCGACCCGGTCAAGGACTACCTGAAGCAGATCGGTAAGGTTCCGCTGCTGGACGCGGCCGAAGAGGTCGACCTGGCGATGCGAATCGAAGCTGGTCTCTACGCCGAAGACAAGCTGCTGCGCAATCCTGACTTTGACCCGAAGTTCAAGCGCGAACTCAAGTGGATTGTCCGTGACGGTCGCCGCGCTAAGAGCCACCTGCTGGGCGCCAACCTCCGTCTGGTCGTTTCGCTCGCAAAGCGTTACACGGGTCGTGGGATGCAGTTCCTCGACTTGATTCAGGAAGGTAACCTCGGTCTGATTCGCGCGGTTGAGAAGTTCGACTACACCAAGGGCTTTAAGTTCTCGACCTACGCAACCTGGTGGATTCGTCAGGCAATCACGCGCGCCATGGCCGACCAGGCCCGCACCATCCGTATTCCGGTGCACATGGTCGAAGTCATTAACAAGCTTGCCCGTGTTCAGCGTCAGATGCTGCAGGACCTCGGCCGTGAACCAACTCCGGAAGAGCTCGCCCACGAGCTCGACATGACCCCTGAGAAGGTCATCGAGGTTCAGAAGTACGGTCGCGAGCCCATTTCGCTGCACACCCCGCTTGGCGAAGACGGCGACTCGGAGTTCGGTGACCTCATTGAGGACACCGAAGCCGTTGTTCCCGCCGATGCCGTGAGCTTTACGATGCTGCAGCGCCAGCTCGAGTCGCTGCTCGATTCGCTGTCGGAGCGCGAAGCGGGCGTCATCCGCATGCGCTTCGGCCTCGGTGACGGTATGCCAAAGACGCTCGACCAAATCGGGGAGACCTTCGGCGTCACCCGTGAGCGCATCCGCCAGATTGAGTCGAAGACGATGGCAAAGCTGCGCCACCCATCGCGTTCACAGTCTCTGCGCGACTACCTCGAGTAAACAATTCGGGTACTCGCAACGCACTGATGCGTGCGTCATTATCGACGCCACAAACAATTGACTTAGGAGCTGCACGTTGCAAGCTAACGAGGGAAAATCCCTGGAATCGACCGTTGACGGCATCACGTATGAACGCCTGCCAATTAAGACTCACGTAGTCATGGACGGTGATGACCTGCGCAGCTTCGTGAAGCAGTACGCGCAGGACGTCATCGAACCGGGTGACGTCCTGTTCGTCACCGAAAAGATCGTAGCGATCACGCAGGGCCGTTCCATGCTCGTGAGCGATGTCGAACCGCGCCCGCTGGCAACGTTCCTGTCGAAGTACGTAAAGAAGACGCCGTACGGCATCGGTCTTGGCATGCCAGAAACGATGGAGATGGCACTGCGCGAATGCGGTACCCCGCGCATCCTCGCTGCCGCTGGAATCTCGGTGATCTCGAAGGCGCTCGGCCGCAGCGGTGACTTCTACCGCGTGGCCGGCGAACGTGCCCGCGCCATTGACGGCCCCACCGAGGGCACCATCCCGCCATATGACGAATCGATTGTGCTCGGCCCCGAACACCCCGAGCGCGTTGCCCGCGACCTCAAGATTCTGCTCGGCAACAAGGTTGATGTGCTCATCGTCGACATCAACGACATCGGCGGAAACATCCTCGGCTCGACCCTCGATGACGAGCTCAACGATCACTGGGTCGCCGTACTACAAGACAATCCGCTTGGCCAGGGCGCACAATCCACGCCAATGGGCATCCTGCGCAAGAAGAACTAATCCTTCAACGCTATTAGAAAGGCACTTGGATGCGCTGGTTTATTGCGCGAATCCGGTACGTGTTTGAACGCGCGACCAAGATCAACTTCAAGCGAATCATTGGGTTCGCTCGCCAAGCTCAACGCGTAACCCCACGCACGCCGCTGTGGATCATCATCCCGGACATGTTCTTCTGCGTCGTGCGTTACCAGACCACGTTCGAGCACTACGCGCAATGGGACTACCGTCTGCTTCGTGGTCGCGAACGCGCCACGTTCATGACCGAGCCGAAGTCGGCGATGCTTTCGCGTGCCTTCAACTCGCAGGCTAAGCGCAAGATTTTCGATGACAAGGTTGAGTTCGCCAAGGTCTTCAGCGACTGCATCGGTCGCGAGTGGATTGACCTGCGCACCGCATCCGAAACCGAAATCGCTGATTTCGTAGCGCGACACCCCAAGGTGATCGCCAAGGACCCTGAGGGTGTCGGTGGCGATGACATCAAGGTGTACAACGTGGCGGACTACGCCGATGTACAGACTTGGGCGAAGGAAGCCAAGCGTGCACGCACGCCACTGGTTGAAGAGTTCCTGACGCAGCACCCCGAAATGTCGCGCCTGTACCCAGAAGCCGTCAACACGATGCGCATCGTGACGTATGTTGACCCTGCGAAGAAGGTGCATGTGCTCGCCCGCGTCCTCAAGATGGGTAACGGTGGCAACATCGACAACTACAGCGGTGGCGGCATGTACACGATGATGGATGAACACGGTCACGCTCTGCACGCCGCGTACGACGGCAACGGCACCGTGTTTGAGATCCACCCGGCCACCAAGGTCCGCATCGCTGACTTCCAAGTACCGATGTTCGACGAGGTCATCGAGTTTGCGAAGAAGCTCGCAGTACGCGTTCCCGAAATGCCGTACATCGGTTGGGACATTGCGCTCACGCCTGAAGGGCCGGTGGTTATTGAAGGTAACCACAACACCGGTGTGTTCCAGACTCGCCCCGCAGTGACGGGAACCAAGGAAGGCCTGTTGCCCGTTTACCAGCGTGCAATGAAGTTCAAGTAACCCATATGAGCAACCCAATCCTTGCAAAGCTTGCGTTCTATGCGGAGCGCGCCGCACGGCTGAGCCCCGCAAACCTCGCGGCGTTTGCCCGACAGTCCAAGCCGATTACCAGGAAACCAACGCCGGTAATCATCGCCGACATGCTGTGGTGCTCGGTCCGGCACGAGCTCGGTTTCCGCGACTACGCCATGTGGGAGTTTGCTTCGCTCAACGCACGCGAACGCAAAACCTGGATGACGCACCCCAAGTCGCACCTCATTAACGAGCGCTACAACGACGAACACGATCGCAAGCTATTCAGCGACAAGCTCGCGTTCTACCAGCGCTTTGATGATCTGCTTGGCCGTGCCTGGATCGACGCTCGTAGCGCCACGGATGCAGAGTTTGCCGCATTCATCGCCGAACATCCACAGGTCGTCGTCAAACCATTCGATGGTCACGGTGGGGCAGGGGTTGCCAAGCGTGATTTCACTGACGTAACCGACGCTGCTGCGCTTCGTGCCGAACTGCTGGCCTCGAACCAGTCGCTGGTGGAAGCCTGCATCGAACAGCACCCGGAGCTTGCCCGGCTGCATCCACAGAGCGTCAACACGATCCGCATCATCGGGTTTAACAAGGGCAAGGGTGACTTCCGCCTGCTCGCCGCCGTGCTGCGCATCGGATGCGGCGACGCCGTCGACAACTTCGCCAGCGGCGGCATGTACACCATGCTCGACGAGCACGGCACCGCGCTGTACCCGGGCGTCAACAAGAACGGTGAAGTCTTTGCCACACACCCGCTGACGAACGAGCAGATCGCCGGATTCCAGGTGCCGCACTTCGAAGAGATCATGACGATGCTCGAAGACGCGGCCAGCCGCATCCCGTCGGTACCGTACGTTGGCTGGGACGTGGCGGTAACCGAGCACGGGCCACTGATCATCGAAGGCAACCACAACTCGAGCGTCTTCCAGGCAAAACCCTCGGTTTCGGGGTCGAAGATCGGATTGCTGCCGCACTACCAGCGACAGATCAACGGTGCCTAGTCCACGTCGAAGCGGTTTGTCCAGTCATCGACCACAGCTTCAACGATCAATGGCACGGATGCGGTCGCGATTGGCCAGTATTTGACTGGCCGGTGCGTCCAACACACATCATGCAAGAGGCCTCCTAGAATTGCCAAGATTCAAGGAGGCCTTCTGCATGTCAGCTACCACCCCCGGTGCCAAGACGACCGTTAAGGAAACCGGAGCGGATTCGTACAACGCCGACAACCTGCAAGTACTTGAAGGGCTTGAAGCCGTTCGCAAACGCCCCGGCATGTACATCGGTTCCACCGACTCGCGTGGCCTCATGCACTGCCTGTGGGAAATCATCGACAACTCGGTCGATGAAGCACTCGGCGGCCACGGTGAGCGCATCGAAATTATCCTGCACCCCGATCACTCAGTAGAGGTCCGCGACAACGGCCGCGGTGTGCCCACCGATATCGAGCCAAGAACGGGTTGGACCGGCGTTCAGGTGGTCTACACGAAGCTGCACGCGGGTGGAAAGTTTGGTGGTAGCAACTACGGCGCAGCCGGTGGTCTGCACGGTGTTGGCGCCTCGGTTGTCAACGCGCTGTCGTCGCGAATGGACGTTGAAGTTGATCGCGGTGGTGCCACCTATGCCATGAGCTTCCAGCGTGGCCACGCGGGCGTGTTCGATGACAAATCCGGAACCCCATCGCCGGACGCATCGTTCACCCCTGAGCCAGGCAAAGCAACGTTGCGCAAGATTGGTAAGGCCAAGCGCGGCGTTACTGGTACGCGTGTGCGGTACTGGGCCGACCCGCAGGTGTTTGTACGGGATGCGGATTTTCAGCTCGACAAGCTCCGCGACCGCGCTCGCCAAACGGCGTTTCTCGTGCCGGGTTTGGAGATTTCGCTCAGCGACAACCGGGGGAGTGAACCGGTTGCGGAGTCGTTCAAGTACGACGGCGGCATCTCAGAGTTTGTTGAGTTCCTGGCGCCCGATCAGGCACTGACCGATACCTGGCGGCTTCAGGGCGAAGGCGCCTACACCGAGACGATCCCAGTGCTCGATGAAGCGACCGGTCACATGGTTTCACGCGAAGTCGATCGCAACATGGAAGTGGATCTCGCCCTTCGCTGGGGTGGGGGATACGACACCACACTGCGCAGCTTCGTGAACATCATCGCCACACCCAAGGGCGGAACCCACCAGGCCGGTTTCGAAGCCGGACTCATCAAGGTCGTACGCGACGAGGTCACGAAGAACGCACGGAAGCTCAAGGCTGGCAATGACAAGCTCGAGAAGGACGACGTACTTGCCGGGCTGACCGCGGTCGTAACCGTCCGCATCCCTGAACCGCAGTTTGAGGGACAGACCAAAGAAGTCCTCGGTACGCCGCAGGCACGCGCCATTGTGCAGCGCACCATCGTCAACGGCATGAAGGAACGTTTCAGCAGCACGAAGCGACAGGACAAGACCGAGACTTCGCTGCTGCTCGAGAAGATCGTCACCGAGATGAAGAGCCGCATCGCGGCGCGCGCCCACAAAGAGACGCAGCGGCGCAAGAACGCGCTCGAGAATTCATCCCTGCCGGCCAAGCTCGTCGACTGCCGCACTAACGAGGTCGAGCGTTCTGAACTGTTCATCGTTGAGGGTGACTCGGCACTCGGTACGGCGAAGCCAGCGCGCGATTCGGAGTACCAAGCGTTGTTCCCCATCCGAGGCAAGATTCTTAACGTGCAGAAGGCCTCTCTTGCCGACATGTTGAAGAACGCCGAGTGCGCGAACATCATTCAGGTACTGGGTGCCGGTTCGGGGCGTAGCTTTGACCTCTCGGCAGCACGTTACGGCAAGGTGATCATCATGTCGGATGCGGATGTCGACGGTGCGCACATCCGCACGCTGCTGCTCACGCTGTTCTTCCGATACATGCGACCGATGCTCGAGGCCGGGCGCGTGTACGCCGCAGTACCGCCGCTGCACCGCGTTGTCGTGCTCAACCCCGGCAAGAAGGCCAACGAGACGATCTACACCTATTCTGAGGCCGAGCTGCAGAAGCTGCTGAAGAAGCTCGAACGTGCCGGTAAGAAGTACCAGGACCCAATCCAGCGCTACAAGGGTCTGGGTGAGATGGATGAAGACCAGCTGTGGGAGACAACCATGAACCCGCAGGCTCGACTGCTACGCCGAATGAACCTGCAGGACGCCGCTGAGGCAGAGAAGGTCTTTGAAGTACTCATGGGTAATGAGGTAGCCCCTCGTCGCGAGTTCATTGTCGAGGGCGCCCAGCACGTCGTGCCGCAGCTCATCGACGCCTAAGCGGCCGAACAGCAACGCTGCTCGGCCGCAGGCTCGCGTCGACCGAAGCCTAGTTCAGCGTGGGGGATTCACCGAGTGTGACGTCCACGGTGTGTGTTTTACCGTCACGCAAGTACTCCACGGTGACCTCGTCACCGGCCAAGTAGGTGCGAACTTCACCAACCAATTGCGAGGCTCCGGAAATTTCCGTATCGCCCACGCGAATGATGACGTCGCCGGGCTGAATGCCGACTCCGCTGCTCGGGCCGGTCGGCTCGATCGAGCGCACCTCGGCGCCGACGCGCGTTCCCGAACCGTCTGCTGCCGCCCCATCCACCGTTGAAATGCCGAGCCACGCGTGTGCTACTTTGCCGTCCTTGATCAGTTCATTCGCAACCTGGGTGACGAGCTTTTGCGGAATCGCAAAGCCAATGCCGATCGAACCAGACTTTGCCCCGCCAACGGTCGCAATTGACGAGTTGATGCCGATGAGCTCACCGCGGTGATTCACTAGCGCGCCACCGGAATTGCCGGGGTTTAGGGGAGCAGAAGTTTGGATGGCGTTGGTCACGACCGAGTTGCCTTCGGTCTTGCCCGTGGTCACGGGTCGATCGAGTGCCGAGACAATGCCGGTAGTAAACGAATCGTGGAGCCCCAGTGGAGAGCCGATCGCCATGACGTTCTCGCCAATCTGTACTTTCTCAGAATCGCCCTGCGGTATCGGCACGACTTGGTCGGGGAGCCCGTTGACTTTCAGCACGGCAAGGTCGGTTGCCGGGTCGGAGCCGACGAGTTCGGCGGTAAACGACTGGTTATTGACGAGCACGGTGATCTCGGTGGCATCCGTCGCGGTCGCCAGTTCAATGACGTGGTGGTTGGTCACAATGTGACCGTCAGTGTCCCAAACGACACCAGACCCCTGCGAGGATTGTTTGCCGTCTCGAAGTTTGATCGACACCACACTTTCGCCAGCGGATGCTGCGGCAACCGTCCAATCCTGCTGGCTAATGACCTCTGCCGGTGCCGCGGGAGCCGACGCTTGGGCCGGTGCGGGCGCGAATGCGCGGTCAAGCATGGCATTGGCCGCGCTGACGACGAGTGCGGTGATCGCGGCAGTGGCGATGATCGCACCCCATGGCGTATTTGATTGGCGCAGGCCGGACTGCGCAGGACGAGTGGTAGCAGGGCCAAAGGTGCCCGGTGCGGTAGCTGCGTTCGGGCGGACGCGCGCTGCGAACTGTTCCCGCGGTGCACGAGTAGATCCGCGACCGCGACGGTACATCACCGGCGACTGCATGCGCACATCTGCGTACATTGGCAGCTGCGGTGGATGCAGGGGAGCGGCGGGGGTGGAAAGCGGCGCAATCCGTTCGGTCGCGTTTGCCGGTGTCGGTACGCCGTACTTCGAACTCATCGGCATCGACGCGCGGCTGCTCCCGGCCGCAGCGTGTGAGGAACCGTATGGTGCCGTTTGACGAATCGGATCTGTGCCCGCGGGAAGATCGGGAGACTGCGGTGGCAGTGGCGGCAACGGTGGCAGATCGAATTGATTGGTCATGCTGAGATCCTCGTCTTCTGGACAGTAAAACGAGTGTGGCACCGAGAACTGAAACCTGGGACAACTACAGCGGCTTTTCCACCATGTGGACGATCACAAGGGTCCCGTGGGATGATCGTGGCGAATTCGAAGGGTTCGTAAGACTAAGCAGACCGCCGATGCTGTCGACATCAGGATGCTGCGAGCCAGCCGATGGTTATGTAAATCGTTAAAATGTGTTTTATGGCCACGAATTTCAGTACTGTGCGGTCCTTGACGTCACGTTGGCGTACGCTTTTGACCGCGGCCCTTGCCAGCGCCCTAGTTGCGTCTGCTGTCACGCTTCCGCCAAGCCAGGCATTCGCTGGCACTGCGGAGACCTACCCAGACGAACCTGCGACCGAGACCATTGCGGTTGAGGACGGCAACCATTTCTTGCCTGACCATGCTGACTACCTGATTCGTTTCGACGACGGTAACAACCACGGTGCCGAGTATGCTCCCGAGATTCGCGACATGATTCAGCGCGAAGGCCAGGACATCCTCATCACCACGAATAGCGGCAAAGTCGTGAACTTGAGCTGGACATTCAACGACATGCGTAACGCTTGGCTCGCCAAGAAAGACTCTCCGGAAGAGTCAGAAGCCGTACGTACGGCGCTCAATGATCAGCGATACACGTCGTTCTTCAATCCCACCAGAACTCAGGGGACTACTGGACTTGGGATCATTGACTTCGTGCTCCGTGAAGACAACCAAACGGGAGACCTGAATCTCGTCATTCCATTCGCGGGGTCCTGGCGAAACACGGGATTCAACCCGGGCGACACGCTATATCGATCAGTGAAGTTCCACGTAAATGATGGCGCCGCACCCATCGTAAGTCGAGCGGATGTTGCAATGTTCGTGTTTGAACTGCCGGTCGTCAAGGGTGCAAATGGCGACTGGCAAGCAAGCAACCAGTATCGCTACGGGGAGCTTCGAGATCTCGTCATTGATGGCACACCATCACCGGTCTTCGACTCGCGCGAGTCACAAATCACCGTCGATGCCGCTGGTAAAGAGTCGGCGGTGTGGCAGAACTTCTATAACCGTTCGACAGATGGCGACCACTTTACCCGGCACTTCCAATTTGCCTACGATGTGCCAAAGGACCAGCTTGTACAGGTGCAGTTCCGTAACAACTTCCGCACCACCGGAATATCCAACTCCGCCACAACGGTATTTACCCGGCAACAGTTTGAGCGAATCCCGCAGGTTGAAGTGCACCACGTACTGGACAAGAACTATCGAGAACTGATGGGTTACGAACCCACTGCGGCATTGTTGACCCGACCAAACAAGGTTGCGCTTGACCGTAATGCGGATGCTGCCGCACCACGTCAGCAGCGTGTTGGTTATTTGCCATTGGGAATCGATGAACTCGCGCCGTCCGTTGAGGCGTACAACCTCCAGGGCCTACGCGTTTCGCCCGACAGTCCGTTTGAACAGCGGCTCATGAACCACGATTTTCCAAATTACCCAATCTCGCCGACATCCGAGGAATGGGCCAACTCGCTCAACGCGACCGTGCCGGGATATGTATTTGTCGATGACGATCTACCAGACGACACGAACCTTACATACACATATTTGCCCGACCCCGTAACTGGTGAAGTACTGCTGCGCCAACACCTCTACCGCACCTATCGCTCGATCCCCGGGGCAGTTGAAATTGCCAAGTCGGACGCCGCCACTGAAGCTGCACTTGCGGGGGCAGAGTTCGAACTATGGTCCGCTGACCACACCACAAAACTGACAGAGGCGACCTTCACCACCGACGCATCCGGAAAGGTACGTCTCTACAACGGTGACCTGGCTGCACTAGCGGACGATGAATCCGTACGTCAGTTGCCGCAGGCGGACAGCCACGGCATCATCGTCACTGAAAATGGTCTGCTTCTCGAGCCGGGTTCCTACTCACTCCGAGAGGTGACCGTGCCAGAAGGATACGAGACTCCGTCCGAGCAAGCAGCTTTCACGGATTTTACCGTTGCCAAACGTGCCACCGAGCAAGAACGCATCAGCGCCGTTTCAGTCGGCGTGACGAACACTCCTGTGCCGGGGCCAAGCGAGCCTGAGCCAAGCGAGCCTGAGCCAAGCCCGCCAGGACCTAGCGAATCGACACCGAGCGAATCGACACCGAGCGAGACGACACCGAGCGAGACGACACCGAGCGAGACGACACCGGCTACGCCTGAAACCCCCGGCGACGAAACTGTTTCCCCAGTGCCAATCCCAGCATCGCCCGAGCCAGCTGCTGGACTCGCTGCCACAGGTAATACCCCTGAGCCCGTATTCATCGGAGCACTGGCAACACTCGCTGCAGGCCTTGCGCTGTTGATGACGACTCGACGTCGAAATGCTAACAACCTCGACTAGCTAGCCACAGTGGGTGGGGAAGTGCTGCGAGCTTCCTCACCCACTCTTGTTTTCCCGAATCAGTGAGGTCGACCTACGTACGACCTCAGGTGCGCTCTTGCGGTGACACCAAATAGCAGTAGCGTCCTTCAGCACATGATTTCGCAACGGTTCAGGCGGGGTGGGAATATTCGGAATACGGACCTCGCAACGCAAAATTACCCGTTCGGTTCAAGCAGAAGCACGCATTGCCAGATCGTGTACGACTTGCCTGGGTGTCATGTGCTGAGTGCTAGGTCGATCGATCTCTGACTTGAATGGATGATCGCGATCGCAACAACATCTGCAATGCGCAAATCGATAGTCAGCAGTGAATTCGTAAATGTGTTGAGTCGACAGGTTAAGTTGCAGGTGACCACGACTTGTTCTAGCAGCAGACGACATCGGGTGGGAGTCGACAGATCTGAGTCAACACTGTCGCTCAGGGAGCAGGAGGAAGGGGGCATTGCCTTCAACTCATAATGACATAATGTGCATTATCGGATAATGCTCGTGCGGCGAAACAATACGCACACTTGACGGACGCAGATAGTTCAACGTACTCCGAACCGGCGCGCCCGCAAGCAACCTCGCCAGGATTCTCCGACACGAACGGCGCTCAAGTTCGGCAATACTGACTTCTTGACGTAAGATCAACATCAGTGCGTTACGCACGGACGTTTTCCATCGTTCGTTTCTGGGAGAAACACTTGTCTGCGATCATCACCGTACTTTGCATCCTAATCTTTGGAGCTGGCCTTGGCTGCTACGCTCTCGCATTCGAGATGGGTGACCCAACCATGTCGTTCTTGCTGTTCACTGCAGGCATCCTGCTGAACTCGCTGGCGTTCTTCATCCCGTGGCAGATCGTCGGCCACAGCCGCAAGTAACGATTTTCGACGCGTAATCGCTCCTGGTCATCGATCAGGAGCGATTTGCATTCACGCAGCCCGAATTGCTGCGCTGAAGCCCACCCATCTCACGCCAGTTGCAAGGAAAGATCATGCACAGCGCTTCTCTGGACATGTCCGTACGCTTCTCGGTGCCGGCCGAATACGTTTGGTACGTGCTCACCACACCGAGTGAAACCGCTCACTGGTGGCCAGACCTGCAACTCACTCGACGCAAAGGCAGCAAGGTGCATCTGGTGACACCTCGCCCACGCAAGAAACGGCCGCGCACCATCGAGGGCAAGGTGATTTCCGCCGCAAAGCAGCCGTACATCCGTGCTTTTGTCCGCGCAACGCCGCGTGGGTACACAACCGAACTCACGCTTCAGGTTGCCCAACTTGCCAGTGCGACTCGACTTCGCATCATCGAAACCGAGTTTCCGGATGTTGAGAACGCCGGTGTGATCGTGAGTGAGTGCCGTGATGGCTGGCGTTCGTTCGTCGCCGCACTCGCCGATCATCTCAAAAATCCAGCTACCCTGGCTCGGCTTCGTGCCACGCTCGACGGTGAATTTCCCACGCGTTAGTGACATAATATTGGCCGCATCCAGCGATTACCTCGGGGATGCGGCCAATATCGTCTCGTGTCGATTCGTCGCCTAGTTCTCAGCTACGAAGCTCGAAACGTCGCCGACGAGTCGCAGGTTGTTTTCCGGCACCGGTTCTACCGCCGCAAGTGCGACTTCGGCAGCAAACTCGGCTACGTTGTACAGCTTGCCAGCCTGCTCACGGCGGGCTTCAATGGCGCCGGGGTTCAGACGATTCAGCAGCGTGGCGGTAATCGTGCCCTCAATCATGTCCCCAGATACCACGACGAACCCGATTCCGGCTTCCGCAAGCCCTGGAACGCGTGCGAGCAGGGCGTCCTCCCCCGCACGCTTTGACAGCGCGACGGGCTCGTACTCGGGCATCGTTGGTGTGGTGCGAATGAAGTGGGCCTGGTGGCTCGTGACAAACACGACACGTGCACCTTCATTCATAAGCGGGAGCGCCGCATCCAGCAGACCAACCTGTGCGTCACGATTCAGACGAAGTGCGTAGTCCTCCCCCATGTTCGATTCCATACCGCCAGAAGCGTTCAGGACGAGTACGTCGAGCCCGCCAAATGCATCCTGAATGGTCGCCATCATGCCGGCGACCGAGTCGGCGTCGGTAATGTCGCAACCAACGGCAATCGCGGTACCGCCAGCTGCAGTGATCTCCGAGACAATCTTCTCGGCGCGGGCGGCCTTGTTGCGGTAGTTCACGACGACTTGGGCGCCGGCCGCTGCAAAGTAGCGAATAGTGTCGGCTCCGACTCCGCGCGACGATCCGGTTACCAGGATGCGCTTGCCTGCCAGCGAGTTCGGGGCGAGTGGGTTTGTGGTTTCAAGTGCCATGCGAGCAATGCTAGTTGTGGTGCATCCACAGCGGCTGCAGGCGATTCGCCAAGTCTTTGCCAGATTCGTGGTGCGAATGCCACAGTCTGCCATTCGGTCAGGCGATATCGATGAGCGTGGATGCGTATCCGGCGGTATCGCAGACTCCCCGATCGTTTGGCGGTAGAATGGAGAAATCTGCCCGCGCTTGCTCGCGGGCACACGTACGAAAGGAGCCAGGCGATGGCAGATCGAAGCTTGCGCGGTATGCGCCTCGGCGCACAGAGTTTGCAGAGTGACGAGGGCGTAATCCTCGTTGATCACCAGCTGCGTACCTACCAGACCGAAGACGGTGAGCGGTTTGCGGTGACCTTTGCCGCCGATGCTGAAGCTCCGGAAACTTGGGCGTCACCAAAGACCGGTAACGAGGGGCGTCTGATCGACGAAGACTCGGGCGAATTCGTGCCGTACGAGGCTCCCGAAACCAAGCCACAACGCACCCACTGGGACATGCTGCTCGAGCGTCGCACCGCAGAAGAACTCGAAGAGGTGCTCGACATTCGTCTCGAGTACCTGCGTGAGCGTCGCGGTACTCAGGTACGTCGCGAACCTACCGCTGGCCGTCCACAGACCACCGGCCGTTCGTCGGAGCCCGCCCCGGCACCACTCGAGATCGAGGGCCGCGCACGCGCCCAGACGAAGGCCGAGAAAGAAGCCGCAGCCAAGGCCGAAAAGAAGAAGAAGGCTGCTGCCGCCAAAAAGAAAAAGTAACGAGCGAAGAAGTCGCTAGCAAGACAGCTTGCTGTGTTTGCTCCGTAGCGCCGCACAGGTCACCTGATTGCTGCGGCGCTACGACGTTTCCGTCGCTACTCGCGACGGGGACGCATTCCAAACGCGAGCAGTACGCCCATTGCGCTCACTGCTGCTTCGAGCCAGCGTCCGATGGCAACGGCGGGCGTGGTTCCCGTGCGCAAGGGCACGGTCACGAGCATGGCATCACTGGTGTACCAGGGCAGAGCATCGAGGACGGCGCCATCGGGCGCGTAGCTGGCGCTCATGCCAACGGTAGAAACCTGTACGAGCGAACGACCAGTCTCGACCGCCCGCATCCGCGCAAATGCCAGTTGCTGCGCCGCTTCGTGGGTATAGGCAAAGTCAGCGTTATTCGTTGGAGCAAGCAGCACCTGAGCACCTTCACGAACGGCAGTGCGCGCAAGCTCGTCATCCACGATGTCGAAGCAAATGAATATGCCGTATGCGACGTCATTCACTGCGAGCACATTGCTGCGCTCCCCCGGTAGATATTCGCGCTGAATGAGACCGATGAGATCTGGCACGATCGCTTCGTAGATGTGCCGATCGGGCACGTATTCGCCAAATGGTACGGGGCGTCGCTTGTCGTATTGGCCGGCGATGGCACCATCCGTCCACAGCACCTGCGAGTTGTAGAACTCAGCATCGTCAGACTGCAGCTTGCCCTGCCAAGTGACGGTATTCGCCAGAAGCGGTGCCCCAGCCCGCTCAGTCAGCTTGTTCAACGCGGTTTCCACCGACGTGTTCAGCACAGGATTTACGTCCAGCGAACCTTCGGGCCACAGGATGAGGTCGGGTCGCGCCTGCGGATTTGCCTCGAGGGCGTCATAACTCGCATCGAGGTGCTCTCGGATGATCTGCCCGGGTGCTGACGGGATGAAATAGCTCGCGCCGGGCGAGTTACCTTGCACGGCCAGGATGGTGGTCTCCCCCTGCGTGTCGCCCGGTGTCAGCGTCGCCCACGCCGGAATGACGGCGAGGACTGAAAGTGCTGCCAGTCCCCCAGCCATCTGGCCAAGGAATCGCGCTGCCGTACCGGTGCGGACGTGCCTCACGATGGCCAGTGTTCGGTGCTGGTCTCCGGCAGCAACTACGTTTCGTTCACCCCGGGCAGCGTGCGCTCGGTACTGTACGACGAGCTCCAGCGCGAAGGCTGCGCACCAGACGAGGGCGAAGCTTAGGCCCGAGGTACCCAGCCACGAGACAGCTTCGAGAACAGGCGAGTCTTGCTGCGATTGCGCGACGCGCCCCCAGGCGAACCCGTTGTACGGCAACGTTGACGAACACCACTCGCGGAAGGTCCAGAGCCCCGCGATTGCCAGTGCCATGATCGCCGCGGATGTAGCCGGCTTTGCCATCGCGGAACCTGTTCGGAGTCGCTGATATGCCACGGCGATGACTGCGCCGAACCCGGCCCACCACAGCGTCATCAGCCCGGCCAACGCAAGCCACGGAATCGGACCGAGGAACTCCTGCGCCCAAGAAATATGCGCCAAGTAGAACGACGCACCCGCCGCGGCGCCAATGAGCGCGCCCTGGCCCGGACGGCTGCCGCGCAATGCCCCCAGCATGCACATCAACGCTGGCAAGATGAGCCACCAGAGGCCATAGTCGGGGAATGCGAACACCATCAGGAGTCCGCCGAGCACTGCCCAGCAGACGCGCAACGCAAACTGTTGGCGACTATTCGACGCGACAACCGTCATCGAGGTCCGGCTCACTCGACCTCGGCCCCGGTGTGTGCGACGATGCCGCGGAAGATCAATTGTCGAGACTGCTTGGCAGTCGCAGCGAGTCGGCCACCGGCAACCGTGTGCAATTGGTCGAGCAGGTCAAGCACCTGTCGCACCTGACGCACAAAGTCGCCCGCTGCGAGGTCGGTCCGTTCCAGCACCCGATCAAGCGGTACGCCACTCGCCCAGCGATACATGGCCGGCACCAGCGCGGTACTCAGCGGAACCGTGCGCGGCACGTGGAATTCGTCTTCGAGCTCGTCTAGGCGCATCCAGATCTGCTCGGTTGCCGTCATCGCCTCGCGGAACTTGCCCTTTGGCAGGTGCCCTTCTGGCGGGTTCTCTTCTTCGCGTCGAGGCTCAAACGTCAGCGCGCAGCACATGGCGGCCAATTGCGCCGGGTCGAGGTCGAGCCAGACCTGCTTGCGGATGCATTCGGCAACGAGCAGGTCTCGCTCGCCAAAGATGCGTTGCAGGTTGGTGCCGTGCATGCTGGCCGTCAGCCGCGCGGTTGCGGGATCATCGACGATGTATCCCAAGCGGATGAGGAGGTCGGTGATGCGGTCAAAGGTTCGGGCCACGGAGCCGGTGCGGTCGTGAACTTCGTCGATGAGTCGCTGGGTGTCGCGCTCAAGTCGCCAGTATCGTTCTGCCCAACGAGCGTGCGATTCGCGCTCCGCGCAGTCGTGGCAGGCATGACGCTTCATGGCATCACGCAGGCCGGTCAACTGTTCGTTGCGCTGTTGGCGAGCCGTGGCAGTGCCGCTCTCGCCCTTTGGAATGCGTTGCTTTTCGACTTCGCTGAGCTCACGGCGCAGCCGGGAGTACTCGAGGAAGTCTCCACGATGGCACTCCATGGCGTCGCGATACCCCTGCAGCGCCGCTTGTTGCTGAGTAACTCGCTGTGCGATATCCACGACCGCGCGGTCGGCCTGGAACTGCGCAAATGACGATTCCAAGAGTTCGCGCGTACGTTCCCGGCCGAAGCGCCCGATGAGGTTGACGGCCATGTTGTACGTCGGGCGAAACGAGGAGTTCAGCGGGTACGAGCGACGCGAGGCCAGGCTCGCAACGGCTGAGGGATGCATTCCCTCGCGCCACTGTACGACCGCGTGGCCTTCGGTATCGATACCGCGTCGACCGGCACGTCCGGTGAGCTGGGTGTACTCGCCTGGTGTGATGGGCACACGTGCGACACCGTTGAACTTGTCAAGTTTCTCGAGCACCACGGTTCGAGCCGGCATATTGATGCCCAGCGCAAGGGTTTCGGTCGCAAACACGACCTTGACCAGCCGGCGCTGAAACAGGGTTTCGACGACTTCCTTGAACACTGGGAGGAGACCGGCGTGATGCGACGCGATACCGCGTTCAAGTGCATCCCGCCACTGCCAGAACCCAAGCACGGCGAGGTCTTCGTCGAGCAAATTGCGGGTTGCGCCCTCGACAATTTCGCGAATTTCTTCGCGCTCATCTCGGGTGGTCAGCGAGATGCCGTATCGACAGACTTGGCGAACCGCGTCGTCGCAGGCCGCTCGCGAAAAGATGAAGAAAATGGCCGGCAGCAGGTTGAATTCGTCGAGCATGTCAACGAACGGGCCTCGGTCCAACCGCTGATGCTCCCGACGGTGATAGCCGCCACGCTTTGATCGGTTACTCCCCCGTCCACCGGCTGCCTGCGTGGCGCGTTCGAGTTCGGGATTCACCTGATTTGTGCTGCGACCATCTCGCTGGCGGAACAGGTCGTGCATCCGGTCGCCAACCAGTACGTGCTGGTACAGCGGTGTGGGTCGTTTCTCGGACACGATCACATCGGTGCTACCGCGCACCGTTTGCAGCCAATCACCGAACTCTTCGGCGTTGGACACAGTGGCGGAGAGCGCGACCATGCGCACTTCGCTGCCGAGGTGAATGATGACTTCTTCCCAAACCGCACCGCGGAATCGGTCGGCGAGATAGTGCACTTCGTCCATGACCACGAAGGCAAGGTCATCGAGCAGCGAACTCGAGGCGTAGATCATGTTTCGCAGTACTTCGGTGGTCATCACCACGATGCGTGCCTGCGAATTGATGTTGACATCGCCGGTCAGCAACCCGACTTCGGAGGCGCCGTATGTCTCTACGAGTTCGCGAAACTTCTGGTTCGAGAGCGCCTTGATTGGCGTGGTGTAAAAGATCTTCGCGTTCGGGTCGCGCATTGTGCAGAACACGGCGAACTCGGCGACGATGGTCTTACCTGCACCGGTCGGTGCTGCCACGAGCACCGAATTGCCTTCTTCAAGCGATTCACAGGCACGGCGCTGGAAGTCATCCAGGTCGAATCGCTGCAGGCGACAAAAGAGCGACAGGCTCGGATGCGCGGCGTCACGCTTCGACTGCGCGTACCGTTCCGACGGGCTCGGCTCCGACATCCTCACTCAGCTCCTAGGTAGTTGATGGCGGTTAGGCCTGCGTGTTGAGCTCGTCTTCGAGCGCAGCTTCTCGTTTTCGTTGGCGGCGATCAGCACCGCGGTCATGCACGAGCGCAATGCCCGTGGCGATGAAGTAAAGCAAAATCATCGGGATCATCAGCAGAAACATGCTGAGCACATCTGCTGATGGGGTTGCCATGGCGCTAAAGAGCGCTGAGACCATGACAGCCATACGCCAGGCTTTCAGAATCGTCTTGCCGCGCAAAAGGCCAGCAAAGTTCAGCATGACCAGGACCACCGGCACTACGAACGCAATTCCTACCGCCACACAGAGTGTTAGTGCGAACGAGTAGTACATCTTCGCTTCGTACCAAACAGTGTCTTGCTTGGGCGCGAAGGTCGCCATGACCTCCACGATGCGCGGCATCACCACGACACCGAGCACGACGCCACCCAAGAAGAGCGGAATTGCCGCGCCCAGGAAGCCGAGCGCATACCGGCGCTCGGTTTTCTTCAGGCCCGGCATGAGGAACATCCAGAACTGATACAGCCAGACCGGCGAGGCGATCACCACACCCAGCGTCAGCGCCATCTGCAGGCGCAAATCGAATGCGGTGGTGACGTTTCCGAAGTTGATGGAGACCCGGCCGCCACGCTCTTCGGTGAGCATTTCGACGGGGCGACGCAACAGATCGAAGACCGCATCCGAAACCACGAACCCAACGACCATCGCCAGGACAATGGCGATGGTCGAGATGACAAAGCGGTTGCGAAACTCGACAAGGTGATCCATCAGGCCCATGGCGCCTTCGGGATTGTGCTTGCGTGAGTACTTCGGCCGCTTTGTAACGGAACGGGAAGCGGTCACGGGACTAGTTGGTGGTGGACGAGTCCGAGTCGTTCTTCGCAGCCGACGACTGCTGTGCGTTGTTCGACGGCGCAGTCGACGAGTCGGCAGCGTTTCCTTCTTGCTTCATCTCACGCATTTCGCCACGGAAGATGCGCATCGACTGGCCAAGGCTCTTCGCGAGCTGCGGCAGCTTTGGTGCTCCGAACAGCAGCAGAACGAGCACGAGGATGATGACAAGGTGCCATCCCTGAAGTCCAGCAACAGGCATTAGTTTCCCTTCGTTTTGGCGTCAACCAGGTGTTGAAACCGTTTCGGGTCGGTAGCGATCAGCGCGCGAGCGCGTCGCAGTTTCGCTTCGTGCCGAAGCTGTTTTGCTTCGTTTCGTGCTTCGACGTAGGCCCGGCGTTCCTCACGTACCGCTTCGCGGGGACGCAGAATTGCTGCGGGCTTGGGCTCGGCACGCACGGGTGGATTCGACTCAAGTTCATCTCGCAATTGCTGCGTGATTGATTCGAGCCTGTCAGCCTCGGCCGCAAGCAACTGGACCTTTCGGAACAGTGAAATTCCGCCGACAACAAGTACTGCTACGAGCAAGACTACGAGTCCGCCCCAAATCAGTACCCAACTCCACCACGGCATAGTGCCCTCTAGTCTACGTCGTGATGTGCCAAAACCGCACGGCACCAGGCGGTAACGTGTGTCCGCGCCGACTGCGGGGACGTGACCTCGATATCGCCGGAGTGCCCGGCGACCAACGCTGCCAGCGCATCCAGCGAACGAATCGCAAACTGCACCTCGGCTGTCCCCTGCGCGCCAAGCTGCACCGGACGACGGCGCCCCCGCAAATACGGCTGCAGTGCAGTGAGTCCTGCGGCGTTCACTCGACATTGCACCTTCACAAAGTTTCGACCGGAAACCGTGAGTTCTCGATTACGGTCCGCTTCGCTGTGCACGCCGATTGGTGAGTCGGTAAGTGCCACCGTGAGCATGCGATCAGCACGAAACCACCGCAGTGCTTCACGCTGCCGGCAATAGGCATTGACGTAAAGCAGCCCATCGAGTGATTCGAGGCGAAGCGGTTCAATGATGCGTTCGGTCGGCGCCGCGGCCGTTTCGCTGCGGTAGCGAATCCGGACCGCGTGTTGCACACGCAAGCTCTCACGTAGCGTTTCGGCATGCGGGTCGGATGCAGGCGTAACTGCCGCAGCACCGTCACCGGCGAGTTTGGTGATGAGTGCGTGAACGCGCGCCGCGTCCGAGGCATCGGCCACCGTTGCCAATGCGGCAAGCCCTAGGCGCACAGTGGCGAGTTCGGCCGGGCTGAATGACATCGCCAAATCCCCCACTGGGTCGTGAGTGAGCTTGACCCAGGGCTCTTCGAGTTCCAGCCCCGCGGCATCGAAGTCGATCATGTTGCCCGGGCTCGGCATGCCATCCAAGTCGAGGATTTCAACGGTCCATAGGTACTCAATGATTGAACGCATGCCTTCGGGTGACTGACCGAATTGGTCTGCCAACTCGCTCAGGTCAACGCCGTGCGGTTGCGTGCGCAAATAGCGCAGCACATTCACCATGGTCAGCACATCTGCAGTTGCCGTGTTAGTCATCGCCTGCGCCCTCATCCGTGTGCAATGTCATCGCGGTTTGCAACCGTGCCCGAATCCGATCGCGTAGCGCCTGTGGTGCACGCACACGCACCTGGGTTCCGAACGCGGCGAGTTCATCCGCCAGCATGCCGTGATCCCAATCGTGCAGCACCATCGGAATCCACTCGTCGGTGTTCGTATCGACGGGAGCGGTCTCGCACGCCGTTGGTCCCGCATCCGGAACCGAAGAGGACACCAACTGATTTCGGCGGCCGAGTCGGACGGCCGCATCAGACCCGTTTCGCACCAGCAACGACACTGGATTCTGGGTAGCAAGACCGCCCAGTACCTCGGGAAGGTTCGTCACCGCCCGATACGTGTGCGGCTCTGACGGCAGCAACGTCACCGTCGAGGTAATGCGCTCGAGAATGAAGTTGCGTTCAGCATCCCGAACCAAGTCCCAGGCGTTGAGCAACCATCGCCCGCCGTGTTGCACGAGCTGCAATGGGGCAACATGGCGTTCACGTGCCGGTGATTCGCTCTGGTTCGAGTAGTCGAAGCGCACGGCAATGCTTCGCGCAATCGCGTCTCGAAGCGCGGTAAACGCCGGTGGCGTCACCAACGTCAACGTTGGCGTGGCCGCCGGTGCGCTGGCGCCGGCCTGCCCCATTCCCATCAACTTGATATAGCTGCGACGGGCGTCGAGCGCGAGATCCTGGTCGAGCCAGATATCCGAAGCGAGTGCGACCAGCATCGTCTCTTCGGCGGACAAGCGCACATGTGTCACACCATGCTCGGCAAGCGCATACCGCCAGCGTGCCCGATCGTCGGGCGCCTGCGGGTCAGGCACCACGCTGACTTCGATTCCCTGGCCTTTGAGCGTGTTCCGGTCGCGTTCAAAGGCCTTCTCGAGTGCGTCAGAACGGCCCTCGCCGTACTCACGGTATGCGGGCACGAGCTGAAACAGTTCGTTTGCGGCCAATGGGCGGCCAGCCTGCTGCAGGGCGATCAAGAGTTGCCAGCGCCGCTGTTCTTGAGCCGGCAAAATGGATGCGTTGGGCGGGGTCATCCGCTACTCCCCCGCATTCGTGCGGTTACGACTCGACCTCATGCGTATTCAGCCGGTAGCTATTCGGCGCCGAGCACATCGACGACAAAGACCGCGGCATCATCTGGCTTGATCACGCGCTCAAATCCCATCGGGTTAGCGTGGATCGCTTCGCCAGGAACAATGATGACCCGCTGCGAGCCGACGCGCTCACCTACGAGGTCTTCGGTAATGCCGTACAGCTGGTCGTCCGGACCAACCGGTACCTGCATCGCGGGACCAGACATTTGCCAGGTCGAGGTCACCACGCGACCGGTTTGCCAGCTCAAGGCTGTTACTTGGAGGGTGACAACCTGGCCGCGCTCGACGGTGGAGCCGAATCCGGCAATCGTCGTTGCCGACTTGCGTTCGGTTGGTGCCGGTCCGTCTGGCATGGTCACGCCTGGCTCGCCGTTTGGTGCGGTTACGACGGCCGGAATTCCCGACTGCGGTGGCTGCACTCGTCCGGATGCGCTCGAGTGATATACCTTGTCGATTTCAACGGTGATGGTGACATCGCCTTCGGCACTATTGTTAGGCAGCTGCGCCTGCGACGCCACAAACTCAGCGACCGGAACCTTACCGGTAACGGTTTGGCCCGCCTGCGCGCACCTCATGATGTCGGTGATGAAGCCGTAGCCGTTATCGTTCAGCGCTTTGACCGGCCCGGGTGCTGGCTGCATATCGCTACCGACATACACCGGCCCCTGCGGCACAATGACTTCGCCCTTGTCGTCGACGACCTGCAGCGTGAAGGTCGCGATGCCGTTGTCGGTAATCACCGGCCCGGTCCCCGTTCCCTGTCGCTCGACGGCGTATTTCTGCGTTGGTTCGCACGACGATACTTGATCGCTGGTTGCGATCGTCGCGCATCCGGTTAGTGCCGATGTAACGACCATGACGGATGCGAGGGTAGCGAGCGTACGAGTGGGCAGTTTCGCCATGGTTTAGTCAGTTTCCTTTGCGGATGCGTCGTCAACTTGGGGATTTTCGGTCGCGATGTCGTCGGCCTGCGTGAAGGTTACCGGCGGTTCGTGACGAGCCTGCGATGCCGCACGCACCGCATCCCGACCGCGCTTTCGCAGCACTTTGTCGCTGACATTGCGCTGGCCAATGGCATCGAGCGACCAAGCAGCGTTGTCGCTCGGCGTCCAGGCTTCGACGTCCTCGACGGTTCCCGGTGTCTTGGTGCTCGCGGGCTTCTTGGGAAGCCGCGCACCCTCAGCCAGTCGGCGAGCGGTGAGGAGGAACCCGGTGTGCGCCACCATGCGGTGATCTGGTCGGACCGCGAGTCCTTCGACGTGCCAGCCACGCACCATAGTTTCGTCGGCCTCGGGCTCGGTGAAGCCCCCGTGTGCGCGAATGGCTTCAGCAATGCGCGACAGTTGCGTAACAGTCGCGACATAGCAGCAGAGCACGCCGCCAGGGATGAGCGCACGCGATACTTCAGGCAGGCATTCCCACGGTGCCAGCATGTCGAGGATCACGCGGTCGGCGGTGCCGGGTGCGAACGTATTGGGCAGCGCTTCGCTCAGATCACCAATCACGATCTCCCAGTTGTTCGGGTTCGTGCCGAACACGCTTTCAACGTTGCCCCGAGCAACGTCGGCAAATTCTTGGCGACGCTCAAAGCTGGTGAGTTTTCCGGTGCCGCCAAGCATGCGAAGCAGCCAGAGCGAGAGGGCCCCCGAACCGACACCGGCTTCGATTACGCGCGCACCCGGGCGAATATCTGCTTTCGCGAGAATCATCGCCGCATCCTTGGGATAGATGATCGCGGCGCCGCGGGGCATCGACATCACGACGTCGTTCAGCAGTGGGCGGAGCGCCAAGTACTCGGTCCCGCCCGTGCTCGTCACGAGCGAACCGTCTGGCATGCCGATGAGCGTGTCATGCGAGATCGTGCCGTATTGCGAGTGCATCTTGCCACCAGAAGTGAGCCAGGTCGTGGTCATGCGGCCCTTTTGGTCGGTGAGCTGTACTCGCTCACCCTCGCGAAATGGGCCGGATGGAGGGGCAGGAATCATGTGTGGGCTTTCAAATCAGAGTGTCGATGTGGCGTGGGGGCACGCCAACCAGCGGGTGCGAGAGTCAGACCGTTATGCAGAGTCGTCGGCATGGTGTTCGCCGCGCTGATGAAAGGCTACGAACAGTTCGCATAAATCCTGCCAGGTCACGCCGCGTAATGAATCAAGTCGCAGATAATCCGGATGCGGATCAATCGCGACGCCGTGCGGAACCGCCAGCGCCGTGCATCCGGCAGCAAGCGCCCCGCGCAAACCGTTGCGAGAGTCTTCGATCACCAGACATTGGGCAGCAGATATGCCGAGACGGGATGCGGCCGTCACGAACGGTTCCGGGTCGGGCTTGCCCTCAGTCACGTCTTCGGCCGCCACACAGGTGGCGAATACGTCTTCGATCCCGAGCCCTTCGACCACGGCATCGACGAGCGTACGGCTCGAGTTCGTTACGAGCGCGAGCGGGATACCGGCCGCGTGCATGTCGCGCAGCAATTCGAGGGCGCCGGGGCGCGCATCCACCGACCTACGGACCGAAACGACAACCTCCGCGGTCACTTCAGCGGCAAACTCCGCGGCGTTCCCGACCGCGCCCTGCTCGTGAAATACCTCGGCAGTAATCGTTGGCGATGCGCCAACCAGGCGCATTTCCTGCGCCGCCGAAAGCGGCGGTAGGCCGCGTCGCGTCAGGAACTCGTGCTGCGAGCGGATCCAATGCGGCTCGGTATCAACAATGGTGCCGTCCATATCCCACAGCACCGCCTTGGGACCGTATGAAGTCATAGGCCTGAGTCTACGTGGCCGCACCTGCGCGAGACCGACCCGACCACGTAGGCTTGAACAACCCGTACAAAATTCTTGGAGCACAACTACGTGATGGAGAACTCGCTGTTCGACGGCCTGGAACAGGCAGGTTTTGCAGGTGGCCGTACGCTCGTGATCGCTATGAACGGCTGGAACGATGCCGGTGAAGCTGCGAGCACCGCGGTCACCGCGCTCGCTCGTCAGCTCGAGCTGAACCGCGTTGTGGCCACGTTTGAGGGTGACGACTTCTACGACTACTGCACCGCACGCCCACGAATCGTGCGTCAGGACGATGGGCATCGCATCCTCGAATGGCCCGCAACCAAGGTGCATGCCGCGAAGCACCCGCAGCCAAACGCTGCGGCCCGCGTGTTGCCAAACGCGAATCGTCTCTACCTGCTCACCGGTGCCGAGCCTTCGATGCGCTGGCGGCAATATGCCAGCGAGGTGGTTGAGTTCTGCCAGCGCGAGGAGATCGACCGCCTAGTCGTGGTCGGTGCGCTACTTGCCGATACCCCACACACCCGTGATGTGCCGGTGGTTCGCACGAGCGAAGACGAATCCGTGCAGCAGGAGTTCGACGTTGAGTCGTCGCAATACGAGGGCCCAACCGGTGCCATGACCGCGATCGTTGAGCGCGCGCGGCAAGAAGGCATCGTGGCGCTGTCGCTCTGGGCTCAGGTGCCGCACTATGCGGCTGCGCCCGAAGCATCCTCACCGAAGGCGATCTTGGCACTGCTCAATGCGCTTGCCGAAGTGCTGCTGGTTGAGGTGGACATCGATTCGTTTGTAGAGGCCAGCAGCCATTGGGAGACGCAGGTCACGAATGCGATCGCTATGGATGACGAGATGACGCAATACGTCAAGTTCCTCGAGCAGGCGCGCGACACCGTTGATTCCGAAGCGGCTTCGGGTGAGGCGATTGCCGCCGAGTTCGAGCGTTTCCTCGCCGACGAGTCGCCGCGCGACGAGGGCGAAGACCGCTAGCTGCAGTCTCCCTGACCGCGCTCGTGCGCAAACCGAGCTACTCAGCGCAGATCGGTACCGCGCAGATCAATACCGAGCAGTGCATCCACCGCGTCGATACATTCGCTACCTCGTACCGGTTGCTGTACCCAACGATCCACGATGGCAGTGACTTCGGGCGTGTTGAGGTCATCGGCAATAGCCCGACGCATCTGCTGCACCAGCTGCTCGGTTTCGGCACACGGTTCGGTGGATGCGGTCAGCGCGGCCTCGCGCCAGTTCCGCAGCCGTTCGGTCGCGGCTTCGAGCGCCGCATCGGTCCACTCCCAGTCTGAGCGATAGTGGTGCGCGAGAATCGCCAACCGGATCGCCGCGGGGTCAGCACCGGCTGCCGTGAGCTTTGAGACCAGCACGAGGTTGCCGAGTGATTTCGACATTTTTGTGCCCTCATACGCGATTAGACCCGCGTGTGCGAAGTGCGTCGCGAACGGTTTCGAGGTGAGTGCGGTGGCGTGGGCCACGGTCATTTCGTGGTGGGGAAACTTGAGGTCACGGCCCCCGGCCTGAATCGTGACTGAACTCGGCGCATCCGCATCCGTATTCGCATCCGCAAGCGTGCCAAGCGCGATTACCGCACATTCAACGTGCCAGCCGGGGCGCCCGGTACCAACGACTGTCGTCCAGGACGGCTCATCGGCACGGGCTGCGCGCCAAAGCAGCGGGTCGTACATGCAACGCTTACCGGCTCGATCGGGGTCGCCACCGAACTCCACGAATTTCTCAGAGAGTTCGACTGGCGAGTAGTGGCTGATCTGCGCCACCGCAAACTCGGTGCGCTGCTGTACCGCCAAGATATCGAGGTAGATGTCTTGCTCGCCGCCTACCGAATCGGGAGTCGGTACGGAGTACGCAAATCCAGCCTCGACCAACGCGGCCACGGCCTGGGCAACGTCATCGATCGCATCCTGAACCCGCACGTAGTCACGAGGCGGGATCACGCGCAACGCTGCCATATCGGAGCGGAACAGGTTCGTCTGCGACTCCCCCAGTTCACGCCAGTCAACGTTCGTGTCACGGGCGCGATCAAAGAGCGGATCATCGACATCGGTGATGTTCTGCGCGTAATCAACGGCGACGCCGGCCTGACGCAGCGCACGGATGCACGTGTCGAAGGCGACGTACGTTGCCGCGTGTCCGAGGTGCGTCGCGTCATAGGGGGTAATACCGCACACATAGATGGATGCACGTCCGTCGTGCACGGCAACCGGCGCGATTTCGCCTCGGGCGCTGTCGTACAGCGCTACGGGAAAGCCCTCGCCAGCGAGTGTCGGAACGGTGGGCTCGGGCCAGCTGTGCGTACGTTTCACCAGATCAGTTTATGCAGTACGAGCAATCACCGTCCATGACCAATGAGCAACCCGATATCGGCGGTACAAATAGCGGCGGCGCCGAGCCAATAGCACTCGGCGCCGCCGCGCACCCGTCTGGGGGTGTAGCCCGCATAATCGCTAGGCGCCCGCCATCGGATCCAAGACACCACTGATCAGCAGCATGAGCAGCAGCGTACCGAGGGCAATGCGGTACAGCACGAACGGCATGAAGCTGCGGGTTTCTACCCACTTCATTAGGAACTTAATGACCACCCAGCCAACAGCAAAGGTGACCACCGTTGCCATGAGCGTCGGTCCCCAAGCGAAGTTTGGGTCAGGTTCACGGAACGCGGTCAACACTTCGTAACCGCCCGAACCGAGCACCGCAGGAATCGCCAGCAGGAAGCCGTATCGAGCGGCTGACGGACGGTCGTATCCCATGATTCGACCGGCCGTGATGGTGCCGCCCGAGCGTGATACACCCGGGATGAGAGCAAGGGCTTGCGCGCCACCAAAAAGCAGGCCATCGCGCCACGAGAGATTGTCGAGCGTCTTTGCCCGTCGACCCAGCACGTCGGCAAGACCGAGGATGATGCCGAACAGAATCAGCATTGCGGCGACCAGCCACAGGGACCGGAAGTTCGTACGGATGACATCTTGGAAGCAGAATCCGAGCACGACGATCGGAATCGAACCGACGATGACCAGCCAGCCCATGCGTGCGTCGGGATCATCTTTGGCGACGGTGCCGCGCAGCGAACCGAACCATGCTCGAATGATGCGCACGATGTCGCCCCAGAAGTACACCAGAACCGCAAGCTCCGTACCGATCTGAATGATCGCCGTAAAGGTTGCGCCGGGGTCCCCGGTGCCCAACCACTGACCGAAGATGCGGATGTGCGCACTAGACGAGATCGGCAGGAACTCGGTGAGCCCCTGCACCACGGCGAGCATGAATGCTTCTAACCAGCCCATGATTCAACTTTCTGTATTCGTTCGGTATGGCGTTGCCGCACCGACTACATTCGACCAGATTGGGGTTCGTAGTAGCGCGCCTGATGTTAGTACCGAAGCAGGAAATCCTCGAGCACCACGCGCCCAAACACGAGCGAAGACATCGGCACCCGCTCGTCCACCCCGTGGAACATTCCCGGAAAGTTCAGCTCCGCTGGCAGGAGCAGCGGTGTAAACCCGTAGCCGGCGATGCCAAGCCGTCCGAGCGCTTTGTTGTCGGTGCCGGCTGGCAATAGGTACGGAATAATCGCTGCACCGGGGTCAGCTGATCGCAGCGACCGCGTAGCTTGCGAAACCAATTCCGATGAAACCGGTGACTCGTATCCGCTCACCTGCCAGTCAATTTCAACGTCGATCTCGGGGCCAACGATCTCACGGATTCGTTCCAGCGTGTCCTGCTCCTTGCCCGGTACCGGTCGCACGTCAATGGCGACGGATGCGGACTCGGGAACGACATTGTGCTTGTAACCGCCGGTCAACATGGTTGGGTTGGCAGTGACGCGAAGTGCGGCCGTCAGCCAACTGGCCGCCGTACCCGCACGCGCAGCGAGGTCGTCAGGTGACTGCGACCCAGGCTCAGCAGCATCAGCGAGCGACGCAATCGCCGCGACCATCGTACTCGCGGTCTCACCAAGTTCGAGCGGCCAATCGGTGTTCGCGATGCGGCAGATGGCCTCCGAGAGCGCGATGATCGCGTTGTCCGCGGGATCAATCTTGCGGGAGCCGTGACCGGCACGACGGTGCGCGTGCAACCGAAGCCAAAGCATCCCCTTCTCACCGGTCTGCATGAGATAGGCACGCTTGCCATCGACGTTGATCGAAAATCCGCCAACTTCGCTGATGGCTTCGGTGGCACCGGCAAAGAGTTCTGGATGCGTATCGACGGCGTACTGTGCGCCAAGCCGGCCGGCATCTTCTTCATCGGCAAAGAACGCGACAATCAGTTCACGCTCGGGCGCGAGGCCGCGCTGCTGCATGGATTCGAGTGCCGTGATGATCATGGCGTCCATGTTCTTCATGTCCACCGCTCCCCGACCCCAGATCATGCCGTCGTGGATCTCGGCCCCAAACGGGTCGTAGGTCCAGTCGTCCGCGGCGGCCGGTACGACATCGGTGTGACCGTGAACAACTAACGCGGGCTTATCTGGATTGCGACCGGGAATGCGCGCCACGACCGACGTTCGCCCGGGCGCTGCTTCAAACACGGTGGGCGTTACGCCAAGCCCGCGAAGCCGTGCTTCGAGATATTCTGCGGCTTCTTGCTCACCGCTACTGACACCACCGCCCCAGTTCTGCGTGTCCATGCGAATGAGTTCTCGGGTGGTCACCACCGTCGGGTCCGACTCGAGCATGCCAATTTCTGGGGTGATCCACGCAGTCGAACCAGCCAGCTGCTCGGTTGCAGGTGTCGTACGGTTCGATGTGGATGCGCAATGGTCGTCGGACATGGCAGTCATGCTAATTTCTGCCGCCGGGTCAGATCTTCAGGCGCGCCCGCAGCGGCTTCATTGCGCGGCTGCGCATCACCTGCGTTTCGAACTAAATGGGCCCACCTCTGCCAGCAGGACCACCTGGACGCGACACGCGGAGCGTGCTCAGTTTGCGTACTCCAGAAAATCCGGTAATGTATTACTTCGTGCTCACTGAGCCGCACACCTGCGCGGGTGGCGGAATAGGCAGACGCGCTAGCTTGAGGTGCTAGTGACCGCATTAGGTCGTGGGGGTTCAAGTCCCCCCTCGCGCACCAGGTCCTCTGGACAAAATTGCCCCGAACTTTGGTTCGGGGCAATTTGCATTTCACGGCGTCTTCGCAGGCGCCCGCGGCCGCGCGCCTGTCACCGCATCCGCATCCCATTGCTAGCCTTGCCGGGATGATGAACGTAACTTTGCTCATGACGCAGGCGGCTCCCGCTGCCTCGGAATCGTTTGGGGCCATTGGCGACTGGGCCGTATCGGTCATGAATTGGCTTGGTGCCATTGGTGTCGGCCTGCTGGTGCTCCTTGAGAACCTCTTCCCGCCGATCCCTTCGGAAGTCATCCTGCCGCTGGCAGGGTTCACCTCTGGCCTGCCCGGCTCCGGTTTCACCTGGGTTGAGGCGCTGATTTGGGCAACGGTTGGTTCCACGGTCGGCGCCTACGCGCTCTACGGCCTTGGTGCTGCGCTCGGTCATGATCGCACCGTTCGACTCTTGGCGGCCCTGCCCCTGGTTGATCGCAAGGACATCGAGAAGACCATCGCGTGGTTCAACAAGAACGGTTACTGGACTGTGTTCTTTGGTCGCATGCTGCCAATCTTCCGGTCACTGATTTCGATTCCTGCCGGTGTCGAAAAGATGCAGTGGTGGAAGTTCGGACTGCTCACATTTGCGGGCTCGGCGATCTGGAACACCATCTTTGTCTACGGCGGCTACATGCTCGGATCGAACTGGGAGGCAATCATTAATGTTGCCGACTGGCTCAAGTACCTGGTGATCGGTGTCGTCGCCATCGTGGGTATCTGGTACATCGTGCATAAGCTTCGGCAGAGTGCCAAGAAGCGCAAGGGTGGCGTGAATGCAGATTTGCAGGACCCGCTCCCCCAGGACCACCCAGATTTGAACCCGCAATTGCGTGACGGAGACAACGCCTAGTCAGTCAGTTGTTACGGGATGCGTTCGGGACCTGCGATATTCGCGGGTCCCGTTTGCGTTGCCTCCCCGCCTGCGCGTGCTAGCGGCAACAGTGCCGTGTGGGATGCGGGTGCCGCCAGTTTTCTGCACAAGGGCAGCCAGTACGCCGCGTCAGTGCAGGCGCCGACGCAGCTCATTGATGCGCTGTTGAATCTGATGTGCAGTGGCTTGTGCCACGGCAGGGCCACCACAAATCCGACGCAGTTCCGTGTGCACTTTCCCGTGCGGCATGCTCGACTGGCGGGCGTACACCGCAACCAGCGAGTTCAAGAGCGTGCGCTGTTCCTTGAGTGAGCGATGCAGCGGTTGCACAGTCTTGTGCCCATCATTGATCAGATTCTTTGACCGATCTTCTTGAATACGTTGCTGTCGCTGCGCGCGGGCCTGCAAGACTTCACCGACCTGGTCATGATCCAAAATGCCTGGCAGCCCCAAATACTCCAGCTCTTCGAGCGACCCGACCTCCGCCGCGTAGCCAAAGTCTCCGCCGTCATACAGCACCCGTTCGAACTGCGCTTCAGACGAAATCGCCTCGAACTTGTACCGGGTCAGCTCGTCACTGGCGTTGTCCTCACGCTCGGCCTCGGCCAGTTCACGCTCTTCTTCGGTCATGCCGTCGACATCGTCGGCGTCGCCAGACTCGCGGCGGTCAAGCGCGTGATCGCGTTCGGTCTCCATTTCGTGTGCCAGCGCGCTGAGCTTTGGCACCGACGGCATAAACACCGTTGCTGTTTCGCCACGACGTCGTGCACGCACGAAACGGCCGATCGCCTGCGCGAAGAACAGCGGGGTGGACGAACTCGTGGCGTAAACACCGACTGCCAGCCGCGGCACATCCACACCTTCGGACACCATGCGCACCGCCACCATCCAGCGTTCGGTGGAGTCCGAGAAACTGTCGATGCGCGCCGAAGCGCCCTTGTCATCGCTCAGAATCAGCGCCGGTCGCGTGCCGGTAATGTGCTCAAGCAGGGCTGCGTAACCTCGCGCGGACTCGTGGTCGGTCGCGATCACCAAGCCACCCGCATCCGGCACGTCTTGACGCACCTCGGAAAGGCGACGATCCGCAGCGCGCAGTACCTGCTGCATCCACTCACCTTCGGGGTCGAGTGCGGTGCGCCAGGCCTGCGAAACAATGTCCTTGGTGTTTTCGTCTGACAGACTCGCGGACATTTCTTCGCCCGCGGTGTCGCGCCAACGCATGCTGCCGGCATAGTTCATAAACATCACCGGGCGAACCACACCGTCACGAAGCGCTCGCCCGTAACCATAGGTGTAGTCGGCCTTCGAGACTCGGATGCCCTCCGCATCCCGCTCGTATCGCACGAAGGGAATCGGTGCGGTGTCAGAACGGAACGGCGTGCCGGTCAGCGACAGGCGACGTTCGGCGAATTCGTAGGCGTCTCGAAGCGCGTCACCCCACGAAAGCGTGTCACCGCCGTGGTGTACTTCGTCAAGAATGACGAGCGTACGCGCCGACGAACACAGGTGCTCGTGCACGTACGGCTTCATCGCCACCTGCGCGTACGTTACGGCGGCACCGTGAAATTCACGCGAAAGCGATCGCTGAGCGTTGGAGAACTTTGGGTCAAGCTTGATACCGGCTCGCGCGGCCGATGCCGCCCACTGTGTCTTGAGGTGATCGGTCGGCGCCACCACGATGACGCGGTTCACTTCGCCTTCGTGAAGGAGTTCCGCAGCCAGGCGGAGAGCGAACGTAGTCTTTCCTGCGCCTGGCGTAGCCGAGGCAAGAAAGTCCTTCGGACGCCGGGCCATATAGAGCGCCAACGCTTCTTGCTGCCAGGCACGCAAGTTGCCGGCGGTACCCCACGGTGCGCGAGCGGGAAACGCCGGTGAAAGATGCTCGGCGGCATAGGTACCGAACGCATTAGCTGACCGTTCAGCTTGGTTCACGCGACCTCCTCACAAGTGCATGATGGTGACCTTGGGCAATGCCTTGGGGCGCACGACCTGGGCACCGCAAACATCCGATTCTAGCCGTTGACTGCCCGCGTGAGCAGGTCGTGGTCTGGGGATGAACGCGGTGCGTTCGCCGATGCTGTGATGAAAGGTGGGGCAGCTGACGCAGCTTAGGCGTCGAGCAGCCAGCTGGCGATAGCCGCCATCACCTTGCGGTCTTGGGACGGGTGAAAGACGCTGGCAGCTACGTCTCGGTACAGCCGTTCGAGCTCGTGTCCGCGACGGAACCCGCCACCGCCAACGATCTCCAGCGCTGCTTGCACATTCGCCCGGGCCGCAGCCGTTGCCGCGTACTTAGCCGCGCTGAGACGCACCGGCCATTCGGCACCGTAGTTTTCAAGCGCATCAATATCTTGCGCGACCGACTCCAATTGCATCCGGGCTGCCAGCTGTCGGTTGCCCATCTGCGCGATGATCTCGCGCACGCCGCCGTCTTCGGCGAAGCTGCTTCTCTCAGCAACTCGGCTGGTGCGCTTGTGGGCGGCAGCAACCGCGAGTTCGGTGGCGCGCTCGGCAATACCGAGGTAGCAGGCACCGAGCAGCGTCAGGAAGTTCGAGAAGATGCCGAAGATAATCGGGCTCGAACTCGGGCCGACCGGTGCAGTACCCAGAATTCGGGATGCGGGCACGTGCACATCGTTGAACGTGGTCGAACACGATTGTGTACCTCGCATACCGAGAGTGTCCCAATCGTCTTTGATCGTAACGCCCGCATCGCCGCGCTCGATAAGCGCGTGGACCAGCATCGGAGTATCACCGGAGTCGTCGCGGCCAAAGCACCAGAGGTGTGTCCAGACCGGCGAGAGCGAGGTAAAGATCTTGGTTCCCGTCAGGCGATATCCGCCTGCACCATCCGGCACTGCGGACACGGTTGAGTCCAACAGCACCGCATCGTTGCCAGGCTCCGAAATACCCAGCGCGATGACCGCGTCGTCGGCGATGTGCTGCCACACCAAGTCGTTGTCATTCGGCCCCAAGGTGGGTGCGCCGCGCTCGGCCAACACCCGCGCGACTCCCCCGGTAATCAAGTGCATGTTCACGGCAAGCGCCGTTGCCGGCGCAGCGGCGGCCAGGCGCGCCTGTTGGTGTACGACTTCACGCAAGCCGTGACCGGAGCCTCCAAGTTCGGCCGGCACAAACTGGCGCAGGTAACCGATGCGCTGCAGGTCTTCGAGGTCGGCGACCGGAAAACTGTTCTCGCGATCGTGCTCGGCCGCGCGTGCGCGGAACGCTTCGAGCAGATCGTCACTGAGGTCGAGGGGGTGAAACACGCTTGTTGCCATGTGGCAAAGCCTACGCCGCCCCTCCGACATGCCTCGAAGTGCGGATTCCGACCGTGACAGAAACTATTCGGCAGCGTCGATGAGGGCGTAGAGGGCGACGGCACTCGTGGCCGCGACATTTAGCGAATCTACGCCGTGTTGCATCGGGATCATGACGGTGTGCTCGGCGGCGCGCAGGGCTGATGCATCAAGACCGTGTCCTTCGGTGCCAAGCACGAGCGCCACTCGGTCGGGACGGTTTCGGGCAAAGCTGCGGAGCGTCACCGCACGATCGTCGAGCGCCAATGCGGCAAGCGAAACGCCCGCATCCGCAAAGAGCTGCGATGCGCTCGGCCAGGCAGGAAGCCGGGTCCATGGAATCTGCAGTACCGTCCCCATCGATACCCGCACACTGCGTCGATACAGTGGATCGGCGCAGGACTCAGTCACGAACACCGCATCGGCTCCAAGCGCTGCCGCATTGCGAAAGGCAGCGCCGACATTGGTGTGATCGACAATTCCATCGAGCACGAGTGCCGTCTTCGTCTGGCTGAGCAACTCGCGCGCATCCGGAAGTGCGGGTCGATGCATTGATGCCATCATGCCGCGGTGCATCCGGTAGCCGGTCAAGTCTTCGAGCAGCGCTTCGCTCCCAACAAACACCGGTGTCGCGGGGTGCGCCACCAGCAGATGTTCTACCTGCGGCAAGAACTTTGGCTGCGTCAGCACCGAACGCGGACGGTGTCCGGCGGCTAGCGCACGCGAAATCACTTTCGACGATTCAGCCATGTATAGCCCGCCCTCGGGCTCGAGCACGCGGCGAAGCGCGACATCTGTCAGGTTGACGTAGTCGCGAAGTCCGGGGTGGTCGAGGGAGTCAATGTCGATTCGCTGCACCCACCAATTGTGCCAGTGCGAGTTGGTGCTGAGGCGCGACCATCAGCACGATCGCGTGCCGTGACACACGCAGCGCTGCCAGCCTGCAACGAGTAACGGGACGCTAGCTGCCGGTGTTGTACGTCTCGCGGAGCACCCGGGCAAGCGCCAGCGGCGTCTCGTAATGCACCAGGTGGCCTACGCCTTCGATCACGAATAATTGGCTGCCGGGCATGGCGGCCTGCAGTCGCTGCGAACTCGGTAGCGGCGCAATCTTGTCTCGTTCGCCGACAATCAGCGACGTACCGCTCGGAAAATCAGCCGCGTGGTGGGTGACGTCATCGGATACGGATGCGCGAAATGCTTCGAGCAGTACCTGGCGGTTCGCGAAGTCTGAAAAGTGCGCGTGGTGCTGCGCATGAATCCACTGTCGCAGCGCGCGATTGCGCGTCACCGCCATGACCTCGCTCATGATGCGAGTAATGAATGGGGCGGACATCAGCCAGCTCCCCAATCGCTCTGGCAGCAGTGCACCGAGCTTGTAGTAGCCAATGGCGATATTGGTCAGGATGCGGTCCGGTCCGGAAAGCGCGTTCTCGGCAATTGGATTGACGAGCGAGATCCTGCGCGGCGACAGATTGGTAACCGCATTCGCCACAATCATCGAACCGAACGAGTGTCCGAGGACGATAGCCGACGCATCCGGGTCGACGATCTCGCAAAACTCCGTGAGCCAGCCCGCGTACTGCTCGAGCGAGTGTGTTCCCGAAAAGGGCTGCGATTCGCCGAATCCGGGGAGGTCGGGAGCAATGAACTGGCATTCGGGCATGGCTGCCGCGAGCAGCTCGAGTCCGTGGTGGGTACCGCGAAAGCCGTGCACCAGGATGAACGTGGTTGCGGCGTCGTCGGGCCCGTAGGTCCATACCGCGGTGCGGGCATCGCACACTGTGAACACGGTGTGTTTCGTGGGAATTGCCGAAAGATGCGTTTCCAAGGGGTTGCGCGGAGTCATTATGAAAAAGTGTAGTGAGTCCCTACTGAATTCAATACGTAACGCACGAACAAGAGCGCTTGCAAGCGTCGACGACCGATAGCGAGGATCCCCCGATGAGCTTTGGCACACCACCACTACTGCCCGGACTGCAACGAGACGAGAACTGGTTCAAGCGTGCCGTGTACTACGAGGTGCTCGTGCGTGCATTTGCCGATTCAAATGGTGATGGTATTGGCGATTTCCAGGGGCTGATTTCCAAGCTCGACTATCTGCAATGGCTCGGCATCGACGTGATTTGGGTGCCGCCATTCTTCAAGTCGCCGCTTCGCGATGGTGGGTACGACGTTGAGGATTATCGTTCAGTGCTTCCCGAGTACGGCACTATCGATGATTTTCGCGAATTGGTCACGAAAGCCCACGAACGCAATATGCGGGTGCTGATTGACATCGTCATTAACCACACATCTGACCAACACGAGTGGTTTCAGGAATCGCGTCGAGACCCAGACGGTCCATATGGCGACTATTACGTGTGGAGCGATACCGACGAAAAATACGAGGACTATCGCATTATTTTCGTCGACACCGAAGAATCCAATTGGACGTTTGACACTGAGCGACGCCAGTACTTCTTCCACCGGTTCTTCTCGCATCAACCCGATCTCAATTTTGAATCCGAGGCCGTACAACGTGAGGTATTTGACGTCGTTCGGTTCTGGCTCGATTTGGGTGTCGATGGCTGCCGCTTGGATGCGATTCCGTACCTGTACGAAACCGAAGACGGTAACGGTGAATCGGAGCCGGCCACCCATGAATTCGTCAAGCGCCTGCGCGCCATGGTCGACGAAGAATACCCCGGCCGAGTGCTGCTCGCCGAAGCTAATCAGTGGCCGCACGAAGTGGTTGACTACTTCGGTACCGAAGAGGAGCCCGAATGCCACATGGCGTTCGACTTCCCCACCATGCCCCGCATCTTTTATGCGCTCCGGTCGCAGCAGAAGCAAGAACTCGAAGACGTTCTTCGTGAACAACTCGAGATCCCGAGCACCGCAGCGTGGGGTGTATTCCTACGTAACCACGACGAGTTAACGCTGGAAATGGTTGATGAGGAGTATCGCCAAACAATGTACGGCTGGTACGCCTACGACCCGCGGATGCGCGTTAACGTCGGGATCCGACGCCGCCTGGCTCCCCTGCTCGAAAACAACCTTGACGAAATCAAACTCGCGAATGCGCTCTTGCTTTCGCTCAAGGGTTCACCGTTTTTGTACTACGGCGATGAGATCGGTATGGGCGACAACATCTGGCTGAATGACCGTGACGCCTCCCGTACCCCGATGCAGTGGTCGCCCGACCGGAATGCCGGCTTCTCAAGCGCCGATGCTGGCAAGCTCTCGCTGCCCGTGGTGCAGTCGCTCGTGTACAACTACGGTCACGTGAACGTCGAGACCCAGATGGCACAGTCTGCATCCCTCCTGCACTGGACCCGACGCATCCTGCACCTTCGCCGCGAGCATCCCGTATTCGGTCTCGGAAATCTGCAGGTTGTCGAGACTGATCACGAATCGGTGCTGGCATTCGTGCGCAGCATGAGCGACGAAGCCCACGCCAACCGAGGTGGCATGCATTCGCACGCCGAACGCATCCTGTGCGTGTTCTCGTTTGCGCACAGTCCCGTACACGCACGCATCCAATTGCCCGAGTTTGCGGGCATGGCTATGGAAGACTGCTTTGGTGGACAGGAATTCCCCACTATTGGTGAGGACGGCGCTGTCGATTTGACCTTCGGTGCGCAGCAGTTCTATTGGCTGCGTTTGCACCAGCCGCAGTTTGAAAGGAATACATAGTGAGTGACGCATCGGCTGTAGCGGCACCTTCCGCCCAGTGGGCGGATCGCGTGGTCGTTTTCGATACCGAAACCACCGGTATTGATCCAATGAATGACCGAATTGTGACCGCGTTTTTCGGCATTCTGGATGCGGACGGCGAAGTCGAGCGCGGCACCGATTGGCTCGCCGACCCGGGTATCGAGATTCCCGAACGCGCCACTGCCGTGCACGGCGTTACCACAGAGACCGCGCAGAGCGAGGGTGAGCCTGCTGCCGAAGTCATCGCCAAGCTCGCGAAGTCCCTCGAGTGGGTCGCACGAAGCGGCCTGCCACTGGTCGTATTCAACGCTCCCTACGACCTCACGCTGCTTGCGGCAGAGTGCAATCGCCACGGCGTACCGTTCCCGCCGCTCGGCAAGCAGGTGATTGACCCGCTGGTGATTGACCGTCAGGTTGATAAGTTCCGCAAGGGTAAGCGCACGCTTACTGACTCGGCGCCCGTTTATGGCGTCGAGCTTCTCGATGCGCATGATGCCGGCGCGGATGCGATTGCCAGCGGTCAGGTGGCGCAGGCGATGGCACGCAAGTACCCCGACCAGCTCGCTATTCCGCTGGCGGAGCTGCACGATCTGCAGGCGCAGTGGGCGGATGCGCAGGCGACAGATTTCGAGTCGTACATGCGTCGTCAGCGCGACCCGAACTTCACCGCCGATCGCGGCTGGCCGATCCGCGGCTAGCCAGCCAGAGCGTGGGCGAACCAGACCCACATCCGCTTGGGGCGAGTTCCTGCGTGATGCAGATGAACTCGCCCCAAATTCGTTGCGGCAGCGCCGCGCAACCTCATGCTGCGATTGGCGGTGTCGTTAGTCTCGAATCGGGTGATCGAGTTCGTCCTGACGCAATCCGGCAAAGAGCAGCACATAGACAGTGGCAGCAACCGTAATCACCGCAACGGCGGCGAAAATCCACTCGATCGGCAACCACTTGCCAACCGGACCCGCAATCGCCGTTGACAGCGGCAGCAACGCGAGCGATACAAAGAAGTCCAGGCTCGAGACTCGGCCGAGCATGTGCCGCGGCACACGGCGCTGCAAGAGCGTGCCCCAGATCACGTTTCCGGCACCACCAGTAGCACCCATGATGAACGCCAGCACCACGATGATCCAGAGCTGCCCAACAAATCCAAAAAGACCGAACAGCGCGAGCGGCAGTCCCCAAAGGCTCAGCATCACCGTGAGGTAGCGACGCGGCAGCGCCAGCGAAGAAATGACGAATGAGCCGAGCGCGGCACCCACGCCAAAACCGGCAAGCACCATACCGAACGCATCCGACCCCAGACCGAGCTGCTCACGCAGCAAGAACGGTGTCAGCACCTCGAGCGGTCCGAGGTAGAAAAACAGGATGAACGAGCTCCATCCCAATGTCCACGCAACCCAGGGAGTCTTCGCAACGAAACGTACGGCTTCGCGCAGGTCTTCCCATGCGGTGGTCTTCGCCAGCTTGCCAGAATCTTCCGCAGCCGTTGTTTCAGCGATGCTCGGCAGCAGGATGGCGCCGGTAACGGGTGAACTCACCTGTATTGGCGGTGTTGCTCCCGAGGTCTCCCCCTGGTCAACGCGCGGGTGCAGCCAGCACAGCGCCAGCAACGCAAGCAAGTGAGCACCAGCGATCACGATGATCGCCACGGACGGTGCAAGCGCGGCGGTGACATAGCCCGCAACGGCTGGTCCAAGTGCCTGCGTCAGCACTGGCCGCCCCATCCCTTCAATACCGTTGGCGGCAAGCAGCTCTTCTTCGCGAAGGATGCGCGGCAATGAGGCCGAGTATGCCGGGAAGAAAAAGCCAGTGGCGATACCGAGCAACGCACCGGTGACCGCAAGGTGCCAGACCTGCAGCAGTCCGAGCGCACCCAGAATGGCGCTAAAGCTCACGGCGAGTAGGTTAACCAGTTCAACGGCGCGCAAGATCCAACGTCGAGGCAAGCGATCGGCCGCAACCCCGCCGAGAATGGCGGTCGTGATCAGACCGATCGCCGTTGAGGTGCCGACGATTGCCACGGCAACTTCATCGCCGCCAAGTTCGATGACTTCGTAGACCATCGCGACGGCCCACATCCCCGAACCGAACAATGACATCGCCATGGCGAGCATGAGGATGCGGAAATCGGGCGAGCGAAACGGTTGCAGTGCCCGGGGCAGCTTCGAGCCGGTTGTGCCCGACGGAGTGGGAGATTCGGAGGGATCGCTTGCAACGTTGCGAGCCATCGCATCCTCGACTTTCGTATCGCAGGTTCGGGAATCAGTTTATGGGAAACGCAAAAGCGGTGGGAACTCAATCGAGTTCCCACCGCTTCGCGTAGTGCTGAAGGTGCTAGTCGAACTAGGCCTTCTTGCCAAACTTGGCGTAGCGGTTCTTGAACTTCTCGACGCGACCGGCCGAGTCCATGATGCGCTGCTTACCGGTGTAGAACGGGTGCGAAGCGCTCGAGATTTCAACGTCAACTACCGGGTAGGTGTTGCCGTCTTCCCACTCGATGGTCTTCTGGCTGGTGACGGTCGAACGGGTGATGAACTTCTCACCCGAAGCGAGGTCGTTGAACACCACGTAGTGGTAGTCCGGGTGGATGTCTGCCTTCATCGTGTTTCCTTCTTCGACAAGTTGATGCAAGTTTCAAATGCTGGGCTGCGTAACCCCGTACATCAATGACGAAATTACACGCGCATGAACGTACGGTTAGGCCCAAGCAAAGCCAAGGGGCAATACTAGCATGCGGTTGACCGCAAATGCGAGCACACTGGCAAGTTATGCCAGCGCGCGGGCGGTGAATCGCCCGTACTGTTCCTGAACCTCCAACGGTAGGCCAAAGGTTGCTTCGAGGTTTGCACTGGTCAGCGTGTCGCGAATCGGGCCCGCTGCCATGATCTTCCCCTCTCGCATCAGCATCGCGTGCGTAATCCCAGCCGGGATTTCCTCAACGTGGTGCGTGACCATCACGATGGCCGGCGCAAAGTCACTCTGGGCGTATTCCGTCAGCGACGCGAGCAGCCGCTCACGCGACCCGAGATCGAGTGCTGCACTCGGTTCATCCAGCAGCAGCAACTCAGGGTCACTCATGACCGACCGGGCAATCAGTACGCGCTTGCGTTCGCCATCCGACAGCGTGCCGAAGGTTCGATCAGCCAGCTCGCTGAGCTGCCATTGTTCAAGCACCTCATCTACCTGGGCGTAGTCGATCTCGTCGTACTCTTCGGTCCAGCGTCCGGTCACACCGTAGACAGCGGTGAGGACCGCGTCACGAACGGTTTCGGTATTAGGCAGACGCGCTGCCATCTCGCTGCTGGCAACACCGATTCGCGGACGCAGCTCGTTGACGTCACAAGTGCCGATCGCTTCCCCAAGTACCTCAACCTCACCGCTGGTCGGATGCAGATACGCCGATGCGAGCGCCAGTAGCGTCGACTTTCCGGCGCCGTTCGGTCCCAGAATGACCCAGCGGTCCGCATCCGAAACGGACCAGTTCACGTCGTCGAGAATTGCGCGACCGTTGCGCACGACACTCGTGCCGCTAAAGGAGAGCACTTCAGTCATAGGTATTGATCCACTTTCAGTCCATTGGTTGCGCGCATTGCGGTAGCACTGCGGCAATTCATGAGTACGCTTACGCGGTTCGTTGCGCGTTAGCTATTGGCACGTTCAGCGAGGATAGTCCGGTAAAGCTCGATCGTTTGATCGGCGATCTGCGTCCAGGTGAACTCGCGCTCGACGCGTTCACGACCGGCCTGACCGTATTTTGCCGCAAGCTCCGGGTCGGCAAGCACTTCATTCAGCGCGGATGCGAGGTCAGCAATGTACTTGTCCGGGTCAGTCGGCGTTCCGGTTCCGTCCTGAACCTGTTCGATCGGCACAATACGTCCGGTTACGCCATCCTGAACGACCTCGGGGATACCGCCGGTGCCCGAGCCTACGACGGCGGTGCCGCAGCTCATGGCTTCGAGGTTGACGATGCCCAGCGGCTCGTAGATGGATGGGCAAACGAACACGTCGGCTGCGGTGAGCAGCGCCATGATCTGTTCGCGCGGCAAGTGGTCGGAAATCCAATGAACGTTTTCACGCTCTGCTTGCAGTACCGAGACAAGCTCACGCACTTCACGTTCGATCGCCGGAGTATCCGGAGCACCCGCACACAACACAATCTGCACATCAGCCGGGAGCTCGCGAACTGCGCGCAGCAGGTACGGCAGACCCTTTTGACGCGTGATTCGGCCAACGAAAATGACCGTCTTGTGGTCGGGGTTTACACCAAGGCTACGAACGATCTCCGGGTCATCAACCGGGTGCCAGCATTCCGTGTCAATGCCGTTGTAGATGGTCACAACTTTGTCTGGGTCTAGCTGCGGGTAGCAACGAAGAATGTCGCGTCGCATCCCGTTCGAAACCGCGATGATGCGGTCAGCGTTTTCGTACGCATCCCGCTCCATCCAACTCGACAGGCGGTAACCGCCACCGAGCTGCTCGGCCTTCCACGGACGAAGTGGCTCCAGTGAGTGTGCCGAAATGACGTGCGGGATGCCGTGCAGTCGCGCAGCAATATTGCCTGCCTGGTTGGCGTACCAAGTGTGTGAATGCACCAGATCAGCACCCTCGACATCGGCGGCCATCCGGACATTTGCGCCGAGGAACCCGAGCGCCGCGTTGCGGTCACGGAGGTCTTCGGGAACGTCATAACCGGTGGTGTTCGGCTCTTCAATCGGCTCGTCAAAGCAGCGAACGGCAACATCGATGTTCGCGCGCATCGCCCGAACAAGCTCAGTTACATGGACTCCGGCTCCGCCATAAACGTGGGGTGGGTACTCACGACTAATCACATCAACGCGCATGTTCTCAGGCTAGACACTCAAATGAACAGTTCCATTAATGTTTCCCCCTTACAGTGTGGTTCATGGCGACGGGGCAGAAAAAAATTTTCGGAATCGTACTTGCTGGTGGCGAGGGCAAGCGCCTGATGCCGCTCACGGCAGACCGGGCAAAACCGGCCGTGCCGTTTGCGGGCCAGTACCGACTGATCGACTTTGCGATCTCAAACTTGGTGAACTCTGGTCTCCAGCAGATCGTGGCACTTACGCAGTACAAGTCACACTCACTTGACCGCCACATGTCGCAGACCTGGCGTCTGCCGGCAATGCTCGGCTCGTACGTCTCGAGTGTGCCTGCGCAGCAGCGCCGCGGTAAGCACTGGTTTTCAGGTTCCGCTGACGCAATCTTCCAGTCGCTGAACCTCATCCACGACGAGAAGCCGGACATCGTGGTTGTCGTCGGTGCCGACCACGTCTACCGCATGGACTTCTCGCAGATGATCGAGGAACACATTGCCTCGGGTCGCGGCGCGACGGTGGCGGCAATCCGCCAGCCTAAGTCGATGTCGACCAGCTTCGGTGTCATCGATGTTGATCCCGAAGACCCCACGCGGATTCGCGAGTTCCTCGAGAAGCCAGAAACCTGCGAAGGCCTGCCAGACAGCCCGAACGAGATTCTGGCGTCAATGGGTAACTACGTGTTCGACGCTGACAAGCTCGTTGAGGCGGTTACTCGCGATGCTGCCGATGAGACTTCGAAACACGACATGGGTGGCGACATCATTCCTGCCTTCGTTCGTGACGGTGACTGCGGTGTCTACGACTTCATTAACAACGACGTGCCGGGTTCCACCCCGCGCGACCGTGACTACTGGCGCGACGTGGGTACCATCGACTCGTTCTTTGACGCACACATGGACCTCATCCAGACCATGCCGATCTTCAACCTCTATAACGAGCGTTGGCCGATCATGTCGCAGGCCCTCAACTCGCCACCGGCAAAGTTTGTGCGCGACGCACGCGGCTCGACCGGCACCATGATCGACTCGATCATCTCGCTTGGTTCGGTAATTTCCGGTTCGCATGTTGAGCGTTCGGTGCTCGGTCCATGGACGCAGGTGCACTCGGGCGCGTTGGTTGTGGACTCGATCACGTTCGACCGCGTTTCGATTGAGCCGGGTGCGCAGGTACGCCGAGCGATTCTCGACAAGAACGTCATCGTGCGCGAAGGCGCCAGCATCGGTATCGACCCCGAGCACGACCGGGCTCGTGGCTTCACGGTCACCGCGTCGGGTATCACTGTGGTGCCAAAGAATGGCATCGTTGAGGCATGACCCCCAACGATCTAACGCTTTCGCCAATGCACGGTGAGGGCACCATTACTCCCGGTGCCCGCTTCCTTGTTGTCCTCGACGTCGATTCGACGCTGATTGAAGACGAAGTCATTGAGCTGATCGCCGACTATGCGAATGTCCGCGATCAGGTGACAGAAGTCACCGATCGTGCCATGCGCGGCGAGCTCGATTTCGAAGGCAGTCTGCGTGAACGCGTCGCGTTGCTTAAAGGCGTAACGACCGCACAAATTGCCGAAGTACGCGACCGTATTACCGTCACCAAGGGTGTGCCCGAGATGATTGCCGCAGTTCACGCTGCCGGAGGTCGAGTCGGATGTGTATCTGGCGGATTCCATGAGGTGCTCGACCCGCTGGCTAAGGATCTAGGCCTGGACCTCTGGCGCGCGAACCGCTTTGCAACCGATGACGCGGGTGTGCTCACCGGCGAAGTGACCGGCACCATTGTCGGTCGTGAGGTCAAGGCACGCACGCTGCGCAGCTGGGCGCAATCACTCGACGTGCCGATGGAACGCACCGTCGCAGTTGGCGATGGCGCTAACGACCTCGGCATGATGGCAATTGCGGGCCTCTCCGTCGCGTTCGACGCCAAGCCTGTCGTGCGAGAGCAGGCAAGCGTAGCCATGCGCGACCGCGACATGACTCAGCTGCTCCCCCTGCTCGGCATTCCCGCAGCGCACTAAATTCGCTGCTGTGAGTAAGGACAGCACGGTGACCGTCCACATCAATGATGAGGACGTCGTTTGCTCACCAAACGACAATGCGCGGGATGCCCGGTTTCTGTACCGGATGCATCCCGCGCATGCTGTCTTGAACGGTTAGTGCCCCATGCCCAAACCGCCATCGACTGGAATCACGGCGCCAGAAATATAGGCGGCGTCATCACTGGCGAGCCAGGTCACGGCCTTGGCGATTTCCTCGACCTGACCGAATCGGCCAGCAGGAATGCTCGACTTGTACTGCTCCTGGGTGGCTTCTGGCAGCACAGCCGTCATTTCGGTTTCGATGAACCCGGGAGCGACAACGTTTGCAGTGATGTTGCGGCTGCCAAGCTCGCGGGTCAGCGAACGGGCAATTCCGACAAGACCCGACTTCGAGGCAGCGTAGTTTATCTGACCGGGCGAGCCATACAGTCCAACCACCGATGAGATCAGCACAACGCGACCCCACTTGTTTCGGAGCAGTCCCTTCGTTGCTCGCTTGATGACACGGAAGGCGCCGGTGAGGTTGGTGTCGATGACGTCTTCAAAGTCCTGCTCGGTCATCCGCAGCAAGAGCGTGTCCTTGGTGATGCCGGCGTTAGCTACGAGGACTTCAACCGGACCGTAGGCGGCTTCCACCTCGGCGAAGGCCTTGTCGATTGATTCGGCATTCGTTACGTCTGCAGCCACAGTCAAAGCGCCTGCTGGTCCGCCCTCGCCCGATCGCGACGTAACGGCAACACGGTGGCCGTCGGCCAGGAAAGCTTCGGCGATTGCGCGGCCAATGCCGCGATTGCCGCCGGTCACGAGTACGGTGCGTTGAGTCGTCATCATGCTCCTCAAGAATATGGTGATGGAAGTCTGCCAATCATACGGTCACGCTGGTACTTCGCCGGCGCCGGAGTAGGCTTGTCGGGTAACGGTCATGCTGCCGAAATGGCCGTGGTGCATGCACGAACCGCGTACGGAGGTGATGGTTCTGGGAACACCAGTTGTCAACATCACTTCCATGACCGAATCGGCCGAAGAAGAACGCCGATCGCGTACCCAGCGATACCTCATCATGATGGCGATTCGTACTATCTGCCTGATCCTGATGGTGTTTGTCCGCGGCTGGTGGCTCTGGGTTGTGGCGGCCGTCGCCATTTTCATGCCCTGGATCGCCGTCGTCCTCGCCAACCACGTTTCGCAGCGTCGACGCAAGCCCGTCGAGACACCGCACGCCACCGCGGTCACGGTCTATCGCGAACCCATTTCTGCCGATGCGTGGTTCCGAGCCACGACAACCGACTCAACCACCGCATCCGAAAACCCCCGAGCGCAAGGAAGCACTCATGAGTAGCGGAGAATTCGATCTGCGTAGCCGGTTGCGCGGATTCCTCGTGGAAGACCAAGCCCCGGTGCCACAGTGTTCGCGTGCCGCGTGCAACAACGCGGCCGAATACCGACTCGAATGGCGCAACCCCCGCATCCATACCGAAGACCGAGTCAAGATTTGGCTCGCCTGCGGCACACACCTCGACTTCCTTCGCGGGTTCTTGGATACTCGCGGATTCCCGATGCGCATTGCGGATGTGCATGACCCTGTTAATGAGGAACCGATTCGTGACTCCCCCAACTACTGATTCGACGCAGCCGGTAGCAACGGCATCCCGCGACGCTGAGACAACTTTGAATCGCGGCGGACTGCGATTTCTCATCTCACGTCGCTGGATCTCATACTTCGTGCTGTTGGTGCTATTCGCCATTGCGTGCACTTGGCTTTCGCAATGGCAGTTCGAGCGTCGCGATGAGAAGGTTGCCGAGAATCAGTACATCAGCCACAACTTTGATGCCCAGCCAACACCGATTGCCAAGGCACTGCCGTCGCTCGATGCGTTCTCGGAAGACCAGGAATGGCTGCCAGTTGAATTGACTGGTGAGTACCTGGTCGACGACCAATTGCTTGCCCGTGCGCGGCCACATAACGGCCTGCCCGGCTTCGAGATCCTTACTCCCCTGCAAACGGAATCGGGCGAGATCTTCATCGTCAACCGCGGTTGGATTCCAACCGGTCAGACGCAGGATGCGCCGGATGCGATTCCCGCTGCACCGACCGGAAAGGTGACCGTCACGGCGCGGTTGAAGCCGGGTGAACGATCGATTCCGGGCCGCAGCGCTCCCGCCGGGCAAATCGCCACGATCCACCTGCCGACGTTCGCTGAGAACCTCGGAGCCGATCGGGTGTACGTGGGTGCCTACGGGTTGCTCCGCAGCGAATCCGTTTCGGCCGAGCACGGTGCGCTCACAGCAAAGCCCGAGCTCACCGAAGGCAACCACCTAAGCTACGCCGTGCAATGGATTATCTTTGCGGTGATCGCCGCCATTGGTCTCGTTTACGGCATTCGCGAAGAGTTCCGCGAACGCAATGCGGATGCACCGTCGGTGCAGCGTGCAAAAGCTCGCCAAGCCGCGAAACGCGCGAAGCGCACCCGCAAGACCGATGCCGAACTCGAAGACGAGCTCATCGACGCCTACGACAAGTAGCGCCAGCGAGCCTCTCGCCGTTGACCGCTCAGCTTGAGTGGAGATCGACACGAAACACTCGAACGGTGAAGACACCGATTCCTGAGTACCTCGACGAAATTTGTCGCAACGCACGCCGCGACACGAGCGGTAGCCCTGCGGAGTACATCCCGGAACTCGCCAACGTCGACCCCGAGAAGACGGCATTGGCGCTGTGCACACCGGCTGGCAAGGTGTATTCGACCGGTGACGACGAGCACCTGTTCACACTGCAATCGGCGTCAAAGCCATTCATTTACGCCATCGCCCTGCGCGACCGCGGCATCGACGCTATTGACGACATCATCGATGTGGAGCCTTCCGGCGAACGCTTCAACGACATCTCCGTCGATCCCGACAACGGCCGCCCACGCAATCCAATGATCAACATGGGCGCGATCACGGCACATACCCTCATCGGTGACCCCTCCATGACACCGCAGGAACGCGTTGACTACGCGATCGCGTGCTTGAGCGATTTCGCTGGCCGCGACCTCGATGTAAACGTGAAGCTGCGCGACTCCGAACTGACCGGCCGCTATCGAAATCTCGCGCTCGCAGCCATGGCGCGCAGCAACAACTACATCACCGTCGAACCCGAGGACGCGGTTTGGGGCTACACCACGCAGTGCGCCACGCAGGTGACCGTGCGAGACCTCGCGGTAATGGCGATGACGCTCGCGAACGGCGGCAAGAACCCGATCACCGGCAAAGAGGTCATCCCTCGACAGGTGTGTCGTCGCGTGCTGAGCGTCATGGCCACCTGCGGCATGTACGACGCCGCTGGAGACTGGCTTACTTCGGCAGGTCTCCCCGCAAAAAGCGGTGTCTCGGGATGCATTTTCGGCGCGCTCCCCGGTCAGGTCGGGTTAAGTGCTTTCTCGCCCCGACTGGACGAAGTCGGGCACTCCGTTCGTGGCATCGACATGCTCGAGCAGTGCTCACAGTCGATGGATCTGCACCTGATGGCGCTGCCCGCGCCATCAATTGACGCAATCGGGTCTCGCACCACCTCGGAGCAGGGGTCGCAGGTGGTCGAGATCCAAGGTGCGCTCAACTTCCCCACAGCCGAGTTGGTGCTGCGTCGATTCGAAGAGATTCCCGCGAGTGATTGCGAGGTGGTCGTCGACCTGGCCCTCGTTCCGCGAATCAATGATGTCGGCGAACGCATGCTACGAGAAGGCATCGCCCGGCTGAGCCGAGACGGCCACGCGATCACGCTCATTGACCCGCATGGCCGCATCCCGAACCCGCGCAGTCACGATCGCGCGGCCATCCCCGTACTGGAGGATGTCGCGGACTACCTCGAAGAAGACGAATACCTCGAAGACAACATCGATCTCATCACCGATACGGTCGCGGATTCGGCGACCGACTCCCCTACCCGAGCCAAAAATCAGGCGGACTCCACTGGCGAAGCCGACGCGTAGTCGACCGCCTCAAGCTCGAGTCACACCGTGTTTGTTAACGACCGCTAGTTCATCTCAATCAGGTCGAAGTACTCCGGCGTCCAAAGGTCTTCGACTGCCTCGGGCATGATGAGCACGCGTTCGGGATTCAGCGCGGTCACTGCACCCTCATCGTGCGAGACCAGAATCACGGCGCCCTCGTAGTGGCTGAGCGCATCCAGAATCTGTTCGCGCGATGCCGGGTCGAGGTTGTTCGTGGGTTCGTCAAGCAGCAGCACGTTGGCGCTGGAGACCACCAGCATTGCCAACGCCAATCGGGTCTTCTCACCACCGGAGAGCACACCGGCCGGCTTGTGGACGTCGTCGCCCGAGAACAAGAACGAGCCGAGCACCTTTCGCGCCTCGGTTTCCGTCAGGTGTTGCGATACCGAAATCATGTTCTGCAGCACGCTGCGATCCACGTCGAGCGTTTCGTGTTCCTGCGCGTAGTAGCCGACCTTGAGCCCGTGGCCGGCAATAATCTCACCCGTGTCGGGAGCATCAACTCCCGCGAGAATACGCAGCAGCGTCGTCTTACCGGCACCGTTGAGTCCCAGCACAACAACGCGCGAACCGCGGTCAATGGCGAGATCGACGCCCGCGAAAATCTCCAACGAACCGTATGACTTAGAGAGCCCTCGTGCCTGAATCGGCGTTTTGCCAACAGGCGATGGCGTCGGGAAGCGCAGCTTGGCGACGCGATCTTGCACGCGAACTTCTTCGAGCTGGCCGAGCATCTTCTCGGCACGGCGCTGCATCTGATGAGCGGCAGCAGCCTTGGTGGCCTTTGCCCCGAAGCGTGCGGCTTGCTGCTGGAGCGCAGTGGCTTTCTTCTCGATGTTCGCGCGCTCCTTGCGACGACGCTCTTCATCGGCTTCGCGCTGACGCAGGTACTGCTTCCAGCCCATGTTGTAGATGTCGATGACCTGACGGTTCGCATCCAGGTAGAACACGCGATTTACGGTTTCACCAACAAGCTCGACATCGTGCGAAATCACGATGAGCCCGCCCTTGTACGTCTTGAGGAAGTCACGCAGCCACACGACCGAGTCAATATCCAAGTGGTTCGTCGGCTCGTCAAGAATCATCGTTTGTGCGTTCGAGAACAGGATGCGTGCGAGTTCGATACGACGACGCTGACCACCCGACAGGGTCTCCAGCGGCTGGTCGAGAATGCGATCGGGCAGGCTCAGGTTCGATGCGATAGCGGCAGCTTCAGATTCCGCCGCGTACCCACCGAGCACCGTGAACTCGTCGTCAAGCCGCGCGTACCGGCGCATAAATCGTTGCCGGTCCGCTTCATCTTCAGCGGTCGACATCAACGTGGCCGCCTCAGCGAGCCGAGCGCGCACGTCACCGAGTCCACGCGCATCCAGGATGCGGTTACGCGCGGTCTGTGTCGGATCTCCCGCTCGCGGATCCTGCGGCAGGTAGCCGATCTCGCCGACGCGTTCAATCTTGCCGTCGGTCGGCAGCGTCCAACCGGCGAGCACTTTGGTGAGCGTGGTTTTACCGGCACCGTTGCGTCCGACCAGGCCGATCTTGTCGCCGTCTTGGACACGGAAATTGACATCGCTCATGAGCGTGCGAGCGCCGAGAGTGATCTCGAGGTCGTGTACGGCAAGCATCGGCAGGTCCTAACATCGCGAACGCGGCGCGCCCGATGGCGAGCCAACAACCTGACAAGTCTAGGGCGTCGACGACCACGACTACAGGTGCAGCGGCAAGAGGGCTGCCAACACGACGACACCGGATGCGAGAAGTTTCGTGAACCTCCCGCATCCGGTGTTTACCGCCACCATGCCATTTCAGTGATGGTGCCGTCCGTGAACACCCCTGAATGGGTTATGCCCAGTGGCCGCTGGTACGAACGCTCATGCGCTCGCGGTACTGCTTGGTAGTTTCCTCCAGCAGTTCGCCGGTTCCCCAGTCGAGGATGACACCGTAGCGGCGGATGGCGTCGAGTTCGCCGATCTCACCGCCTCGGTAGCGTTCGGCTACGGCTGCTGGATCTTCGGCGAGCCCGCCCGCACGCTTGCTGCGAATTTCGTCGCGCAACGCCTTGGTTGCGTCCTCGTTGACCGAGTACTCGTCGAGCTCTGGGTCGCCAACTTCAATGACCACGCCGTAATCAAGGCCGGCACGCTCAACCGAAACGTAACCGTCGATGACGTCTTCGCAGACCTCAGCCGGGTCGCGCTCAAGCGGGTCGCCGAAACCGCCGCCACCGGCCGACGGACGGGTGAATTTGTCGCCAGGGCCGATCGGCACCGAGGAGAATACCGAGCCGAGGAACTGCTGCTCGTCGGTGCCCTTGTTCAGCCACACGCCCTGTGGCGACGAAGGCAAGCCGCCCTCGATGCCCCAGGTGATCGAGCGGGCACGGTCACAGCAGTAGCTCATGACGGTCTTATCGCCGTCGGTCAGCATGCCACCCTTTTCGATACCGCAACCACCGCGGAAGCGGCCCGGGCCACCCGAGTCGGTGGCGATCGCATGCTCGGTAGTGATCACCGGCGAAAGTCGTTCCTGACCTTCAAGCGGCTGTACGGCGAGACCGGCACCGAACACTGGCGCGGTGGCGTTCGAGCCGTCCTGGTTGGAGCGGCCACCCCAGCCGCCGGCCATCCAGTCGTACCACATGAAGTACGGACGCGATTCGCTACGCGCGTCACGACCACCAACGAGCAGATACTCGAGGTTGAACGAGCAAGCCATGGCACGCTCAGGCATGACGCGCGACCAGAGCTCGAAGACGCCGTTCATGATCTTCTCGTGCGGACCAGCGCAGAAACCGGTCACCGCGTTCGGCCACTGTGCGTTGATGACCGTGCCCTCTGGGCCGAGGTCGGCGGTAACCGCACGGTAGAAGCCCGAGTTCAGTGGGACATCCGGGAAGAACGTCTTGGTGCCCGAGTACAGCGATGAGTGGCTCGTACCGTATGCGGAGTTCAGGAAGGTGCCGACGGCCGGAGCCGAGCCGTTCAGGTCGTAGTGGATGCCGTCGTCATCGATGGTGAGCTTGATACGGATCGGCACCATGCCCTCCGGCGTCGAGGGGTCGTTGTCGAGGTAGTCGACGGTCTCCCAGGTGCCGCGTGGCAGTCCCTTGATGCGCTCCAGCACGGTGCGCTCAACGTAGTCCTGCGTCTCCTGCATCGCGTCAACAACGGTCTGCTTGCTGTAGCGGTCTACCAGGCGCAGGATTTCGCGCTCACACACCGCAGTTGCTTCCGACTGGGCGTGGAGGTCACCGAGTGCCTGTTCGGGGGCACGAGTGTTCGAGACGATGAGCTGCGCGACGTCCTTAAGGAACGTGCCCTTGCTCCATACGCGAACCGGAGTGATTCGCAGACCTTCACCAAAGTGGTCACCGGCGTTCACGTAGAACGAACCTGGAACGACACCACCCACGTCAGCCCAGTGACCCTTGTTCTGCGAGAACGCGATGATCTCGCCCTCGCTGAAGATTGGACGCACGAACGAAACATCGTTGAAGTGCGTACCACCCCGGTACGGGTCGTTGATCATGAAGACGTCACCTGGGTGGATGTCGTCACCGAACTCTTCCATGACCGCCTTGGCCTGGAAGTGCAGGGTACCGACGTGCACCGCAATGTCAGCAGATCCCTGCATGACTGTGTTGCCCTCTGCGTCGCAGAGCGCCGACGAGAAGTCGCGCGAGTAGATCACGAACGAGTAGCAGGTACGAAGGATCTGCTCACTCATGAGGTCGACGCTGGTTGCGAAGGCATTCTTGAGCACTTCGAATGTGACCGGATCAAGGGTCCGGTCGGTCTTGGTTACCGAGTTCGTAGCCATGATTAGTCCTCCAAGTAGATGCGAATGTTCAGCCACTCGTCGATCTCGGCGCGACACTGCGGCGGGACAACGGTGGTTGAGTCGAGCTGGTTAATGATCGCCGGGCCCTGAATCTTGGAGCCCGCCGGCGTGGTCTCACGCTGGTACACCGGGGTGTCGTGCCATTCGCCGTCGAAGTACACCTGGCGGTTCTCGATTGGCGACACTTCGGCGTTGGGCTCGAGCGTCGCGGCTTCGAAGTTCGGCTTCGGGGTCTTACCAATGGCCTTGAGCTGCAGCTGGTAGATCTCCACCGGAGCCTCGTCGTTACGGAAGGCGAATTCGCGCTCGTGCTGCTGGTGGAAGGCCTCGATTGCCGTGTGCAGCGCGTTGTCGTCGCTGCCCATTGGCACCACAAGCGAACGCCACTGACCCGCGTAACGCATCGAGACGAGGCGCTGCAGTACGGCCTGGTCACCGGTTACGCCTTCGTGACGCAGACGTGCTTCGGCTTCGACCTCGAGCTCCTTGAATCGCTGCTCGATGTCGGCGGTGTCGACCTCGGATGCGAGACCGGTAACCATCGTCGAGAGGTCGTGCTGGATGTCCACCAACAGGCAGCCCATGGCGCTGGTAACGCCGGGGTTAGGCGGCACGATAACGGCAGGAATGTTGAGCTCACGCGCAACGTCAACGCCGTGGAGGGCGCCAGCGCCACCGAATGCGAGGAGCGCGAAGTCGCGCGGGTCGTAACCGCGACGAATCGAGATCAGTCGCACCGCATCCGCCATGTTGGCGTTGGCAACACGGACGATGGCTTCGGCAGCTTCTTCAAGGCCCATACCGAGTGGTTCGGCGATGTGCTCCATGATGGCCTTCGCGGCGAGATCCTTCTTGAGGGTCTTCGCACCACCGGCAAGGTCGGTGCCAAGACGGCCAAGGACGATGTTCGCGTCGGTGTTGGTCGGTTTGGTGCCGCCACCGTCGTAGCAGGCAGGGCCTGGATCGGCGCCAGCCGACTGTGGTCCGTTGCGGAGGGAACCGGCGATATCGATGTGGGCCAGCGAGCCGCCACCAGCACCGATTGTGAGTACCTCAATCGAGGGGAAGATGATGGGGTGGCCGTATTCGACTTCCCATTCCTGGGTGACACGGACTTCGCCATCGGCAACGAGGGAAATGTCAGTTGAAGTACCGCCCATGTCAAGGCTCACCGCGTGGCTGTAGCCGCACTGGCTTGCAATGTGCTGGGCTGAGATCGCACCGGCCGCGATACCGGATGCGGCCAGGCGAACAGGGAATCGCTCAACCATGCGCGGGGTCATCGAGCCACCACCCGAATGGAGCAGCAGCAGGTCGCCCTTGTAGCCACCTTCTTCAAGCGCCGTAGCAAGACGGTTGACGTAACCCGAAACCAGCGGGGCCAGAACGGCGTTAGCAACTGCGGTGTTGAAGCGGCCGTACTCAAACATCTCGGGAAGAATCTCGGCCGAAGTGGTTACGGTGGCTTCTGGAATCTCTTCTTCGAGAATCTCGCGCATCCGCAGCTCGTGGCTCGAGTTTGCGAACGAGTTGAGGAAGCACACGGCGATCGTCGTGGTGCCGCGCTTCTTCAACAGGCGAGCCACATCGCGTGCCTTGGCCTCGTCGAGTGGTGTGACCACATTGCCGGCATAGTCGATACGCTCGGCAACTTCGAAGCGGTCACGACGTGCGATGTATGGACCTGGGACGTCGTTGTATGCATCCCAAAGGTCGTCCTTGGTACCGTCACGGATTTCGATGACGTCGCGGAAACCTTCCGTCGTGACCAGTGCGGCTTTCGGGAAGCGACGGGTGATCAGCGCGTTCGTCGCCACGGTCGTACCGTGCGAGAAGAGCGAGACATCAGCCAAGTTGATCTCACCGCGCTCGACACCGTTCATGACCGCGATCATCGGGTCGTGTGGCGTCGAAGGGACCTTGGTGACACGCATCGTCTTGCTGTCATCGTCGAAAATACAAACGTCGGTGAACGTGCCACCTACGTCAACTGCAACTCGGAGTTGCGCCATTGCTTACCTCCTGGGTTAGACGTTCCTCGTTGAACGTGTGAAACATCGTGGCAACCGCCTTCTAGAAAATCTACGGTGAAACACCCAAGAGAGCCGCTTATTATTCTCATGTTCTACAAGCGATGCGCACTCAACGAGGAGTGTGCTGTCTGGAGGATTGACACCGTGGATGCTCCAAGGATTGATTCACTATTTGCTCAGCTATTTCACAGCCTCGATGAAGCGGCCCCCATGCAGCAGCTCTGTAATCGAGTGGCTCAGCACTTCGGTTGCGCGGTTGCTTTGATAAGCGATAGCGGCGAGGTGCTCGCCACGGTCGGTGCACTGCCGCTGTCACCCCTTCGATCACACGCCAAACGCATCGATGACACGACGCAGGAGGCAATTACCTCAATTGGCCTGTGGCAGCTCCATCACCGTGTAATTGAACTGGCTACGCAGCGCTGCCTACTTACCTTGGCAACGCACCGCAATGACCCCGCGGTACTCCATCTAGACCAGGTGGCAGCAATCGCAGCAGCCATTACCGCCGCGGGTGCCTTCGAACGGGCACAAGCGCACCGGAGCCTGAACATGATGGCACAAGTCTTGCGCGACTTAGCGCGCGGAATCGACCGCTCACATGAACACCACTACTGGCCGCGAATGGAATCCTTTGGTTTTCCTGCCCACCACCCATTCCAGGTCACGATCGCAGTTCCACGCAACAGTCAGCACGCGACGACCGCCCGACTGCTTCATTTGATTGATGACGCTGCCGAACAGCGCATCGGGCTGCTGATTTCGCACCAACTTGTGCGAACCACGGCCGCAGGTGCCGTGCACATCGTCACGCCTGCAACTTCGTCAGCGCGCGGTTGGTTGCACGCAAAGTTCTCGGACGCCCTGGTGACACATTCCAGTGAGTTTCAATTTCTCGAAGACATCCCCCGCGCGCTACACGAAGCCGAGTCAACCCTGAAACTCGCCCAGCAGATTCGAGACTACAGCGCTGACGACCACGTACCCGCTCCGCTCGGGTATGCATCCCTACCATTGACCGCATGGGCAGCCAGTGCCCTACCACAACGCGAACTATTTGAACGGTCACGCACCGTATTGGCACCACTCGATGAAACCCCACAGTTACGAGAAACCCTGCTCACGTACTTACAGTGCGGGATGCACATTCCCCGCACCGCACAAGCGCTATTTCTCCACGCAAATTCGGTTCGATACCGGTTAGAACGAATCCAGCGACTATGTGGTGTCGATTTACAATCGGCAATCGACCTCGCGAATCTGACCCTAATGCTGCTGCCGGAACTGTGGTGCTGTTGCGAAGTTGGGCGGAAAGCAGCGAAGACTCAGTTTCTCATTCCCTGATGGCCGCTGCGTGTGGGCGTTCTCAGGCCGTCTCGAAGACCCGGTTGAGATCACCGCGTCCGTGTTCGGTTGCCCGTAGGCAAACATCGTGCCTTGCCCTTTCCGCAATGAGTGCATCGCCTCCATCCCTTTCAACGTCCGATATGCAGATGTCCGGTTCTTAAACGCACCTTTCGGCCCGAGGATCCGCTTCAGTCGACCATGGTCGCCTTCCAGGATGTTGTTGAGGTATTTCACCTGCCGGTACCGTGTTTGCTTGTCCAGCTCAGGGGCGTATTTCTGGACCCAACAGTAGATCGTGGTGTGATCGACCGGCACGCCCCGCTCGGTCATCATTTCCTCCAGATCGAGGTAGCTCACTCCGTAGCGGCAGTACCACCGCACTGCCCACAGGATGATGTCACGGGGAAATGACGACCCAAGAAGATACCCATGACTGTGATTATTTCACGTCGCTCTTCCTACTGCCCCAACTTTGCAACAGCACCGGAGCTGTTATCTCGGTCAAACCGGCCGCAAGCAAACTGGCCTTTGGCGAACCGATCAGTGGCGACTATTTCGTGTCTTGCTCCGTGACCTGGTCATCGTCCTCATCGTGGAGCTGTGTTGTTTCGCCAAGAATGTTGTGGTCGTAATGGCCCGAACTCAGCGGCAGTTCAATCGGACCGGTTGACAGATCTTCGCCGCCCGGCAGCTCGACTTCGACAACCTTGCGAGCACCGAGGGTAATTCCGATTGTTGCAGCGATCACCAGCGCAACGGCGCCCAACCGCCACAGACTCGCTTCTTGCTGCAAGATCAGCCACCCCATAAGTGTTGCGAAGGCGGGCTCGAGACTGGTCAGCACACCGAATACCCGCTGCGGCACTCGCGTGAGTGCGAAATACTCCAGGCTGAACGGAATCAACCCAGCCATCGCACCGGCAGCCATTGAAAGCAGCAGCAGCTGCATCGAGTCGACACCTGACACCACACCTGGAATCCCAAATGGCAACACGATGATGAACGAAATCATCATTGCACCCGACAAGCCACCGGCACCCGGCACGCTCTTTCCCACACGCGCCCCGGCAAGAATATAGGCCGCCCAACTCGCCCCGGCAATGAGTGCGAAAACGACGCCGAGGGGATCAAGCGCGCTCGCCCCGTGTGCTGCTTCCCAGCCCATCAAACCGATGCCAACGGCGGCCAGTCCGACCCACAAAAAATCAAGCAGCCGCCGTGACAATACTGCCGAAAGCGTCAGCGGCCCAAGAAATTCGATCGCAACAGCAACCCCTAACGGCAGCCGCTCCAACGCCAGATAAAAGACGCCGTTCAGACCAGCCATCGCTAACCCAAACATCAACACATCGCGCCACTGACCGCCCGACCAATTCCAAAACCTTGGCCGCACGATCGCAGCGAGCACCAGCGCACCAATGCCCACTCGGAAAATATTCATACCCCATGGGCCGATCTGATCGAACAGCGTCCCCGCCAGCGCGGCTCCGGTTTGAATGGACAGCGCTGCAACAACCAGCAACGACACCGGCAACACGATCGAGGAACTACGCTGTTCCGTACCCAAAGCAACCAACTTTCCGCTGTAAGCCGGCTCCCGACGCGTCGGCGCCAGAGTGAAACTTCCGCGGGAAGTCTAACGCCTAGATAGCTACGTACCGCAAATCAACCGCACCGACTGTTGAAATGTTTCGTCGTCGGCGGTAATGGCAACCGATGCCGAGTCACCGGCGCCTTGGTGAAGGCCAAGGCGCCTTGTCTGTGCACACTGCTGCTCATGCATGACATGCCCCAGGCAGTGATGCACGAGTGTCGTCGCGAGCGTACGAGCCTCGTTAAGCTCACGCCCATCACGCTCAGCAGCAGCCACAAATCGCGCGTGAAGCTGGTCAAGGTTGAAGCCCATCGCGATCGAGCTCAATACGATCTCTGCACCATCTGTCAATTCGCGCAGTTGCACGCGAAACGCAGTGACAACATCCAAAAGTGACTCTTCGGGATCGTGCGGAATGGACGCCAACAATCGTTGCGCAACGGCAGCCAAGAGTGTCTGTTTGTCACGAATATGCCAATACAGCGCACCAGGTTGTTGGCCCAGCGCTTTGGCCAGCGCACGCATACTAAAACCAGCCAGCCCGTGCGCGTTGATCAACTCGACCGCTTCATCGAGGATTCGAGTGACGGATTCGGATCCCGCAACCGACGGGCTGACTTGTGCAGAACTCACAACGATTTTGCTCACAATAGGGCGATTCTCAACACTCTTGAACGGTGTTCAAGCCGTACGCTTATTGAATCACGTGTTCGTTCGATCAGAGGAAATACATGACCTCGCAAACCGCTGTCGCCCCAACCCAGGTTCAAGTGCTCGCTGACGCACTCGTAATGCCTCGCACTTGGCTCCACCACGCCACGCTGATCGCGGCTGGAGCAGCACTGGTGGCGCTGTTGGCGCAGGTTGAGATTCCGCTGCAGCCGGTTCCGATCACCGGCCAGACGCTCGGCGTCATGCTTGTTGGCGCCAGTCTCGGCGCGTGGCGAGGCGCTGCGGCAATGCTTACCTATCTACTCGCTGGCCTTGCTGGCCTTCCGGTATTCGCAGGTTTCACCGGCGGCCCCCAGTCGATTGCCGAGCCCTCGTTCGGCTTCATCGTCGGTTTCATCGGTGCCGCAGCGTTTGCAGGCTGGTGCTCGCAGCGTAAGTGGGACCGTCGCCCGATGCTGTCACTGCTGGCGTTTTTCGGTGCCAGCTGCATCCCGTTCCTCGTTGGTGTGCCGTATATGAGCTACGTGCTTGAACACATCGTTGGCGTGCCGATGAACGTTAGCCTAGCGATGGAATATGGCGTTCTCCCCTTTATTCCTGGCGGCATCGTCAAGTGGATCATCGCAGCAGCGGTCCTGCCCCTGGCATGGATGGGCGTGCGCAAACTCGATCGACACCACGACGTTAAATAAACAATCCGATAGAACATGTGCGGTGATCCGGATGCGCGCATCCAGTTCACCGCACATGTTTCGTTGCGCTTCGTTTGGTTATTGCCGCCAGCCGTAGAACCGTGTGTACTTATTGCATGGCCCACAACGAAGTGAAGTTTGAGAACGAACGCTTTCGCGCTACCCGCTGGACAATTGCACCCGGCGACAGCATCCCGATGCACACTCACGAGTACGACTATGTCGTCGTGCCGCTGAGTAACAATGTGATGCATGTCGAGACCGACACCGGCGAGGTACTCGAGGCACAAATGCAACGCGGGACGTCCTACGGCCGCGCAGCTGGCTCGGCACATGCATGTTTCAACCGAGGTACCGACGACATCGTGTTCATCGAGGTTGAATACCTCGGATAGTTGCTCGGTCGACTGACCCAAACGATTGTGCGGCCCCAACCTCCATGGCTGGGGCCGCACAATCGTTGGTACTGGCGGTATGGCTTAAATGTTGAAGCCGAGCGCGCGCATCATTTCGCGACCGTCGTCGGTGATCTTCTCCGGGCCCCATGGCGGCATCCACACCCAGTTGATCTTGAATCGTTCGGCGTGACCGTCCAACGACTTCGAAATCTCGTCCTCGATGATGTCCGTCAGCGGGCAACCCGCCGACGTCAACGTCATCGAGATAACAAGCGCGTCGAGCTCGTCTTCCCAATCCAGACCATAGATCAGGCCTAGGTCGACGATGTTGACGCCCAGTTCAGGGTCGACAACTTCCTTCAACGCTTCTTCGAACTCGTCGTAGCGTTCCGGTGTAAGTGAAATCAATGCCATGCGGCACCTCCTGATTTGCCGGCCGCCTAGGCGTCCGAAGCCGCCTTGAGGTAGCTGTCGTAACCTTCGGCCTCGAGCTTCTCGGCCAGGCTAGCGTCACCCTGTTCGGCGATGCGACCGTTCACGAATACGTGCACGAAGTCCGGCTTGATGTACTTGAGGATGCGGGTGTAGTGCGTGATAAGCATGACACCGAAGTTGTTAGCGGCCTGCGCGCGGTTGACGCCTTCCGAAACGATGCGGAGTGCGTCAACGTCGAGGCCGGAGTCGGTCTCGTCGAGCAGCGCCATCTTTGGCTTGAGCATTTCGAGCTGCAGAATCTCGGCGCGCTTCTTCTCACCACCGGAGAAGCCCTCGTTGACGTTTCGCTCGAGGAACTCGTTGCCCATGCGCAGGTTGCCCATTGCGTCACGCAGCTCGGTCATCCAGCTACGGAGCGCAGGGGCTTCGCCGTCCACAGCGGTCTTCGCGGTGCGCAGGAAGTTCGAGAGCGATACGCCGGGAATGGCGACCGGGTACTGCATGGCGAGGAAGAGACCAGCCTTGGCGCGCTCGTCAACTTCCATTTCGAGGACGTCTTCACCATCGAGGGTGATGGTTCCCTCGGTGACCTCGTAGGCGGGGTGGCCGGCGATTGCCGACGCGAGCGTCGACTTACCCGAACCGTTTGGACCCATGATGGCGTGGATTTCACCCGAGTTGATGGTCAGGTCGACTCCGCGAAGAATCTCCTTCGGGCCCTGGTCAGTTTCAACCTGAACGTGCAGGTTACGAATTTCAAGCGTGGACATTGCTACTTGTTCTCCTTGTAGATCGGAGTCGGATCAATAAAGATTGCGTCGTCTTCGACCTTGACGTCGAATACGGGGACCGGCTCAAATGCCGGGAGGTTTTCTGGCCAGCCAGTGCACAGCGAGAACTTCGAGCCGTGAGCCCAGCACTCGAGAGTGCCTTCTTCAACGAAGCCTTCGGAGAGCGAAATGTCACCGTGCGTGCAGCGGTCACCAATGGCGAATACCTGACCGGCCGAGTCGCGCACGACAGCGATCGCCTGGCCTTCGATCTCCACACGGAATGGCGAGTCAACCTGCACTTCGTCAAGCGCGCAAGCGCGAACAAAGGTCATCGGACGGCTCCCTGTGCCATAAGCGCTTCAATGCTGTTCTCGAGCTCACGCTCGAGCGATTCACGCATGCGCTCTTGCAGCTCCGGCACGCTGATCGACTGCACGATCTCGTTGAGGAAGCCGTGAACCACAAGTCGACGAGCAGTTGGTTCGTCGATACCGCGCGCCATCAGGTAGAAGAGCTGGTCTTCTTCGAAACGGCCGGTCGCGGATGCGTGACCCGCGCCAGCAATGTCGCCTGTTTCGATCTCGAGGTTGGGGACCGAATCGGCGCGAGCGCCGTTCGAGAGCACCAGGTTGCGGTTCTGCTCGTAGCTTTCGGTACCGACGGCGCTCTGACGAATCAAAACGTCACCGATCCATACGCTGCGTGCGCCAGCACCCTGCAGGGCACCCTTGTAGTTGACATCGCTAACGGTGCGCTCGCCCACGTGATCGATGTACACCTGGTGCTCAAAGTGCTGGCCAGCGTCCGAGAAGTACAGCCCCTTGGCAATTCCCTCGCTGCCGGTGCCGTTCAGGTGAAGGCTCGGGTTGACACGAACTACTTCGCCACCGAAGGTGACGATCGTGTGCTTGAGGTACGCATCCTTGGCCAGAACAGCCTGGTGAGAACCGGTGTGCACCGCGTCGTCATTCCAGTCGTGGATCACGATGACGTCAAGCGACGCACCTTCGTCAACAACGATTTCCACGTTCTCGCTCAGCAGCACCGAACCGGTGTGGTCGAGCACGATCGTGGCCTTGGCATTCGCCTGTGCGTGCAGCACGATGTGGGCAAACTCGCGAGCGGCTGCATCCTCACCCGAAACCGTAATGGTGATCGGTGCATCGAGCTCGGTGTCTGCCGGTACCGCGATATAGGCAGCCTCCGCCGTCTGACGGGATGCGATTGCCGACGGCAGGTCTTCGGGCACGAGTCCCGTACCGCGCGGAGCTGCACCCTCAGCAAGCGTTCCGAGTGAAACCGACTCTGGCGCCGAAACATCAATCTTCAGCTTGCCTGCACCCGGCTCGTTAACGAACAGCTCGGCGAACTTGGCTACTGGCGAGTACTTCCAGTCAACTTCACGTCCCTTAGGCGCGGCGAAGTCTTCTGGCGTAAATGACTTGGGACGTTCCGATCGGGTCTGAACCGGTACGAATTTGCCAGCGTTCTCTGGCAAACGTGGGGTTTCAGTGACAGTCATTTGCTAGCCGACCGATCCTTCCATGTTCATTTCGATGAGTTTGTTGAGCTCAAGTGCGTATTCCATCGGCAGTTCACGAGCGATTGGCTCGATAAAGCCACGGACGATCATTGCCATGGCTTCGGTTTCTTCAAGACCGCGGCTCATGAGATAGAACAGCTGGTCTTCTGAGACCTTGGTCACCGTGGCTTCGTGGCCGAGCTCGACGTCGTCTACACGAATGTCAATTGCCGGGTACGTGTCGGAACGCGAGTGGTTATCGACGAGCAGCGCGTCACACACAACCGAGTTCGCCGAGTTGTGGGCTTCTTCGGCGATACGAACTTCCCCGCGGTAACCGGTACGGCCGCCACCACGTGCGATCGACTTCGAGACGATCGACGACTGCGTGTACGGCGCCATGTGAATCATCTTCGCGCCTGCGTCCTGGTGCTGACCAGGACCGGCAAAAGCCACCGATAGCGTCTCGCCCTTGGCGTGGGCTCCGGTCAGGTAGATCGATGGGTACTTCATCGTCACCTTCGAGCCGATGTTGCCATCGACCCATTCCATGGTGGCGCCTTCTTCTGCAATCGCACGCTTGGTGACGAGGTTGTAGACGTTGTTCGACCAATTCTGAATGGTCGTATAGCGAACACGAGCATTCTTCTTCGCGATGATCTCAACGACCGCCGAGTGCAGCGAGTCGGTCTTGTAGATCGGCGCGGTGCAACCTTCGATGTAGTGCACGTAGCTGCCCTCATCGGCAATGATCAGCGTGCGCTCGAACTGGCCCATGTTTTCAGTGTTGATGCGGAAGTATGCCTGCAGCGGGATCTCAACCTTGACACCCTTTGGCACGTACACAAACGAACCACCCGACCAAACGGCCGTGTTCAGCGCTGCGAACTTGTTGTCACCGGCAGGAATCACCGTGCCGAAGTATTCTTCGAAGAATTCCGGGTGCTCGCGCAGGGCCGTGTCGGTGTCCATGAAGATGACGCCCTGGCGCTCAAGCTCTTCGTTGATCTGGTGGTAGACCACTTCCGATTCGTACTGCGCGGCCACACCGGCAACCAGGCGCTGGCGCTCGGCTTCTGGAATACCGAGACGTTCGTACGTGTTGCGGATTTCTTCGGGCAGGTCTTCCCAGGTCTGAGCCTGCTTCTCGGACGCACGGACGAAGTACTTGATGTTGTCAAAGTCGATCTCGGACAAGTCCGCGCCCCAGGTGGGCATCGGCTTGCGATCAAACATCTGCAGGCCCTTGAGTCGACGCTCAAGCATCCACTCCGGCTCGTTCTTTACCTTCGAGATGTCGCGAACAACATCTTCGCTCAGACCACGCCGTGCGGATGCACCGGCGGTATCTGAGTCAGCCCAACCGAACTCGTACTGCTGACCGAGTTCATTCAGTTCGGGGCGGTCGATGAGCAAATCTGACATCGCTACCTCTTTCTCTTCGTCACGTCGATGATCCGTGGGATTGGTCGGCCTACGCGTAGGATAGAACGCGTGCGAGCGGGAAAACCTTCCCGTTCATCTGTAGCGGAATCCGATCCCGAGCGGAACACACAGCAACCCGAGTCTAGGTCACGTTGGCGGCGATGTTTCTCCGGCAAGTGCCAGAACCCCGTGTCAAGGCGCATCGTCTCGGCTGTGTTGACACGAGGATGCGCAAAGCGCGTCGGGCGTGGCTGAGATCGGTTTCATGAGTTGAGAGGTGTCACGTGCATCGGCTTCGAGTGCTTGTCCCCACCGAAATCACCAATTGGACGCGCTGGATTGTGTGGGCGAACCTCATCGTCAACATCATGATCGTCGGTACCGGCGGTCTCGTGCGGTTGACCGGCTCGGGTCTGGGCTGCCCGACTTGGCCCCTTTGCAACGAGTCGTCGCTCGTGCCCACCCCAGAAATGGGCATCCACGGGTTCATTGAGTTCGGAAACCGCACCCTGACCGGTGTGTTGGTTGTCGTCTCGCTACTCGCTTTCCTCGCCGTCATGCGCACGGCGCCTAGCCTCCGTCTAGCTCGCCCGGCGTTCCTCGTCGGTGTCCTCATCATCGTGCAGGCGATCGTCGGTGGCGTAACCGTCCTGATGCACCTTGACCCTCGTATCGTGGGTATCCACTTCTTCATTTCGGCGGGCATTGTCGCGGTAGCGGCAACATTGGTGCAGCGGATGCGGCGCGGTGTGCCGGTTACCGCCAATACGCCACCACGTCATATGTGGATTGCCATGTGCATTACCGCCGCCATCACGTGGATTACCGAAATCGTTGGTGTCCTAACCACCGGTGCTGGCCCACACGCTGGTGACGTCATTGCCGCTCGCAACGGTCTCGACACCGAACTCATGCACCACATCCACTCTTGGCCGGGCTATGCCCTCGTTGCGGCACTCATGTATCTGTTGTTCGTCTTGAACAACGGCGAGTACACGAAGCTGCTCCCCCAGGCATATTTGCTCACCGGTTTGGTGGCCGGCCAGGTTGCGCTCGGCGTCTTCCAGGCACGAACCGGTCTGCCAGTCTGGGCCGTGGCGCTGCACATGGTTATCGCAGTCGTCGTGATTGCGGTATTGACGATGCTGGTTATCGACGCGAAACGCACCCGCCAAGCCACCACGGCAGTGTCTGAAGCAGCGCCGGCGGCTGTTACCGCGGAGTAATTGCGCGAACCTCGGCGGCCTGGGCGCGGTGCTCTGCGACAAAGGACAGGGTGCGTTCATGACGCCCTGCGATCCTCGATGGCATGACGAACTCTGCCCCGGTCGATTCCGACTACCGTACGTTCTCACTCCCCGAAATTCTTACCGAGCTCGAGGTCTTGCTCGCCGATGTCGAACGCGCAGAGCAAGATGCCGCTCACGTCCTTGCCCGAGTACTGCCCGAGCACCGAGAATCCGCGCGGAACCTCATCCACTACGTCGCCGTACGACAGCACGACCTGCGTCCACTGCAAGAGTCGCTCGCTGATTACGGACTTTCCAGCCTTGGGCGGATGGAGGCGATTGTTCGATCGTGGCTGCTGACCGTCACCGAGACGGTACGTGCCATGGTCGAGGGGCGACACCGCCGCGAAATCTGGGGGCCGCTTGATGACGGCCAAGAGGTACTGGACCGCAACTCGCAGGATCTGCTCGGGCGCCCGCACGGCACATTCCGCCAAACTCGCATCATGGTGACGCTGCCTTCGGAAGCAGCCGAACAACCAGAACTCGTGTCACAGATGGGCCGTGTCGGCATGGACATCGCGCGCATCAACTGTGCTCACGACGATGAGACCGCTTGGGCGAGCATGGTTGCGTCCGTTCGTTCCCTTCCCGGTGAGGTTCGCGTTGCCATGGATCTGGGTGGCCCCAAGTTGCGCACCGGCCCGCTCGTTGCCGGCCCCAAGGTCACGCGCGTTAAACCGGTGCGTAATCAACGAGGCGAGACCATCTCCCCGTCGTCCATTCTGCTTGTTGACGCGGCGAACGAAACCGTCGACTACGTCGACGACGATATTCAAATCATTCCGGTGACCGGTCTCGAAACATCCCAATTTTCGGAAAAGGCCGAGCTCAAATTCCGGGACGCCCGCGGGCGCAAACGCAAGCTAGTGGTTGCATCCGTTTCGGATGCGGGTGTGCTCGTTCGATGCGATCGCACCGTCTATTTCGAAACCGGGCTCGAGATCACCCATAACGCGCACCCGATCCTGACGGTGGCTGACCTTGAGCCAGTTCGTCAGCACCTCTTCGTTCGCGCCGGCGACGTCATCACGCTTTGCAACGACATGGCACCGCAGCCCGCCACGGAAGCTGGCCCACACCGAATCGGCTGCTCGCTCGAAGCGGCGTTCCGCGACGCCCAGCCCGGCGAACGCATCCTGTTTGACGACGGCAAGATCGAAGGCACGATTCGCGCTGTCGACGCAGAAACCATCACGGTGGATGTCACGCGTGCTGGAGTTGATGGTGTCAAGCTGCGTGCAGAGAAGGGCATCAACCTGCCCGACACTGTCCTGAACATTCCAGCACTCACCGAGGCCGATCGCAGTCACCTGCCGTTCGTGGCGGCGAATGCGGATGCGGTGAATCTCTCGTTCGTGCGTTCAGCAGCAGACGTTGCCGATTTGATCACCGAACTAGAACAGCTCAGGGCCCGCCGCCTCGGCATCACCTTGAAGATCGAAACCGAGTCCGGGTTCCGCGATCTACCGCGGATGTTGCTCGAGGCGATGCGTTGGAGCAATGTCGGTGTGATGATTGCCCGCGGCGATCTCGCGGTGGAGCTCGGATTCGAGCGCATGGCCGAGGTGCAGGAAGAGATTCTCTGGATCTGTGAAGCGGCGCACGTACCGGTAATTTGGGCGACGCAGGTACTCGACTCGTTGGCGCGCACTGGATTGCCGTCGCGCGCTGAGGTAACCGATGCCGCAATGAGTCGCCGAGCCGAAGCAGTGATGCTCAATAAAGGTCCGTTCATCGTGGATGCCATCGACACGTTGAGTTCGATCCTCGACCGCATGGGCGGCCACGTTGCCAAAAAGCGCTCGCTGTTGCGTCCACTTGCGTCGTTTTCACTCACACACATTGATGAAGATGCCGCGCGACCGCAGCCAAGCATCGTCGATCACGATTAGCGCGCCGCAAAGCTGGCCAGTTCCGCAACAGCGGCGCTAACGAAACAACGGGCAACCCACCAGGAGTTGCCCGTTGTTTCGTCGTTAGGACTGCAGGCCGCGCGATGCGAGATCGACTGATCCGCGCATCCGGTCGAATCTAGCGTCAGCCAAGCGGAAGGTACGCAACCGCATCCACACCCACCGCAATAAAGAGGATGGTGAGGTAGAGAATCGACAGGTGGAATACCCGCATCGGATTGGACTTGTCGTTGCGTCGAACCACTCCCGCATACAGGCGGTGCGCTTCGTAAATGAACCAAGCGCCTGATGCGATGGCAGCGCCGGTGTAAATCCAACCCATCGGTGCCACGGGTACGAGCAGCAAGCTGCCGACAACCGTCGCCCATGCGTAAATGACCGATTGCAGCGCAACCGAACCTTCACCGTTGGTGACCGAGAGCATGGGTACATCCGCACGGTCATAGTCGGCCATGTACTTCACCGAGAGTGGCCAATAGTGAGCCGGGGTCCACAGGAAGATCACCAGGAAGAGGATCAACGGTTCCCACGAGAGGTCGTTCGTGACAGCTGCCCAGCCGATCAGTACCGGCATGCATCCGGCAACGCCACCCCATACAATGTTCTGGTCGGTGCGGCGCTTAAGAATAAGCGTGTAGAGAACGACGTAGAGCAGAATCGCGCCGACGGACAGCGCGGCGGTCAAGATGTTCGCAACGAGCCACAGCACCACCGTGCTGATGATTGCCAACGCCCAGGCAAACACGAGCGCTTCACGCTCGCTAATTTCGCCCGTTACCAGCGGTCGCCTTTGCGTGCGCTTCATCAGGCGATCGATATCGCGATCGAAATAGCAATTAAAGGCGTTGGCACTGCCTGCCGAAAGTGCGCCACCAATCAGCACACCAAGCATTAGCCACACCGATGGCAGTCCGCGCTGCGCCAAGAACATGGTCGGCAGCGTAGTAATCAGCAGCAGCTCGATAATGCGCGGCTTTGTCAGAGCGACATATGCCGCGAGCTTTCGTTTCCAGCCGATCTTCGAGCCGGCTGGTTGGTTGGATGCTGTAACCGCGTCGTGCGAGGGTGCGGGTTCAGTCAGTTGCTCGGTCGCCACAAACACCAATCCTCATCAAGTCAATGTCGACAATCTTACCCGGTTTTTACGGAAATTTAAGGTAGGGAGTGCTTATGCGCGCCTGGCCCTGTGAACGTGCCCGTCTCCATTCACCCACTGTGAACGAGGGCGACAAAATGTCGGAAATTCGTTTTTTTACTGGACAAATTGCAGCAAAAAAGCGGGCGTCGGTTGCAGGTTCCATTCACTTGCGCGGTTAAGCTTGAACTTGTGCCATCGGCACCGTCAAGCACGCATCAAGGAGGCCGCAGTGAACGATTTTGAATGGACTGAACTCGACGAGCGAGCGGTAGACACCGCTCGACTGTTGGCCGCTGATGCCGTCGAGCATGCTGGCGGAGGCCACCCTGGAACTGCGATGAGTCTCGCTCCAGTGGCAACCTTGCTCTTCCAGCACCTGATGAACCTTGACCCAAACGACGCCGACTGGCTCGGTCGTGACCGATTCATTCTCTCGAACGGACATGCAGGCCTGCTCCAGTACTCGCAGTTGTTCCTGGGTGGATTCGGCATTGAGCTCGAAGAGTTCAAGTCGATCCGTCAGTGGGGCTCCCGCCTTGCCGGCCACCCGGAATACGGGCACACCCCACACGTCGAGATGACCACCGGCCCGCTCGGCCAGGGCATTGCCACAGCAACCGGATTCGCTTACGCACAACGATTTGAGCGCGGTCTGTTTGACCCTGAGACCCCCGAAGGCGAGAGTCCATTCGACCACTACACCTACGTCATTGCCGGTGATGGCTGCCTGCAGGAAGGCATCTCGTCTGAGGCTGCCTCACTCGCTGGCCACCAGGAACTCGGCCGCCTGATTGTCATTTTTGACTCCAACCAGATCTCGATCGAGGGCGACACCGACATCGCCTTCACTGAAGACGTAGCCGCCCGTTACGAGTCCTACGGCTGGCAGGTGCAGACGGTCGAATGGGTTGCCGACGGAACCGTTCGCGAAGACGTACCGGCACTCGCGTCCGCCATTGCCGAAGCCAAGGCTGACACCAAGCGCCCGTCGCTCATCGTGTTGAAGAACATCATTGCGTACCCGGCACCCACCATGCAGAACACCGGCGCATCGCACGGTGCTGCCCTCGGCGCCGAAGAGATCAGCGCAACCAAAAAGCTGCTCGGCTTTGACCCCGATGTCGCTTTCCAGGTTGAGGACCACGTCCTGGCGCACACTCGCAAGCTCGCTGACCGCGCCGCTGTTAAGCGTGCGGCTTGGCAAGAGCGGTTCGATGCTTGGGCCGCGGCTAACCCAGAGCGCAAGGCGCTACTAGAACGCCTGCTCGCCGGCGAACTGCCAGCAGACATTGAAGCCGCACTCCCCGATTTCTCTGATAAAGCCAAGCTCTCAACCCGCAAGGCATCGGGTGCGGTCATCAACGCGCTGGCGGCACAGCTTCCAGAACTGTGGGGTGGCTCGGCCGACCTCGCCGGTTCGAACAACACGGTAATCAAGGATGCGAAATCGTTTGGACCGGCTGAGCGCAGCACCGACGAATGGTCGTGCAGCCCCTACGGCCGAGTTTTGCACTTTGGAATCCGTGAGCACGCCATGGCGGCGATTGTTAACGGCATCGTATTGCACGGCCCGACACGCGCATTTGGCGCCACGTTCCTAATCTTTAGCGACTACATGCGCCCGTCGGTTCGCTTGGCCGCGTTGATGGACATTCCATCGATCTTTGTGTGGACGCACGACTCGATCGCACTCGGTGGCGACGGTCCAACGCACCAGCCGGTTGAAACCCTCACCACGCTCCGCGCGATTCCGAACTTTACGGTCGTACGTCCCGCCGATGCCGCCGAAACCAGCTACGCCTGGCTCGAAACGCTGCGCCGAAAGGATGGCCCAACCGGCCTGGTGTTCTCGCGCCAAGACTTGCCAGTCCTTGCCCGCGGCGAAGGCGAACTGGCTTGCGCTTCCAAGACCCGTTTCGGCGGATACGTCCTGGCGGAAGCCGAAGGTGGCGCGCCCGAGTGCATCCTGATTGCTACCGGTTCTGAAGTCGCGCTGGCACTCGAAGCCCGCACCCACTTGCAGGCCGAAGGCGTGCCAACTCGCGTCGTTTCGATGCCGAGCCAGGAATGGTTCGCCGAGCAGTCGGACGAATACCGCGAGCAAGTGTTGCCTGCTGCCGTCACCGCCCGCGTCAGCGTCGAGGCCGGCCTCGCGATTACCTGGGCGCCATACCTCGGTCAGCACGGTCGCTCGGTTTCGGTCGAGATGTTCGGTGCATCAGCCGACGGTAACGAAATGCTGCAGCGTTACGGCATCACTACCGAAGCCGTCATCAACGCCGCACGCGAATCCCTCGCAGCAAACTAATCCCGCACGAATCCACTTCTGAGGAGACCACATGACTAACGCACGTACCCAGGCCGTGGCTGATGCGGGTGTCAGCATTTGGCTGGACGACCTGTCGCGCGAACGCCTTGATTCCGGATCGCTCGAGGCACTGATCGCTGACCGCAACGTTGTTGGTGTGACGACGAACCCATCGATCTTCGCGGCTGCGCTCGCAAACGGTGAGGCCTATGCACCGCAGGTGCAGGAGCTGGCCGCAGCCGGCACCGACACCGACACCGACGCCGCGATTGTTGCCATCACAACCGAAGACGTTCGCCGTGCATGCGACGTTTTCCGCGAGATCTACGCAACCTCGAACGGTTTCGATGGACGCGTGTCGATCGAGGTATCACCGCTGCTCGCGCACGACACGGCAAACACCATTGCCGAGGCGAAGCAGCTGTTCGACCTGGTCGACCGCGAAAACGTCATGATCAAGATCCCAGCAACCGAGGCTGGTTTGCCGGCAATCACCGAAGCGATCGCATCCGGAATCTCGGTGAACGTCACCTTGATCTTCTCGCTCCCCCGTTACCGCGAAGTCATCAATGCGTACCTGAGCGGTCTCGAACAGGCAGCACAGCGCGGACACGACATCTCGAAAATCCACTCGGTTGCTTCGTTCTTCGTGTCGCGCGTCGATGTCGAGGTCGACAAGCGACTGACGGCAATCGGTTCGGATGCCGCCCTCGCGCTCAAGGGCAAGTCAGCGCTCGCAAATGCCCGCCTCGCGTACCAGGTCTTTGAAGAGTCGTTTGCCTCGGAGCGCGCCGCTACGCTGCTTGCCAACGGGGCTAACGTTCAGCGTCCGCTCTGGGCATCGACCGGCGTCAAGGACCCTGCTCTCCCCGACACGCTGTATGTAACTGAACTGGTTGTCGGCAAGACGGTGAACACCATGCCCGAGGCCACGCTGAACGCCGTCGCCGACCACGGCGAGGTTACTGGCGACCGCGTCACCGGTGAGTACCACGACGCTAACCGTCAGCTCGACGCCATCGCCGAACTCGGCATTGACTACACCCAGGTCACCCAGCAGCTCGAAGACGAGGCGGTCGAGAAGTTCGTCGTATCGTGGCAGGAGCTGCAGGGCGCCGTCGCCGAACAGCTCGCTTCGCAGGCGTAGTCTCCAATCCATTCACTCGATTTTTCGTCGGCCGGTCCCCAATTGACCGGCCGACAGGGCAATATGGACCGTGCTGTACTAAGCCCGCTCCGCCGCCAAACGGTACACAATCCACCACCCACAAAGGACCACGAGATGTCTCTCAAAGTAGCTACGTCAGGTGCCGCAACTGCTGCGGTGCAGTCGCACCTCGACCGTCTGATCGATTCGAAGTTCGCCAGCCGTTTGTTCGCCCAGGATGCGACGCTGTGGGGTCCTGAAGCAGAAGATGAGTCGTCGAAGCGACTCGGCTGGACCAATGCTGCCGAAGTTTCGCAGCCGCTGGTGGCCGACATCATGACGCTCCGTGACGAGCTTCAGGCCGCCGGCATTGACCGGATCGTCCTGTGCGGCATGGGCGGTTCTTCGCTCGCGCCAGAGGTGATGACCCGCACCGGTGGTGTGGAGCTCGTTGTGCTCGACTCCACAAACCCCAGCCAGGTCGCCCAGATCGTGAATGACCAGATCGAGCGCACCGCTGTGGTCGTTTCGTCGAAGTCGGGATCGACGGTTGAGACTGACTCGCAGCGCCGTGCATTCCTCGCCGCATTTGCCGAGGCCGGTATCGATCCAACTGAGCGACTGTTCATCGTTACTGACCCGGGTTCACCACTCGAGCAGCAGTCACGTGCCGACGGCTTCCGTGTTTTTCTTGCCGACCCATCGGTCGGTGGCCGCTTCTCGGCCCTCACGGCGTTTGGTCTCGTTCCCGCTGGTCTCGCCGGGCTCGACATTCAGTCGCTGCTGAACGCTGCCGCTAACGTCGCTGACGAACTCGCTGCTGATTCACCGCAGAACCCGGGTCTGGTACTCGGCGCCGCGATGGCCGGTGCCGAGCCAATCAAGACCTATCTAGGCATCGTCGAATCGGGCTCGGGCATCGTTGGCTTCGGTGACTGGGCCGAGCAGCTCATTGCCGAGTCCACCGGTAAGCACGACAAAGGCCTGCTCCCAGTTGTGCTCAGCGAAGACGCACCCGAGATCGGTCTGCCGATCCCAGACCTCACCATCGTTCGCCTCGTTGCCGACGCTGCCGAAACGCCGGCACTTGGCGATGAGATCAACGTTTCGGGAACTCTTGGCGAACAGCTCCTGCTCTGGGAAGTTGCGGTAGCGGTTGCCGGTGAAATCATCGGCATCAACCCCTACGACCAGCCTGACGTTGAATCGGCAAAGGCAGCCGCCCGCGAGCTGCTCGACGCCACCCCAGCGCCAGAAGCTCCTGCGTTTGTCGAAGGCCACATTGAGGTTCGCGGAAGCGAATCGTTGCTCGCCGGCCACGCATCCGTAGCAGCAGTGATCGATGCCCTGCTCGCCGCCATGCCCGAGAACGGTTACGTTGCGATCCAAGCGTACGCGAACCGCAACGACCTCAACGCATTGACCCAGTCGCGTGACATCATCGCGCACCGCGCACGCCGCCCGGTGACGTTCGGCTGGGGCCCCCGCTTCCTCCACTCGACCGGACAGTTCCACAAGGGTGGCCCAAAGGTGGGTGTTTTCTTGCAGATCACTACCAGCGAGCCGACCGATGTCACGATTGCCGACCGTCCGTTCACCTTTGGCGAGCTCATCCGTGCACAGGCAGCCGGTGACGCTGCCGTGCTTGAGCAGCACAACATGCCCGTGCTTCGCCTGAACTTCACTGACCCGGTGGCAGGAACCGAAGCGTTCCTCCGCATCCTGCAGGAGATCTAGCACGTGGCGCCCGTTGAAATTTCGGCCACCACGAATCCGCTCCGGCCAACCGGTGAACGCCGGCTGGAGCGGATTTCCGGCCCCTCCAACCTCGTCTTTTTCGGGGTTACTGGCGACCTCAGCCGCAAGAAGCTCCTGCCGGCGATTTATGACCTCGCGAACCGCGGTTTGCTCTCGCCCTCGTTTGGGTTGGTCGGTTTCGGACGACGCGATTGGGACGACGCTGCATTTGCCGAATTCATCCTCGAGTCTGTACGCAAGCACGCCCGAACCGAATGGAACCAAGAAGTTTGGGATCAGCTCGTCACCGGCATCCGCTTCATCTCGGGTGAATTCAACGACCCGGATGCGTTCGTTCGCCTCCGCGAAACACTGACGCGCCTCGACCTTGAACGCGGCACCCGCGGCAACTACGCGTACTACCTCTCGATTCCACCGCGTTCATTTGCCGAAGTAACCGACCAGCTACGTTCCTCAGGTCTGGCTGAGTGCCAGGACGGCTCGTGGCGCCGCGTCATCATCGAAAAGCCATTCGGACATGACCTTGAGTCGGCCCGCAAGCTCAACGACATTGTTGAGTCGGTATTCCCAAGCGATTCGATTTTCCGAATCGACCACTACCTCGGCAAGGAGACCGTGCAGAACCTGCTCGCGCTCCGATTCGCAAACTCGATGTTCGAGCCACTGTGGAACGCGAACTACGTCGACCACGTGCAGATCACCATGGCCGAAGACATCGGCGTTGGTGGACGCGCCGGATATTACGACGGCGTTGGTGCAGCACGTGATGTCATCCAGAACCACCTGCTGCAGCTGCTTGCGCTGACCGCGATGGAAGAGCCAATCAGCTTCGATGCCGACCATCTTCGTGCAGAGAAGGAGAAGGTACTCGCTGCGGTCAGCCTCGGTGATGACCTATCCAAGACAACCGCACGCGGTCAGTACGGATCCGGTTGGCAGGGCGGCCAGTTCGTTCGCGCTTTCCGTGAAGAAGACGGCATGAGTCCGGAATCGACGACGGAAACGTATGCAGCGGTTCGTCTCGAAGTGAACACGCGACGTTGGATGGGCGTGCCGTTCTATCTGCGTACCGGCAAGCGCTTGGGTCGTCGCGTCACCGAGATTGCAGTGACGTTCAAGCATGCCCCCGAATACCTCTTCTCACCCACCGAGCGCGTGTCGCTCGGCCCGAACGCACTCGTGATTCGCGTGCAGCCAGATGAAGGTGTGACGCTTCGCTTCGGTTCGAAGGTTCCGGGCGTCGGCATGCGTGTTCGCGACGTGACCATGGACATGGGCTACGGCCACGCCTTCACCGAGTCGAGCCCGGAAGCGTACGAACGTCTCATTCTCGATGTGCTCCTTGGCGAGCCACCGCTCTTCCCCCGGCACGAAGAGGTCGAGCTGTCGTGGCGCATCCTCGACCCGATCGAAGAGTACTGGGCCGGTCAGGGCGTACCAGAGACGTATCAGCCGGGGTCATGGGGGCCGAGTTCGGCCGATGACCTCATTCACCGCGACGGACGCAGTTGGAGAAGCCCGTGATCATTTCCCTTTCTGAAACGAACTCTTCGGAGATCGCTCGCGAGATCGTTCGTCTCCGAGAAAAGGGCGGTGCGGTGGCGCTCGGCCGCGTATTGACGCTCGTTGTCGTTGCTGGCCAGAACGAGAACGAAGAAGCGATTAACGCTGCAAACCACGCATCCGGCGAGCACCCAATGCGTGTCATCGTGGTGCACACCCAGTTGCAAGAACCCGAGTCGCGACTCGACGCCGAAATTCGCGTCGGCAGCGATGCCGGTGCATCCGAGGTCATCGTGCTACACGCCAGTGGCGCGACTGCACACGACCCGGCCGCGCTCGTGCAGCCACTGCTGCTGCCCGATGCGCCGATCGTCACGTGGTGGCCGGAGCACTCGAGCCTCAAACCGTCCGAGACGCGTCTCGGCAAGATGGCGCAGCTGCGCATCACCGATACGCATTTTTCGGAGCACGCCGAAGCTACCCTGGTGCAGCTTGCCGAAGGCTACGCCGACGGTGACACGAACCTCGCATGGACTCGCATCACCCGTTGGCGTGCCCAGCTCGCGGCCGTGCTTGACCAACCGCCATACTTGCCGGTGCTGCGCGCTGAAGTTGACTACAGCGCGCCGTCGACCAGCACCCTGTTGATGGCCGGCTGGCTGGCCGAGTTCCTGCAGGTGCCGGTCACGATGCACAAGGTGGACGGCGAGGTTCCAGGCAACTTGCGCGCCGTTCGTTTGTACCGCGAGAACGGACAGATCGAGCTCTCGCGCACGTCGAAGGCCACGGCAATCCTGCGACAGCCAGATCAGCCCGATCAGGTCATCCCGCTGGTGCTGCGTGATCGCTACGACGTGCTGAACGAAGAGCTGCGCTCATTGGCCCCTGATCCGGTCTACGCGGCAACGCTCAAGGGCGGTGTTCCGCGCGTGCTCGCGTCCCGCGGCACCGTGAAGTTTCCAGAGGAGTAGTCGTGTCGTTCATTGATTCGCTCGAACTCGTCGAGGCCGAGTCCGTATCGGCGCTCGACACCAAGTTGGCCGAAGACGTGGCCGAGCTGCTCGTCGCCCGTGCTGCCATCGGCGATGTGCACATTGCTGTATCTGGCGGATCGTTTGCTCAGCGCGCACTTCCCGAGATCGTGGCGGTCGCGACCGCTGCGGGTATTGACTGGGCTCGCGTCCACGTATGGTTCGCCGATGAGCGATTTGTCGCCGCTGACTCCCCCGACCGTTCGTTGCTCTTGGTTCGGGATGCGTTGGCTACAGCACCCGGGTTCGTTAGCGACCACCTACATGCCGTCGCCAGCGCCGACTCGGCAGTCAATGTCCACGAGGCAGCGACCCGATATGCCGAAGTGCTGCACGCTACCGTGACACGAACGCATGCGGGCGCACCCGCGTTGGACTGCATCCTGCTCGGCATGGGCCCAGACGGACACACCGCCTCGCTATTCCCCGGCATGTTGCCAACCGAGAGCGAATGCACGGCAGCCGTCACGGACTCTCCCAAACCGCCCTCAGAACGCGTCACGTTGACGTTTGGCACCCTCGCTGCAGCCGACCACTGTTGGATCTACGCCACGGGTTCAAGCAAGCAGGAAGCGCTTACCACCGTTGCCAGCAACCCGTCGGTCGATGCGTGTCCGATTACCGGCGTGCGTGCCCAGCAAAGCGTGCGCCTATATGCCGACACGGCAGCCATCCCCGAGGATCTGCGCACCGCTACCAAGTTCATCCAGAACTGACGCGAAGCTTACAAACAGCGAAGGCCCCACCAATTCGGTGGGGCCTTCGCTGTTGCCTATAGGCGGTGCGCGCTCGCTACGCAGCGACGGTCGTGAACTTGAGCATGATGCCCAGCACGATCACGGTGATCAGCCAGATTGCGAGAATCCATACCGTAATGCGGTTCAGGTTCTTTTCGGCCACGCCCGACGATTGCGCGCCGGCGGTGATTCCGCCACCGAACATGTCGCTCAGGCCGCCGCCCTTACCACGGTGAAGCAGGATGAACAGAATCAGGAGCACGCTGGTGATCGCGAGCACAACCTGCAGGACGGTGAGGATGATCTCAGCCACTAGAACCTCTCGAATGAACGTATGTCTTTGGAAACGCACTCGGACGGAGCGCGTAACCAGCTCCGTCCGAGTATAGGCGAGTTGTACCCGCTATACACCTACATGTTGGGTGTATCGCACAATCGACGAAAAATCGTCGATGTTGAGGCTCGCGCCGCCAACGAGCGCGCCGTCAATATCCGGCTCGCGCATGATCGAGGCGACGTTGTCGGGCTTGACCGAACCGCCGTACAGGATGCGGATGCCAGCCGCGCGCTCGTCGCCAAGCAGCGTGGCGAGTTCGACGCGGATTGCGTGACAGACCTCCTGTGCCTGCGCCGCCGTTGCCACCTTGCCAGTGCCGATAGCCCAGACCGGTTCGTAGGCGATCACGATCTCGGCGTCTGCCGGCAGGTTTTCCAGGCCCTTGCGCAACTGCGCCACCGCAATGGATGCGGGGTCATCGCTTGCTTCGCGCTGTTCGAGAGTTTCACCAACGCAGAGCACCGGAATCAGACCGTGACGGAGTGCCGCCGTGACCTTAGCCTGGCAGATCTCGTCGGTTTCGTTGTGCAGGGTACGGCGCTCCGAGTGTCCGACCAGCACATACTTCGTGTCGAGCGCCGCTAGGAACTCGGCCGAGGTCTCACCGGTGTACGCGCCGGAATCGTGCTGCGAGCAATCTTGCGCGCCGAAGCCGATCTTCAATTTGTCGGTCGAAACCAGCGTCTGCACACTGCGAATGTCCGTGAACGGTGGGAACACGGCAACTTCGACCTTGTCGTAGTCGTGTTCCGCATCCTTGAGCGTCCACGCAAGCTTCTGTACAAACGCGATGGCCTGGAGATGATTCATGTTCATCTTCCAGTTGCCCGCCATCAGCGGGGTACGGCTGGCTACCATCCGAGCACCTCCAGGCCCGGAAGCTTCTTGCCTTCGATGAGTTCGAGGCTTGCGCCACCACCGGTCGATACGTGACCGAACTCATCGTCAGCGAAGCCGAGGGTGCGAACCGCTGCCGCCGAGTCGCCACCACCGACGACCGAGAGGCCGTCGACTTCGGTGAGGGCCTGGGCAACCGACTGCGTTCCGTTGGCAAAGTTCGCAAACTCGAACACACCCATTGGACCGTTCCAGAACACGGTCTTCGAGCTGCGGATAGCTGCGGCGTAGGCCTTGGCGCATTCCGGCCCGATGTCGAGGCCGATTCCGGTTTCGCCGAAGCTCGACGACTCGATATCCGTGGCCGGTACGACCTCGTGTGCTGCGTCGGCAGCGAAGGCTTCAGCTACCACGATGTCGGTGGGCAGGAGCAACTCAACGCCGCGCTCCTGGGCCTCGGTGATGTAGCCGCGGACGGTGTCGACCTGGTCCGCTTCAAGCAGCGACTTACCGATCTTGTGGCCCTGGGCTGCGAGGAAGGTGAAGAGCATGCCGCCACCGATGACGAGGCGGTTTACGCGTGGGAGCAGGTTCTCGATAACACCGAGCTTGTCCGAAACCTTTGAGCCACCAAGCACAACCGTAAACGGTGTGTCTGGGTCGGTGACAACCTTGCCCAGCTTGGCGACTTCATTCGCAACGAGCAGACCGGCGGCCGATGGCAGTGCCTGAGCCAGCTCGTATACCGACGCCTGCTTGCGGTGAACGACGCCGAATCCGTCCGAAACGTAAGCGTCACCGAAGGCGGCGAGCTGGTCGGCGAATGCCTTGCGCTCGGCCTCGTCCTTGCTGGTTTCACCGGCGTTGAAGCGAAGGTTTTCAAGTACGACAACTCGGCCGTCCGTGAGGCTGTCGACTGCGGCCCTTGCCGAGTCACCCACAGTGTCTTCGGCCAGCAGGACGTCCTGACCGAGCAACTCGCCGAGGCGAGCAGCGGCAGGTGCCAGCGAAAACTCTGGGTTTGGTTCGCCCTTCGGACGGCCGAGGTGCGAGATCACCACGACCTTTGCGCCCTGTTCGATCAGTGCGCGCAGCGTTGGCAACGAAGCGCGAACGCGACCGTCATCAGTAATCTGACCATCTTTCAGTGGAACGTTGAGGTCGCATCGAACGATGACGCGCTTGCCGGCGAGGTCGCCGAGCGTGTCGAGCGTGCGCAAAGACATGATGATCTCCTTAGTTATTCGTATGCGTTATACGTGTGATCGTTGTTTAGAGACGTTCCGCGATGTAGGCCGAGAAGTCCATGAGACGCTCGGTGTAGCCCCACTCGTTGTCGTACCAAGACGAAATCTTCACCTGGTTGTCAATCACTCGGGTCAGCGGTGCGTCAAAGATCGACGAGTGGTGCTCGCCAATGATGTCGCGCGAAACAATTGGGTCCTCGTTGTACTTGAGGATGCCCTTGAACTCGTTTTCCGCAGCGGCCTTGAACGCGGCATTTACCGACTCAACGGTGATTTCCTTTTCGGCCACGAGGGTGAGGTCAGTGATCGAGCCGGTCTCTACCGGAACGCGCAGTGCGAAGCCATCGAGCTTGCCCTTGAGTTCTGGGAGCACCAGGCCGATTGCCTTTGCAGCACCGGTCGAGGTTGGAATGATGCTGAGCGCTGCGGCGCGAGCACGGCGAAGGTCGCGGTGCGGCGAGTCCTGCAGGTTCTGGTCAGCGGTGTATGCGTGAACCGTGGTCATCAGGCCCGACTTGATGCCGAAGTTGTCGTTGAAGACCTTGACGATCGGGGCGAGGCAGTTCGTGGTGCACGAAGCGTTCGAGATAACGTGGTCGGTCTCCGGGTTGTAGTCGGTGTGGTTGACGCCCCAAACGAAGGTCGGTGCTTCGCCCTTTGCCGGTGCCGAGAGCAGCACCTTCTTGGCGCCAGCTTCGATGTGTGCCTGAGCCTTCTTCGGGTCGTTGAACTTACCCGTGCACTCAAGCACGAGCTCGACGCCGAGGTCCTTCCAAGGCAGCTTGGCTGGGTCCATTTCCGCAAGCGCGTGGATCTTGTGGTCGTCGATCGAGATCGACGTTTCGTCGTGCGTAACCTGGTTCTGCAGCACACCCGAAGTCGAGTCGTACTTGAGCAGGTGAGCCAGGGTTGCGTTGTCGGTCAGGTCGTTGATTGCCACCAGTTCAAGGTTGGGGTGGCTGCCGTCGAGCAGTGCGCGAGCGTAGCTGCGTCCGATTCGGCCAAATCCGTTGATTGCGATCTTGGTCATGGTTGCTCCTTCAGATAGCGACTCATGTGCTTCGCGTTTTGTGTGCGGTACGCGGTCAAACCGGGAACCACGCTAGCGACTGCAAGTGACACAAATGCTCAGATTGCCGTTTAGCGATCGGCATTATCAGCAAGTCCGACTAGTCGAGCAGTTCACTCTCAGGAACGCTTGCGGCAGTGTCGGGAATTCCCTGTGACTGGGCTTCGCGGTCGGCAAGGGCAAGCAGTCGGCGGATGCGGCCGGCAACGGCGTCCTTAGTCATCGGCGGGTTTGCGCGCTGGCCAAGTTCGTCGAGGGACGCCTCGCGGTGCTGCAGGCGCAGGTCGCCAGCTTCACGAAGGTGAGCGGGTACCGAGTCGCCGAGAATCTCGAACGCTCGTTCGACTCGCGCGCAAGCCGCCACCGCAGCCTGTGCGGAACGTCGCAGGTTCGCGTCGTCGAAGTTCACGAGACGGTTCGCAGTCGCGCGCGTTTCGCGTCGCTGGCGCAGTGCTTCCCACTCGGCGAGTACCTTGCGGGCACCCATCGCGACGAGCATCTGGTTAATGGCATCCGCATCCCGGATCACCACACGGTTGACGCCACGAACTTCGCGCTGCTTGACCGAAATGCCGAGGCGACCGGCTGCTCCTACCAGCGCCATGGCCGTCTCTCGGTTGGCGCAGGCGACATCGAGTGCGGCAGAGCGGCCCGGATCCGTCAGCGTTCCGGCAGCCAAGAATGCGCCACGCCAGATCGCCGAGAGAATGTCGGCGGTTCCGAGCGTGAGCTTGTTCGGCAAGCCGCGAACGATGCGGCCGCGTGCATCCATCAGGCCCGTTTGGCGTGCAAGGGTCTCCCCCTGCTCGAGCACGCGCACGAGGTAATTGCCCTGCTCACCCGACGTCGAGCCGGTGGCCCGAGCGACCTTGGGACGCACGCCATAAATGGCTACGAGTTCGTGCGCCAGACGTGCAGCGAGCATTTCCCCCTGCACTTCGGCTTCGATCACGTACCGATTAGCAATTTTCTGCAGAGCACCGGTAAACCGCAGCATGCTGGAGATCTGCGCGGCTCGCGCCTGATTCGATCCCGGGTTAACTCCTGTGAGTTCGTGCTTCACTTTTGCAGTGAGTGACACCTAATCTCCTTCATCCAGCATTTTTCGTACCTGCCAACGTTACGCCGTGTTCGGCGATTTCGCGCATTGGCGTATCCGCAGACAACGCGGTATAACGCCCTGTCGAGCGCTACTCTCGGCCGAGGTCGCGGTGACGCACGCTCACGGTGATGTCGTCACGGCCACGAAGCTGGTTTGCGAGGTGTTCACTCATGGCAACCGAACGGTGCTTGCCACCGGTGCAGCCAATGCCGACGACGGCGTGGCGCTTATTCTCGCGTTCGTAGCCGCGAATTACCGGCTCGAGCAGCCCAACGAAGTGTTCGGTGAATTCTTCGGCACCGTCCTGCGCCAACACGTAGTCGCTCACACGCTTGTCTCGGCCGTTGAACGGACGCAATTCCATCGACCAGAACGGGTTCGGCAAGAACCGCATGTCGAGAATGATGTCGGCGTCCTGCGGGCTGCCGTATTTAAACCCAAAGCTCATGATCGTGAGCTGCAGTTTGTCTTCCGCCGGGTCTGCGAAGCGTTCCCGGATACGGTGTGCCAGCTGGTGCACATTGAGTTCTGAGGTGTCGATCAATACGTCGGCGATGCTGCGAACCTCGCGCAGGCGTTCTCGCTCCAATCGAATTGCGTCGAGCACGGTGTCACCGTCGCCCTGTTGCAGCGGATGCGGACGGCGCGAAGATTCGTATCGCCGCACGATCGCTTCTTCGGTCGCGTCTAAGAACAGCACCGTAATGTGGTGGGTTTCACGCAACTCCATGACGAAGTCATGGAAGTTCTCGAGCAGTTTGCCGCCTCGAATGTCAACTGCGACAGTCAGCTTCGGGAGCGAATCACCGGCTCGACCGGCAACTTCCATGAGCGGGCGAATCATCTGCGGCGGCAGGTTGTCGACGACATACCAGCCCAGATCCTCAAACGCTTTAATCGCGGTTGAGCGTCCGGCACCCGACATGCCGGTCACGATCGTGATCTCTTGCAGATCCGATAGCGAATCGTGGTTATTGTCCATCCGGCGCGCTCCTTGTTCGTCGTGGTACCAGGCTAGCTACTTCCGGCTGAGCTTGTGCACGATGTTTGCCGCAATATTTGGGCCGACACCAGGAACCTCGGCAATTTCCTCGGCGGTTGCCGCCCGTAGCTTAGTTACCGAGCCAAAATGCTTGAGCAATGCGTTGATACGGGCCGGGCCGAGGCCAGCGACTTCCTCGAGCTGGGTACGGATGTCACGTCGGCGCGATGCCCGCTGTGCGGTGATGGCGAATCGGTGCGCTTCGTCACGCAGGCGCTGAATCAAGAACAGGGCTTCGGATGCGCGCGGCAAGATGACCGGAAAATCATCGTCAGGCAACCAGAGTTCTTCGAGTCGTTTCGCGATACCGGCGATGGCAATCGAACCGACGCCAGATTCGTTGAGTGCTCGCTGTGCCGCCGCAACCTGCGGTTGACCACCGTCAATAAGCAGCAGTTGTGGCCGATACGCGAACTTCGTCGACTGTTCACGCGACTGTTCTTCATCGTCGCGCAGGTACGCGAGCCGCCGCATCAGGGTTTGGTAGATCGAATCGGTGTCATCCGTTGACTCCGAAATATTGAAACGTCGATAGTCCCGCTTCTTGGGCAGCCCGTCTTCGAACACAACCATGGACGCAACGATGCCGGTGCCCTGCAGGTGCGACACGTCAAAGCACTCGATGCGCAACGGTGCCTCATCAAGTTCAAGCGCCTCGCGGAGGTCGTTTAGGGCCTCGGTTCGTGCGACATAGTCGGCGGTGCGCTTGAGCTTGTACTGTTTGAGCGCCTCGAGCGCATTCCGATTCGCAGTGGCGAGCAGCTCAGCCTTTGCCCCACGTTGGGCGGTGTGTACGCGCACATTGCTGCCCCGTGCCTGCGTGAGTACCGATGCCAACGCGTCGACCTCATCCGGAATCTGCGGCACAACAATTTCGCGAGCCGGATGCTGCGCCTGCGCGCCATACACGTCTTGCAAAATCTGAGTCATCAGCGTCGCGTCATCGACTTCGAGTTCTTTGTCGAGCACCCAGCCGCGCACACCGCGAACGCGTCCGCGACGAACGGTAAATAGCTGCACCGACGCAGCAAGTTCGTCATGCGCGAGCCCGTAGACATCGGCATCGGCGTTGTCAGCAAGCACGACGGCCGATTTTTCGAGAACGGCTTCGAATGCTTGCACCCGGTCACGCAGCCGAGCTGCCTCTTCAAATTGCAGCGCTTCGGATGCGGCCAACATGTCGCGTTTGAGTTTCTCGACGATCGAGCGATCGTATGTCTCCATGAAATGCACGAACTCGTTGACGCGCTCGCGATGTTCCGCGATGCTCACCTGCTGTGAGCAGGGGCCGCCGCACTTACCGATTTGGCTGGCAAAGCACGGCTTGCCACTCTGCATCGCACGTCGATAGTTCGAGTCGTTGCATGTTCGAATCGGCATGACCTTGATCATCAGGTCGATCGTTTCGTTGACCGCCCACACTTTCGGGTACGGACCGAAGTACCGCGCGCCGCGGATCTTCGCGGTCCTGGTCACCATGACGCGAGGGGCCTCATCCGCCAGTGTCACCGCCATAAACGGATACGACTTGTCGTCTTTAAGCCGAACATTGAACGGTGGTGAATACTCCTGAATCCAGGTGTATTCGAGCTGGAGCGCTTCGATCTCATTGCGCACCACCGTCCATTGCACATCCCGCGCCGTGGTCACCAAGCGGCGGGTTCGCTCGGGCAGGGTTTCGAGCGCCACAAAGTAGTTCGCGAGTCGCGACCGCAAATTCTTCGCTTTGCCGACGTACAGGATGCGACCGTTCGCATCCAGCCACCGATACACGCCCGGTGATGTGGGGATATCGCCGGAAGCGGGCCGCCAGTCAAGGTAGGTTGCCACGGCGACTCGCTACTTGGCTGGCGTCAGCATCTGGGCCAGGAAGTAGCCCGTTGCGCATTCCGGATGCGCGGCAATCTGTTCCGGAGTACCGGTAGCGACAACTTCACCGCCACCAGATCCGCCTTCGGGGCCCATCTCAATGACCCAGTCGGCCGACTTAATGACCTCGAGGTTGTGTTCGATGACGATAACGGTATTGCCCTTGTCGACGAGTCCCTGCAGCACCATGAGGAGCTTGCGCACGTCTTCGAAATGCAGACCCGTTGTCGGTTCGTCGAGCACGTACACACTCCGACCGTTGGAGCGGCGCTGCAACTCCGTCGCGAGCTTCACACGCTGCGCTTCACCACCCGAGAGCGTCGTTGCTGACTGGCCGAGACGCACATATCCGAGGCCAACATCAACGAGTGTCTTCAAGTAGCGGTGGATGGCCGTGATCGGTTCGAAGAACTCCGCGGCCTCGGAAATGGGCATGTCCAATACTTCGGAGATGTTCTTGCCCTTGTAGTGCACCTGCAGGGTCTCGCGGTTGTATCGCTGCCCCTGGCAGGCCTCACACTTGACGTAAACGTCAGGGAGGAAGTTCATCTCGATCTTGTTCGTGCCGTCACCGCTGCATTCTTCGCAGCGGCCGCCCTTCACGTTGAATGAGAATCGGCCGGCTTGGTAGCCGCGGGCCTTCGCCTCGGCAGTTTCGGCAAAGAGATTGCGGATGCGGTCAAACACACCCGTATACGTCGCCGGGTTCGAGCGCGGGGTGCGTCCAATCGGTGCTTGGTCGACGTGAACGACCTTGTCCAGTTGGTCGACGCCAGTGACTCGAGTGTGCTTCCCGGGAACCTGCCGTGCGCCGTTGAGCTTGTTAGCCAGAACCTTTTCGAGCACATCGTTGACGAGCGAGGACTTGCCCGACCCCGAGATGCCCGAAACGACCGTGAGTAGCCCAAGCGGGAAATCAACTGTGACGTTCTTGAGGTTGTTTTCGCGCGCACCAACGACCGTGAGCTTGCGCTTCTTGTCGAACTTGCGGCGCGATGCTGGCACCTCAATTGACTTGCGCCCGCTGAGGTAGGCGCCGGTTTCGGACGCATCATTGGTGAGCAAGCTTTCGTAGCTACCGGAGTGGACGACTTCACCGCCGTACTCCCCTGCTCCCGGCCCGATGTCAACGATCCAGTCGGCGGTGCGGATCGTATCTTCGTCGTGCTCCACCACGATGAGCGTGTTGCCCAGGTCTCGTAGGCGCTCGAGTGTGCCGATCAGTCGCTGGTTGTCACGCTGGTGAAGACCGATCGACGGTTCGTCAAGCACGTACAGCACGCCGGTAAGGCCGGCACCGATCTGCGTTGCCAAGCGGATGCGTTGGGCTTCGCCGCCAGAGAGCGTTCCGGCTGCGCGTGCGAGGTCTAGGTAAGTGAGCCCGACCTGCGTGAGGAATTCCAAGCGCGCGCGGAGCTCACGCAGAACCTGTGCACCGACCTTGGCTTCGCGGGGCGTGAGCTCAATGTTGTTGAAGAATTCGAGCGATTTGTCGAGCGGCATGAATGTGACGTCGGCAATGGATTTGCCGGCAACTTTGACTGCCAGGACCTCTGGGCGCAGGCGCGCTCCATTACAACTGGGGCAGGGAATCTCGCGCAGGAATTGCTGCATCCGGTCGCGCTTTGCGTCGGAATCTGCCTCAGCGTATTGCCGCTCAATGCTCGGTACGACGCCCTCGAACCCGGAGGAATACGAGATGTTGCGACCGTAGCGGTTTCGGTACTTGACCTTGACCTTGAAATCCTTGCCGTACAACACGTACTGCTGCACGTCCGCCGGCAGCTTGCGCCAAGGCGTATCGAGCGAGAATCCCAATTGCTCAGCGAGCGCGCCGAGGAGCCGCTCGTAGTAGTTGTACAGCGACTTGCCCTGCGACGACCACGGAATGATCGCACCCTCTGCAATGGATGCATCCGGGTCACCGATCATGAGTTCTTCGTCAACTGCCATGCGGTTACCAAGCCCGTCACAGGTTTGGCAGGCACCGAATGGGGCATTGAACGAGAACGTACGCGGTTCGATCTCGGCGAGAGCAATCGGGTGATTGTTCGGGCACGAGAGCTTTTCAGAGAACGAGTCAAACCGGTCGTCACCGTCATTGTCGACGTACTCAACCGTTACGCGGCCATCCGCGATGCGCAGTGTCGTTTCGAGGGAGTCGGTGAGTCGACCAAGCAAATCGTCAGCAGCCACGAGCCGATCGACGATCACCGAGATGTCGTGTTTGTACGACTTCTTGAGTTTCGGCGGGTTGCTCAGCTGAATGCGTTCGCCGTCGACGATGGCGCGTGAGAACCCCTGCTGCTGCAGCGATGAGAACAGATCGACGAATTCGCCCTTTTTCTGCTGTACAACCGGAGCCAGCAATTGGTACCGCGTGCCTGCGGGGAGCTCCATAAGGCGATCGGCAATTTGCTGCACCGTCGACGACGCAATCACTTCGCCGCACTCGGGGCAGTGCGCCGTACCCACGCGTGCCCAAAGCAATCGCATGTAGTCGTAAATCTCGGTAATGGTGCCGACAGTCGAACGCGGGTTGCGGTTGGTCGACTTCTGGTCGATGGATACCGCTGGGCTAAGCCCCTCGATAACGTCAACATCAGGACGATCAACCTGGCCAAGGAACATGCGCGCATACGCGGAGAGCGACTCGACATAGCGCCGCTGACCTTCAGCAAAGATCGTGTCAAAGGCGAGCGATGACTTGCCGGATCCCGACAGTCCCGTAAACACGACGAGCTTGTCGCGTGGAATAACGAGATCCACGTTCTTGAGGTTGTGCACGCGCGCGTGCTGGACGCGAAGGGTCGCGTTAGTGTCAGGAGTTTCGCATACGGTCACGAATCAAGACTACGCGCACCCGCCGACAATGCTGAGTGTGAGCTAGCGAGCTGGGTTGCGCTCGGGAATCGTCTCGTCGGTGTTGTCTTCGTTGGCGGCTGCAAGCTGACCGCAGGCACCGTCGATTTCCTTGCCTCGCGTGTCGCGCAGCGTGGTTGGGATGCCCTTGTCACGCAGGCGGTTCACAAACTCGTGCATGACGGCCGGTTCTGAGGACGTCCAAATCGAACCCGGAGTCGGGTTCAGCGGAATTGGATTGACGTGCACCCAACCGCGACCGCGTTCATTGAGTTTGTCGGCGAGCAGATCGGCTCGCCAGCCGTGATCATTCATGTCCTTGATGAGGGCATACTCGATCGAGACGCGTCGACCCGTCTTGTCGAAGTACTCGCGCGCCGCATCCAACGCCTCATCGACCTTCCACCGACTATTGACGGGAATGAGGTCGTCGCGCAGTTCATCATCGGGTGCGTGCAACGACAGCGCGAACGTCACCGGCAAGTCTTCGTCGGCAAGCTTCTTGATCGCTGGCACGAGTCCAACGGTTGAAACGGTAATGCCACGGGCCGACATACCAAGACCCTCAGGCGCGGGATCAACCATGCGGTGCACCGCATCCATCACCCGCTTGTAGTTTGCGAGCGGCTCCCCCATCCCCATGAACACAATGTTGTGCACGCGTTCGGGAGTACCGTCGCCTTTGCCGCCGCCGAGCTCTCCAGCCGCGATCACCCGGTTCGCCTGTACGACCTGATCGAGGATCTCGGCCGTCGACAGGTTACGGGTCAAACCGTTCTGACCGGTGGCGCAGAACGGACAGTTCATGCCGCAACCAGCCTGCGATGACACACAGAGCGTGATTCGACCGGGATAGCGCATCAGTACGGACTCAACGAGCACGCCGTCGAAACACTTCCACAAGAACTTGATCGTGTCGCCACGGTCGGTCTTGAGCCGGTTAACCTCGGTCAGCAGCGGTGGCATGAGTGCCTCGGCCAGTGCATGGCGGGATGCGGCCGGCAAGTCGGTCATGTCGTCCGGGTTGGTCGTGTAGTGCTCAAAATAGTGCGTCGACAGCTGCTTTGCACGAAACCCCTGGTGCCCGAGTTCTTTGAGCACTTCCTGACGCTCGGCCAGGTTCATGTCGGCAAGGTGACGGGGTGGTTTTACGACGCGACGCTTTTGCGCAAATTGCAATACCGGACGCCCGTCGGGGCCCATGGGTTGTACCCAACCTTCTGCGGTGGGTTTTACCTGAGGGCGCGATGCGCTCGGCTTCTCGTCGCGAAGGCGACCGCCAATATTGGTGGCGCGTCGCGAAGAACCGGCAGCAGAACGGGGCGGGGTGTTTGAATGCATCCCTGCCAGTATGGCCTACTTTGCCAGGGGAATGGCCACTCGCGTGCCGTGCTCAACACTTTCGTCGATAACCAGATACCCGTCAAGGACGCTGGTATCCATTTCGGTAACCCCATCTAGCTCAGCCAACGTTCCCTGCGTGGCCGACCACAATACGGCGTCCGCCCCTGTCGGTTGGTATACAAAGGTGTTTCCACTCGCAGTTACCGCGATCGGTACCGAGGACGTCATGCCCTTGCCGAACGCAGCTCCGGTCTGTGTAAGCGTCCATTCGCCGTCGTTGGAATGCGCGACGACTTTTCCGTCACCGTCGAGTACAAACGAATACCCTTCGCTAAATCCCTGCCCGAGTTCGTTCAGCGGCACCGTCGCTCCATCAAAATCATCGGGGAATGCCAAACGCGATGCTTTCCCCTCAAGGTGTACGGGCTTGCCATCAAAACGTTGACCCGGGCCATCGGGGTACTGGTAGAAGCCGTCGCTCGCCCACAAGACGTTGTTTATGGGGTCTGGTACGTTCACATTGAGGACTGCAATGCCATTGTGCGTATCGAATGCCATCGCCGACCACTCGGTTGTGCACGCTGCGTACTTCTTCACCATCAGGCACCTCGAGCTGTTGCCGATGCTTTCCTTCCACAGCACCTTGTTGTCCTTGATCGCGGCAACGTAGCTTCCCCCGGTGAAACCAATCGTGGCGATAATCGTGCCGCGTTTGATCCCAATACCCCGCACCATGTTGAGCGAAGGAACGTCGGGCAACTCGTACGGCGTGAGTTCGCCACTTTCGATGTCAAGCGTGGCAAATTCAGCGAATTCGGTCATGTTTCGATGCAGAAACACTTTGCCATCGACCAGTCCGGTGCCGGAAGCGCAGGAAACACCCTTGAACGATGCTGTTTCTTCGTTGGTGCGGATGTTGATGAGTTTGACCTCGCCACCGTCGGTGGCCGCGCCAACATTGAATCCAACAACGGCGGTGTCGTCCTGTATGGCACAAACGCTCGCGGGCACGCTACCGTCCTTCGGCACTTCCCACATTTCCGGCTCGATGCCGTTGTCGTAATCATCGATCAGCCAGGTGCCGTCGGCGGCCGTGACCGAGAACTTCAGTGCTTTGATCTCCTCGCTGCGGTCAGGGTTGAGCATTCCCACGACCATTTGGCAGCCCGACAATAGGACTGCCGAAATTCCTGCACTAATTGCAGCCAGCATTCGTCGATTTCGCGACACCATCAGCACGACCCTTTCGCACGCTCGAAAACTGGTCGTTATGGCAGCGATTCAGCGTCCGCGCGACCGAATTTCATCAATAATGTTCACTGTATTGCGGTGCCGACATGCTTGCACTCAACCTGGGGTTGTATCTTGCCTGCTGCTGGTATTTCATCAGTTACGCGTGGCCGGCCCGCTCCATATTGCGCAGTTCTTTCTTGAGGTCCGAAAGCTCGTCTCGAAGTCGCGCTGCGAGCTCAAACTTGAGCTCAGCCGCGGCCGCAAGCATCTGCGAATTCAGGTCGGCAATCATGGTTTCGAGTTGCTCAGCACCAGCCGCCGCAATGCCCTCGCGCCGCAGCTGGGGTGTCGCCTGTCGGCGTTCATCCCCACGCCCACCAAGTAGTTCTTCGGTGTCTTTGCCCTCGCGCACGAGCATTGCCGTAATGTCGTTGATTTTCTTGCGCAGCGGCTGCGGGTCAATTCCGTGTTCGGTGTTGTACGCGATCTGCTTTTCTCGACGACGTTCGGTTTCCTCGATCGCGAAATTCATCGCATCCGTCATCTTGTCGGCATACATGTGCACTTCGCCCGACACGTTTCGAGCGGCACGACCAATGGTCTGGATGAGGGAGGTCGCCGAACGCAGGAATCCTTCTTTATCGGCATCCAAAATTGCCACCAGCGAGACTTCTGGCAGGTCGAGACCTTCACGCAGCAGGTTGATACCCACCAGCACGTCATACTCGCCAGCACGCAGTTCGCTGAGCAATTCGACGCGACGCAAGGTATCCACATCCGAGTGCAGGTATCGCACTCGCACACCGTTCTCACCCAAGAAGTCGGTCAGATCTTCGGCCATGCGCTTCGTGAGAGTCGTGACCAGGATGCGTTCATCGCGTTCCACGCGCTCGCGCACGCTTTCGAGCAGGTCGTCGATCTGCCCGGCAGTTGGCTTCACCACGATCTTCGGATCGATAAGGCCCGTTGGGCGAATGATCTGCTCGACCACGCCATCGGCGCGAGCCATCTCGTACTTGCCCGGGGTTGCCGAAAGAAACACCGTCTGTCCGATGCGTTCGGCAAACTCGTCCCAGCGAAGCGGCCGGTTATCGAGCGCGCTCGGCAGCCGGAATCCGTGTTCGACGAGCGTGCGCTTTCGCGACGCATCGCCCTCGTACATCGCGCCGATCTGCGGCACCGTCACGTGGGACTCGTCAATGATGAGCAAGAAGTCGTCGGGGAAATAGTCGAGCAAGCAGTGCGGTGGCTCCCCCGGTTGACGACCGTCAATGTGCATCGAATAGTTCTCGATACCCGAGGTGAAGCCGATCTGCTCCATCATTTCGAGGTCGAACGAGGTGCGCATCTCAAGTCGCTGCGCTTCGAGCAGCTTGTTCTGGGCGCGCAGCTCGTCAAGCCGTTCCTTGAGCTCAGTGCGAATTCCGTCCATCGCCCGGTGCATCACATCGGTGCTAGCGACATAGTGGGATGCGGGAAACACGCTGACCGATTCGGTTTCGCGTACGACGTCGCCAGTGAGCGGATTGAGCATCGAGATGGCATCAACTTCGTCACCAAAAAATTCGATGCGCACCGCGAGTTCCTCGTAGACGGGAATGATCTCGACGGTGTCGCCGCGAACGCGGAACGTACCGCGCTGAAAGGCCACGTCGTTGCGCGTGTACTGCATGGCCACGAATCGGCGGATCAGGTCTTCGCGGGAAATCACATCGCCGACGTGCAGCGCGACCATCGACTCGTAGTATTCCTCGGGCTTACCGAGACCGTAGATGCACGAGACGGTCGAGACCACGACGACATCGCGTCGCGAGAGCAGCGAGTTCGTGGTCGAGTGTCGCAGTCGTTCAACTTCTTCGTTGATTGACGAGTCTTTCTCGATGAAGGTGTCGGTCTGCGGCACATACGCTTCGGGCTGGTAGTAGTCGTAGTACGACACGAAGTACTCGACCGCATTGTGCGGCAGGAGCTGACGAAACTCGTTCGCAAGCTGAGCTGCCAGCGTCTTGTTGTGCGCCATGATCAGTGTCGGCCGTTGCACCTGTTCGATTAGCCACGCTGCCGTCGCCGACTTACCGGTACCCGTGGCACCGAGCAAGACGATGTTCGTCTCCCCCGCATTGATGCGTTTTGCGAGCTCAGCGATCGCTGCCGGCTGATCACCGGCGGGTTCGTAGTCGCTCACAACCTCGAAGGGGCGCACGGCACGTGTTGGTTCCATAACCCTTAACGGTACGCGCTCGCACTGGGCAGATACGCAACGGCCCGCATCCGAAGTGCCGCACTGATGCTGGCAGTCTCGGTGTACGTCACAAGTGCGAACCACGCTGGGACCGTGACGCGTCTAGACTCTGAGGCATGTCGCATCCGGATTCGATTCACACCACCTATGGTGTGCTCACCGGCGATAGCGAACACGAACTCGTCGTGAAGCGATCGCGGTTCATCTGCTACCTGCGTCGCGTCGAATCTGTGGAAGAAGCCCGAGACGCCACCGAGCTCGTCAAGCTCGAGCATCGGATGGCCCGCCACCACTGCACGGCACACGTCATCGGCCCCGACCGTAACGAGCGGCGTTCAAATGACGACGGCGAACCATCTGGCACCGCGGGCATGCCAATGCTCGATGCACTAACTCGGTTTCGCCGCCCCGGTACTGACGTTGCCGACTGTTCTGACATCGTCGCCATCGTCGTGCGCTACTTCGGTGGCGTCCTGTTGGGTGCCGGTGGTTTGGTGCATGCCTATTCGGATGCGGTGAGTCAGGCACTCGAGCAAGCTACGTTTCGCTCGCGCCAGCGGATGCGGCACTTTATCTTGGATGCCCCGCACACGGATGCCGGCAGGTGGGAAAACGAGCTGCGCGCCGGAGGGATCACCGTGCTCGGAACGGACTACGAGTCGCGAGGTGCCCGCATCCGCCTTGCTATTGCTGATGAACCAGAAACGAGCACCGCGCTCGAACAACGCATTGCGTCGCTCACAGCGGGTGCTCGTGTTCTTGAGGATGCGGGCGTCAACTGGGTTGGCTAGCGGCTTCGGTCGCTTCCTGCAGCGATGCGGGACCCCCTAATCAACAGTCGATCTAGGGCTCGACGATGCGCTCTTCTTCGGGTGTGCGCACGGGCAGTTCGTCGTAGTGCACATCGTCGGCGGCGGCATAGCCGGTTTCGCGCAGACGTGCGAACAGTTCGTCGATCAACGTGACGGTGTCGCCCAGCGGCTGCGTGGTGTCGATGACCACATCGGCGATCATGCGGCGCTCTTCGTCGCTCACCTGTGCGTCGATGCGCGCCTGCGCCTCCTCACGGGTCATGTCGCGATCCTCGATGAGCCGCTGTAGGCGCTCTGCTGCAGGGGCGTCGGCGACCCAGATCTCGTCGTAGTCGTAGTTCGAGCGGTTCTCGGCCAGCAGCGGAATGTCGTGGACGAAGATCGCATCGGGGTCATCGGCGCGTACGGATTCGATGCGCTCATTGGTGACGCGGCGAATGACCGGGTGTGTGATGTCGTTCAATGCCCGCAGCCCATCGTCGTCGTTGAACACGATCTCTGCGAGTCCCTTGCGGTCAAGTTCACCATCGGCGTTGACGATGTCGTCACCGAAGCGTTCCTGAATCTCCAGCAGCACTGGGCTACCCGGCTTCGTGATCTCACGCGCAATCTCATCGGCATCGATGACGACGGCTCCAAGTTCGCGGAGTCGATTCGCGATAGTGGTCTTACCGGAGGCAATCCCGCCGGTGAGGGCGATCGTAGTCATGTCGCAACCTCCTTGATTCGCAACGGCTTGTACTCTCGAGGTTACTACTGACACCTGAAGGGAACCCCGTGTTCGAATTGCTCACCGGAACCGGTCTGGCCGCTGCTGCCGGACTCGGCGCCTTTGCCCCGTTGCTCGCGCTTGGCGGGCTCGATCGCTTCACTGATGTGGTGACGCTGCCATCGGGATGGGAATGGCTCAGCAGCGATATTGCGCTGATCATTATTGCGGTGCTCACCCTGGTTGATGTGGTTGCCGACAAGATTCCGGCCGTGGACTCGATCAATGACGTCATCCAGACCGTCGTTCGCCCGACTTCGGGTGGCATGGTGTTCGGCGCCGGATCGGCTGCGAGCACCGTCGCGGTGCAGAACCCTAACGAATTCTTCAGTGCCCAAGCGTGGCTGCCGATCGTCGCTGGTGCCATCATTGCGCTGGTCACGCACCTCACCAAGAGCACGACGCGTCTGGCTTCACACGCGGTATCGGCCGGCGTTGCCGCGCCCGTATTGAGCACCGGCGAGGATGCGGTGAGCATCAGTTTGATTGCCGCGGCGATTCTCGCGCCCATCGCGGTCATCATCGTGCTGGGCGTATTGATCTACTTCGCGGTCTCGCTCGGACGCTGGTTCGCCAGCCGACGCGCCAAGGAACGCGCGCGGCAGGCACTTGCCGACGCGGCCTAACGACGGCCGCACTGCTGGACATCATCCCGCGGGGGTCGAAACCAATTGCGTTTCGGACCCCGCGTTGTCGTTAATCAATCTGCCGCCGAACCTGCTGGGCCTGCCGGCCGGCGTCGTTGCCGCAGCACCTCGTTAAACGCCTACTTGAGCTATCGAACCCCGTGCCCCGGCTCATCAAAACCTGTGTTTGCAGGTGAGTTTTCCGACTCGCTCAGCAATGTGATGAGTCGCGGCAGGACAAACATCGCCATTCTTGGTTTTACGGAAACACGAAGCGGGCGGATCCACCAGTGGTGAACCCGCCCGCTTACGTAGCTGAGTGAACTAGAACCTAGTTACCAGCGAGCTTCTCGCGGAGAGCTGCGAGCGACTCGTCGTCAGCGAGGGTGCCGAAGCTGTCGTCCGACTCGCTCGAGAACGACGATGCGCCAGCGTCCTGCGCTGCTGCCGGAGCTTCTGCCTCGGCAGCGAGAGCGGCACGTACCTGCTCCTTGTGAGCTTCCCAACGGGTCTGAGCCTGGGCGTATTCCTGCTCCCAAGCCTCGCGCTGGGTTTCGAAGCCTTCCATCCACTCGTTGGTGTCTGGGTTGAAGCCTTCTGGGTACTTGTAGTTGCCCTGCTCGTCGTACTCGGCGAGCATGCCGTAGGTGGCTGGGTCGAACTCGGTGCCCTCTGGGTCAACACCTTCGTTTGCCTGCTTGAGCGACAGCGAGATGCGACGACGCTCGAGGTCGATGTCGATGATCTTGACGAACAGCTCGGTGCCAACGGCAACAACCTGGTCGGCAGTCTCGATGTGCTGGTGCGAGAGTTCCGAGATGTGTACGAGGCCCTCGATGCCGTCGGCAACGCGGAGGAATGCACCGAACGGAACGAGCTTGGTGACCTTGCCCAGAACGATCTGGCCGATGGCGTGGGTACGTGCGAGTACCTGCCATGGGTCTTCCTGGGTGGCCTTCAGCGAGAGCGATACGCGCTCGCGGTCCATGTCAACCTCGAGTACCTCAACGGTAACTTCCTGGCCAACTTCAACGACCTCGGATGCGTGGTCGATGTGCTTCCAGCTGAGTTCCGAAACGTGGACGAGGCCGTCAACGCCGCCGAGGTCGACGAACGCACCGAAGTTAACGATCGACGAAACGACACCCTTGCGAACCTGGCCCTTCTGGAGCTCGTTGAGGAAGTTCGCGCGAGTCTCGGACTGGGTCTGCTCGAGGAGAGCGCGACGCGAGAGCACAACGTTGTTGCGGTTCTTGTCAAGTTCGAGGATCTTCGCTTCGATTTCCTGACCCAGGTACGGGGTGAGGTCACGAACGCGACGGAGCTCGATGAGCGAAGCAGGAAGGAAGCCGCGCAGACCGATGTCCACGATGAGGCCACCCTTGACGACCTCGATGACGGTACCGGTAACGACGCCGTCTTCTTCCTTGATCTTCTCGACATCGCCCCAAGCACGCTCGTACTGTGCGCGCTTCTTCGAAAGCAGCAGGCGGCCTTCCTTGTCTTCCTTCTGGATAACAAGTGCCTCAACTGCATCGCCGATCTCGACTACTTCGTTGGGGTCGACATCGTGCTTGATGGAGAGTTCGCGCGAAGGGATGACACCTTCGGTCTTGTAACCAACGTCGAGCAGGACCTCGTCGCGGTCAATTCGAACGACGGTACCGGTGATGAGGTCACCGTCGTTGAAGTACTTCATAGTCTCTTCGACCGCGGCGAGGAAGTCCTCAGCAGTGCCGATGTCGTTAACGGCAATCTGCGATTTAGCCGATTCGGTCGTCGTGTTTGTCATGTAGGTCGTGCTCCAGTTGGATAGGGGTTGTCGGCCTGCACAGAACGCCAAGCGAGGCGCATGGCGCGGTTATCGTGCAGGGATAACGGATATGGATGCATAAAAATGCTCCATCAGTCTAGCCCCAATTTGACTTCGTCGGCAACTTCACTCCGGCTTTAACTTCAGCCTAGTTACGCCGAACTCGACCCCATCATGCCGGCACATCACCCGATGACGCATACCTCGCTACTCCCCCACGCCGACTGCATGCCGAAACGGCGGTGGATGCGTCTGGTCCCGCATCCACCGCCGCACGACTCAGCCGAGTCGCGAACACCGCAGCATTCACGACCCGACCGCATCCAATTTGGCGCGCTCGCCTAGAAGAAGCCGAGCTTGTCTTCGGAGTAGCTCACCAGCAGGTTCTTGGTCTGCTGGTAGTGCTGCAACATCATCAGGTGGTTTTCGCGCCCGATGCCAGAGCACTTGTACCCGCCAAAGGCAGCGTGTGCCGGGTAGTTGTGATAGTTGTTCACCCAAACGCGACCGGCTTGGATGCCGCGACCGGCGCGGTAGGCCGTGTTCTGTGAACGCGACCAGACGCCAGCACCGAGTCCATACATGGTGTCGTTGGCGATATTGAGTGCGTCATCGAACGTGTCGAACGCGGCAACCGAGACAACCGGACCAAAAATCTCCTCTTGGAAGATCCGCATCGAGTTGTTGCCCTCGAAAATGGTCGGCTGAATGTAGAACCCACCCGAGAGCGCTCCCCCAAGGTCGGCGCGGGCGCCACCAATGCGGAGCTTCGCGCCCTCTTCCTTACCGATGTCGATGTAGCGCAGGATCTTGGCTTGTTGTTCGGCCGAGGCCTGCGCACCCATCATCGTTTCGGTATCGAGCGGGTTACCCTGCACAATCGCGCGGGTGCGCTCGGTGACCGCATCCATGAACTCGTCGTAGATCGGACGCTGCACCAGGGCACGCGATGGGCAGGTGCACACTTCACCCTGGTTGAGGGCAAACATGGTGAACCCTTCGAATGCCTTGTCGCGATATGCGTCGTCCGCGTCCATGACATCGGCGAAGAACAGGTTTGGCGATTTGCCGCCGAGTTCCAGCGTGACCGGGATCAGCTGCTCCGAGGCGTACTGCATGATGAGGCGACCGGTCGTAGTCTCACCGGTGAACGCCACCTTCGCGATGCGCGAATTGGTTGCCAGTGGCTTGCCGGCTTCTTCGCCGAAGCCGTTGACGATATTCACGACACCGGCCGGCAGCAGATCGCCGATCAGTTCCATCAGGTACAGGATGGATGCCGGCGTCTGTTCGGCTGGTTTCATCACGACGCAGTTACCCGCCGCAAGCGCTGGCGCGAGTTTCCAAACCGCCATCAAGATTGGGAAGTTCCACGGGATGATCTGGCCGACAACGCCCAGTGGCTCTTGGAAGTGGTACGCGACGGTATCCGCATCCAACTGCGAAATGCCGCCTTCTTGCGCGCGAATAACCCCGGCAAAGTAGCGGAAGTGGTCGATCGCAAGTGGGATGTCAGCGTTGAGCGTTTCGCGCACCGCCTTACCGTTGTCCCAGGTTTCGGCTACGGCAAGCGCTTCGAGGTTGCGTTCCATGCGGTCGGCGATCTTGTTGAGGATCACCGCGCGCTCGGTAACCGAAGTGTTGTTCCACGAGGCTTTCGCGGCGTGGGCGGCGTCGAGCGCGGCTTCAATATCGGCGGCATCGCCGCGGGCCACTTCGCAGAACACTTCACCGGTAACGGGCGTGATGTTCTCGAAATAACGGCCAGAAACTGGCGCGACCCATTCACCGCCGATGTAGTGGCCGTATCGGCTGCGGTAGCTCATGGCAGCGTTTTCTTGGCCCGGGTTCAAGTACACGGTCATTCGATTACTCCTGACGTCGTTGTCATGGTGGGTAAGCGTCTTTGCTTATGCCGGGCGCCGTTGCCCAAGCACAATCGAGTGTATGCGGGCACATTGAACACTTTGTGTGACCCGTCGGTGAGCGGGCTGGATGCAGGCCTTGCGGCTTCCGTTGCGGAAACGGTTCGAGGCGCGCGGTTGCGCTCGTGGCGACCGTACGGCTAGAAGCGCTCGCTGCGCGTGGGTTCACCCAGCAGGTCGCGGGTGAGCAGGGTGCCGCCCACGGCAGCAGCTGGTGCCGCAATAACAGCGCCAAGCGGAAGCAAGAACACGAGGTACGTACAGGCACCGAATCCGAGTACGCGAGTGGGCCGAGTTTTCGCGAGCTGCGATCGCTGGGCGAAGTCGAGTCCGCGAGCGGATCCCGGTGTGCCCATGAACTCCAGTGCAATGACGCGACCACCGATCACCGCTCCCACCAGCATGCCGAATAGCGTGCCAATTACCGGGACCAGGCCGCACAGAAATACGGTCAGGCTTACCGCAATTCCGATGCCGATGAGCCGGACTGAGTCGGTGATCGCTCGCCACAGCTCGGACCCGAATGATCGAGATGGGCCTGGACGCGGAATGCCGCCGAGCTCGCGTTCGACACGTGCCGAAATGTGGTCGAGGAACGGGCCCGCGATAAGGAGCACGACGGCGCTAAACGTAAACATGACCGCAATCGCGCCGATGCCGATGAGGGCAATCGTGGCGAGCACCGTGAGGATGGTGTTCCACGGGCTACCGAGATCGGCAAGGAACGGCAAGAGCGTGCGTACCGTCCCGCCGATGTTCGAGATCCACCAAATCAGCAGCACGGTGTAGCAAACGGCCACGATCAGCACCGGTATCGCGCCGACCAGCATGATGCGTGGGTGTGTGCGCCATGCGCTGAAACCGCGGCCGAGCATCCGAGCACCGGCGAGGAACTCTGCGCGACGCGAAGATGCACCCGGCATCATCCCGCCACCGGAACCGACCGCATCCGCGCCCAGACCGTATTGCGACTCCACGCGCACGCTAATGCCCCGCGGTTTCCCAATTGTCGCCGCGCCCGACCGAAACATCGAGCGGAACCGACAGCGTGGTTGCCGAGGCCATTTCTTCGCGTGCGAGCAATTCGAGCTGGTCGTATTCACCCGGCGCGACTTCGAACACGAGTTCGTCGTGCACCTGCAAGAGCAGTCGCGACTGCAGATTTTCTGCGCGCATGCGCGCATCCACACGAATCGACGCCAGCTTGATGATGTCGGCGGCGGAACCCTGAATTGGGGCGTTCAGCGCGGCACGTTCGGCGTTCTGACGCGCCAGACGGTTGGTCGAGTTGAGGTCGGGAAATGGCCGACGGCGCCCAAAAATCGTTTCGGTATAGCCCGTTTCACGCGCCTTGGCGACACTGTCGCGCAGGTAATCGCGCACCTTACCGAACCGTTCGAAGTAACCGTTCATGAGCGCCTTCGCTTCGGCAACATCGACGCCGAGCTGTTTCGACAGACCGAACGCGCTGAGCCCATAGACGAGGCCGTACGACATGGCCTTGACCTTGGAGCGCATGGCGGGGGTGACTTCATCGGGCGCAACTCCGAACACCTTCGAGCCAACGAACCGGTGCGTGTCTTCGCCGCTGTTGAACGCTTCGATCAGGGATTCGTCACCGGAGAGGTGTGCCATGATGCGCATTTCGATCTGGGAATAGTCGGCGGTCAGCAAGCCGTCGAACCCTGGCGTGGCCACGAACGCCCCGCGAATTCGCTGGCCTTCAGCCGAGCGAATCGGAATGTTCTGCAGGTTCGGGTCGGTGGATGCGAGTCGTCCCGTAGCCGCACCGGTTTGCAGGTAGGTGGTGTGGATGCGGTGGTCGTCCCCCGTTGCTTTGACCAGCGTTTCGATCATCTGTCCGAGCTTGCTCGCGTCACGGTGGTTTCGGAGCGCACCCAAGAACGGGTGCGGCGACTTGAGTTCGAGCTCTTCAAGCGCTGCCGCGTCGGTCGAGTAGCCGGTCTTGGTGCGGCGAGTCTTTGGCATGTCGAGTGTCTCGAAGAGCACTCGTTGCAGCTGCTTGGGCGAAGCCAGGTTGATCTGTTCGCCACCGATCGCTGCAAACGCTTCTTCGGCGTAGGCTGACACCTTGCGCGACTGCTCGCTCGCGAGTTCCTGCAGCAGGTCACGGTCGATCTGAATGCCGGTGTGCTCCATCGTTCCGAGAATCGGGATGAGCGGGGTTTCGATGGTGGTAAAGACGTCACGGCTGCCTGCTGACAGGCGTGCCATGGCCGCGATACCGGCACGACGGGTAAACCAGGCGTCGACGGCCAACTGCGCCGGTGCATCCGCATCGACCTGCACGTCAAGCGTGTTCGCGTCGCTCTCGGGCAGCGTCTCGCCGAGGTATCGCTGCACGAGTTCGGCAAGACGCTTTGGCGGCGAGGCGGGGTTGTCGAGGAAGGCTGCGAGCTGGCCGTCGTAGAGATTGGCGCCGAGCGTAAGTCCGTTGTCCAAGCAGCGCTTGAAGTCGGGTTTCGCATTGAAACACCACTTGATGCTGTCGCCGGCCAGCCAGGTACGAAGCACCGAGTCGTTACCGTCGCGCACGATCGCCACACGCGTCTCGTCGGCGATCGCAACTTCGATCAGGGTGCCGTCGTGGAAACCGAATGCGAGGCCAAGTTCGTGCTTGGATGCAGCAGCATCGTCAAGGAACTGCTGCAGTTGGTCACCGGCGCAGTTGTCCAGAACGGTGACCGCGTCGAATGCCGATTCAGCGTTGGCCGTCGCGATGGCACCGTCACGTTCGGTAGCGAGCTTCAAGACACGATCTTGCAGCGTTCGGAACTGCAGTCGGGTGAACACGTCACGAACTTCGTCAACGTTGATCGGTTGAATTGCGAGGTCGCGCGGATGCGATTGGAGTTCGACATCGCGCAGCAACTCGTTGAGCTTACGGTTTCGAATGGCATTGTCGCGGTGTTCGCGGAACGATTCGCCAACCTTGCCGGTGAGCTCGTCTTCGTGTTCGAGGATTTCTTTCAGCCCGCCAAATTGGGCGATCCACTTGGCGGCGGTCTTTGGACCGACCTTGGGCACACCCGGCAGGTTGTCGGCCTTTTCGCCAACCATGGCGGCGAGGTCGGAGTACTGCTGCGGGTAGACGCCGTACTTTTCGAAGACCGCTTCGGGCGTGTACCGAGTGAGCTTCGAGACACCCTGTACCGAGGGGTACAGCAATGTGGTCTGCTCGTTCACGAGCTGAATTGCGTCGCGGTCACCTGAGACAACGAGCACGTCAAAGCCTTCGTTCTCGCCCTGGTGCGCGAGGGTTGCGAGAATGTCATCGGCTTCGAAATCTGGCTTCTGCATCCACACAATGCCCATGGCGTCGAGGGCTTCTTGCAGCAGCTCGATCTGACCGCGGAATTCTGGCGGCGTTTCATCGCGTCCGGCCTTGTACTCGGAGTACTCGCGCGTGCGGAACGACGTGGAGCCGGCATCGAATGCCACGGCGATGTGACTCGGGTTGTGGTCGCGCAGTAGCGAAAGCAGCATCGAGATGAAGCCGTGGATGGCGTTCGTGTGCTGCCCCTCGGCGTTCACAAAGCTGTCGACCGGCAGTGCGAAGAATGCTCGGAATGCTAGCGAGTGACCATCGATGACCATGAGGGTAGGCTTAGGCGCGATTTGTTCAGACACACGAACAGCCTACGACGCAAGGGAGCGACAATGACTGACCGTAAGCTGCAGGCGAACCCCGAGGTGCCCGCCGAGGTGAATGGGCTGCGGATTCCAGATCAACTCGAGGTCACGCACGGTATCGGCATCGGCACGCTGGCAACGGCCATGGGCATCCGGCTCATTGAACTCGCACCGGATCGTGCCGTCGCGGTGATGCCGACCGAGGGTAACGAGCAATCGTATGGATTGATGCATGGCGGTGCGTTTGTGGTGCTCGGTGAATCACTCGGGTCAATGGCGTCTTGTTTGCATGCGGTCGAGTTGTTTGGTCAGGGCGCGTTCGCGGTGGGTGTGGATGTGAATGCCACGCACACTCGCGGGGTTGCATCCGGCTGGGTGACGGCGGAGTGCACGGCCCTTCACCTGGGACGAACACTTGCCGTACACGAGATCGCGATTACGGATGCGGATGGTCGCCGCTGCTCCACCGTTCGGATCACGAACGCCGTACGAGCGCCGAAGGGCGCCTAGACTGCGGTCGATCGCGGAAAACGCCGTGTGCCCAGTTCCCTCGATGGGAGCTGGGCACACGGCGTTACGTGCGTCCTGGGTTGACTCGCGATTAGGCAGCGTCGCCGTCACCGCTTGGGCGCTTGGCAGCGAGCTGTTCAACGATGGCCTGCGCAACTTCTTGCATGGTGAGGCGACGGTTCATCGACGCCTTCTGGATCCAACGGAAGGCTTCGGGCTCGCTCAGGCCCATCTTCTCGATGAGCAGGCCCTTGGCACGGTCAACGAGCTTGCGGGTTTCGAAGCGTTCGGCAAGGTCAGCAACCTCGTTTTCGAGGGCGACGATCTGCTGGTGGCGTGCGACCGCAATCTCGATGGCGGGGATGAGGTCGTTCTGGTTGAAGGGTTTTACCACGTAGGCGAGGGCACCGGCTTCGCTGGCGCGCTCGACGAGGTCCTTCTGGCTGAATGCGGTGAGGAGTACGACCGGAGCGATGTTGCCTTCGTTGAGCAGACCGGCTGCGGTGATGCCGTCCATGTTGGGCATCTTGATGTCCATGACGACAACGTCGGGACGAAGTTCTTTTGCGAGAGCAACTGCCGCTTCGCCGTCTCCAGCTTCGCCAACCACTTCGAAACCGCTGTCCTGCAGGGTTTCGACGATGTCGAGGCGGATGAGCGACTCGTCTTCTGCGACGACGACGCGGCGAGGCGTTGGTAGAGTAGCGTTTTCAGTCACGCATCTAGATTACTGTACTGTGTTGGAAGAAACAGGCCGGCTTGGCGGAATGGTAGACGCGACGCACTCAAAATGCGTTGTCCGTGAGGGCGTGGGGGTTCGAGTCCCCCAGCCGGCACCAATTAGGTAATTCCTGTGACGAGTTCTCCCCATGTAAGGGACTCGAACCAACACGCCGAGGCGTGGGTGGCCCCGGATTGCTCGAGGCTCAGACCGTTGGCACAACGGGCTGAGTAGCAATTTGGAGTCGAGTCCCCCAGCCGGCACCAATTTGGTAGATCCTGTGCGAACCGATGTCCCAATGACAGGGACTCGGACCCCCACGCGTGCGTGGTGGACCCGGACCGGCCGAGGCTCTGGGCACTGGCACAGTGCACAGAGTGCCGGTTTGGAGGTCCCGGATTGCTCGAGGCTCAGACCGTTGGCACAACGGGCTGAGGAGCAATTTGGAGTCGAGTCCCCCAGCCGGCAATCTCACCATCACCAGCGAAAAGCGTGAAAATGTGCCCTTGTCGGTGCAGATAAGGGCACATTCTCACTCATTTTTTGGCCAGGGATGCGGCCGGTACCGCTAGCGGCGCACCGGCATCTCCGGCGCCCAGAAGTACATGCCGATGCGACGACCCTCAATCTCGTGAATCGGAATGTACATGTCGTAAATCTGCGCGAGCGTACGCGAATTCATGACTTCATCCGGAGTACCCTGCGTCACGACCTCACCCTCACGCATGGCAATAATCGAATCCGAATACACCGAAGCGAAATTGATGTCGTGAATAACAATCACGATAGTCTTGCCGAGCTCGCTCGCAATGCGGCGCAGGTGCTGCATCATCAGCACCGAGTGGCGCATGTCGAGATTGTTCAGTGGCTCATCGAGCAGCACGTAGTCGGTGTCTTGGCAAATAACCATGGCAACGAATGCGCGCTGACGCTGACCACCCGAGAGCTCATCCACAAAGCGATCCTGTAGTTCCGTCAATCCGAGGAACGCCAACGCCTGGTCGATGTGCTCTTGATCGTGGTCGGTCAATCGCCCCTGCGTGTGTGGAAAACGACCAAACGCCACAAGGTCACGTACCGTCAGTCGAATCGTGACGTGGTTTTCCTGCCGCAGAATCGCGAGCCGCTTCGCGAGCACTTCACTCTTCGTGGTGCTCACATCCAAACCGTCCACGGTGATAATGCCCGCGTTCATCGGCTCAAGACGGCTCATCAACGAGAGCAGCGTCGACTTACCAGCACCGTTTGCCCCGACAATCGAGGTAATGCCACCGGGTTTGATCGTCAACGACACATCGTTGACGACCACCTGTGATCCGTATCGCTTGGCGACGGAATCGAGTGAAATCAAAGTGGTTTCCTCCTGAGGACAAGAACCAAGAACAGCAATCCGCCCAAGAACTCAATAATGATCGACAGCGTGATGTCGAGCTTAAATACGCGCTCAACGAGCACTTGCCCAAAGATCAACGCGAACATGCCGATGAGGGATGCAGCGGGTAGCAAGAATGCGTGTCGCGACACGCGGATCATCCGGTAGGCCAGGTGCACGACGATCAGCCCAAAGAACGTCACGGGGCCGACCAGCGCGGTAGAGACAGACACGAGCAGCGCAACGGTCGCCAGAATGCGCACGCGCATGAATCGCGGATTGATTCCGAGATTCGTGGCAATGGGCACGCCCAGGCTCATAACGTCGAGCCGTTTGCGGTCAAACCAGGCGAGGCACACACCCGCGAATGTGAGCGCTGCGGCTACCGGCACGAGTTCTTTATCGATGTCCGTGAACGACGCAAAAAACGTGTTCTGCAGTACGGCGAATGCATCCGGGTCGAGCAGCCGTTGAAAGAACGTGCTGACACCACGGAACAGCATGCCGAACACCACACCGATCAGCAGCAGTTTATGCACTCGAGTGTTCGCCGAAAGCAGCCAGCCGTACAGCAACACCGAGAACCCGACCATGGCGCCGACTTCGAGCCAAAACTGCCCGACGACACCAAACATCGCCGCGCCAGTCATGCCGGTGGCCCACACCAGAATCGTCTGCAACAGCACATAGAGGGCGTCGAAACCCATGATGGATGGGGTCAACAAGCGGTTCGCGGTAATCGTTTGAAACAGCGTCGTGGACACACCAATAGCGATGGCCACGATAGCAAGCGCGCTGACGCTCGCCAGCCGGCGCTGCATCACGTACTCGATGTTGCCGACGACACCGTAGGCAACGTACATCGCAATTGCCGCGGCTACGAGTACCGCAAGAATCACGATGAGCCAGATGTCGCGTCGCAGATTTCGCTGTTGAAATTCGGATGCGCGTTCGGCGCTGTTGCGGGCGGCGCGGCGCTGCTCGCGGTCACGCTTCGGCGTGTGTACCGAAGAGCGTGAGGAACGTGACAGGTTCATGCGGTGTCTCCGTTCCGCGTTCCGGTTGCGGTCGTAGCCGGCGCTGTGGCTGACGCTGGTTTGGATGCGCGCGGTGCGGATGCGGACTTGCGCGTTTCCGGTCGCAGCAGGAAGCCGAGGAACACGGCGGCGCCAACGATGGACATGATGAGTCCTACAGGAACTTCGAAAGGCCAGTTGATCGTGCGGCCAAGCACATCGCTAACGACGAGCAGGAATGCCCCGAGCAGCGCTACCCAAGGTGCCGTACGCCGCACATTGTCACCAAGCGTCATGGCTACCAAATTCGGCACGATGAGCCCAAGGAACGGCACTGCACCGACATGCACGACAACAATGGCCGTGTTCATCGCAACAATGATCACGCCCAGTGCCAGGATCTTGCCGTAGTCGAGACCGAGGTTGGTGGTGAAGTTGTCCCCCAGGCCGGCGACAGTGAACCGGTCGGCCGCGATAAACGCGAGCAGCGTCAATCCCCCAGCGATCCACATGAGCTCGTATCGACCTTGGATCATGGCGCTAAAGTTTGCGCTTTGCATACCCGAAAGCGTTTGCAGGATGTCGGCTTGATACGCCAAGAAGGTGGTCAGCGCGCCGATGACACCGCCGAGCATGATGCCCACGAGCGGCACCATAACCGGGTCGTGCTTCGGCATTCTGCGCAGGATGAGCATGAACAGTGCGGTACCGAGCAGGCCAGCAATCGTGCCGGCTGCCATCTTGCCAAGTACCGGAGTCGCCGGGGCAAAGAGCAGCACACACACGACGCCGAGCATGGCCGAATCAACGGTTCCTGCCGTCGACGGTTCGGCAAAACGGTTTCGGGCCAGCATTTGCATGATCATGCCGCTGAGCGCCATGGCGGATCCAGCTAGGAGTAGCGCGATGGTGCGCGGCACTCGACTAGCCCAAAAATAGCCGACAGAACCGTCGGCAGACCCGCCGACGGCGCCACCAGCCCCAACAAAGAGGCTGATGACGCCGGCAGCGAGTGTCAGTGCGGCGAGGACGGGTAGCCCCCATCGCGCGGTTACAGAGCGGGCGTTCACTACTTCAGTGAATCAGAAAGCTCCGTCAAGAGCGAAGGAAGCGTGTCGAGACCACCGGTGACGAGGTACCAGTTGACGCCGTCAAGATACGTGATCTTTTCGTTCTTCGCGGCCTTGGTCGACTTCACGAGTGCGTTGTCAAGTACCTGTTCGGCAGCCTGGCCTGGCTTGCCGATCGCTGCGTCACGGTCGATGACGAGCATCGATTCTGGGTTCTTTTCGGCAACGTACTCGAACGAGATTTCCTGCCCGTGGCCCTCGTCGTTCTTGATGTCCGTTGCGGCAGGCGTGAAGCCGAGCTCGTCGTAGATGAACCCGTAGCGCGAGCCCGGACCGTAAGTCGAGAGCTTGCCACCCGAGGACATCACGAACATCGTTGGGCCGGATTCCTTGGCCTTGGCCTTGAGGTCTTCGACCTGCTTCTTGAGCGCGTCTACCTTGTCAGCAACCTCGTTCTGCTTGCCGAAGACGCCAGCGAGGTCTTCAACGCGAGTGATCGACGACTCAATGAAGTTCTTTGGGTCAGCCGAGAGGTTGACCGTCGGCGCGATTTCCTCAAACTTGGCTTGGTTGTCTGCCTGGCGCGTACTGATGATGATCAGGTCTGGGTCCGCAGCAGCGACGGCCTCGAAGTCAGTTTCCTTCAGCGTTCCGACGTCCGTGGTGTCCTTGTAGCTCTTGAGCGACTCTGGCAGCGTCTTCTGCGGAACACCGACAACCGCGTCGCCGGCACCAATGGCGTTAATCGTGTCGAGGCTGGCGTAGTCGAGGACGACAACGCGCTGTGGCGTAGCCTCGAGCGTCACTTCACTACCGTCAGCAACCTGGATTGCGAGGTCAGCACCTTCTACGGGTGCGGCTCCCCCGCCCTGGTTGTCCGAGCCGGATGCTCCGGCACCACATGCGGTAAGGCCGAACATGGCCGCAACTGCAGTGGCAGCGAGTGCGATGCGACGAGTACGCATAGTTGATTCTCCTGTTGTAAGCACTGGATTAGGTTACCCTAACTTAGGTCAGACTAACCTAATTCCCAATTACTGTCGAATCAATTCCGACACGAAAAAATCGGGCCCCTCAAAACGAGGAGACCCGATTTTCGCGAGCGTCGCGAAGACGAAACGCGAACTAGTCGCGGCTGTGTCGACCCTGATACGCGGGAGCTACCGCATCCTGTGCGTCACCGACACGGTGCACGCGCAGGTCGTTGGTCGACCCCGGAACGCCCGGAGGGGAACCGGCCACGACGATAACCTTGTCGCCGCGCTGTGCCTTACCCGTGCTGAGCAGGTAGTCGTCGACCTGCAAGAAGAGTTCGTCGGTGTGCGTCACGCGCTCAACGAGCACGCCCTGCACACCCCAGTAGAGGTTCATACGACGGCGAATCGACTCGCGCGGGGTGAATCCGAGCACCGGAATCTGCGGGCGCAGGCGCGACATGCGGCGGACCGAATCGCCTGATTCGGTGAAGACGCAGTAGTACTTCGCACCGAGGAACTCGCCCACCTCGGTCGCAGCCAGCGTGATGACGCCACCCTGCGTGAACGGGTTGGTACCGATCGGTGGGATGCGGCTGAGACCGTGCGTCTCGGTGGATTCAATGATGCGTGCCATCGTCTGCACGGTGATGAACGGGTACTGCCCCACGCTCGTTTCGCCCGAGAGCATGACCGCATCCGTACCGTCAAGAACCGCGTTCGCACAGTCTGAAGCCTCGGCGCGTGTGGGGCGCGGATTCGAGATCATCGATTCGAGTACCTGGGTGGCAACGATGACCGGCTTGGCGCGACGGCGGGCCAGCTCAATGGCCTTCTTCTGCACAATTGGCACCTGCTCAAGCGGCAGCTCCACACCAAGGTCACCGCGCGCGACCATGATGCCGTCGAAGGCATCGACGATCTCGCTCAGACGCTGAACCGCCTGTGGCTTTTCGATCTTCGCAATCACCGGCAGGTGAATGCCCTCTTCTTCCATGATGTCGTGAACGCGCGTGATGTCTTCGGGACCGCGCACGAACGAGAGCGCGATGATGTCGGCGCCGATGCGCAGACCCCAACGCAGGTCGTCCTCATCCTTTTCGCTGAGTGCTGGCACGTTGACGGCGACACCCGGCAGGTTGATGCCCTTGTTGTTCGACACGGGGCCAGCAACTTCAACACGCGTGGTGACGGTGTTGTGCGTCACCTCAACTGCGCGCAGGGTTACGCGGCCGTCGTCAACGAGGATGGGGTCACCCGGGGTGACGTCGCCGGGCAGACCCTTGTAGGTCGTGCTGACAATTTCACGCGTGCCGACGATGTCGTCAGTGGTGATGCGGAACAGGTCGCCCTCATTGAGCTCATATGGTGCGCCATCGTCGAACTTGCCGAGGCGGATCTTTGGCCCCTGGAGGTCGACGAGCACGGCGATCGACTTACCGAGCTGTTCGGAGATCTCCCGAACCATGCGGTAGTTGTTCGAGTGCACCTGGTGGTCACCGTGGCTGAGGTTGAAACGTGCGACGTCAACGCCCGCGGTGATCAGACCTCGGATGCCTTCTGGGGATGACACCGCCGGCCCCAGCGTGGCGACGATTTTCGCGCGTCGAGTCATGTAGATGCTCCGTTCATCCTTGTGCCGCACTGTTTCTCGGCAGCCACTAGTTAAATCGTTCTTGGTTACACCCACACCCGTTCGAATCAAACTCGAAGCAAACGAGTGATTCGGTGGATGCGGATACCGCGGTCGAACACAACTTGCTGGGTATCAAGCATAGGCACCGTGCCGAAACACAAGCTTCGCGCCTGCCCAGCACTTGCGTTCGCGTGCTGGTAGTGCGCCCTGGAAATGATCGGCTGCGGCGCATGCCCCGCCGACACTACGCCTGGTGAGTTGCGTCGGTTGTTTCGGTGGATGCGGTTGCTTCGGTGAGTTCTTCTTCGACCGCTGCATCATCGGCTTCAGCTGGTTTGCCTGCTGCCGGTTCGTCTTCGACGCCGTCAATTTCCGCCCAAGTGCGTCCGTCCGTGTACACGGTCGGGGCTGGCTCTGGGTGGCGACGCGATTGCACGATGATGACCGCGAGACCGATGAGCGCCAGCACGAGCGCACCAAACACGTTGGACCGCATCCCGAACACGATCTCGGAATAGTCGAGACGGATTGATTCGATCATCATGCGACCGATGCCGTACCAGAGGAAGTACAGGCCCATTGTCTTGCCCCAGCCCATCCGGAACATGCGTTCGGCGAGCAGAATCAGCGCGACGCCGATGAGGTTCCAAATGAGTTCATACAGGAAAGTTGGGTGAAAGAGCGTGTCGGCAGGAATGCCCGCCGGAATCGCCGGGTTGGTCGATTCGATTTCAAGGCCCCAAGGCAGGTCGGTTGGCCATCCGAACAGCTCGTGGTTGAACCAGTTACCGATGCGCCCAATTGCTTGCGCGAACAGGATCGTCGGAGCCGCCGCATCCGCAAAACTCAAGAAACGGATGCCCTTGACGCGGCAGATGGCATACGCACCCAGCGCACCACCGATCAGCGCACCGATGATGGCGTTGCCGCCCTCCCAAATGGCGAAAATTCGCCACCAATCGGCGCCTTCATAGAAGTAATCGCCCGGGTGGGTGAAGACGTGATAGAGCCGCGCGCCGAGCAGCCCCATGAGCACCGCGGGCATGGCGATGTCAATAATGACCCAGGGCTCGCCGCCCTTTGCAACCATGCGTCGGTTCGTCCACCACACCGAGATCAGGATGCCCAGCACGATGACCAGCGCGTACATGTGGATCGTGACTGGCCCAAGCGAAAGCGTCGCGAGTTCAGCCGGTGGCGATGGAATCGATTGGGGTACCGGTCCGGTAATGCCAAGTGCGGATGCGGTGTGCTGCAGTTGCGAGAATGTCACGATGATTAGTGGGTTCCTTTAGCCAACGAAGCTGCCGTGTCGGCGAGTTCGGCAACGCCGCCACGCGCGAGCGCACGCACGAGTGCCGATCCGACAATCGCACCTTCGGCGTAGTCGAGCACTTCACCAACCTGTTCCGGCGTTGAAATGCCGATGCCGACGCAGGCCCGCTGTTCGCCAAGTGCGTGCAGACGGTCCGTGAGCACTCGCGCCGACTTGTCGACATCCGCGCGAGCACCGGTCACGCCGAGCGTCGACACGGTGTACACAAAGCCTCGCGAATTTGCGATGATCCGTGCCAGGCGTTCGTCACTCGACGTCGACGAGGCCAGGAAGACTCGATCGAGGTCGTACTTGTCGCTCGCTTCGAGCCATTCGCCAGCTTCATCGGGGATGAGGTCTGGCGTGATCGCGCCGGCAGCACCGCAGTCAACAAGGCGGGCAGCAAACTGATCGATGCCCTGCTGCATCATCAGATTGAAGTAGCTCATCACCAGGATTGGCACATCGACTTCTGCGCGCACGCGAGCAATTGCGTCAAACAGCTGTGGCACCTGAAATCCGTTGCCCAGGGCACGCTGGCAGGCGGCTTGAATAACCGGGCCGTCCATGACGGGGTCGGAATAGGGCACGCCAAATTCGATGATGTCCACGCCGTTTTGCGCCATCGCGATTGCGGCTTCAACGGAGGTGTCGAGGTCGGGGAACCCGGCCGGCAGATAGCCGATCAGCGGTCCTTTGCGTTCGGCACGAACGGCGTCGATGCGTGCAGCTACGGTGCTCGTCATACCTCGTCTCCCCCAATGGTGCGGCTGGCTTCGCCGAGCTGGAAATACTCGAGCGCAGTGCTCATGTCTTTGTCGCCTCGACCCGATACGGTCACGAGGATCGTGGCATCCGGGCCGAGTTCGTGGCCGAGCGCGATGGCTCCGGCCAGGGCGTGCGATGACTCTATCGCCGGAATAATGCCTTCGGTTTCGGCCAGCAATCGCATGGCCTGCATGGCTTCGTCGTCGGTCGCACCGCGGTACTCAACGCGACCAGCATCGTGCAGCCAAGCATGCGCAGGGCCCACGCCCGGATAGTCAAGGCCTGCCGAAATCGAGTGCGATTCGATCGTCTGACCGTATTCGTCCTGCATCAGGTAGGTGCGAGCACCGTGCAATACGCCCGGTCGGCCAGTATTCAACGTTGCCGCCGTCTTTGCGGTGTGAATACCCGCACCGGCGGCCTCGATGCCGTAGAGGCGTACGGATTCGTCATCGAGGTAGGCCTCAAACGAGCCAATTGCGTTCGATCCGCCGCCCACACACGCGACCACTGCATCCGGCAGCTTGCCGACGAGTTCAAGGCACTGTGCGCGCGATTCGATCGAGATGTACTGCTGCAAGTCACGAACGAGCCCGGGGAACGGATGCGGTCCGGCAGCGGTACCGAAAATGTAGTTCGAGCTGGCGACATTGGTCACCCAATCGCGAAACGCCTCATTAATGGCGTCCTTGAGCGTCTTGGAGCCCGACTCAACGGCAACCACCTCGGCGCCCAGCAGGCGCATTCGTGCAACGTTGAGCGCTTGGCGTGCAATGTCGACCGCGCCCATGTAGATCGTGCAGTCAAGCCCAAACAGCGCCGCCGCCGTGGCGGTGGCGACACCGTGCTGACCGGCGCCGGTTTCAGCGATGACTCGCGTCTTGCCGACCCGCTTCGTGAGCAGCGCCTGACCGATCACATTGTTGATCTTGTGCGAACCGGTGTGGTTCAGGTCTTCACGCTTGAGCAGGATCGTCGCGCCACCGGCATGCGTGGCGAATCGATCGGCGCGAGTCAGGCGCGAGGGCCGACCAGCGTACTCCCGCAGCAAGAAATCAAGCTCGGCCTGAAACTCGGGATCAAGCTTTGCCGACTGCCATTCGCGATCCAAGTCATCGAGCGCAGCGATCAGGCTTTCGGGCACGAAGCGCCCGCCGAAATCGCCGAAGTACGGGCCTTGGGCATCGCGAAATGTGGTCATAGTTACACCTGCATAAAGGAGTTGATAGTGGCCTCGGGGTTATCCCCGGTCACGAGTGCCTCACCGATCAGTACGGCATCGGCTCCGACCTCGCGATAGTTGCGCACGTGTTCGGGAGTCAGCACCGCGGATTCGGCAACTCTAACGACCCCTGCTGGGTAGTCCGGTGCGAGTTCGGCAAAAAGCTGCGGATGCAGTTCAAACGTCTGTAGGTCGCGCGCGTTTACGCCGAGAACCCGCGAATCTGCATCCACGGCACGATTGAACTCATCGCGAGTGTGCACCTCGACCAGCGCGGTCATTCCGAGGGACTCGGTAAATGTCTTGAGACGCACCAGCGTTGCCTGGTCGAGTGCCGCGACGATCAGCAGGATGAGATCGGCGCCGGCTGCGCGTGCCTCGAGGATTTGGTATTCCTCGCTGATGAATTCCTTGCGCAATACCGGAACCGTAACGGCCTGGCGCACCGCGCGCAGGTCGTCGAGCGAGCCGAGGAATTTGCGCTCTTCGGTGAGGACGCTGATCGCTGCCGCTCCCCCGCGTTCGTAGCGGGTGGCGAGTTCAGCCGGGTCGGGAATGCCAGCGAGCCGCCCGCGTGACGGGCTGGCTCGCTTGACTTCGGCAATGATGTTGACGGTTTTGCGTCGCGAGAGCGCCGCTACGGCATCCAGTGCCGGTGCCTGTGCAAGCGCGAGACGCTCAACCTCGTCGGTGGGGACGAGCGCACGACGGCGTGCAGCGTCCGCTCGCGACCCCGCCATGAGGTCGTCAAGCATCATGAGTTACTGGTGACCCTTTGGGCCCAGGCCAGCGAACTTGAGACCGATCCAAGCGATGGCGCCCAGTGGGATCATGGCAACGCCAACCCAGGTGACGATGTCGACCTCGATGAACAGTCCGATGGTGCCAACGATGAAGCCGAGGACGATGATCGCTACACCGATCCAGCCAGCAACCGAGTTGCCTTCATCTTCAACGTGGTACTTCGAGTACACAATGTTGTCGTTCGACATGCGCTGTTGTCTCCTTGCTACGCAGTGGTTCGCTTCATCCTACTATCAGCCGGCGCCGGACTCTTGCACACACGAGTGTCGCGTGGCGCGGCCTGGTTGTCGACCGATTAATCGGTGCTACTGATCGACGCAGGACTACTGATCGGTTGGGTCTTCTCCATTTGAGAGCGCGTCCCACTGATCGATGTGTCGATCTGCGGCGCGATCGCGGGTGGTTGTTGGTGCCGAGGTGCGGTCGGATGTTGGCGTGCGCGGTTCGCCGGCACGTGTTCCTGAATCAGTCGCATCGGTGTCTGCTGCGGCGTCATCTGCCACAGGCTCCGAGGTGCTGGTGTTCGCGTTGCGGTCGTACTTGCGGCCGCCGGTGGGCCAGCTCGCGCAGGTGAACATCGCGAACAGGCTTGCCACCCAGGTGATGATGGCGCCAGCGAACGCAACCATTGGCCAAACGGTCGTCCGAACCGAATCTGGCACGATCGCATCCAACGCTGCACGTTCGGTTGACGTTGCCGTTAACGAATTGATTTGCTCGATGAACGCCTGCTCGGGATTTCGCATGACCCCGGCGAGCAACCACATGCTGCCCAGCGCCAGTAGCGACAGCAATAGCGCCAAGACGAACCGCAGAATTCGCTGGTTCACCATCATCAGCGCAATTACCGATGCGAAGGCGGCGAGCGCAATTGCCATAACAGCTCCCGAGGCGTCTCCCCCGTTGGCAGTGACCGTTTGCACGGCACCGTTTACCGATGCCTGCGCTGATCCCATGGAAAACAGCCAGGCGATCATAGTGGTGACTGTGCCGAGTGCCGCCGTGGCTGAGGCGATGCGTTTCGCGCGCTTGCCCGCGCTAGCGTCAATTGCGTTCGTCATTCGTATCGTCCTGTTCACGCTTGGGTGTCTGCGCTGTGTAGCGATGTGCCAGCGGTTGCACCATTTGCCGACTCATGCGCGATTGCTGCCGTGTCGCTGACCGCGAGCGTGTCACCATCCCAGCACGTGCGCGTGCCAGTGTGGCAGGCAGCTCCAGTTTGGTCGACCTGTAGCAGCACCGTGTCGGCATCACAGTCGACTGCAAAACCGTGCAACTGCTGGGCCGCGCCAGAGGTGTCCCCCTTGCGCCAAAGTTCTTGCCGTGAACGTGACCAGTACACCGCCCGCTGCTCGACGAGGCTACGACGAATCGATTCCGCGTTCATCCACGCCATCATCAGCACTTCGCGCGTGTCGAACTGTTGCGCAATGGCGGGCACGAGGCCCTGATCGTTGAACCGGACCTGCGCAATGATCGCATCGATATCGTTCGCCGTGAGCGCAGCAATTGCGCGTGGCGCTACCGGATTAGACACCGCGAACCACGGCTCCGGATGCGGCGAGCGATGCCTTCACCTGCGCGATGGTCAATTCGCCGTAGTGAAACACACTCGCGGCAAGCACCGCATCAGCACCAGCATCAACTGCAGGTGCAAAGTGGTCGAGTTCACCGGCGCCGCCGGAAGCGATGACCGGGACGGTCGCGATCTCGCGGACCAGCGAGATGAGTTCGAGGTCGAACCCGCGCTTGGTACCGTCCGCATCCATCGAGTTTACGAGCAGCTCACCGGCACCGCGGTTGCAGGCTTCACGGCACCATTCGAGTGCGTCAAGGCCGGTGCCCTTGCGGCCGCCGTGCGTCGTCACCTCAAAGCCTGACTCGGTGGCTTCACTGCGGCGAATGTCGAGCGAACAGACGAGTACCTGCGCACCGAATTTGTTTGCGATCTCGTCGATCAGGTCAGGGCGAGCAATCGCTGCCGAGTTCACACCGACCTTGTCGGCCCCGGATGCGAGCAGTTTCGTTACGTTTTCGACGCTGCGGACGCCGCCGCCAACGGTGAGCGGGATGAACACCTGTTCGGCCGTGCGCGTGACCAGGTCGTAGGTGGTGTCGCGATTATCGCTCGTAGCCGTGACATCGAGGAACGTGATTTCATCGGCGCCCTGAGCAGCGTAATTCTTCGCCAATTCGACGGGGTCACCGGCATCGCGAAGGTTGAGGAAGTTCACGCCCTTAACGACGCGGCCATCGGCCACGTCGAGGCAGGGAATAACGCGAACAGCGAGATTGTCAGCAGTGCGAGTCATCGACATCGCGCTACATCCGGGCAGCTTGCAGCGCGGTCACAAGAATCGCGCGGGCACCGACACCCGACAGGTCGTCCATGACGCGGTTGAGGTCGCGAATCGGTACCAGCGAGCGAACGGCGCACCATTCCTTGTCGTGCAATTGCGAAACCGTTGGCGACTGGAATCCAGGCGTCAGCGCAATCGCTGCATCGAGGCGGTCGGCCGGAATGTCGTAGTCCATGATCGAGTACTTCTGCGCGACCAAGACGCCTTCGAGACGCTTAATGAGCGTGGCTGCCGCATCCACCTTTTCGGGGGTGGAAATCAGAATTGCGGTCGAATCGAGGATAACCGGGCCGAAAATCTCGAGGCCCGCCTGACGGAGCGTGTTACCGGTCGAAACCACATCGGCAACCGCGTCGGCAACGCCAAGCTGAATCGCCGATTCGACCGCACCATCGAGCTTGATGAGTTCGGCACTGATACCGGCGTCTTCGAAGTAGCGCGCGAGCAAGCCCGTGTAGCTGGTCGCAATGCGCTTGCCTTCAAGATCGCTCACGGTGTTGAATGCACCGGGTCGTGCGGCGAACCGGAAGGTCGAGTCACCGAAGTCGAGCGCACGAACTTCGTGGGCCTTTGACTGCGAGTCGAGCAGCATGTCGCGACCGGTGATACCGATGTCGAGCACGCCCTCACCGACGTAGGTGGCGATGTCACGCGGACGGATATAGAAAAACTCAACCTCGTTCTCGGGGTCGAGTGCAACAAGTTCACGGTCGTTACGACGTCCGCGGTAGCCAGCTTCGATGAGCATGGCATTGGCAGTTTGCGCGAGCATGCCCTTATTCGGCACAGCAATGCGAAGCACTGAATTCTCCTGGGGTGGGGTGTGTTGTGAAGTGTTTGGTTCCGGGATTAGCATCCGGATCTGTGCGCAATTGGCAGATCAGCTGCGGGCATCGCGCACGGGCCAAGCGGTCGCTAGAGGTACTTGTAGATGTCGTCGAGCGTGTATCCCTTAGCGATCATCATCACCTGTAGGTGGTAGATCAGCTGCGAGATTTCTTCTTGACAAGCGTCATCCGACTCGTATTCGGCAGCCATCCATGTTTCGGCGGCTTCTTCAACGAGCTTCTTACCGATGAAATGGACGCCGCGGTCAAGTTCAGCAACCGTGCCCGATCCTTCGGGACGTGCGAGTGCCTTGGCAGACAGTTCGGCAAATAGTTCTTCGAAGCTCTTCACGTGGCCAGCTTACTTGGTACGGGTTGCCGTTGTTGGCAAGTGGATGCGGGACGTCGGTTCGGCTAGTGCGTATGCGCGTTTGCCAGGGTGCGCAGACGTTCGATTTCTTCGGCGGGCTCGCCACGAAATACCGCGGATCCAGCCACGAACGTATCGGCACCAGCTTCGGCGGCCTGCTCGATCGTGGTCGCGGAGATGCCGCCATCGACCTGCAACCAGATGTCGGTCCCGGTGCGTTTTGCCCAGTCCTTTGCTTGTTTGAGCTTCGGCATCGTTTCGGGCATGAACGACTGCCCGCCAAAGCCCGGCTCGACAGTCATGATGAGCAGCTGGTCAAAGTGCGGCAGGAGTTCTTCGATCGCGGCGAACGGGGTTCCCGGGCGCAGCGCCACTCCGGCTCGCGCACCTTGGGCACGGATGTTTCGGGCAATCGTTGCCGGTGCCGTCGCGGCCTCGAGATGGAACGTCACCGAAAACACGCCCATTTCAGCGAACTGTGGTGCCCAGTGGTCAGGGTTTTCGATCATCAGGTGCAGATCGAGCGGAATCGGCGACACTTGCTGGAGCCGTTCGACCATGGGCTGACCAAAGGTAAGGTTCGGCACGAAATGGTTGTCCATAACATCAACATGGGCGGCGTCGGCGGTCGCGATGCGACCAAGTTCGCGTTCAAAATTGGCGAAGTCGGCTGCCAAGATCGATGGGTTAATTCGGGCACTCATATCGCGTCCTTCCGTGAATCCTGTGCCGCCATTGTCGCACTGTGATGTGTCGTGCATGCGGTCGCGATACGAGTCGCAGTGCCGACTGCGGATTCCCGACCGGCACGATTCCGCAGACTCAGCGCGGATCTACAGGGTCGTTGACGCGCTGCAAGAGCGCGATAAACATCGCGTCGGTGCCGTGCAGGTGCGGCCAGCACTGCACCGCATTGCCACCGGTGGTGGCGCCATCAGGCGCCGTGTGCGCAACCGTATCGAGCACGATCGGGGTGAAGGACACGCGACTGCCCGCATCCGACAACACCGCAACCGTGTCGAGGGCACGCACCGCACCGGTCGCAAGCGCACCGTTAATGACGTTTGTGGTTTCCTCAACTACGGGTGAGCAGGTGACGTAGGCGATCACTCCCCCGGGTTTGCAGGCGCGAATTGCCGAGTCAAGAAGCTGGTGCTGCAACACCACGAGCTCGTTGATGTCGGATCGTGATTTGCGCCAGCGAGCTTCGGGCCGCCGTCGCAGCGCGCCAAGACCCGAGCAGGGCACATCGGCAAGGATGCGGTCAAACGCGGCCGGGTAGTCAGCGCCAATTTCTCGGCCGTCGCGTTCGAGAACGTCAAACGACCCGAGCGGCGCCAGTGCCTGACGCACCAATCCCGCGCGAGCGGGCGTGACCTCATTGGCGAGGAACTGTGCCCCGAGGAGTTGCGCATGCGCCGCCAGATAGGCCGACTTGCCGCCCGGTCCGGCACAGAGATCGAGCCACGATTCGGTGCCGAGCGTGCAATGCGTCTGCGACGAGTCAGTTGTTGCCGACACCGCAACCGGAGCATGGGCGAGCGCGAATGCCGCAAGTTGCGATCCCGCATCCTGCACGCGCACCGCACCGTCGAATTTGTCGATGACATCGTGCGGATTGCCGCCGCGAAGCTGCATGGCGGTTGGCACCATTTCAAGTTCGGTGCAGCGGTCGGGATGCGCGGCCGTCACTTCCTCACGCATTGCGTGACCGGGCAGCGCAACCAAATGCACTGCCGGTGCAATGTTGTCGGCGCCGAGCAGCGCCTCGAGGTCGTCGGCGCGGTTCTCGCGCTGCAACGCTTGGTGGAATGCCTTAGCGATCCATCGCGGGTGTGCGTGCGCCATTGCCGTAGCACCGAGTGCATCGCCCATGGCTGCGCTGATTGCGTCAAGCCACTCGGCCCAGGACTTCTGCGCGATCGCCCGCAAGTTGGCGTTGACGAAGCCGGCCACACCACGGTTACCGCGCTGTTTGACGAGGTCCACCGTCTCGTTGACTGCGGCATGCGTTTGCACGCGCATCTGCAGCAGCTGGTGGGCGCCCAATCGCAGGGCGCTCAGTGGCAGGGCATCGATTTTCGCGGCCGGTCTACCGGCCACCTGCGAAATGATCCAGTCATAGACGCCGAAGTTTCGAGCTGTGCCGTAACAAAGCTCAGTGGCGAATGCTGCGTGCTGCTCGTCGAATCCGGCGGATGTGATGCGCTTGGGCAGCAGCAAATTGGCATAGGCGTCATCGCGCTCGATTGCGATCAGCACATCCAGCGCAATGGCACGGGCAGTGACCGTCATTCGAAGACCACGCGATCGCGCTGACCGCGGAACCAATCCGAAGCCGACATGGCACGTTTACCTGCCGGCTGCACCGTCTCGAGCACATAGCCGCCGCGCAGCGTCTGCACGCGCACTTCGCCACCTTCAAGCGCGACGGCGCCGGCTTCGTGGTCGGCAGTGGCGGGTCGGTCATCACTGCTTGGTCGACCGCGCAGCACCTTAAACCGTTCACCGTTCAGCATCGTGGATGCACCGGGTTCGGGGGTGACGCCGCGCACTAGTTCGTCGATGCGCTGGGCGTGAATTGTCCAGTCGATGCGGCCGAGTTTGGCGTGCAGTTTTCCGGCGTGGGTGACCTCGCCCGACTGCGGCGTGGCGATCGCGGTGCCGCGCTCGAGATCGGCAACCACGTCAACGACGTCGGCGGCACCGTCAACGGCTAGGCGTTCTAGGAGTTCGCCGGCTGTTTCGTGGGCACCGATGGGCACGGCACGGTTCACGTAGGTTGGTCCGGTGTCGAGCCCGGCTTCGAGCTGGAAGACTGCGACGCCGCTGTCACGGTCACCGGCGATGATGGCCTGTTGCACCGGTGCGGCGCCACGCCAGCGCGGCAGCTGCGAGAAATGCAGGTTAATCCATCCGTGGGCCGGTTCGTCCAATAACGGCGGGCGGATGATGCCACCGTAGGCGACGACCACACCGAGTTCAATGTTGTGGTCAAGCACTGCCGCTGCTACCGCGTCATCGATTTGGTTCGCGCGAACAACGGGGATTCCGAGTGCCTCGGCCTTTGCCGCAACCGCCGATGGGGTCATGACCCGTTTGCGTCCCTGCGGTGCATCTTCGCGGGTAAGGACCACCGCGACGTCGTGACCAGCGCCAACGAGTGCATCCAGCGTTGGAACGGCAACTTCTGGAGTGCCGGCGAATGCAATGCGCATAAAACGAGTTCTCCGATTCACGTTGGTTCACCGCGCGAAGCGGTGAAGATTCGTATCGATGCTAGAACACTCCCGGCGCATCGAAGTGGACGCGCAACGTCGATTGGTAGCGGGGGCCGCGACCAGTCCGTCGGGTTGCCGTCGCGCGAGCAACCAGCTCGGCCTTGAGTGTCTGCGCCACTGCAGCACCGTCACGGTAGTGAAAGCGCACGATGGCACGCACCGCGTTCGGTGCGATCGCCGGTGCCCCCGACGCTGGCATCTCGAGCGCCGCAGTGTCACCACCCGCGCTACCCGGTGCATCCGCCATAACCGGAGTGGGACCGAGCACGTTGATTGGTGCCTCGCCAGCTTGGCCGCTCGCCGAAGTGGCGAACAAATCATCAAGGCGGCGAAGTGCGGCACCGACTTCATCGCGCGTACCGGTGATCGCCACCAGCCGGATCGCCGGTGGGAATTGCAACACATATCGATCTTCAAGCTCTGCCTGCACCAGTGCAGCCTGTCGCCAATCGCGCAATGCCACGATTGGTGCCGACTGTGCCCCCGCAATGACGACTTCACCACCGGTTGCGACTAGTGCCGCCGCATTCGACCACGCCCGCAGCGCATCGGCCTGGGCTTCGAGCGATTCACGAGCAAGCGCGCCTTCGGTATCGAGCAAGATGACCGCGCAGTATCCGTCTTCGGCAATTGGCTCGGTGCCTCGGGTCGCGATGACCAATGCCGGTGCGTCCGGGATGCGGACGAGCTCGCGTTCCCCATCGGCCACGATGATGTTGACGCCGGGAAACGCCCGACCAAGTTCTTCAGCGGTTCGTTTGTGTCCGGAACCTCGTGCCCGAAGTTCCGTGCCCTCGCAAACATCGCAACGCCAGTTCCCGTGAAGTTCACCGCAAACCGTGCAGGACGGTATTGCCCCGCTGCGTAGCTGCGCGAGCATCCCCTGACAGCTGTGACAACGTGCGGGCGCCAGGCACCGACGGCAGGCAAGCCCCGGAAGATACCCCGCGCGACCAACCTGAATGAGCACCGGCCCCCGCTCGATACCGGCCTTGGCCGCGCGCCAGGCAGCCGACGGGATGCGGGCTTGTTGTGCGTACGGTTCGTCGCCGAGCGTCGCTGCCGCAGGAATGACCCGCGGCGCCGGCAGTTGTGGCGCACGCCAGGTGGTGCACCACCCCAATTGCACTAGGCGCATGACCTCAAGCGACGGCGAGTGCGCTGCGAACACCATGCCGACGGCTTCTTGCGTGGCGCGGATGCACGCGACCTCGCGCGTGTGTGCATACGGACTGCGCGGTTCATTGAACGACTCGTCATCGTCGTTCCAAATGAAGATGCCGCCGAGTCGATGGGCCGGTGCATACACGGCGGTGCGAGTGCCGATGATCAATTGCGGTCGCGGCTCCAATGCCTGCAAGAACTCGTGATAGCGAGGCTTCGGTTTCAACCGTCCATCGAATCGGCGCACCAGCTCGGCGGGTAAGGCATCCCCCGCAGCTTCAAGCGCGAGATCAACGTCGCGAAAATCTGGCACGAGCACGATCGCGCTTCGTCCTCGGCGCACCAGTTCGGCGCCGAGCGTCACGAGCTGCAATAGTGCGTTGGGTACGTGCCCGGTGACCCCCGTCGTGGGTTGCAATGCCAGGCGCGCTGGAGCCTCGGACAAGAGCGCGTCGGCGGTCGCCGCAATGAACTCCGTGGCGATCGCTGGTGACGACGCTGCTATTGCCGTAGGTGCCGCCTGCGCAGCTGGCTCGATCGCTGCCGGTTCTGCCGATTGCGCGTCAGGCGCAGTCGTTGTATGCGCGTCGAGCCACTGCTGTTCGAGCCGCGCCGAGCGTGTCGGAATCGCCAGTCGCAACACATCCGCGGCCGTTCCCGCTTGACGGTCGGCGACCGCGCGCGCCAGTGCACGCAATTGTGGGGTCAATACCTGCGCTGCTGAGGTCACCGAGTCGATCTCGGCCAGTTTTCCGGAGTATTCAGCAGCATCGGTGACCTCGGCTACATAGGCCTGCACAATTCGCCCGCCGGTGCGCAGCGGCACCTTGATGCGAGCGCCCGGCAGCACCATGCCCCGAAGGGATTCGGGAATTGCGTATTCAAAGACACGGTCGAGTTGCGGCAGCGGTGAGTCGAGGATCACCCGCGCCACTCGACCGGTCAATGCGGCGTCGGTCAACGTGCGACGGCGGCCTTGAGGGCAGCTGCGCGGTCGGTCGATTCCCACGTGAAATCGTGCTCGTCGCGACCAAAGTGGCCATAGCGAGCCGTTGCCGCGTAGATCGGCCGTTTAAGGTCGAGATCGCGAATAATCGCTGCGGGACGCAGGTCAAACACTTCGCGAACCGCATCCAGGATGCGTTCGGGCGCAACCGTGTGCGTACCGAACGTTTCGCAGTACAAGCCGACCGGCTCGGCCGAACCGATTGCGTAGGCAACCTGCAGTTCGCAGCGCTTCGCGAGGCCAGCTGCCACGATGTTCTTGGCCACCCAGCGCATGGCGTATGCGGCGGAGCGGTCAACCTTCGACGGGTCCTTACCGCTGAATGCGCCACCACCGTGGCGAGCCATACCGCCGTAGGTGTCGACGATGATCTTGCGACCGGTGAGCCCAGCGTCGGCAGCAGGTCCGCCAAGAATAAAGTTTCCAGCCGGGTTCACGAGCACGCGCAGATTGTCGGTGGCGAGCGCCACATCGGCAATAACCGGGTCAATAACGTGCGTGCGGATGTCTTCGGCGAGTGTCGTCAGCGACACCTGTTCGCCGTGCTGCGTCGAGATCACGATCGTTTCGATGGTCTGGGGCACGCCGGCGTCGTCGTAACCGATAGTGACCTGGGTCTTGCCATCGGGGCGCAGGTACTCGAGCGTGCCGTCCTTACGAACCTGGCTCAAACGGGCTGCGAGCCGATGCGCCAGCCAGATTGGCATCGGCATGAGGTCGGGGGTTTCATCGCAGGCAAACCCGAACATGATGCCCTGGTCGCCAGCACCGAGCTTGGCGATCTCATCATCGCTACCCTCACGGTGCTGCAGCGAGTTATCGACCCCCTGCGCGATCTCGTCAGACTGGCTACCAACCGAAACCGAGACGCCGCACAGACGTCCGTCAAATCCGAAGTCGCTCGAAACGAACCCAATTTCGGTGATCGTTGAACGCACGATTCCCGCAATATCGGCATAGCCAGAGGTACGGATTTCACCGGCGACGTGCACCTGGCCGGTCGTCACCATCGTTTCCACGGCGACGCGGGCCTCGGGGTCCTGACGCAGGAGGTCGTCGAGGATGCGGTCCGAAATCTGGTCACAGATCTTGTCCGGGTGACCTTCGGTGACTGACTCTGAAGTAAATAGACGAAGCTCCGACATGGTCGAGTTCCTTTCTTCGTTATGGGGAGACACTCCCCGCACGCTCGCGGATTCCCGCCCGATCTCTGGTGTGTCCGTAACCGAACGATCCGAAATGCAGGGCCGCGAAGCTTCTTCTGACGGATAGATGCTCGTCGACTAGCGTGCGTTTGCGCGCTGCGCGACTACGACATCAAGAATAGTGTCCGCCACCGACATCTTGTCGGCGCTGGCTGATGCCCGGACTTCGCCGCGCAGATCGAGCACATCAACAGTGTTCTGGTCTTGACCGAACCCGAGTGCTTCGTCGACGCGGTTGCATACGAGGAAATCGCATCCTTTGCGCGCAATTTTCGCCCGCGCGATCGCCAACCGAGCGGCGTCATCGGGCTCAGTTTCGGCGGCAAACCCAACGATGCATTGTTCGCCCTGGGCACCACGTTCGTTACGTTCCGTGACGAGTTCGCGCAAGATGTCGGGGTTCTGCACCAGTTCGAGCGTGAGCGACTCCCCCGCATCCGATTTCTTGATCTTGCCCGGAACCTGCTGCGCGGGACGATAATCGGCAACCGCAGCGGCCATCACGATCACGTCAGTTCCGGCGGCGCGCGCGTGGCACGCATCCGCCATTTCGGTGGCCCGTTCAACGCGAACGCAATTGATGCCCTCGGGAACGTCAACCTCAAGATTTGCCGCAATGAGCGTTACTTCGGCCCCGCGGCTGACCGCGCGGCTCGCCACCGCAACGCCCTGCTTACCCGACGAGCGATTTCCCAAGAACCGCACGGGGTCGAGCGGTTCGCGCGTACCGCCGGCAGTTACCAGGATGCGCACCCCCGCCAAATCTTGTGCCACACGCTGCCCCGCGGTCGCGGTTTCGTCGTCTTCGCTCCGAGCCCGCATGCCAGCGGCAATGATCTCCGCCGCAATCACATCCGGATCAGCAAGACGTCCCGGCCCGGAATCGTCACCGGTGAGCTGGCCTGAATCCGGCCCCACAAACGCAACCCCGCGCTCGCGCAGCGTTGCCACATTGTGTTGGGTTGCCGCGTGCTGCCACATTTCGGTGTGCATCGCGGGAGCCACCACCACCGGTGACGTCGTCGCCAACACGGTATTCGTGAGCAGATCGTTCGCGATCCCCGCGGTCATGCGCGCGAGCGTATCTGCAGTAGCAGGCACAATGCCGATGACGTCGGCACGCTGCCCGAGGGATACGTGCCGAACTTCGGCAACCCCGTCATAGAGCGAGGTGTGCAGCGGGTTTCGGCTGATCGCTTCGAGCGTTGGCGCACCAACGAACCGCAGCGCGGCCTCGGTGGCAATGACGTCGACGTGGTGCCCTGCCAACACCAACGCGCGAATCACCGACACCGCTTTGTATGCGGCAATGCCACCGGTAATACCGATAACAATGCGCAGCGGTGTGGGATTCGCGCGTGGCATGTGGGGTGACGGGTTACTTGTCGTCAGCGACGTCAGCCGGGGTGATGTCGTCATCACCGAAGCTGAGCAGGTCTTCACCGGCGGCGTCTTCGATCAGCAGACCGCCCTGTTCGCGTGGTTCGCGCATGACGAGCTTTTCCGCGTTGATTTCGCGGAGGGCAATCGACAGCGGCTTGTCGTCGACGTTCGAGTCAACCAGCGGACCCACGTTCTCGAAGATCTGGCCTTCGAGCAGGTCGGTGTTGTAGTCGTTGATCTGACGAGCACGCTTCGAGGCGAAGATCACCAGCTGGTACTTGTTGTCGACGCGCTCAAGGAGGTCGTCGAGCGGCGGGTCAATAATGCCCTTTGGCTTGTCGATCATTGTTTTCCTTACTTCCAACCGCTGTGGTTCGGAGATTGCAGTTAACGTGCGCTGGATTCTTCATTGGTGTCGGTGGCCGAAGCATCGCGCTGATTGGCGATTTCAAATCCCATCAGCTTGACCACTTCGAGGGCCGCCTTTGCCACGGTCTCATTCACCACGCGGGCGTCAAACTCGTGCTGTGCAGCCAGTTCGACCTTCGCGGTGCGCAAGCGTCGTTCTTGTTCTTCGGGCGATTCGGTCCCACGACCGACCAACCGTCGAACGAGCTCATCCCAGGTGGGAGGCAATAGAAACACCATTCTAGCCTCCGGCATGCGTTCCTTCACCTGTCGGGCACCCTGAATATCGATTTCCAGCAGCACTGGGTTGTTCGAGTCCAGTTCCTGACGGATGGGAGCTGCGGGTGTGCCGTACCGGTAGGCGTTGTGCACGGTCGCGTACTCGAGCATTTCACCGGCTTCGATCATCCGGTCAAATTCGGCGTCGTCCACGAAATAGTAGTCGATGCCTTCGATCTCGCCCGGGCGCGGCTTGCGGGTCGTTGCCGAGACCGAAATGTGCACCTGCGGGTAGTGCTCGCGAATGTACCGAGCAACGGTTCCCTTACCGACCGCAGTTGGACCGGCAAGCACCACAACGCGTGGTGTGGTGACCGTGGTGCCTTCCCAAGCGTGCAAGAAGGTTGCCAGTCGTTCACGCTGACGGCGACCGAGGCCACCGAGTCGCTTCACCGGCGCGATCTGCAGCTCACCGAGAATGCGTTCGGTCTTGGTCTTACCGATGTGCGGAATCGAGCCCAAGAACTGCGTGATTCGCAGGCTCGATGCCGGGTTATCGGTGTCCGCCGAGGCGGCCAAGACGTCTACCGGGCGAGCGGCACCGGTTGCGATGCGCTGCTTAACTTCGGCGCGGGCGCGTCGGGCCGCAACTGCGGCACGGGATGCGGCAGCGCGGTCGACGGGAGGTGGTACCGAGGTCATGCGAATGCTCGTTCCAGCACGGCGAGCTGCTCGTCGATCGCTGCGTCGAGGCCCTCAAGGCCGTGCTGCAGCAGTCCACGCGACGAGTTGACGATGACGTTCGGGGCCGAGGCACCGAAGATGCGACGAACATCGGCAACGTCGGCGCCCTGGTGGCCGAAGCCCGGCGCCAAGATTGGCGTGTCGGGTTCGGTCGCGAGGTCGTCCACATCAATGTCGAGTCGTTCAAGGTCGACGGTGGCACCGATCACGACGCCGACCGAGCCCTTCGTACGGCCTTCGGCGTGCTCGCGGTTCCACAGTGCCGCACGGGCGGCGATGCCGCCGGCCACCGTGCGACCTTCCTGCGTACCGCGAACACGACGTGCGGTCTGCACCGAAGCAGACTCCGGGTTCGAGGTCGCTGCCAGCGCGAACAACCCCTTGCCGTACTGTTCGGTCATTTCCAGCGGCTTCTTGAACGTGTCGAATCCCTGGTACGGGTTGATCGTCATCGCGTCAGCTTCCAGCGGCATACCCGGCGTCAGCCAGGCTTCCGAATACGCTTCGAGGGTCGATCCAACATCGCCACGCTTGACGTCGGCGATTACGAGCAGTCCCGCATCCCGAGCCGCCGTGAAGACGTCTTCGAGCACGCGGTACCCGTTGGCGCCAAAGCGCTCGTAGAACGCCACCTGCGGCTTCACGATGCCGACGCGTCCAGCAAGCTTCTCAATGATGCGCAGGCCGAACTCGTGGGCACCGACGGCCGAAACCGGCAGGCCCCAGCGCTCGAGCAGGTAGGTGTGCGGGTCAATGCCCACGCAAAGGTGGCCGTACTTGTCCATCGTGCTGGCGAGGCGCTCGCCAAACGCTGGAGTTGCCGGTGCGGCAGTGTTGGATGCGGTCTCGATCGGGTCGGACACTAGTTCGCCTTTCGACGTTCGTGGTATTCCTGCAGCGGGGTGACGTCAAAGCCTTCGCCGAGCGCCTTGAGGCTAGCAACGGCGGCCTGAAGTTCGGACATGGTCGTGAAGATGGGCAGGTCAGCAGCCACAGCAGCGGTACGAATCTCGTAACCGTCGCCACGTGCGGCGCCACCCGAAGGGGTGTTAATGACCATAGCGATCTCACCCTCGTGAATCATGTCGATCACGTTGCGACGCTCGCTCGCACCTTCATCCTCGGTGAACTTTCCAACCAGGTCGGCTTCGAGACCGTGGCGCTTGAGCACCCGGGCCGTGCCTTCAGTTGCGCACAGCGTGTACCCGGCTTCGATCAGACGCATAACCGGCGCTACGATCGAGCGCTTGTCTTCGTCGTTAACCGAAACGAATACGCGACCGCTGGTCGGCAGGCCACCGTAGGCAGCGAGCTGGCTCTTGGCGAAGGCGTGCGGGAAGTCCTTGTCGATACCCATAACTTCACCGGTCGAACGCATCTCTGGCGAAAGCAGGGCTTCAACGATCTTGCCGTCCTTGGTGCGGAAGCGCTTGAACGGCAGCACGGCTTCCTTGACTGCCACTGGCGTGTCCATTGGCTGGAAGGTACCGTCGCCTTCGGCCTTGAGCGTGCCGTCCTTGCGGAGCTCAGCGATGGTGCTGCCGACCATGACGCGGCTGGCAGCCTTTGCGAGCTGCACTCCGAGGGCCTTCGACACGAACGGCACGGTACGGGATGCGCGTGGGTTCGCCTCGATCACGTACAGCTGACCGGCGTGTACCGCGAACTGCACGTTGAGGAGACCTCGGACGCCGATACCAGCAGCGATCTTCTCGGTTGCGGAGCGAACGGTCTGCAGCACCTGGTTCGAAAGCGTGATCGCGGGCAGGGTGCACGCCGAGTCACCGGAGTGGATACCGGCTTCTTCGATGTGTTCCATGATGCCGCCGATGTACAGCTCATTGCCGTCATAGAGGGCGTCGACATCGATCTCTACGGCGTCGTCAAGGAACCGGTCGACCAGCAGCGGGTGCGATTCCGAAATGATGACCTGACCGGCAGTGCGAACGAAGTAGTCGTCGAGCTGTTCCGAGCTGTACAGGATCTCCATACCGCGGCCGCCGAGCACGAAGCTCGGGCGCACGAGTACCGGGAATCCGATTTCATCAGCAACGGCATGTGCCGATGCCGCATCGGTAGCGATACCGTTCGCAGGAGCTACCAGACCGGCTTCGTCGAGGATGTTCGCAAACTTGCCGCGTTCTTCGGCGAGGTCGATAGCGTCCGGCGAGGTACCCAGGATCGGTACGCCCGCATCCTTCAGACCGTGTGCCAGGCCGAGTGCGGTCTGGCCACCGAGCTGCACGATGACACCGAGCAGTTCGCCCGAGGCACGTTCTGCGTCAACGATTTCGAGCACATCTTCGAGCGTGAGCGGTTCGAAGTAGAGACGGTCGCTGGTGTCGTAGTCGGTCGATACGGTCTCTGGGTTGCAGTTGACCATGATCGTCTCGTAGCCCGCATCCGACAGCGCGAACGCCGCGTGCACGCACGAGTAGTCGAACTCAATTCCCTGACCGATACGGTTCGGACCGGAACCGAGAATGATGATCTTTTGGCGGTCAGATGCCTCGATCTCGGTCTCGCTGTCGTAGCTCGAGTAGTGGTACGGAGTGAATGCGGGGAACTCGCCGGCGCAGGTGTCGACCGTCTTGAAGACGGGGCGAAGGCCAAGCTGCTGACGCTGTGCGCGCAGTTCTGCTTCGTCAATACCGCGCAGCTGCGCAAGCTGTGCATCCGAGAAACCGTGACGCTTTGCCAGGCGCAGCAGGGTGGCGTCGAGGTTCGGCGCGTCGCGAACCGCGTCGGCGATTTCGTTCAGGTAGGCGATCTGGTCGATGAACCACGGGTCGATCTTCGTGGCGTCGAAGATCTGTTCGTTGGTCGCACCCTTTGCCATCGCGATCTGGACGTCAACAAGGCGACCGTCCGTCGGGGTCTGGATGCTTTCGAGCAGCTCTGCAACCGAGCGAGGGTCCTCGGCCCAGGTGAACGACGAGCCGCGCTTCTCGAGCGAACGCATTGCCTTCTGCAGTGCGGTGGTGAAGTTACGGCCGATCGCCATGGCTTCACCGACCGACTTCATGGTCGTGGTCAGCGTTGGGTCTGCGGCCGGGAACTTCTCGAAGTTGAAGCGCGGAACCTTGACGACGACGTAGTCGATCGACGGTTCGAAGCTCGCGGGAGTGACGCGGGTGATGTCGTTCGCGATTTCGTCGAGTCGGTAGCCGATGGCGAGCTTGGCCGCGATCTTTGCGATCGGGAAGCCCGTCGCCTTCGAGGCGAGTGCCGACGAGCGCGAAACGCGCGGGTTCATTTCGATGACGATGACGCGGCCGGTTGCCGGGTCAACTGCGAACTGAATGTTGCAGCCACCGGTGTCGACGCCAACCGAACGAATAATTTCGATCGAGATGTCGCGCAGCTTCTGGTATTCGACGTCGGTCAGGGTGAGTGCTGGTGCCACCGTGATCGAGTCACCGGTGTGCACGCCGACGGGGTCGAGGTTTTCGATCGAGCAGATGACCACCGAGTTGTCGGCGTGGTCACGCATGAGCTCGAGCTCGTATTCCTTCCAACCAAGGATCGACTCTTCGAGCAGTACCTCGGTGGTTGGGGATGCGAGCAGACCGTCTTCGACGATGCGCACGAGTTCTTCCTCGGTGTAAGCAAAGCCCGAACCGAGTCCGCCCATGGTGAACGACGGACGAACCACCAGTGGGTAGCCGAGGTCCTTCGCGAATTCTTTGGCTTCTTCGACCGTGTGGGCGATGTGCGAGCGAGCGACATCGGCACCGGCCTCAATGACGAGGTCTTTGAAGATCTGGCGGTCTTCACCGCGGCGAATTGCGTCGACCTTGGCACCGATCAGCTCCACACCGTGCTTGGCGAGAATGCCGAGCTCGTCGAGCTCCATGGCTGCGTTGAGTGCGGTCTGCCCACCGAGGGTTGGCAGGATTGCGTCGGGGCGTTCCTTAATGATGATCTTTTCGATCGCCTCTGGCGTGATCGGCTCGATGTAGGTGGCGTCGGCGAAGTCCGGGTCGGTCATGATGGTCGCCGGGTTCGAGTTCACCAGGATGACGCGAACGCCTTCCTCGCGCAGCACACGGCAGGCCTGAGTACCCGAGTAGTCGAACTCGGCGGCAATACCGATAACGATCGGACCGGAGCCGATTACGAGAACGCTATTGATGTCTTGGCGCTTTGGCATGTGCGGCTCCTACTTGTTGTCGGTGGTGTTAGCGGACTTGGCGGCGAGCACCATGTCGCGGAAGCGGTAAAAGAGTGGTGCGGCATCGTGCGGGCCCGATGCGGCTTCTGGGTGGAACTGCACCGAGAATGCGGGGATGTCGAGGCAACGCAGGCCCTCAACGACCTCATCGTTCAGACCGATGTGGCTGACCTCAACCCGGCCGAATCCGGCCGGCGAGTCGACAGTTTCGTCGATCGGCAGGTCAACCGCGAAGCCGTGGTTCTGGGCGGTGATTTCGACCTTGTTGGTGGCGGTGTCGCGCACCGGCTGGTTGATGCCTCGGTGGCCGAATGGCAGCTTGTACGTGTCAAACCCGAGCGCACGACCGAGCAGCTGGTTTCCGAAGCAGATACCCATGAACGGGTATCCATCGCGCAGCAGCTGCTGCAGTACCTCAACCTGAGCGGCGTTCGCCTTCGGGTCGCCGGGGCCGTTCGAGTAGAAGATGGCGTCGACATCAAGCTCGCGAATCTGGGCGGCGGTCGAGTCGGCTGGCAACACGTGCACGTCAAAGCCAACGGTATTGAGGTTGACGATGGTGGCGCGCTTGACGCCCAGGTCGAGCAGCGCAACGCTGCCGAGTCGTTCGTCTGCCGTGGTTGCCGAGAGGTAGGCCTCAGCACAGGTCACGCGATCCGAGAGGTACTGGCCCGACATCGAAGGTGCTGCGAGCACCTGCTGCAGCTGCGCATCCGCATCCTTGCCCGCTGCTTCGCCCGAGAAAATACCGGCACGCATGGCGCCTTCGGTGCGGATGCGGCGGGTAATGGCGCGCGTGTCAACGTCGGCGATACCGACGATGCCCGCTTCCTGCAGCGCGTCGTCGAGGGTGCCCTCGGCACGCCAGTTCGACACGACGCGGCTGGCGTCGCGGACAACGTAACCTTCAACCCAGAACTTGTGGGATTCCATGTCGGTGGGGTTAACGCCCACGTTGCCGATGTGCGGCGCGGTCTGGACGACGATCTGGCCGGCGTAGCTCGGGTCCGAGAGCGTCTCCTGGTAGCCGGTCATTCCGGTGGTGAACACGATTTCGCCGAAGCGTTCGCCGGTTGCACCGTATGCGCTTCCCTCAAATCGGGTGCCGTCTTCAAGCACAAGCACGGCGGGTTCGGTGCGGATCATGCGAGCTCCTCTGGGGTCTGGGTGGATTCACTTGGCGATGTAGAAGTTGGGGATGCGGTCGGTGCGACAGCACGGACCGGCGGCTTGGCAGCGACCAGCGCATTGAGCGCCTCGAGCAGTTGTTGACGCTCGGCCGGATCGACGACGCGGAAGAAGCTTTCAACCGACGTGTCGTTGGCAAGGCGCCAGCGCAGGGCGAGCAGCCCGTCGCGTTCAACGGCACGGTCAATCGTGGACTGCGCCGTTGCGACCGTCTCGATTCGTTCGACCGGGATGAAAAACGCCGATTCGCCGGTAATCCCAATGGCAACGCCCGAGGCGTGCACTTCAAGGTCAGCGCGGCCGCGGTATGCCAGCGGACGAACGGCAATGCGTTCGAGGGTGTTCCCGGTGTGTGAAGTGCCGACGTAGTGGACATCATCACAGTGGAATTCGGGGGTACCGAGGTGGTCGGGCAGCTCAGCAACTCCTGCAAGGTGTGCCTGTGACAACTGCCGCTTGCGCCAGCCCAGCGCCATCGCTCCCCCGGCAGCGCCGCAAATCGCGACAATTCCCGCGGTGGTGAGTAGTGGTCCCAGCATTAGGCAATTGCCCCCTCGCCGGCGAGGTCGACGACCTCACCGTCCCGAACGGTGACTGTACCGCGGTAGATCGTGTAGCGAACCGAGCCGGGAAGTTCGAGACCTAGGTAGGGCGAGTTCGTCGATTTACCGGCCAGGTCGGCTTCGGTAAACACCGAACTCGCATTGTCGTCATAAAGCACGATGTTTGCGAGTTCGCCTTCGGCCAGCGGCGTCCCGGCTTCGGTAGCGAGACCGACCTGTGCGGGCTGTTCACTCATGACTCGGGCGACACCACGCCAATCGAGCAGGCCAGTCTTGACCATGGTCGCGTGCACGACGCGCAGCGCGGATTCGAGTCCGACCATGCCCATTGCGGCGTGGTCCCACTCGCAGTCCTTCGAGTCGCGCGGATGCGGTGCGTGGTCGGTTCCGACGACGTCGATCGTGCCGTCGGCGAGGGCTTCGCGCAGTGCATGCACATCGGCATCGGTACGCAGCGGCGGGTTGACCTTGAAGCGGGCATCAAAGCCGCGCACCTTTTCTTCGGTGAGCAACAGGTGGTGCGGAGTCACCTCGGCGGTGATCTTGATGCCTCGGGCCTTTGCCCAGCGCACGACATCGACGGCCTGTGCGGTCGAGAGGTGGCAGACGTGCACCCGTGAGTCGGTCTGTTCCGCGAGGATCGCATCCCGAGCGATGATCGAGGTCTCTGCGGCAGTGGGCCAGCCACCGAGCCCGAGTTCTGCCGAAAGCGCGCCTTCGTTCATCTGCGCACCAACGGTGAGTTTCGGCTCCTGGGCGTGCTGTGCAATCACGCCGTTGAATGCCTTCACGTACTCAAGAGCGCGTCGCATGATCAGCGCGTCGTGCACACAATCGCCGTCGTCTGAGAACATGCGTACGTTGGCGCGCGACTGGGCCATTGAACCCAGTTCGGCAAGCTGTTCGCCCTTGCGCCCTACGGTGACCGCTCCAATTGGGTGCACGTCGGCGTAACCGGCTTCAATGCCGAGCGCGTGGACGGCCTCAACGACACCGGCGGTGTCCTGGCAGGGTGAGGTGTTCGGCATGGCAAAGATCGTGGTGAAGCCGCCCTTTGCAGCTGCCATCGAGCCAGTTCGAATCGTTTCAGCCGACTCAAAACCGGGCTCACGCAGGTGCACGTGAATGTCAACAAGACCCGGTAGCGCCACGCATCCGGCACCGTCAATGACGTTGTCGGCCCGGTCAGCGGCAATCGAACCTGCCGCACCAATTTCGGTGATGCGGTCGTCGATGATGAGGAGGTCGCGGGCTTCCTCACCGTACGGGCGGACGTTACTCAGGAGGGTGGTGGTCATCATTCGTTCCTTTCTGAACTTCCGCCGTGTGCGGGGCGAACCCCGGAACAAAGCAAATGCAGTGCGGCCATACGGATGCTGACACCGTTTCGAACCTGTTCGAGCACGGTCGCCTGTGGCGAATCGGCCGCTGCCGAAGCAATCTCCAGGCCGCGGTTCATCGGGCCCGGGTGCATGATCAGCGCGGTGTCGTCAAGCGAGGCAAAGCGGGATTCGCTGAGTCCCCACATGCGCGCATACTCACGCGTGTGCGGGAAGTACGCGTCATGCATCCGTTCTGCTTGGATGCGGAGCATCATCACCACGTCGGGCTGTTCGCGCAGCGTGGCATCAAGGTCATAGCTGACGCGTGCAGGCCAGCGCGAGGTGTCGGAAGGAAGCAGCGTTGGGGGTGCCACTAGCGTCACCGTGGCGCCGAGCGTGTGCAGCAGCCAGACGTTGGAGCGAGCAACACGCGAGTGCAGAATGTCGCCAACGATTGCGACGTGAACTCCGGCAAGGTCCTTGCCCCGGGCCGCGGTTCCGTGCAGTCGCTTGCGCATCGTAAAGGCGTCCAGCAGAGCCTGGGTCGGGTGCTCATGGCAGCCGTCACCGGCGTTCAGGATGGGCGTGTCAATCCACCCGCGTTCGGCGAGCATCTGCGGTGCGCCGGCCGATGGATGGCGGATCACGACCGCGTCGGCACCAATGGCGTGCAGCGTTTGCGCAGTGTCCTTGAGCGATTCGCCCTTGGAGACACTGGATCCCTTGGCCGCGAAGTTAATCACGTCGGCGCTCAGGCGCTTCTCGGCCGCTTCAAACGAGATGCGGGTACGCGTTGAGTCCTCGTAGAACAGGTTCACGACGGTAACGCCACGAAGTGCAGGAAGCTTCTTGACTTCGCGTTCCTGGGTGGCGGCCATGTCTTCTGCTGTGTCGAGCAACAGCAGGGCGTCATCGCGGCTCAGGTCGCGGGTGGCAATGAGGTGTTTCACGCGGTACCTCCGTCACGAATGACGACGCGGTCGGTGCCGTCAATCTCAGCGAGCTCAACCGAAATTCGTTCGCTGCGTGCCGAAGGCAGATTCTTGCCAACGAAATCGGCGCGAATCGGAAGCTCACGGTGCCCGCGGTCGACCAGTACCGCAAGCTGCACGGCACGTGGGCGACCAAGGTCGCTAATCGCGTCGAGCGCGGCGCGAATCGTGCGCCCCGAGAACAGCACGTCATCGACGAGTACGACCGTCTTGCCGTCGATACCGGTGTCCGGGATGCGCGTTGGGTGCGCTTCGGTCAATGGCCGGCGACGCAGGTCATCGCGGTACATCGTGATGTCGAGAGCTCCGACAAAACGCTGCAGCGCTGCCGATGCATTGAGCTCACTGTCCCCGGATTCGTGGTCGGCAGCAACACGCGACGATTCGATGGCCAGAATGTTGTTCCCCAGGCGCTGCGCCAGTGGCACACCACGCGTGGGAATTCCGAGAAGGACGAGATCCGCACCGCCGTGATTGGCTTCGAGAATTTGGTGCGAAATGCGCATGAGTGCGCGCGACACGTCGTCGGACTGGAGCACTACTCGCTCAGTCACGGGCGACCCCCTTCCCCGCCTCGCAGGACGGCATTAAAGGATGATCAAGAATGGTGCCAGTCTACCCGCTCGGATTCCGACGTGGTGCCAGGATCGACGTTCCCCGGCGAAATCCGAGCGGTGACTCAGCAAATTTGAACGAAGTAGCGCTGGCTAGTCGTTCGTTTCGGTGGCCGAACGCGGGCGGTCAGCCTCACGATCAGCAAGTGCACCGAGCACACCGTTGATGAATCGGCTCGAGTCATCGGTGGAGTATTCCGTTGCGGCAGCGATCGCTTCGGCAATTGCGACCGGGTTTGGCACCTGGTCGTTAAAGCGGATCTCCCACGCGCCAACCCGAAGGATGGCGCGATCAACGTTGGGCATACGCTCGAGCGGCCAGTCATGTGACTGTTCACTAATGAGCTCGTCGATGATGTCGCCGTTGTCGATGATGCCGGTGATGATCTCGCGGGCATACTGCCACGATGCGGCTCGCTCGGGTTCGTTCAGCGCCCGAGCCTGTTCGTCAGAGAGCACCTGCTCCAGCGGCCGCTGCAACACATCGGCGTTGTAGAGCATGTCCATGGCGCGCTTGCGCGCCTTTGTGCGTGCGCTCACTAGTCGTTCACTCGACCGAGGTATTCACCGGTACGGGTGTCGACCTTGACGCGGGTGCCCTGGTCAACGAACAGCGGTACCTGAATCTCAGCGCCGGTCTCGACGGTGGCTGGCTTGGTACCAGCGTTCGAACGGTCACCCTGCAGGCCTGGTTCGGTGTAGGTGATCTCGAGCACGACCGAAGCGGGCATTTCGATGTAGAGCGGGTTGCCCTCGTACATGCCGATCTGTACGCGCTGCTGTTCGAGCAGGAAGTTCGAAGCGTCGCCCACGATTGCTGCCGGAACAGTGAGCTGGTCGTAGTCCTGCTCATCCATGAAGACGAAGTCGTCGCCGTCCTGGTAGAGGTACTGGAAGTCGCGGCGGTCAACCGTCGCGGTTTCGATCTTGGCACCGGCGTTGAACGTGCGGTCCACGCTCTTACCCTGGACAATGTTCTTCAGCTTGGTCCGCACGAACGCACCACCCTTACCGGGCTTCACGTGCTGGAATTCGAGAACCTGCCAAAGCTGGCCGTCAATGATCATGACGAGGCCATTCTTGATGTCAGCGGTAGTTGCCATCAGTAATTCCTTTCAAATTTGCGACGCTCTAGTCTAGCGCGCCGGTTACGACGCGATCTCTTGATATGCCGCAAACAAGAGCGATTCATCCGGCGCCTGCATGATTGTCGGCTGCCCGATCTCGTCGAGCACCACGAATCGCAGCATCGTGCCGCGCGCTTTCTTATCGCGGTGCATCACGGACAGCAGTGTCGGCCAGCGATCCGCCGGGTAACCGGTGGGAAGCCCCAGCAGTTCGAGGATGCGCGTGTGGCGGTCAGCGGCTTCGTCACTCAGGCGCCCCGAAAGTCGCGCGAGTTCCGCAACAAAGCGCATCCCGACCGCAACTGCCGCACCGTGACGCCACTGGTAGCGCTCATTGTGTTCGATGGCGTGGCCGAGCGTGTGACCGTAGTTCAGCATTTCGCGTTGGCCGCGCTCGGTGAGGTCGTTCGCGGTCACGTCGAGCTTGAAGCGAATCGCAATCTCGAGGATTTCGCGGAAGGCCGCCGAGGTCGGATCCGTGGCCGCATCCGGGTCGGCTTCGATCAGGTCGAGGATCCGCGGCGAGTGGATGAACCCGATCTTGACGGCCTCGGCAAATCCGGTCACCAATTCGTTTCGAGGCAGCGATTCGAGCACGTCGAGGTCAACGATGACACCGCTCGGTTCGTGGAAGGCGCCAACGAGATTCTTGCCCTCGTTGGTGTTGATTCCGGTCTTGCCACCAATCGCCGCATCCACCATGGCAAGCACCGTGGTCGGCACCTGCACCACTCGCACGCCACGCAACCAGGATGCAGCCACCCAGCCACCGAGATCCGTTGCGGCTCCCCCGCCGATCGAAACGATCGCATCCGTACGTGTGAAGTCGCTCTGGCCAAGAATCTGCCAAAGGAACTCGGCCACCTCAATGCGCTTGCCCGATTCTGCATCGGGAATCTCGGCCATGAGCACGCGGCGGTAGTGCGGTGCGAGCTTGGCACGAACCGATTCAGCAATGTCACGCAGCGTCGGCTGGTGCACCAACAGGATCTGGTCGGGGGTATCGCCGAGCAACTCGGCCAGGTGCTGATCGAGCTGTTCAACCAGGCCACGGCCAACCAATACCGGTCCGTGCGTACCGGCAGATTCGATTCGGGTCAGGGATTCGTTCACGCTCGTGCGTCTCTTTCGTTGATTTGGCCGCGGCATCATGTGCTCGGCCGTGAGTTGACGTTTCTTGCGGTGTGGTCGTTGCTACTGTGTGTCGCTGTTTTCGGTCGTCGCAGTACCGTCACCGATGGCCCGCAGCTCGCTCGTGGGTGGACAGGGCTTGGGTGGTGTGTCAGCTGCATGCGCCTGTCGACGTGGTAGCGGCACCGTTGTTGGCGCAACCGGTTCGGTGGCACGAATCAGGGGTGAGCCCTGAGATTTCAGAAACTTTCGTACCTCATGAACGACCTGCCACATGGGTCGAAAACTCGTGTCAAACGACGCATCGGCCAGGCGTTCGTAGATCGGTCGACGCGCCTCATACGTGGCAATCCAGGAGTCAATGCCAGTGAGCAGTGGCCGGTTCTTCTTACCCGCAATGCGCTCTTCGATCGCTTCTGGGCTGGCGAGCAGCAGCACCACCAGGTGGTCGCCGCTGGCGAGATCAGCCTGGGTGTTCTCGTCGAGAATCGCGCCGCCACCAAGCGACACCACATCAAACTCGGTCAGGGCCTGTGCCACAGTTTCGCGTTCGATGCGACGGAACTCGGCTTCACCGTGCTTCGGGATGAACTCAGCGATCGCCCCGTGTTCGCGGGCGATCAGCTTGTCGGTATCCGCAAAGCTGGCGCCAATCCTGCGCGCCAGCCGTTTACCGACCCGCGACTTCCCCGCCGCGGGTGGGCCAATCAGCACGACACTCATACGCGCCACTCACTCAACGAATCTCCCATGGGCGTGTCATCGATGTCACCTGTGACAGTCTCAGCGTTCACCAGTGCACTATCGGTGCGGAGCGATTCCGGAATGTTGTCGAGGTAGCTACGCAGATTGCGCTGCACTTCGCGCAACGAGTCCCCACCAAACTTCTCGACGACCGCATCCGCGAGAATCAATGCCACCATTGCCTCGGCAACGACACCGGATGCGGGTACCGCGGTTACGTCCGAGCGCTGGTGGTGCGCGGTTGCGTTCTTGCCGGTGGCCACATCAACCGTGTGCAGTGCCTTTGGTACCGTCGCAATCGGCTTCATGCCCGTACGCACCCGGAGAATGCCACCGGTTGTCATACCGCCTTCAATACCGCCGGCGCGTTCACTCGAGCGGTGGATTGCACCATCGACCTTGTAAAGCGGGTCGTGTGCGACCGTGCCCGGACGTTTCGTCGCTTCCAGTCCGTCGCCAACCTCGACCGACTTGATGGCCTGAATTCCCATGAGGGCACCGGCCAGACGTGAATCCAAGCGGCGGTCCCAGTGGACGTACGAGCCGAGTCCTGGCGGCAGGCCGTACACGAGCACTTCAGTGACGCCGCCAAGCGTGTCGCCACTCTTGCGAATCTCGTCGATGCGCGCCACCATTCGGGCGCTCGTCTCAGGGTCGATGCAGCGCACCGGATCCGCGTCGAGTCGGTCAACGTCTTCGGGTACCGGCCACGCGGCATCCACCGGCAGCGAAACTTCGCCCATGGACACGGTGTGGCTCACGGTACGAATACCGAGTTCGGCGAGGAATTTCTTTGCCACGGCACCGAGTGCCACGCGGGCGGCAGTTTCGCGGGCGCTGGCGCGCTCCAACGCCGGGCGTGCTTCGGTAAATCCGTACTTTTGCATGCCGACGAGGTCGGCGTGGCCCGGGCGCGGTCGGGTCAACGGGGTGCCGCGACCGGTGGTGAAAACCTCGGCGTCGACTGGTGCTGGGCTCATGACCTCGGTCCACTTTGGCCATTCGGTGTTCTGGATCCGAATTCCCAGCGGCGAGCCAATCGTGAACCCGTGCCGCACGCCCGACGACAGCGTTAGCTCATCCTGTTCGAACTTCATACGACCGCCACGGCCGTGTCCCAGCTTTCGGCGCGCGAGATCTGCCTGCACCTCATCGAGGGCAATCGGGATACCCGCAGGCAGCCCTTCAAGCACAGCAAGCAGTTCTCGACCGTGAGATTCTCCAGCAGTAATCCAACGAAGCATTCTGCAAGTCTCTCACGTCTGCACGAGCGATTCATTGCAAGCAGGTACGACCAGCGGTCGACCATGGTGCACAAGCTGTAACACTCGGTCGTGAAACACCCGAGCACCGCACAGCCAGTATCAGGGGCCGGGCGACCAGCCCAGCTCAATCAACGCAGCTCAATCAACGCGGCACAGTAAACCCAGGTCGCTAGCCGCGCAGAGCGGCACGCATCTCGTCCACGATGCTGGCTTCGTTCGGCAGCTCCGCGTCCGCATCCCGGCCGCTGAACAGTCGCACCTGCCGAATCGCTTGGTGCAGCAGCATCAGTTCTCCCGAGACCACTGTGCCGCCATGTTCGGCCACAGCTTCGGCAAGCGCAGTCGGCCACGGATCGTATGCGGCGCTCAGCAACGTCATGCCCGCAAGCGAGGGCGCAATCCGATCGGGTGCTGGCACTCCCCCAGGAACCGTGTCGATCAGCAGTTCCGGTGCCTCCGCAAGCGACCATGTCGCGAGATCTGCGGCGGTCAATACCCCCGAGCTCCCGGTACGGGTTTCCAACGCCGATACGAGTGTGGCGGCAGCTTCTGGGCGGCGCGCGACAACTCGGATGCGCGTGGCACCAAGTTCGAGGGCAGCAACGGCAGCGCTCGCAGCCGTTTCGCCGGCGCCTATAACGTCGACCGTCGCTGCCTTCGTGCAGCCGGATTCGGCAAGCGCTGCGAGGATGCCATAGACGTCCGTGTTGTATCCCGTGGCCGTTGCCGCCGCATCCAACCCGTCGAAAACGAGCGTGTTAACGGCACCGGTTCGTTCGGCAAACGGGTCGAGCGTGGCAGCGAATGCCAGGGCTTCCGCCTTGAACGGAGCCGTGACCGACAGCCCGCGCCACCCCTGGGCGCGCTTACCTAGCGCGTTTGCAAGCCCGCCCGGTTCGATTTGCCACCGCGAGTACGCCCACTCGAGCGCGAGGGCACGATACGCGGCGAGGTGGAGCTGCGGTGATTTCGAATGCTCGATGGGGTTGCCAACAACAGCCAGGCGGGCCGATTCGGGGCCGGCTGCCGGTTCTTCGGTGGTGAACCCGGTGGGAACCGCGAGCTGTCGAGGTGCTTCCCACTGTTGCGCATGATGCTGCGATGGTTGTGATTTCGATGCCGACATGGGTGTTCCTCTTACCGCTCTCGTGGCGCTGCGACTTTGCCAGCAGTATGTGCCACGGAGCTTTCCAGCAAGTGTGGTGTCACGGCCGCACACTGGCGGTGCAGTCCAACCTACTCCTTGTATTCGGGGTGTTCGTCCATCCACGCCTGCCACTGCGCGACGGCCTTTTCGTGTTCTTCGTAGGTCTCCGAGAACACGGTCTCGCCCGTGTCGAAGTTCACGGTGACGAAGTACAGCCATGGACCGTCGGCCGGCTTCAAGGCCGCATCAATTGACTGCTGACTCGGGTTCGAAATCGGCCCGGGCATAAGCCCCGTGTGCACATAGGTGTTGTACGGGTTGGATGCGTCGGTCAGGTCAAAGTCGTCCGTCCAGTAGTTGATGGTTGCGTCCGATTGCAGCGGCATCCCGACATCGATGCGGTTGTAGAACACACGCGACACCTTGTAGCGGTCTTCTTCGTCGAACACTTCCTTCTCGATCAGCGAAGCCATACGGATGACGTCCCAAACCTTGTCTTCGGGCACACCCACCTCGTTGAGTGCTTGGAAGGTGCGCTCGGTCATCGTCGTAATGACCGCCTTGGCGTCAGTACCGGGCTCGAACGTGTAAGTGGCTGGGAAGAGGAATCCCTCAACCGACTTCGCCTCTGCCGGGAGTCCAAATTCCTGCGGGTTGGCGGCCGCAGCTTCGAGGTCGGCGACCGGAATCCCGACGTGCTCTTCAAGTAGCGCGTAGGTTTCCTCGTTCGTCAACCCTTCAGGAATCGTGACGCTGCTCTGTACTCGGGCGTCCGGGTCAATCAAGCGATCGAGGGCGGATGCGGCACTCATTTCTTCCTGCAGCGCATAGGTACCGGGGTGGAACTGTGGTTCTTCGGCGCGCGAGAGGATCTCTTCGACGAAGACTTCAGACGACTTGACGATGCCCTGCTCTTGCAGGCGCTCACCGATTGAAGTTCCGGTGTCACCCTCAATAATCGTGAATTCCACTTCGGTGCCGTTTCCCGTACCCGAAAAGTCGTTCTTACCGCCAAAGAGACCCTGGATGCGGTCACCAAAGAGCCCCCAAGCCACGGCTGCGAACGAGATGACAAGAATGAGCGCGACGATGCCCCAAAGGCAGCCACCCCGACGCTTACGTTCGCCACCGTGGTCACTCTCACCGGTAAGACCGGCAAATAGGTCATCGACCGGTTCGACTGCCGAGTCGTCGACGTCATCGAGCAGTGTCGCTGGCTGTTCCCGCACAGGCGCTCGGCCAACCGGTGCTGGCGCTGCCGGTTCGGTAGCCGCAGCGGCAACTGAGCGGTCTTGCGCAGCCGGAGTGGTGGCACTCTGTGCTGATTCAGATGCCGGTACCGATTCGGATGCCGGTACCGATTCCGATGCCGGTACCGATGCCGCTGGCACGGATGCGGCGGGTACTGCTGTTTCCGCATCCGTCGCGTTTGCTGTTTCGCTCGTACCCGGAGCACCCATGCGCTCAGCGAGCTCGCGCTGTTCACGCAAGCGACGTTCGCGGCGGCTTTCGACGGGTGCAGCTGCCCCTTCGTGCTGAGGTCGCTCCGGTTGTCCGGCGCTCGAGGCGTCCATGTTGAGGGGGTCGTTAGTCATGTGATCCTTCAATGGCTCGAAGTCGGCAAACGGTCTGGTGCCAGCGTCAAGTACGCGACGGTGTCGAATATCGAAACCGAGCGCATCCGATGTGACCATCAGCTTGCGCGCGCCAGGTTGCGAATGCATCCAAACGCTGTGCCTACCGTAGCGGGCAGTTGCTGCAATTACGCGGAGTTACCTAAGCAACGGGCGAATTCGTTGGCAGGTCCTTGCCTGGTAGTGCGCCGCCACGCTCGCGGTCAATCGCGTCTTGCAACAGCACCACAGCAGCTGCTTGATCAATCACGTCGCGTGAGCGGGATGCTTTGCGCCCGGCTGCTTGAAACTGTCGCGTTGCGCTCACCGTCGTGAGCCGCTCATCGATCAACCGCACTGGTACGTCGATGGTCTCGGCCAGCGCCGTCGCGACTGCGATGGCATCTTCGGTAGATGGTGTGTGCTCGCCACGCATGTTCAGCGGATAGCCCACGTAGACCCGCAGCGGTTCGACTTCGGCGACGATTTCACGCAGGCGCTGCAGGTGGGTTTCGTTTTCGAGATCACGAGCAACCGTCTCGAGCGGCGTCGCTAGGAGCCCGTCCGGGTCGCTTTTCGCGACACCGATACGGGCCTTCCCAACGTCAACTCCGAGGCGTGGTCCGCGCGACACTACAGGCTCCGCAGCAGGTCGCGTACCTCGGTGAGTGCTGCTGCGTGCTGCGTCGCATCCTGACCGCCACCCTGGGCGACATCTGGCTTACCGCCGCCGCCACCGCCGAGCTGCTTCGAGGCAACCTTGACCATCGCGCCAGCATTTGCGCCGAGATCGCGTGCGGCCTGGTTCGTCGCGACGACGATGCTCGGTTTGCCGTTTGCTTCACCGATGAATGCCACAACGGCAGCATCGCTGCCGAGTCGCTCACGCGCTTCGAGTGCGAGCGAACGCACATCGTCGGCACCGGCGACGGTTCCGAGGAACGTCGCGACAACCCGCATCCCGCCGATTTGCTCGGCCTGGTCGAGGAGTTCTGGCAGTTTGTCGCGCAGCTTCGCCGATTCGAGTTCGGCGATGCGCTTGTTCGCCTGCTTGAGTTCGTTCACGAGCGATGCCACGCGGTCAGCAACCTGGTCACGCGGTACGCGCAGTCCCGAGGTCAGCTCGCGCACGAGCGCGCGCTCGGCGGCAAAGTCGCTGAATGCATCCCGACCGACAAACGCCTCGACGCGTCGGTTGGTGGCACCAACGCTGGACTCACCGATGAGGTTCACCAGACCGATTTGCGAAGTGTTGGCAACGTGCGTACCACCGCAGAGTTCACGCGACCATGGGCCACCGATCTCGACCATTCGCACGACCGAACCGTACTTTTCGCCGAACAGCGCGCGTGCGCCGAGGGCCTTGGCATCGTCGAGTGACATTTCGCGGGTAATGACCTCGTAGTCCTGCCGCACCGCACGGTTCGTGATCTCTTCGAGCTCCGAACGTGTCTCGGCCGAAAGTGGCTCCGACCACCCGAAGTCCAGGCGCATGTACCCGGCCTTGTTATACGAACCGGTCTGGTGCGCATCTGGCCCGAGGGTGTCGCGGAGTGCCGCGTGGATGAGGTGGGTTGCCGAGTGAGCTTCGGATGCTTGACGGCGGTATACCGCGTCGACGACAGTCTCGACCTCGTCGTCTACCGCGATGGTGCCGGCAACGACTTCGACCGTGTGCGCCACGAGCCCTTGTACGGGCTTCTGGACATCGAGAACGCGACCCTCAAAGCCACCGACCGCAGAACGCAGCGAACCGTGGTCCGCATCCTGACCACCCGACTCGGCATAGAGCGACGTCTCGTTCAGGATGATTTCGACCGTCTCACCGGCGCTTGCCGACGTGACACTCTCGCCGTTAGCAATGATGCCGATGACACGCGACTGTGCCTCGAGCTCGGTGTAGCCAACAAACGCGGTCTCGCCCATGGCACGGAATGCGCTGTAGACCGAGAGGTCGGCCAGCGCACCGCGACGAGCGCGGGCATCGGCCTTCGCGCGTTCGACCTGTTCGCGCATGAGCGAATCGAACTTGTCGCGATTCACGTTGAGGCCGGCTTCGGCGGCCATCTCCATGGTCAGGTCAATCGGGAATCCGAAGGTGTCGTGAAGCTTGAACGCCACAGCACCATCAAGCGCGTTCAGTCCGCCCGACTTCGCAGCGTCAGCAGCCTCGGCGAAGATCGCGTTGCCCTGCGCCAGGGTGCGCAAGAAAGTCTGTTCTTCGGCGTAAGCGATGCGGCTGATGCGGTCAAAGTCACGCTCGACCTCGGGGTAGGCATCCTTCATTGCCGCCATCGATACCGGGAAGAGTTCCGGGAAGGTTGCCGTTTCAACGCCGAGCAGACGCATATTGCGGATCACACGGCGCAGCAGACGACGCAAGATGTAGCCGCGTCCCTCGTTGCCAGGCTGTACGCCGTCGGTGATGAGCATGAGCGCCGAGCGCACGTGGTCGGCCACAACGCGCAGACGCACATCATCCTCGCCGCCGTTGCCGTACACGCGACCCGAAAGTTCCGCCGCACGGTCCAGTACCGGGCGAACCTGGTCGGTTTCGTACATGTTATCGACGCCCTGCAGCAGGAACGCGATTCGTTCCAGGCCGATACCGGTGTCGATGTTCTTCTGCGGCAGTTCGCCAAGCAATTCGAAGGTGCCGTCACCGTTGTCGGCGCCGCGCTCGTACTGCATGAATACGAGGTTCCAGATCTCGACGTAGCGGTCGTCGTCGGTGGCCGGGCCACCGTCGATGCCGTATGCCGGTCCCCGGTCAAAGAAGATCTCCGAGTCTGGGCCAGCAGGTCCGCCAGGCTTTCCAGCCGACCAGTAGTTGGTGTCGGCACCGAGGCGCTGGATGCGCTCTGCGGGAATGTCCGAGAGCTCGAGCCAGTAGTTGAACGCTTCGTCGTCGTCCTTGTACACCGTCACCCAGAGGTCATCGGGGTTGAACCCGAGGCCGCCCTGGTCCTGCGGCGTGGTCAGGAAGGTGTAGGCGAAGCCAATGGCTTCTTTCTTGAAGTAGTCACCAAACGAGAAGTTTCCGCCCATCTGGAAGAACGTGCCGTGGCGCGGGGTCTTACCGACTTCTTCGATGTCGTTGGTGCGGATGCACTTCTGCACGCTGGTTGCGCGCGGATACGGAGCCGGGACCATGCCGGTCATATACGGGATGAACGGCACCATACCGGCGATGGTGAACATCACCGTGGGGTCTTCGCTAACGAGCGAAGCCGACGGTACGACGGTGTGCTGTTGGTCCTCGAAGAACTTCAGAAAGCGGCGCTTGATTTCAGCGGTAAGCATGTGTGTTAGCTATCTCGTGTGGATGAACGGCGCAGCGGATGCGGGCGCCTAACGTCTTGTGTTCGGAAACGTCGGTGCGTGGTCAACGTACCGACAGTGCGTTACTGGCCGGCCCGACCCTGGCCGGATTCGATCGCGGCGTAAATGGCCTCGGTACGGGCTTCGTATCCCTGCTTCACCGCATCCACGAATTCGGCAGCGAACTCGTTAACGTCTTCGAAGAACTCGCGACCACGTTCGGTCGAGTTCACGAAGTGCGCGATGGTGAGACCGGCGAAAACACCGCCAGTAATCATGGCGATTGACTTCAGTGCATTCTTCATCGGGGAATCCTCCTTGCTGCGGTTGGCATGGCCCAGCCCGCAGCTGCGAGCTGGATGAACGACTTGTCTACTTGGCGTTGCGCTTGGTGCGGCGGCCCGGCTTGAGGGCCTTGAACCCCGCCGAGGCGGCGGCGCTGAATCCAGCAATCTTAATCAGCGGACCACCAACAGTTGCCGCAGTGAGGGCAACGAGCGAGTTCACGTTATTGGTGGTTTCTTCGACATTGCTCGTGATCTGGTCGATTCGTGCGAGCTGGTGGTTCGCCTCTTGCATCGTCACCTGCGTTTGCGCGATCGTCGGGGTGAATTCATCGACCGATTCGCGGATGCCGCGGCGAACTTCATCGAGGACGCCACCAAGCTTGATGATGGGTACCGCGAGCAGCAGCACGAGGACAAGGAAGGCACCGGCTGCAATCAGACCGGCAATGTCACCAAATGACACGAATAACTCCTGGGTTCGAGGGCGGTTACGGCAGGCCGTAACCAACAAGAGAGCGGACCACCCGTGGGTGATCCGCTCTCTATGCTAACGGTCGTTTACAACGAACGTGAACGCCGACTAGCGAGCTGCGTAGTACTCAACAACCAGCTGTACGTCACAGGTGATTGGTACTTCGTCACGCTTCGGGCGACGGTCGAGGCGTGCCTCGAGCTTGTCCAGCTCAACGTTGAGGTAGCCAGGAACTGGAGGCAGAACCTCAGCGTGACCACCGGCAGCAGCAACCTGGAAGATTTCCATTTCTTCGCTGCGTGCCTTGACGTGAATGAGCTGTCCCGGGGTTACGCGGAACGACGGACGGTCAACGATCTTGCCGTCAACGAGGATGTGGCGGTGCACAACCATCTGGCGAGCCTGTGCGGTGGTGCGGGCAAAGCCGGCACGGAGCACGAGGGCGTCCAGACGCATCTCGAGGAGCTCAACGAGGTTCTCACCGGTCAGGCCGGGAGTACGACGAGCTTCTTCGAAGACGATACGGAGCTGCTTTTCACGCAGTCCGTACTGCGCCCGCAGACGCTGCTTTTCGCGCAGACGTACAGCAAAGTCGCTGTCAGTCTTGCGGCGGGTACGGCCGTGCTGGCCAGGAGCGTAAGGGCGCTTCTCCATGAGACGCGCGGCCTTCGGGGTCAGTGCGATACCGAGGGCACGGGACATCCGTACCTTCGAACGAGTACGCGACTTCTTCGACACGAAGTCTTCCTTTCATGTTCGTTATGGCGCGCGTGAGCGCGCAGACAGTGCTCTCCGCCTTTCCCTGTGGACAAGGCGTCAAATGAACTGACCTAGCTTACCACGATGCGACCAGTTTCGGCGGCGTTGATTGTGGTGGCGCGTGGCGGTGATCATTCGCCACGGGTAATACGACGAAGTTTCTCAAGGCGCGCGGCCAGGTCACGCTCAAATCCGTGCGCCGTTGGCGTGTAGTACTCCCGCCCAATGAGCGGATCCGGCAGATACTGCTGGGCGACGACACCGAGCGCATCGTCGTGCGGGTAACGGTAGCCCTTGCCATGCCCAAGCTGTTTCGCTCCCGCGTAGTGCGCATCCCGCAACGGCTTCGGGACGCGACCGGCATGGCCGGCCTTCACATCGGCAATTGCCGCATTAATGGCGTTGTAGCTCGCGTTCGATTTGGGCGCGGTCGCCAAGTACACCGTGGCATTGGCCAGTGGAATACGTCCCTCGGGCATGCCGATGAGGGCTACCGCGTTCGCGGCAGACTCAGCAATCAGCATGGCTTGCGGGTCGGCCATACCGATATCTTCGGACGCCGAAATGATCAATCGCCGCGCGATAAACCGCGGGTCCTCCCCCGCAACGATCATCCGCGCAAGGTAGTGAATCGCCGCATCCGGATCCGAACCGCGAATCGACTTGATGAATGCCGAGATCACGTCGTAGTGCTCATCGCCATCGCGGTCATACCGAAGCAGCGCCTGATCGCTGGCCGATGCGACATCTTGGGCGGTGATCGTTTCGCGTGACTCGGCAATGGCGGCGGATGCGGCGGCTTCGAGCGTCGTAAGCGCGCGGCGGGCGTCGCCGGATGCGAGTCGCACGATGGCCTCGCTCGCTTCGGTTTCGAGTTCGACTTCACCCTTGAGCCCGCGCGTATCGGTCACGGCCCGCTGCAAGAGCTCGGCCAGATCAGCTTCGTCAAGGTGATGCAGGGTCAACAGCAGCGACCGTGAGAGCAGCGGCGAGATCACCGAAAACGACGGATTCTCTGTGGTCGCGGCAACGAGCGTGACCCACCCCTGCTCGACACCGGGAAGCAGTGCATCCTGCTGCGCCTTAGTAAATCGGTGAATCTCATCGAGGAAGAGCACCGTCTCGTCACCGTAGAAGTCACGGTGCTGTAGCGCATCCTGCATCACCGTCCGCACGTCTTTAACGCCGGCCGAAATCGCCGAGAGCTGCACGAAGCGACGCTTGCCACTTCCGGCCAGCGCCTGTGCAATGGTGGTCTTACCGGTTCCCGGCGGCCCCCAGAGAATTACCGATGAGCGGGCAGCGCCCGGTTCGCTCGCAGCAAGGCGACGCAATGGGGATCCAGGGCGAAGCAGGTGTCGCTGTCCGACCACCTCGTCAAGGGTGGTTGGCCGCATCCGGGCTGCCAAGGGCGCGGTCGAACCGCCCGCGCCGTCAGGAGCGTGCAATTGCGGCTGATCGCCAGATCCGAAGCCAGGATGATTCGTCATTGCGATTGATGTTAGTAAACTGTGCTCGTTTAGCTAAGGAGTCACGTGGCCGAGAACACCCGAGAACAGCGTCGCCGTAAGCGCGAATACGAAGCGCGACAGGTCGTGCACGATGTGCAGGTCGACCGCCGTCGCACCGATAACAAGAAGGCAATCATTGGTGCTGCCGCGGTTGCAGTGGTCGCCATCGGTGCCCAGATTGGGTTTACGGCCGCCGGCGGTCAGCCACAGGCTGATGACGCCCCGACCGCGACGACGGCTCCAGCGCCCGGTGCCGAAAACGGCACCCAGCCACCTCAGCAGAATGACGCTGCCGTGCCCGATCCCGCCATTGCCGAAGACCGCGAGTGGACCGGCACCATGCAGATCAACGACGTCACGCTCGACATTTCGATCGACGGCAAGAACGCTCCGCAGGCCGCCGCGAACTTCATCGATCTGGCAAAGAACAACTTCTACAAGGACGTCACCTGCCACCGCATCACGACGAGTTCGTCGTTCAAGGTGCTGCAGTGCGGTGACCCGGACGGTACCGGTATGGGCGGCCCCGGCTACGAATTTGGCCCGGTCGAGAATGCTCCAGAGGATGGCGTCTACAAGGAGGGCGTCATCGCGATGGCGCGTGCGCAGGACCCGAACTCCATGGGTTCGCAGTTCTTCATCGTCTACGGCGACACGCCGATCCCTGACCCGACCGGCTACACCGTATTCGGTGAAGTAACCGGCGGTCTTGACGACCTCAAGTCGGAAGTCACCGACGAAGGTGTAGCCAAGGGCGAGCCCAGCCCCGAAGACGGTAAGCCCGCCATCGACGTCAAGCTCGGCGACATCAAGCTCAAGTAGCGCGAACGAGGCAATTGGCCGCGCACACAACACCAACCAGTTGGCCGGTACCCGAACGGGTGCCGGCCAACGGTCGTTTCCGCATCCGTCGCCAAAATCATGACGATTATCAGCCGATGTTTCCCCGTTTACCGGTGCTTGTTTCCCGAATGCAATAGCATGTCCCCTATTGCCCGTATGTTCTGTCGCCAACCGGCATCAGAACGGACCGCAATACCGCCTTCCACCGACAAGCACCGAGGAACACGCGAATGTCTGGACTCCCTGAACACCCATTTGGCCGAGTAGAAGCCGATGGCACCGTCTACGTCACCGACAACGGAACTGAGCGGCAGGTGGGCCAGTACCCCGACGGCACGCCGCAAGAAGCGCTCGACTACTTCGTGCGCAAGTTCGATGATCTGGCTGCCCAGGTGCTGCTGCTCGAGCAGCGCGCACGTGCCGGCGCCAACCCGAACGACGTTGCGAAGTCGGTGTCACACCTGAACTCGCAGATTCAGGATGCAGCGGCGGTCGGCGATCTGCAGTCGTTGCGTGACCGTCTGGGCAAGCTCAGCGGCGAGGTCGCCGAACTTGGCGAACAGCAGCAGGAAGCACAGCAGCAGGCCGTAGCCGAGGCACTCGCCCACCGTGAGTCAATCGTCGTCGCAGCCGAAGAACTCGCTGCGCAGAACCCGGCGAACATCCAGTGGAAGCAGACCACCGCGAAGATCGACGAGCTGTTCGCGCAGTGGCAGGACCACCAGAAGACCGGCCCACGCCTGCCTAAGAACGACGCGAATGCCCTGTGGAAGCGTTTCCGGACGGCACGCACCCACCTCGACAGCGAGCGCCGCAAGTTCTTTGCCAAGCTCGATGCCGACCACAAGCAGGCACGCGATGCCAAGCAGGCCATCATTGAGCGTGCCGAGGCCCTCGCACCCAAGGGCGCCGACGGCGTTCCTGAGTACCGTCGTCTGCTCGATGACTGGAAGGCGGCAGGTCGCGCCGGCCGTAAGCACGATGACGCGCTGTGGGCAAAGTTCAAGGCTGCCGGTGACGTACTCTTCCAGGCCAAGGCCGAGGTTGACGCTCGCGATGACGAAGAGTTCCAGGCCAATCTGGAACAAAAGCTCGCCATCCTGAACGACGCCGAGCCCATCCTGAAGATGACCGACCGCAAGGCAGCTCGCGAAAAGCTCAGCGACATTCAGCGCCGTTGGGATGAAGTTGGCCGCGTTCCACGCGCACAGTTCAAGCAGGTTGAAGACCGTCTGCGCAATATCGAACAGCACGTGCGCAAGCTTGATGACGAGCACTGGGCCAACTCGAACCCCGAGAAGCAGGCTCGCCAGACCGGCATGGCTGCGCAGCTCAACGATGCGATCGCCAAGCTCGAGCAGGACCTCGCGGATGCCAAGGCTAAGGGCAACGCAAAGGCCATCAAGGAAGCCGAAGAAGCACTGAGCGCCCGCCAGGCTTGGCTCAAGGTCATCGGCGGCTAACCCCGCCCAATCTTCACGCGATTCTTCGCGTAACCGGCGACGCGGTCGAGAACGAACTGTGGTTCAATTTCGGCCGCGTCGAGTGGTTTCCGCGGCCGATCGATGATCGGCCACGCCACTTTGCGGAGCCTCGAACTTGTCCACAGATTTGCGAAATCTCACCACACGGCACCACACCTGGCCAGAATGGGCCGTATGTGCAGCGAGATCGAGCGGCTCTATCAGAACTTTTCGTCCTCCGAACTCTGGGCGATGTACCTCGCCGGCGAGGTGGGGCGCATAGGCGTGCCCACATTCGAGTTCTTTGTACCGGTTGGCACGGTGAGCACCGCATGCGACCGGGCCCGATCCCTGCGTTCGCTGTGCTCCCCGGGCCGCACTATTTCGGGCGACACGGCGGCATGGATCTGGGCCGGTGGCACAGCACCGTCGGTTGCCGAAGTGACGCTGCGCAGCTGGCGTGTGTCGCCAAATCCCCATATCCGTTTTGCGCGTGGCCAGGTTGCCGACCATGACGTGACGACGCTTGCCGGATGCGTGTTGACGGCTCCGTTACCGACCCTGCGTCAGTTGCAGCGTCGCGGCCGCAGCCCAATGCTGGCCCGGTTGCAACGAACGCTAGGCCTGCTGCACGCGGAACGCGTCGTAGATGCCGTCGATGCTCCGCACCGCGACGAGCACGCGGTCGAGGTGCGTCGGATCGCCCATTTGGAATGAGAACCGAGCCACGGCAACGCGTTCCTTGTTGGTGTTCAAGTTTGCCGACAGGATGTTGACGTGGTGTTCCGAAAGCACGCGCGTGATATCGCTGAGCAGGCCCGATCGGTCGAGTCCTTCAACCTGAATGTTGACGAGGAACACCGCACGCGTGGCCTGTGCCCACTCGACTTCGATCATGCGGTCTGGTTCCCGCTGCAGACCGGTGACGTTGGTGCACTCTTTTCGGTGGACGGATACGCCCTGGCCACGCGTCACGAAGCCAACGATGGCATCGCCTGGAACCGGCGTACAACAGCGGGCAAGCTTGACGAGAATGTCCGGTGCCCCACGCACGAGCACACCGGATTCGCTGGCGCCAACCTCATTCGAGATCGCTTGCTCGACGTACTCGCGGTTCGCAAGCTCGGCGTCCGCCTCAGGATCGGCGCGCAGTTCGGCCTGCACTTTGTCGAGCACGGACTTGACTGAGACGTGGCCCTCACCAACAGCGGCATACAAGCCCGACACATCCACGTAGCGGAGCGTCGATGCCACCGTCGCAAACGCTTCTTGCACCACATCCCGTGAACTCGGTAGATGGAGCTTGCGCATTTCACGCGCGATCTGGTCCCGACCAATTTCGATGGCTTCGTCGCGGCGCTCCTTCGAGAACCACTGCCGGATCTTATTGCGCGCGCGAACGGATGCGACAAAGTTCAGCCAATCCTGTTTCGGTCCCGCATCCGGATTCTTTGAGGTGAAAATCTCGACGGTGTCACCGTTCTGCAGCACCGTTTCCAGCGGTACCAGGCGGCCGTTCACCTTCGCACCCATGGTGCGGTGTCCCACATCGGTGTGGATGGCGTAGGCGAAGTCAACGGGTGTTGCCGATTGCGATAGTCCGATGACCTTCCCCTGCGGGGTGAAGACATACACCTCTTTGGCACCGATTTCAAAGCGCAGCGAATCGAGGAACTCGTCAGAGTCGCTGGTTTCTTGCTGCCAATCATTGATGCGCTGCAGCCACGCCATTTCGTTCGGTCGGTCGGGCCCCGACGCCCGGCTTCCGGTCTGCACGTTCTGCTTGTACATCCAGTGCGCGGCCACACCATACTCGGCGCGCTGGTGCATCACATGCGTACGAATCTGAATCTCTACCGGCTTGCCCTCTGGCCCCATGACCGTCGTGTGCAGCGATTGGTAGAGGTTGAACTTTGGCGTGGCGATGTAGTCCTTGAACCGGCCGGGCATTGGCGTCCAGCGCGCGTGAATCGCACCGAGCACGGCATAGCAATCCCGTACTGTATCGACGATGATGCGGAACGCGACGAGATCAAAGATCTCGTCGAAGTCGCGACCGCGAACGACCATCTTCTGGTAGATCGAATACAGCTCTTTCGGGCGGCCAACCACTTCGGCTTTGATGCGATGGGCCCGCATATCGGCCTTGATCTCACCCATGACGCGGTCGAGATAGCGCTGGCGCTGCGGCTGTCGTTCGCGCACCAGGTGATCGATCTCGGCATAGATTTTCGGATGCAGCACCGCGAACGAGAGTTCTTCTAGCTCATTCTTGATTGCTTGAATACCCATGCGGTGCGCCAACGGTGCGTAGATCTCAAGCGTCTCCGTCGCTTTCTTGCGCGCCTTCTCCGGAGGCATGAATCCCCAGGTGCGGGCATTGTGCAGTCGGTCCGCAAGCTTGATCACCAGCACGCGAATGTCTTTCGACATGGCGACGATCATCTTGCGCACCGTTTCGGCCTGCGCCGCATCACCGTAGGTCACCTTGTCGAGCTTGGTCACACCGTCGACAAGCATCGCGACTTCATCACCGAACTCGTCACGAAGCGTATCGAGGCTGTAGTCAGTGTCTTCGACCGTGTCGTGCAGCAAGGCCGCCGCAACGGTCACCGGTCCGATGCCAAGCTCGGCAAGAATTTCAGCTACCGCAACGGGATGCGTAATGTACGGTTCTCCGCTGCGGCGAAACTGGCCCTCATGGCATCGCAGCGCGACACGATAGGCCCGCTCAATCAGCGCAATATCCGCTTTGGGATCCTGCTTGCGCAGGGTGCGAACGAGATCGCCGATCGCCGAAGATGCCGATGCTTTTGTGAAAATTCGCGGCACCAATCGGCGCATTGACAATACGCTCGGTTCGCTCATGAGTGCCGCCTTTCGTCGAAAGCGTAGTTCTCGAGTCTATACGGATGCGTATGCACACGTGATTCGCGCCGGCTCCCCTGTCCGAAGGCACAAGGCCGAAATTCATTGACCCGGAACCGAACGAACGTGGGATACGTAATTGCACGCATCCCACGTTCGTTTACTGCTAGGTCGCCATCACCGAGAGGTGCAGTTAGACGCGTGCCCCATCATCAACGGGAGCGGAATCGGTTTCGTCGGCGTCCTCATCCTTGTCCGGGATCGTTGGCACATCACCAACCGGAGCCTCGGCGTCGCCGCGCTCCTTGAGGATGCGGTCGTCGTGTTCGCGCAGTGCTTTCTCGTTGATGCGAAGTGCCGCGTACGCGGGACCGGCCAGGAAGATCGTCGAGAGCGCACCGATGAAGATACCGATGAACAGCGCGAGCGAAATGTCTCGCAGCGTTCCGGCGCCCATCACGAACGCACCGATGAACAGAATCGCGGCAACCGGCAGGATTGCGACGACCGAGGTGTTGATCGAACGCACCAGCGTCTGGTTGATGGCCAGGTTGATCAGCTCGCCGAAGGTACGTGGCGAATGCTCGCCGTGGGTATCGGTGTTTTCACGGATCTTGTCGAAGACCACAACGGTGTCGTAGAGCGAGTAGCCAAGAATCGTCAGGAAGCCGATAACCGTTGCCGGTGTGACTTCAATACCGGTGAGCCCGTAGACACCTGCGGTCACGATCATGTCGTGCGCGAGCGCAACGATTGCGGCCAGCGCCATCTTCCACGTGCGGAAGTAGAACGCCATCAGCAGTGCGGCAAGGCCAAGGAACACACCGAGGCCGATCACCATCTGGCGAGTGATGTCCGCACCCCACGACGGGCCGATCGTCGAGACGTTGACGTGCTCAACATCGGTGCCGTAAGCGGATGCGAGTGCGCTGCGAAGTTCGGTGTTGTCGGTTTCGCTGAGCGGGTCAGTCTGCACGCGAACGGCGCCGTCGCCCAGCGTCTGCACTCGAGCTGGGGTCTCCGAAAATTCGGCTACTGCATCACTGGCGAGCTTCTGGTCGGTCGAGTTCGGCTGTGAGATGTGGAATTCCGAACCACCGGTGAACTCAATTCCGAGGTTGAAGCCGCCGCGAATGAACGGCGCGGCCACAGCAATGACCAGCGCGATCGCTGCAATCAAGAACCACAGCTTGCGTCGCTGCACGAACTTGAACGAGGTCTCCCCCGTGTACAGCTCATTTCCGAGTTGCTGGAAGGACTTCATTACTTGTCTCCCGTCGCAGCAGCTGCTGCCTTACGTTCGGCGATCGATTGGCGGCGCTCAGCTTCCTTGGCAGATTTTGCTGCCTTGCCAGCTTTGCCGTGTGCTTTTGCTCCGGTCGGTACTGGCGTGCGGCGGAATTCTCCGCGGCCGCGGTACACCGCGCCCAGGGCACGTGGGTCGAGACCGGATGCGGGGTGACCGTCACCAAAGAACTTGGTCGTTGCGAGCAGGCGCATGATCGGGTGCGTGAACATCGTGACGACGAGCAAGTCAATGAGCGTCGTAAGCCCCAGTGTGATCGCGAAGCCGCGTACGTTACCGACTGCGACGATCATTAGCACCAGAGCAACCAGCAGGTTGACCGCATCCGATGCCAAAATCGTGCGGATAGCGCGCGACCAGCCGCGTTCAACGGCACCCGGCAGCGACTTGCCGTCACGGAGCTCATCCTTGATTCGCTCGAAGTAGACGATGAACGAGTCGGCAGTAATACCGATCGCCACGATCAAGCCAGCAACACCTGCGAGCGAGAGTCGGTACCCTTCCTGGCTTGATAGGAAATTGACCACCAGATAGGTGATTGCGGCGAGCAGCGCCAGCGAGGCGATCGTCACGAGACCGAGTGCACGGTACTGGAAGAGCGAGTACACGATGACCAGCGCCAGACCGATGGCACCGGCAATGAGGCCAGCCTGCAGCTGCCAGGTACCGAGCGTCGCCGAAATGGTTTGGGTCGACTTCGTCTCAAAGCTGAACGGCAATGCACCGAACTTGAGCTGGTCAGCCAGGGCCTTCGACGATTCTTCGTTGAACGAGCCGGTGATCTGTGCGCGTCCATCGGTGATGACCGCGTTCGCAGTCGGCGCCACAATCACGTTGCCGTCAAGCGTGACGGCGAATCGAGAACGAATCTGGTCGGGCATACCCGTTGCCGGGTTCGGCGTCTGACCGATACCGACGAGGCGTTCGGTGACCTTGCGGAATGCTTCGGTGCCCTTGTCGTTGAACTTAAGGTTCACGCTCCACTGACCGGTCGACACACCCTGCTGGTTCGTGACTACGCCGTTGCTCGCATCCGCGATCTGGCTGCCGTTGATCTCAACCGGTCCGAGAATGAACTTCTCTTGACCAGTTTCGTCGCAGGCAAGCAGCGGCTTCTTCGGGTCAGCCGGTTCGTTGCGGTCCATGATCTTGGCGCAGTCAAACGCCAAGAAGTCGGCGTAGAGCTGGTCGGTCATCTGGTTCGGGTCCGAGGGGTCGGTTGCCGGTGCCGTTGGCGTGGCGTTGAACGTCTCCATGCCCACGTCTTCGGGCTTGATCACCTGCACGTTGGTGGCGGTGTCTGCGGCAAGCACGGGACGGAACTCGAGCATGGCGCTCGATTCCACGCGCTTCTTGGTCTCCGCATCCATTTCGCCAGGAACCGAAACAACGATGTTTCGGCCACCCTGCGTGGTGATCTCGGCCTCAGCAACACCCGAGGCGTCGACACGCTGTCGAACGATGCTGGCCGCCTGTGCCATCTGCTCGGCCGAAGGTGCCTCGGCGCCCTCGCTGAGCTTGGCCTCGAGCACCATTTGGGTGCCACCCTCAAGGTCAAGCGCAAGCTTCGGGGTCCACTGGCCGTTGTCGAAGGCGACGCTATTCCAGTTGACACCCACGAGGGCAATAAGAATGAATCCAAGCCAAAGCAGCACGCTTCGCGCGCTACGCACCGCTTGGGGTGTGCGTTTCGTTGTTGACACGAACGATGTCCCTTCCAGCCGCGCTCCTGGCGCGGTTCAGTTTCCCCTCGCGCCAACGATTGCCTGCAGCGCGCGGTCAGAACGCTTAGCGGTTCTTGCGGTCCTCATCCTGGTTGCCGTCGAGTTCACCATCACGCAGATCAGCGTCGTGTGCATCGAACTGAGCGGCAGCATCGTCGGTGGTGTCGAGCGATGCGGGCGTTGCGTCGGTGGTGTCGTCGGTCAGCGAGGATGCGTCGTTCGGCACGGTTGGCTCAACGACCGTTGCCACGGTCTGCGAGTGCACGCGCATTTCAACACCGGGGCTGACCTCGAGCGTGGCGACGTGGTTCTCGTTGTCAATGGCCACGAGCGTGCCAAAGATACCTGCCTGCGTCATGACCTCAGCACCCGGAACAAGCTTCGTGCGCATCGTCTCCATCTGCTTTTGGCGCTGCTTGTTGCCGCGCCACATGAGCAGCATCATGACGCCGAGCAGCACGAGAGGAAGAATGAGCATTGGATCGTTCACTAAGGTCTCCGAACGTTATTGGGGTGCAAACGATGCAAGTCTAAGGCAGCACCCGTGATTTATTACGATCTTGTCACGCAAAACCGCAACTGCGGTGGTTGATTACTCAACACACCGCAGTTGCGTGGTTACGACAGGCCGAGTGCGTGACTCAGCCCATCGGTATTTCGTTACTCGACGTGTTCCTGCTGGGCGCTGCGCGAACGCAGCAGCAGAGCACCACCGAACAGCGCGAGAGCCGCGAGGATGCCCGTGGTTACGAGATCCGTGTCGGCACCGGTCGCAGCAAGGCCGTTTCCGCCCTTGCCGTCGGCCGCAGCGTTCGCCACCGTGTTGTCTGCACCCGGTGCGCCAGCCGTAGCACCGGGAGTCGATGCGCCGGTCTCACCCGTGCCGGGTGCGGTCGTGTCCGCCGGAGCGACGGCACGCATGACCTGGTCGGTCGTGGTGAAGGATGCCGTACCGTCAGCGGTACCGTTCTCGTCAGTGGTGAGCGAGTCGAGCAGACTCCGCAGCATGGTGCTTGCCGTTTGTACCAGATCTGGCGTCAGCAGTCCCGCAGTCGGTGCTGCATCTGGGACCGGTTCTGCTGCGGCTAGCTGAGAGGCGGCTGGCTCAGTGCCTGCGGCGGCCGCTTCGCCTCCGGCTGCAGGTGCAGCAGCACCGCCAAGAACGAGCCCGCGAAGCAGTTCAGTGACCTTCTGCTTAACGTCGAACTGGACCATACCCATAATCGGTACGTCGATACCGTTCTGCAGCAGATCAAGCACACCACCGAGGTTGCTCAGCTCTGGCTTCCAGATGCGGTAGTTCTTCTCGGCGTTGTACTCAAACAGCTTGCCGCTGATGATTGGCCCAGCGAGCGAGCCGATCTTGAGCAGCGGCGGCAGGTCTGGGTTGACTTCCTTGGTAGTTCCCCCAAATAAGCCGGTCTTGTACCCGTCAATGTTGGTGAGCTTGGCGGTGTCGACGTAACCGGTGAGCGGGCGGATGAGCGTGTCGTAGCTGTTGTCGATGACGTGCGAAACGAGTTCGGTGACGAGCTCGCCGCTGTCGAGCTTGGCGTAGACCTCGTTGACCCATGCTGGGCGCTGTGCCGGGTCCTCGTCACCGCGCAGGTGGGTCTGGTAGCCGTACGTGGCCAAGTCGATGAGCTTGTGACCGTCGTCGGTGATTACCATGTCGGCCAGGTTGACGGCGACGTCACCAACGAGCTGCGACAGTGGCGTGACGCCGTTTTCACCGGGCTGCAGAACCTTGTCAACGGTTGCCAGGAGCTCGTCAACAATTGCGACTGCGGCGCCGCTGTTGATGGTGCCGAGTGCGCCACCGCCGGGGATCTTGTCCTTGTTGGCGTCGATCAGTTCGGCGATCGTTGGCACGAGGACATCGGTCTTGAACGCATCGAACGATGCTGCGTTTGCAGCTGCTGGCAAGAACCCGCTGAGCATGGTCTGCAGTCCGAGGCCCTCGGTCCAGTTCTGGTTGAGGAACGGCACGATACCGCCCGCATCCCGAACCTGCTTTGCGTATGGCTCGATGAGCCCAGGTACGACATTGCGCAAGAAGCTCGGGTCAAACGCCGTAGCGCCCATGCCGTACTCGGTGAGGTTGTCGGTGAACGAAAGGCCTGGAATCTCACCAAACTGGCTGGTGATGCTCATCGTCGTCGTGGCCGTGCCCGCAGCGGTGGTTGCCGTCTGCTGTGGCGCAACGTTTGGCTCCTCGATCGAGCGAGCGATGTTCACCTTGCGCGAAGGCGAGGGGTAGGTCACCAGCGAACCAGTTTCGATGTCAACGAGGCGGTTCGGACCGTCGGCGTTGATCACCGAGATGTCGTTGGCGTGCATGTGACCGGTAAAGATGTAGTCCATACCGGCGTTGGCCAGGCGCTGCTGCACCGACTCGTAGTTGTCGATGAGGTACGGGCTCAAAAACGTTGGCTGGTAGCTGAAGTGCTCGTTGATACCCCAGTGCGTCATACCGATAACGACATCACCGCGCTCCTGAGCGGCACCGATCTGTTCTTCGGCCCAGTTCAGCAGGTCTTCGGTGAAATTCCCGTTCGTTTCCTGGCGGTCGGTTCCCGACTTGGTGTTGTCGGCGGTGTAGCGACCACCGTCGAGCACGACCAGGGTGTAGCCGGGTGCGAGCTAGAAGCGTCCTGCCTGGGCGCCTTCTGGCACTGAGTAGTGCTCAGTGATCGTTTCCTGGTTAAGGTACGCATCGTAGATCTCGGCGTAGTCATCCGGCGTCGCGAATGGCGCCTGCACCGATGGCTGTACCGAGAAGTCGCGTGAGTGCGACGGGTTGTTGATGTCGTGGTTACCGTTGGTGATGTAGATCTGCAGGCCAGGAACGCCAGCCTTTGCGCGGTCTAGCTGAGCGGCAACTTCGTTGTGACTTGCAATCTCGCCGTCCTTGGTGAGGTCACCCGAAATCATCAGGACGTCAGGCTGCTCAGCGATCACCTGGTCGATGTACTTTTCGAAGATCTCTTGGCTTTCCGGCATCATCTTGCGGTCACCGTCGATGGCGCGCTGGAAGTCTTCGGTGGGGACTCCATCAGCGGTCTCGTGCAGTTCATCGGCAAGAACGTGGATGTCGGTTGCGACCATGATGTCCAGGTCGCTCGCCACAGGCTCGGTAGTTGGAACTTCCTGTCCAATCGCGGCAGTCGAGGCTCCGAGCACAGTCAGCAGACCAGCAGCTCCGAAGCACACGCTACGAACGAGATTGTTCATGCTTCATCCTTGGTAGGTAGTGGCTCATGCGCTTAGCGCATACGAAATCGCCAGCCGAAATCGCCTGACGATGCACCTATTGCACCAGGTGAAGCATGTTGAAAATTCACATTCAAGCGAGAGTTCAATCAGGCTGTCTGAAGGCTTTACTCAGCGTTTACCCAGGTAGAAAAGTTCACCGCGAACGGCGCAAACGCACCGTTTCTACCGCAGAATTCGCGACTCAGCGTCCCTCGGGCATCGCATGCCCGAGGTGTGCATAGGCCGCCGGTGTCGCGATGCGACCACGCTGCGTGCGCGCAATCATGCCAATCCGAACAAGGAACGGCTCAACCACCGCTTCGACCGTTTCCGCTTCTTCGCCGACGGTTACCGCCAGGGTCTTCACACCGACCGGTCCCCCATTGAACCGCGTAATGAGCGTCTCGAGAACGGCACGGTCGAGGCGGTCGAGCCCCTGCGCATCCACGTCATAGAGCGCCAACGCCGAGTCAACAGCCGCCGCATCCGCCACCGTTTGGTGCACCAGCGCATAGTCGCGCACGCGACGCAGCAGGCGGTTGGCAATTCGCGGAGTGCCGCGCGAGCGGCCCGCCAACTGTGCGAGGGCGGGTTCGCTCACCTCAAGCTCAAGCAGATTCGCGGTTCGTGCGAGTACCCGCTCGAGTTCGTGCGTCTCGTAGAACTCGAGGTGGGCAGTGAACCCAAATCGGTCGCGCAGCGGTGCAGGCAAGAGCCCCGCACGTGTCGTTGCACCAACCACGGTAAACGGCGCGAGGTCGAGCGGCACCGACTGTGCACCTGCACCCTTACCGACCATGATGTCGATGCGGAAGTCTTCCATCGCGAGATAGAGCATTTCTTCGGCCGTGCGAGCCATACGGTGAATCTCATCGATGAAGAGCACTTCGCCTTCGACCATGCTTGAGAGCACCGCCGCCAGGTCGCCCGCGTTCTGCAGCGCCGGGCCCGACGTTAACCGCAGCGAGCGCCCGGTCTCATTGGCCACAATCATCGCGAGGGTCGTCTTGCCAAGACCGGGAGGACCCGCCAACAGAATGTGGTCGGGCGTGCGCTGTTGCAGCTCTGCCGCCTTAAGCAGCAGTTCTAGCTGCGAGCGGACTTTCGTCTGCCCAACGAACTCGTCAAGCGCCTTTGGCCGCAGCGACGACTCGAACTCGAGTTCGCTTTCGGTGCCGCTAGCATCAACCACGTCTGCCGGGTCAACGTCCCAGCTATCCGCATCCATCATCGCTTCGCTCCAATAATGGCGAGGGATGCGCGCAGCAGCGTCGGTACGGTGGCGCCCTGTTCTGCAGATTCGAGCGCTTCGTCAACGGCGCGCTCGGCAACCTTGAGCTGTGTACCCAGCCCGACCAGTGCATCCACCACGTCTTGACGCATGGAGTGCGAAACGCCGGTGTTTGCGGCGGCTGCGCCGCTGGCGGATGCAACGGGTGTCAGCTTGTCTTTCAGCTTCAGAATGATGAGTTTCGCGGTCTTCGGGCCGACACCCGACACGCTCTTGAACGCATTAACGTTCTCGTCGGCAATCGCGGCCGCAAGTTCTGCTGGCGTGAGCTGCGAGAGCACGCTCATCGCGGACTTAGGGCCGACGCTCGGTACACCGGTCAGTAGGTCGAACACCTCACGTTCGGCAAAACTGCGGAATCCGAAGAGCGAAATCGCGTCGTCGCGAACGATGGTCGCGGTAACGATGGTGGTGATGTGGTCGAGCCGCAGTTCGAGCGCGTGCGTCGGGCTGACCTGCACGGCGTATCCGACACCGGCCACTTCAATAACCACCTGGGTCGCTCCGTGGTGGACAATACTTCCGGTCAGCTGCGCAATCACGTCGCTAGCGTAGGCGTCCGCGCCCTGATTTGCTGGCACGTTCAGCGGCGAGCCACGCTTCTTGCGCCGGCGTCATGGCGCGAGTTGTGCCCGGTACAGCCGCGGGTTTCGTGTGCGTGCCCGAGCCGTGCGTGCGCGCGCTTGGGGTCATATCGACCAGCGGCGTTTTCCAAGCCGCACAGATCGCCAGTGCGAGCGCATCCGCAGCGTCGGCGGGTTTTGGTGCGTCAGCGAGCCGCAAGATGCGTCGCACCATCTCGGCCACCTGCGCCTTTTCGGCCTGACCGTAGCCTGACACCGCAGCCTTTACTTCCGAAGGCGTGTGCAATTGGGCGCGAATCCCCCGGCGCTGCGCCTCACGAATGGCGATGCCGATCACCTGGGCAACCCCCATGACCGTATTGAGGTTTCGCTGCTCAGCAAAGACCCGTTCGATTGCAAGCACCTGTGGCTCGTAGGCATCAAGCAGGCGTTCGATGCCGCTGCCGATGCTGTGCAGTCGTTCGGGTAGTTCGGTGCCGGGAGCAGTACGGATCACTTCGACGTGCACCAACCGCATCCGCCGGTCGGAACCATAGTCAACGACCCCGGCACCACAACGTGTGAGGCCGGGGTCGATACCCAAAATGCGTTTGCTCATAGAAACTGACCGAGCTTGCTGCCGGTGATCGACAGCTCGGTGCTATTCAGCGTCGAGCTGCTCCTGCACTTCGGCAGGAATTTCCATGTTGGTGAAGACGTTCTGCACGTCATCGAGGTCTTCGACGGCGTCGATAACCGCCAGTACCTTCTTGGCAGTCTCGAGGTCGACCGGTACGAGTACATTGGCAACGAACTCGGCATCAGCCGATTCGTGGTCGATACCGGCTTCCTGCAGTGCGTCGCGTACTGCCGTCATGTTGCTTGCCTCGGTGCGGAGTTCGAAGGTCTGACCGTGGTCGATCACTTCTTCGAGGCCGGCGTCGAGTCCTGCCATCAGAACGTCATCTTCGGTCGGAGTGCCGTTTTCGTGCGAAATCGCGATGACGCCCTTGCGCTCGAAGTTGAATGCCACCGAACCCGGGTCGGCCATGGTTCCACCCGAACGCGAAATTGCGAGACGGGTTTCGGCTGCGGCACGGTTCTTGTTGTCGGTAAGACATTCGATGAGCATGGCGACGCCACCGGCGGCATAGGCCTCGTACATGATGGTGTCGTACACAACCGCTTCGCCGGTGAGGCCGGCGCCGCGCTTGACGGCGCGATCGATGTTGTCGTTCGGAACCGAAATCTTCTTGGCACGCTGGATGGCGTCGGCGAGGGCGGGGTTACCGGCGGGGTCAGGGCCTCCGGCACGCGCAGCGACCTCGATGACCTTGATCATTTTCGCGAAGCTCTTCGCTCGCTTGGCATCGATGACGGCTTTCTTGTGCTTGGTGGTTGCCCACTTGGAATGCCCTGCCATGTTTTCCCCTCAGCCTCAAAATTCTCGCCGACGGTGATTCGTCGGTGGTCGATAACAACGACCGACCATCTAGTTTATGCCTTCTACCGGTATATCGCCGGCTAGTCGCTGGCAGGCCGCGCGAAAAATGCTCGAATCACCCGGTCGAGGTGGTCGAGGTCGCGCACGGCGGCAAGTTCTCGTGCCGAGTGCATCGACAGAATCGGAATCCCCACGTCGACGGTGCGGATACCCAACCGCGTTGCGGTGATCGGCCCGATCGTCGAGCCGCATGGAATAGTGTTGCGCGAAACGAACGCCTGCACCGGCACTCCCGCAGTTGCTGAGCAGCGGCGCCAGAGTGCTTCGCCGGCAGCATCCGTGGTGTAGCGCTGGTTCGCGTTGATCTTCAGAATCGGACCACCACCGGTTACGGGTTGGGTGTCATCGTCATGGTGGTTCGCGTAGTTCGGGTGGATGCTGTGCCCTACGTCGCTGGATACACACCAGCTGGCCGCGTGGGCGCGAACGCGATCTTCGTCGCTTGCACCGAGCATCCAACCGATGCGCTGCAGCACGTCACGGAGCATTGGCCCACCGGCACCGCTGCGGGTCTCCGACCCGACCTCTTCGTGGTCGAACGCGGCAAACACGGGGATGACGCCTTCAGGATTGGTAACAGCGAGCAGTGCGCGCGTACCGGCGAGGACGCTGGCGAGGTTGTCCAGGCGGCCCGAAGCCACCAGCTCACCCGAAGCACCAAGCTGGGCTGGCGTTTGGCCATCGGCGACAAACGCGTCCATCGCGACGATCTCGTCGACTGCGACACCCGCATCCGCGGCGAGCAATTCGCGCAGGGTGTTTGCGCCGCCATCGACGTCGAGACCGATCACCGGGCGCGTGTGCTGCTGCTTGTCGAGCGTCAGCCCGTCGTTCGCGCCACGCTCGAGGTGAATGGCCAGCTGCGGGATGCGCGCGACCGGCTCGGTCGCGGCAAGTACCTGCCGACCGTCGCGCAGGATGCAGCGGGCCCCGATTCGCAGGTCGCGGTCAAGCCACGAGTTCAGCAGCGGCCCGCCGTACACCTCGACGTTCAAGGTCTGCCACCCCGACCGCGCCGTTTGCGGCGTCGGCTTGATGCGGAAGCCTGGCGAGTCGGTGTGAGCCCCGAGAATCGCAACCGGAGTGTGCGGCGTCGCCTGCTCGGGAATCCGCCAGGCGATCACCGCACCGTCGCGCACGAGCACGTAGTTACCGGCACCTTGCGGCCACGTCTCGGTTTCTTCGAGACGGGTGAAACCCGCACCCTCGAACTGTTGTGCCACATAGTGTGCCGCGTGGTACGAGGTTGGCGAGGCCATCACCAGTTGCTGCAGCTCGGTGACGAGCCTTTCGCTGGTCGTGCGATCGGTTTCAGCAATGCCCATGAGTTCTTCGTGCCTCCATCGTGGATGCCCGGGGTCTTGAGCATCGCGGTCGGGTTGACGGTGCGGTGGCCGCGGTTACGGCGTGATCCCATCCACGATACGACAGAACAATTCGTGCCACCGGGTGTCGGAAGTGACCTCCGGGTGGAACGAGATGCCGAGCAAGTTGCCCTGCATTGCCGCAACAGTCCGACCGTTAACGTCGGCGAGCGTGCGGGCCTTGGGCCCGACCGATTCAATAATCGGGGCGCGGATGAACACGGCGTGCGATGGTTCGGGACCAAGCTCTGGTACATCCAGGTCGGCTTCGAAGGAGTCCACCTGCGAACCAAACGCGTTGCGACGAACCGTAACGTCGAGGCCACCGAGGGTCTCTTGTCCGGCCATACCGTCAACGATGCGGTCGGCAAGCATGATGAGCCCCGCGCAGGTACCGAACACCGGCATCCCCGATTGGATGCGGTCACGCAGCGGCTGCTGCAGCTCGAACATACGGCAGAGCTTGTCCATGACGCTGGATTCGCCGCCAGGAATAATGCACCCGTCAACGGCGGCCAGGTCGGCTGGATCGCGCACTAAACGGGCTTCGCGCCCCAGGGCAGCGAGCATATTGACATGCTCACGTACGCCACCCTGGAGCGCGAGGACACCAATCGTTTTTGGTGATTGCACCACTTACCAGCCACGCTCAGCGAGCTTGTGCGGTGCGGGCAGGTCAGCAACGTTGATGCCGACCATGGCTTCACCGAGACCGCGCGAAACTTCGGCAATCTTGTCGGGGTTGTCGAACGATGCGGTTGCCTGCACGATGGCCTTTGCGCGAGCTGCAGGGTCACCCGACTTGAAGATGCCCGAGCCGACGAAGACACCGTCAGCACCCATCTGCATCATCATGGCAGCGTCGGCAGGCGTAGCAACGCCACCGGCAACGAACATGACGACCGGCAGCTTGCCGGTTTCGGCAACCTCAGCAACGAGCTGGTACGGAGCCTGCAGTTCCTTAGCGGCAACGTAGAGCTCGTCCTTGGTCATGCTCTGCAGCTTGCGGATCTCGGCGTTGATGGTGCGGATGTGCTTCATGGCCTCCGAAACGTCACCGGTACCGGCTTCACCCTTCGAACGGATCATGGCGGCACCCTCGTTGATGCGGCGGAGCGCTTCACCGAGGTTGGTGGCACCACAAACGAATGGCACGTTGAAGTCCCACTTGTCGATGTGGTTGATGTAGTCAGCTGGGCTCAGCACCTCGGACTCGTCGATGTAGTCGACGCCGAGCGACTGCAGCACCTGAGCTTCAACGAAGTGGCCGATGCGGGCCTTGGCCATAACTGGGATCGAAACTTCGGCGATGATCGAGTCGATCAGGTCGGGGTCGCTCATACGGGCGACGCCGCCCTGTGCGCGAATGTCAGCAGGAACACGCTCGAGCGCCATGACGGCGACGGCACCGGCATCTTCAGCGATGCGAGCCTGCTCTGGGGTGACGACGTCCATGATGACGCCGCCCTTGAGCATTTCTGCAAGTCCGCGCTTGACGCGGTCGGTTCCGACAGTGGATTCAGTGGTGTTGTTGGTCATAGGCACCATGCTGCGCCACAAAGTGGCCTAACGTAAGATCCAGAATGAACGACTTTCATTAGACCACTTTGCCGGGAGTTCCGCGGCGAGAAAACAATGAGGCAACGATGCGTCCAGCAGTTTCGGCAGAGCTCGCGATCACGCTCGATCGCACCAGCACGGTTTCGCTCCCCCAACAGCTCGTGACGGCGGTGCGCGAATTGATCCGTGACCGCATCCTGCAACCCGGCGATGCCATGCCGGCAACGCGCGCATGGGCCGAGCAGCTGGGGGTCTCGCGCGGAACCGTCGTGACCGCGTACGAGCAGCTTGCGGCCGAAGGTTACGTGGTTGCCGAGCGCGGCGCCGCCACCCGAGTCAATCCGAGTTTGGCCATCACCCACCCAGAGACCACCGCCGACCGACCTCGACCGCATGCCCGAGCGCCACGCACCAAACCGACACGCACGCATCAAACGCCGGCACTGCATCCGGCACAACCAGTCACCGTCAATATGCTCCCGGGGCAGTCATCGAGCGAGCACCTGAGCACGCCCGCCTGGCGCCGCGCGTGGCGCAATGCGGCCGACGGCGAGTTCGAAGCCGCCCCCCTTGGCGGTGCCCCCGAGTATTTGTCTGCCGTGAGCGAGTATTTTCGCCGGATGCGCGGGCTCGCGCGCGACCGAAACCAGTATCTGGCCACCGCAGGTGGCCGCGACGGGCTCGCACTGATCGTGCTCACCCTCGCAGCGGAACGACCGGGACGACCGCTTCGCGTTGGCGTCGAATCCCCCGGATATCCGTCGTTGCGTCTGGCGCTGCAGCGGCTCGGATGCACGCTGGTTCCGCTCCCGGTCGACGACCAGGGTCTACGCACGAATGCCCTCCCTCAGGGCGATTCACGCCCCGACCTCGTTATCGTCACGCCAAGCCACCAGTACCCGCTCGGCGGTACGCTGCCGATCACCCGCCGACTCGAGCTACTCGAATGGGCACGCCAAGAATCGGTGCTGATCGTTGAGGACGACTACGACTCGGAGCTTCGCTATGTTGGCCGACCACTGCCGACACTCACCGCGCTCGACGAACCCAATCACGACACGGTGGTACTGCTCGGTACGTTCACGACAACGGTTGCGCCGGGGCTTGGCATCGGTTTGTTGTGTGTTCCGGATGCGTTGCGACCACGGCTCATTGACGCTCGCGCTGACCTCGGGTCGCCCGTGTCATCGGTGGTGCAGCGCGCCTTTGCCGAGTACCTGGATTCGGGTGAACTTGCCCGGCGTGCCGCGCGAATGCGCCGAGCGTACCGTCAGCGACGCACGGCCGTACTTGAGGCATTTGCCGAGGTGGAACACCTGACCGTGTCGCCGATGGATGGTGGTTTGCACGCTGTGCTGCACTCACGGCGCAGCGAGTCCGGCATGCTGCGCGCCTGCCGGAGCGCGCACGTGCTGGTTGAACCCGGTGGCGAGTACTGGAACCGTGCCGAACCAGTGGCCGCAGCTGCCGAGCCCACCGCATCCACCCCGGCCGCATCAACCGGCCCGGCCAGCGGCGGCAGCATCGTGATCGGTTACGCCCACCTCACCGACGCTGAACTGGCCGAGGGTCTGCGCCGACTCCGCGCCGTGCTGTAGTGGCAGGGGTACGGCGCGCCTAATCGCGCTCGAGTGACTCCTGCCACCAGCGGGCGAGCTCAGCACGCTGCTCCCCCAGCAATCGAGGCATCGGCTTGGTGCGCGCGATGATCGGCATGAAGTTCGCGTCATTTGCCCAGCGCGGCACGATGTGTTCGTGCAGGTGCCCGGCAACGCCAGCGCCCGCAACCTGCCCCTGGTTCATCCCAATATTGAATCCGGCTACGCCCGATTGCCGCTTCAGGATCCGCATGGCTCGCTGCGTGAGTGTGCCCATTTCGAGGATCTCGGCCTCGTCGCACTGGTCGTAGGTGGCGATGTGACGGTACGGGCAAATCAGCAAATGCCCCGTGTTGTACGGGTACAGGTTCATCACGACGTAGCAAGTCTCGCCGCGGTAGACGATCAGCCCGTCGGCGTCGCTCTTCTCCGGTGCGGCACAAAATACGCACACGTTTTCGTGCGTACGGTCTCGCTTGTCGTTGCCCAGGTACACCATTCGGTGTGGCACCCAGGTGCGCTCGAACCCATCCGGCTCACCGACAAACTCGGCCGCATATTCAGGCTGCACATCGGGCGCCTGAATCGCGTCTTCCGGATGGGTTACGTCGCGGTCCCCGGTCATGCTGCGGTCAGGTCCTCAGCGGTGTTGATGTTGCGGTGCTCGCGAATGGCACGCTGGATGCATGCAATCGCCTCGGCAACCGGCACGCCGTTGCGCTGCGAGCCGTCTCGGAAGCGGAACGATACCGCGTTCTGGCTACGGTCTTCTTCACCGGCAATGAGCTGGAACGGGATGCGCGCCTTGGTGTGCGTACGGATCTTCTTGGGCATGCGGTCGCTCGAGTCGTCGAGGCGAGCGCGAACGCCCAGGCCCTTGAGCTGGTCGATAACACCGGCGAGGTAGTCCACGTATTCGTCAGCAACCGGAATTCCAACGACCTGCTCTGGCGACATCCACACGGGGAAGGCACCGGCGTAGTGCTCAACGAGCACGCTGAAGAAGCGTTCGATCGAGCCGAATAGCGCGCGGTGAATCATGACCGGGCGCTGGCGCGAGCCGTCTGCTGCGGTGTATTCGAGGTCGAAACGCTCGGGCAGGTTGAAGTCGAGCTGCACGGTCGACATCTGCCAGGTGCGGCCGATCGCATCGCGAGCCTGCACCGAAATCTTGGGGCCGTAGAACGCGGCGCCGCCCTCATCCGGAACCAGCTCAAGACCCGAAGCTTCGGCAACTTCGCGCAGCGTGTTCGTGGCTTCTTCCCAAACTTCGTCGCTACCAACAAACTTCTCTGGGTCCTTGGTCGACAGCTCGAGGTAGAAGTCGTCGAGACCGTAGTCACGCAGCAAGCTCAGCACGAAGTCGAGCGTCTTGGTGAGCTCGTCACGCATCTGCTCGCGGGTGCAGTAGATGTGCGCGTCGTCCTGCGTGAAACCGCGAGCACGCGAGAAACCGTGGAGCACACCTGACTTTTCGTAACGGTAAACGGTACCGAACTCGAACAGACGCAGCGGCAGTTCGCGATAGCTGCGTGCACGAGCATCGAAGATGAGGTTGTGCATCGGGCAGTTCATGGGCTTGAGGTAGTAGTCCACGCCCGGCTTGCGGATATTGCCTTCAGCATCGGTTTCGGCGTCAACCTGCAACGGCGGGAACATACCGTCGCGGTACCAGTCGAGGTGACCGGACTTTTCGTAGAGCTCACCCTTGGTGATGTGCGGGGTGTTGACGAAGCTGTAGCCCTCTTCGAGGTGACGGCGACGCGAGTGGTCTTCCATCTCGTAGCGGATGATGCCGCCGGCGGGGTGGAACACGGCCAGGCCCGAACCGATGTCGTCCGGGAACGAAAAGAGATCCTGCTCGTTGCCGATGCGGCGGTGGTCGCGCTTGGCAGCTTCTTCGAGTCGAGTCTTGTATTCGACGAGCTCGTTCTTTGATGGCCAGGCGGTGCCGTAGATGCGCTGCAGCATCGGGTTCTTTTCGCTACCGCGCCAGTAAGCAGCGGCGTTGCGCAGCAGTGCCCAACCGTTGGCGAGCAGCTTAGTGCTGGGCAGGTGCGGTCCGCGACAAAGGTCGTACCAGACCGTTTCGCCGGTCTTTGGGTCGACGTTGTCGTAGATAGTGAGTTCGCCCGCGCCAACCTCGACGTTCTCGCCAGCATCGCTACCCGCGCCACCCTTGAGGGATACGAGTTCGAGCTTGTACGGCTCGGATGCGAGTTCCTCGCGTGCTTGTTCGTCGCTTACTGCGCGGCGCGCGAAACGCTGCCCCTGCTTGACGATGCGCTGCATCTCTTTTTCGATGCGCTTGAGGTCTTCGGGAGTGAACGGCTCAGTAACGTCGAAGTCGTAGTAGAAGCCGTCGGTAATGAACGGACCGATGCCGAGCTTGGCGTCTGGCCAGAGGTTCTGCACAGCCTGCGCGGTGACGTGTGCAGCCGAGTGGCGCAGGATGTTGAGACCGTCTTCGCTGTCGATGGTGACGGCTTCGGCGATGGTGCCCGCAGGTACTTCACGGAACAGGTCGAGCAGCTGGCCGTCAACGCGCATGGCGACGACCGCGGGCTGCTTTGGCGCATCGGCGAAGAGCGTGAATCCGTCGGTGGTTGTCGTGGCTTCTACCCGCAACACGTCGGCTTCAGGCTGGGCTGCAGATGCGGTCACATCGACTCCTCGGTTGGTCTGCCACGCAAATGTGGGCAGGTTCGTTTTGCAATAACACTTAATTCTACGGTGGTCGCCCGCCCTGCGGTTACTGCAGTTGTTTGGATGCGCGAGGTCACGGTGTTCGCGCCAGTCACAGTTGGTTCCGGCCAGCGATGCTTATTGGCTAGCTGACTGTGCGTCCGCCGAGCGCATCGACGAAGTCTTGCGGGTTCTCGACGTTAATCATCCAGTTATTGCCGACCAGTAGGTGCGTGCCCACGGCCAGGTCTTTGGAACGCTGAATGGCATGCTCGAGTTCTTCGGGCTTGTTATAGATCGCGATGACGACCTTATCGTTGCAGCGGCCAGCTTGGGCGTCGTAATCACCCGGATCAATTTCTTCCCAGCTTGGGCATTCGCCGCCGGCAGCGATGAAGGCGTCGCGCAGTGCTTCGAGCGAGTCATAACTCGTTGGCTTGCCGGTTTTCTGTGGCACGGACTCGCCACCGGTGCATCCGGTGAGCAGAAGTGTCGCGGCAGCAATCGAAATCAGGGCACGTGAACGCATGCTGACGATGCTACGTCGAATCGTTGCACTGCGCTGCCTCGGCGTGCGTACCCACCACAAGTTGCGGCCGCCTTCGCACAGTTCACGGGCGCCTTACCATGCAAAGCGGGCCGCAACTCCCCAGCCCCATCCATGTTGAGGCCAGCTTTGCAGGTGGTGGAAACGTAGAACGGCCACCCGAAGGTGGCCATCAAATCCTGTGTGCGCGATACTGGGATCGAACCAGTGACCTCTTCCGTGTCAGGGAAGCGCGCTACCGCTGCGCCAATCGCGCGAATCTCTAGGAGAACCGCTGGATCCGTTTGGAATCCGCCGAGGTGACGACGGGATTCGAACCCGTGTATACGGCTTTGCAGGCCGCTGCCTCGCCTCTCGGCCACGTCACCGTGTTGGGATCTATTCCCGTGCATCCCGGGATGAAAACTCACCCAGTTCACACTCGAGCGGATGACGAGACTCGAACTCGCGACCCTCACCTTGGCAAGGTGATGCGCTACCAACTGCGCTACATCCGCGTGGCTTCTGCGGCGTTCCTGCCGCGTTCAGCACTCGAGAAACATTAATCGAACTCCAGCACGCTTTGCAAATCGGAGCTATACGAGTTTTTAAATCCCCTGATCAGAACCGCTTTATTTTTCCCCATCCGGCGTGTTGCAACGATGTAATTCACCCGCCATCCGTGCAGGTTTTCGCGTCACCGCGTGCAGATTTCGGCACGAAACATGCCCCGGCAGGTTTCTGCCGGGGCATGTTCGGATGATTCGGTGCGCTGCGTTAGCCCGCGTGTGCCGCACCCGTGGATGCGATGAGTCGCGATACCGAGCGCAGGTACTTCTTGCGGTACCCACCGTCGATCATGCCGCCGCCAAACACCGAATCGAGGCTGTGCCCGCTCGCAATGATGGGCACTTCAGCGTCGTAGACACGGTCGATAAACGCCACGAACCGCAACGCTTCGGACTGGTCCGTGAGCTCCTGCACATCATCGAGCACGAGCGTGTCGACACCGTCAATGAGCCGCACATACTTCGACGGGTGCACCGTGGCGAGGTAGTCGATGAGCGAGCGGAAGTCGTCGCGCGCGACGGTCTCGCCCTGCGCGAGCCGTGCATCCACTTCAGCCTGCAATTGGGCTGGCTCGGTCATGACCGCTTCGCCCTCGACCGCACGGCGTCGGTAGTCAACGCCATCGATGCGGATAGTTTGGAAGACACCGGCCAGCTTGGTGATCTCACGCAAGAAGTCCTGCGCCGCAAATCGACCTTCACCGAGCGCGTTCGGTGGCGTGTTTGAGGTGGCGGCAATACGCGTGCCGCTTTCGACCAGCTCGCCGAGCAGTTTCGTCATAACCATGGTGTCGCCCGGGTCATCGAGTTCGAACTCGTCGATTGCGATCAGGCTGGCACCACGGAACGCTTCAACCGCGTTCTTGTACCCAAGGGCACCCACGAGCGCGGTGTACTCAATAAACGTGCCGAAGTATTTGCGACCGCTTGCCGCATGCCAGGTCGCCGCAAGCAAGTGCGTCTTACCCACACCGAAGCCACCGTCGAGGTACACGCCGGGCTTAACCGCCGCATCCTTCTTCTTGAACATGCGCATGAGTCCGCCGCCACTTTTTGCGCTGCGCAGCGCAAAGGCGCGGCAAATGTCACGGGCTTCTGCCTGCGATGGGTGGTCTGCGTCGGGCTTGTAGTTTTCGAAACTCACATGGTCGAACTGCGGCGGCGGCACCAGCGCCTGCACCATCTGTTCCGGTGTCATTTGCGGTACCAGCCCACTGAGCTGCACCAAGGTCCCCTCGACCAATGTGTCTCTCCCACGTTCAGCCAACAATTCCGACAAGGTTACGCTTATTGACGAACACAGGTGCACCCACCAGCCAAGCTGGGCACAATGGATGGAGCGTCTCGGCCGAATCCATGGCCGTTACCGCGTCACCCCACACGAACGGAAGTAAGCATGTCGACTACCCAGGACACGTCCGCGAAGTTCTTCGAGTACGCACACCCAGAAAAACTGGTGAGCACGCAGTGGCTCCAAGCAAATCTGGATGCCCCCGAACTCATCATCCTGGAATCGAACGAAGACGTGCTTCTGTATGAGACCGGCCACATTCCCGGTGCACGCAAGATCGACTGGCACACCGACCTCAACCACGAGGTTATGCGCGACTACCTCTCCCCCGACGACTTCGCTGCACTCGCCTCGCGTCTGGGCCTCACCCCGGAATCAACCATCGTTATCTACGGTGACCGGTCGAACTGGTGGGCTGCCTACGCCATGTGGGTTTTCGAACTCTTTGGCATGACCAATGTCCACCTGCTCGATGGCGGACGCGACAAGTGGATCGCCGAAGGTCGCGAGATCACCCGCGAGAAGCCAAATGTGGCACCCACAAACTTCGAAGTACCGACCCGCGACGACGCTCCCCTGCGTGCATTTCGCGATGACATCGTGCCGCACCTTGAAGCAGGCCTGCCGCTGATCGATGTTCGCAGCCCGCAGGAGTACACCGGCGAGCGCACGCACATGCCCGATTACCCACAGGAATCGGCGCTGCGCGCGGGTCACATCCCCGGCGCGCACAGTGTGCCGTGGGCAACGGCGGCAAACGAAGACGGCACGTTCAAGACGCGTGCTGAGCTCGACGAGATCTACCGCACGCAGCTCGGCCTTGGCGACGCCGATGACGTGATTGCCTACTGCCGCATTGGTGAACGTTCGAGCCACACGTGGTTCGTGCTGAAGTACCTGCTCGGCTTTACGAATGTGCGCAACTATGACGGCTCGTGGACGGAATGGGGTTCGCTGGTTGGTGCGCCGATCGTCACTGGTGCCGAGCGCGGCTCGCTCGCTGAGGTTCGCTGATGTCGACGCTCCCCGAGTCGCTGCAGACCATATGCGATGAGTTTCACGCCGTTCCCGAGCGCGACCGCTTGCTGCTCCTGCTCGAATTCGCCGACGGCCTGCCCGAGGTTCCCGAGCGCTATGCAGATGCCGAGTTCGAGCGCGTAGAAGAGTGCCAGTCCCCCGTGTTCATCACGACTGAGGTGAGCGAAGACCGGGTCGAGCTCTTTGCCAAGGCACCTGCCGAAGCACCGACGACGCGCGGGTTCGCGGCAGTTCTCGTCGAGGGCATCAACGGTCTGACTCCCGCCGAGGTCCTTGAGATTTCGCACGATTTCCCGTTTGAGCTCGGTATCACCAAGCAGGTGTCGCCACTGCGTTTGAACGGTATGACGGGCATGCTCGCACGCGTGAAGCGTCAGGTGCGCGAGGCACTCGAAGCAAACTAAGCAGGTCGCGCAGATCAGGCCAACGCAACTGGTCATGTTCGTCGTCAGCGAGGCCTAACCGGTTTCTGCAGGCGTCGCAACATTCTGACATCATTTTGAATCATGAACGATTTTGGTGCTGTGGATGAATTGAGCGCGGCAGAGCGCGTCTGGCGCGACCCCGCATCCATGCCAGCACCGGCCTGGCTTCGACGACTCGACGGCGATCGCAATGAGCGCCACGAACTCACCGACATGGCCGCGACCGATGCCTGGTTGCGCGAGTGCTACGCCGCACCCGAACCGCTTTGGGTGCGGATGAACATGATCGGCACGCTGAATGGTCGCGTGATCGGCCCAGACGGCACCTCGGATTCGCTCTCAAACCGAGCCGATCGCCGCATCCTGCGCACGATTCGTGACCTGAGCGATGCGGTTGTCGTTGGCGCACAAACCGTGCGACAGGAGCGCCACGCCACGACGCGACCGACGAAACTCTGCGTCGTCACGATGTCGGGTGACCTGTCGGGACACCGCATCCACGAAGACGACGCCGCGAATCTCGTCTACGTTTGCGGTCCCGAATCGGCACGGGAACGTGCCTGTGCGACCATGCCCGGTGCAAACTTCATCGCGCTCGAATGCGACGACAACCAGGTGAGTTTGCGTGAACTCGTGACTGCGCTCAACGCACGCGGGATGCGTCAGCTCGTTGTCGAAGGTGGCGGAAACCTCATCAGCCAGTTCCTCGACGCGGGTTTGCTCGACGAAGTTTGTTTGACCCAGGCGCCGCTGTTCGGCCCGCAGGACGCACCTTCCCTGCCGGCGTCGTCGCTCGGTACCGAGTTCTCGCGTGAGCTGCTGATCGAGGATTCGCTGGGCTTCGTCTACCAGCGCATGTTTGCGCAGTAACCCGACTGCAACGGCGCCCCATCTCGCGGAAATTACTGCGCTTACGCGAGCGCCGTGAACCATTCGCGCACTTCGCGCTCCCAGGTGATGCGGTCGACGTTCCAAAGACGCGTGTGACGTGCCTGCGTGAATTCGACGTAGCGAATGATGTCTGGGCGTGCCGTGGCGAGAGCCTGGCTCGCGGTCACCGGCACGACGGTGTCGGCCACCGAATGCAACAGCAAGATCGGCACGTCGAACTCTTCGGCGCGAGCGACGAGATCGAGTTCGGCAAGGTCAATGCGCTCATCAATGCCAACGAGCGTGCGGCTGAGTGGTGAGTCGAGTAGCCCCATGCCACGGCGCGCAACCCAGTCCGGCATGCGCAACTTTCGCGCCTGATAGGTCAGCGTTTCGGTCCAGTTCACGGCTGGCGATTCCAAGAACATGCCGACGATTCGGTCGCGAAACTCGCTCTTGAAATACGTTTGCGCCGCAATCGACCCGCCCATTGACCAACCGGCCAAGATGATGCGTGTTGCGCCGCGACTGATCGCCCACTCGATCGCCGCGTCAACGTCGCGCCATTCACTGAGCCCCAGCCCGTATTTGCCGGTGGGCGCGGCCGGCGCACCGAGGTCGTTTCGGTACCGAACCACGAGCGAGTTCCAGCCCGCTTCAGCAACGAACGGTACGGCGCGCAGCGGTTCGGTGAGCGTGGCGCCCCGTCCGTGGACGTGGATCACCCAGTTACCGTCAACCGGCGTTGGCGCGGGTACGAACCAGGCGGGCATGTCGCCGAGCTCACCGGGAATGGCAACTGATTCGTACGGCAACTCAAGATCATCGATATCGCGCTGCGGTGCCGAAGCAACTCGCACTGCCGTAGCGTCAGCGAGCGGCGTACCTTCAGCTTCGGTAAACCGGCGCGTTACGGTGTCGACCGTGGCCGTGATGGTGGCACCCAAGCGGGCTTTGCCCTGGTCGTGGTCCCAAAGAATGGTGTAGTCACCGAGGGTTTCGGATTCGATCGTCCGTGCCAGGGTGATTTGCCCGGATGTGGTCGTGCCCTTGTCGAAGATCAAATCGTGGATGCGTACGGGTTCGCGGGTGCGATTCGGCGGGGTGACGACCGAGCGGGCAAGCATCGTGGCAGCTGTGCCGATGAGGGTACCGACAACGACGGTCGCCCCCGCGGCTGCCGCAACTGCGGCACGGATCGATTCGTCGCTGGCGCGTCTACGCGCAGTGGTGTTGCGGTCGGGTGCAGCGCTGGATGGCTCACGCGGGGTCACGCTCGATGCTCGCCTTTCGTTGAAACGTTTTGCGGATATTCTCTCGCGGCCAGAACCGAGTTTCCTTAGTGCATCCCGTCGCATCTGCACCATCGCACTACCGTGCCCGCACGCATCCCGCGAGCGCGCATCCGCTACTGAACAACTGCATCACGCACCGTGCACCCTAATGCAGTTGCGAGTTTCCGCGCTGCCGCGTCGCGTGCTCTGCGGCGCGCCTAATTACCGGGCCCAATGCGGGTACATAGTCTCGTTCCGTGGTCGTTAGCTTGCATCCGGTTCCAGCGGAATTCAACGTGGCGACGGAGTCCATCCGTGCCCTCGAGTACCGCAGTGATTTACTCGTGCAAGAAATCCGTCCGCCCGAAGGCTTGGCCCCGCACTCGTATGCGCTGACCGCCGATGTGCAGCAAGACGAGAGCGAGTCTGCGCAACTGGGCACGGGCCGGTTCATTCTGCTGCACGACGAATCCGAACCTGATGCGTGGCGCGGTCCGTTCCGCGTCGTGTGTTTTGCGCAGGCGCCGCTTGAGACCGATATCGGTAACGATGGCATGCTGCCCGAGGTGGCGTGGTCGTGGCTGGTGGATGCATTGGATTCGGCAGGTGCGGACTACCGCTATGCGTCCGGTACCGTAACGGTCGTGAACTCACAGGGCTTCGGCGAGATTGCCGAGCAGGGCGAGGGCAGCCAGATCGAGATGCGCGCATCGTGGACACCACAGAACTTAGACATTGGCGGCCATGTTGAGGCGTGGACGACGTTGCTGTGTATGCTCGCCGGTCTCCCGCCGGTCGATACGCGCGAGGTACCCGTCCTGCGCCACCCGGGGCAGTTGCATGGCCTCCGTTGATCAGCAGCGTGCGCAGCGCGGCGATCTGCGTGTCATTGATACCCGTGCCGAATTGGATGCGGCGGTCACGAAACTTGCCGACGGTCACGGTCCCGTAGCGATCGATACCGAACGTGCATCCAGCTTTCGCTACTCGGATCGCGCCTATCTGGTGCAGATGTACCGACGCGGTTCCGGCACCTTTTTGATTGACCCGCTGCCGTTTGGCGATTTGCGGGATGTGGCTGCGGCCATCGACTCGGCGCAGTGGATCCTGCACGCGGCGACCCAGGACCTCCCCAGCATGCGAGAGCTCGGCCTCGACCCGACCGACATGTTCGACACCGAACTCGCGGCCCGACTGCTGGGCAAGGAACGCGTTGGTCTCGGTGCGGTGGTCAACGAGTTGCTCGGTATTGAGCTGGCAAAGGCACACTCGGCCGACGACTGGTCGACACGCCCGCTCCCCGACTCGTGGTTGGCGTATGCCGCGCTCGACGTCGAATTGCTCGTGGATGTGCGCGACAAGCTTGCCGAAGAGCTCACCGCTGCGGGTAAGGCCGACTGGGCCCGGGCCGAGTTTGCTGATGTACTCGCCCGCGACCTTGCCCCGCGTACGGCAGAGGAGCGCTGGCGACGCATGAGCGGCATCCAGCAGCTGCGTTCGCCCAAGCAATTGGCGATTGCGCGTTCGCTCTGGTTTGCGCGTGATGCATTCGCTCGTGAACTCGATGTGGCTCCGGGGCGGCTTATACCTGACCGTTCCCTGACCGCGGCCGCTCGCGTGGTGCCACGCAGCCGTGGCCAGCTCGCGTCCCTCGACAAGTTCACTGGCAAGGCATCGCGTTCCGAGCTCGACCGCTGGTGGGAAGCCATCAAGTCCGGCATGGTCGACCAGAATCCACCGACGCGCACGCCGAGCGATCCGTCAACGCCGCCGCATGTGCGTAATTGGGAGCGCAAACGCCCCGAAGCTCACCAGCGTTTGCAGCTGGCAAAGCCGGCCGTTGCCGACCGAGCCGAGCAATTGCATCTGCCCACCGAAAACCTGCTGACGCCCGCCTACTTGCGGCAGGTCGCCTGGCAGGGAACCGCATCGACGCCCGAAGAAGTCGCACGCGAATTGCAGGCACTCGGTGCTCGACAGTGGCAGATCGACATTGCAGCGCCGGTGATTGCCGCCGCATTTGTAGAAGCCCACTAAGCGACCGCGCACTTTTCAGGAGGGTGTGGCTAGGCTCCTAGCGATCCATCTGAACCACGACACGGTCGCAATGACGCGACCTGCAGGAGGCATGGTGACAACACCAGACGTGTTCTATATCGATGGGGTGCGTACCCCATTTGGACGAGCCGGCGAGAAGGGGATGTATTGGCGCACGCGCGCTGATGACCTCGCGGTGAAAACAATCGCCGAGCTTTTGGCTCGCAACCCCGAAATTCCGGGCGACCGCTATGACGATGTGGCGATTGCCGCGACGACCCAGACCGGCGACCAGGGACTCACCCTGGGCCGCACCTCGGCACTGCTGGCGGGTCTGCCACAGTCGGTACCCGGTCTGGCCATCGACCGCATGTGTGCGGGCGCGTTGACCGCGATGACGCTAATGGGCGCGAGCATTGGATTCGGTCAGTATGACGTCGCGCTCGCCGGCGGTGTTGAGCACATGGGCCGTCACCCGATGGGCTTCGACGCCGACCCAAACCCGCGATTCCTCGCTGAGAAGCTCGTTGCCGAAGACGCCCTAAACATGGGCGTTACCGCCGAGCGGCTCCACGACCGTTTCCCTCAGCTCACGAAGGAACGCGCCGACGAGTTTGCCTTGCAGTCGCAGCAGCGTGCGGCCGCCGCGTACGAGGCCGGCAGCTTTGCGCGAGACCTCGTTCCCGTCGCGATCGAATCTGATCAGGGCTGGGGTCTGGCAACGCGCGACGAACACCTGCGCCCTGACACATCGATGGCCGGCCTTAGTGGCCTGCGCACCCCGTTCCGGCCACACGGTCGCGTCACCGCGGGTAACGCATCCCCACTCACCGACGGTGCCGCCACGACCCTGCTCGCCTCGGCCGCTGCCGTCAAGGAGTTCAAGCTCAAACCGCGGATGCGGATGGTCGGGTTCGGATTCGCGGGTGTGCAACCCGAGGTCATGGGTCTCGGCCCAATTCCGTCGACCGAGCAGGCGCTCAAGCGTGCGGGGCTGCGCATTGAAGACATCGGCCTGTTCGAGCTGAACGAGGCCTTTGCCGTGCAGGTGCTGAGCTTCCTCGACCACTTCCAGATTGCGCAGGACTCGCCCGTCGTCAATGCCTACGGTGGTGCGATTGCGCTCGGTCACCCGCTCGCGGCCAGTGGCGCGAGACTGTCCATGCAGCTCGCGAACCAGTTCGAAGAACACCCCGAGGTGCGCTACGGCCTCACCGCAATGTGCGTTGGCCTCGGTCAGGGCGGCACCATTATTTGGGAAAACCCGAACTGGAACGGTAAGAAGACCCGCCCGGTCGCATCCACCCCGAAGAACGGAGGCTTGGCATGAGCTCCCGCAACACCACCCCGGCATTCGTCCGCGATACGTATGCGCCGTTGCTCGACGCCGTCGTCGACGACGAGGTCATCACTCACTCGCGCGTGCGAGACATCCCGCTACCAAGCGGCCGCACACTCGCGCTCATCACCCTCGACAACGACCGTGACTACAAGCGCCCGAACACCCTCGGGCCCAACACCCTTGCGCAGCTCGGCGAGACGCTGAACGAGCTCGCCGCTCGCGCGGCTGCCGGTGAAATCGACGCGGTAGCGATCACAGGTAAGCGCTTCTCGTTCGCAGCCGGTGCTGACCTCTCACTCGTTGAGCGAATCACCAGCCGCCAGCAGGCCGAACTCATGGCCGAGCTCGGCCACGATGTGCTCGGCCGCTTCGCCACACTCGGGGTACCGAGCTTCGCGTTCGTCAACGGTCTGGCGCTCGGCGGCGGCCTCGAAGTCGCGCTGCACTGCAACTACCGCACGGTGGATGCATCGGTGCCGGCAATCGCGCTGCCAGAAGTGTTCTTGGGGCTCGTGCCAGGCTGGGGCGGTGCAACCCTACTGCCCAACCTGATCGGCATCGAGAACGCACTCAAGGTCATCATCGAGAACCCGCTCAAGCAGAACCGCATGCTGAAGGCGCCCGATGCACTCAAGCTCGGCATCGTTGACCGTGAGTTCTCGCCAATGAACTTCCTCGAAGACTCGCTGCGGTTCGCGGATGCGGTGCTCGCGGGCCGCGAGAAGGTGCAGCGACCGTTGGTGCCGGGTCGTATCGAGCGCATGGCCAAGTGGGATATTGCCCTCAAAATTGCGCGCAAGACGCTCAATGAGAAGCTCGGCACGGTGCCGCTCGCGCCGTACCGTGCGCTGGATCTGTTGGCGTTGGCGAAGAAGAACGACACGGTTGCAGGATTTGCTGCCGAGAATGCAGCCCTTGCCGACCTCATTACCGGCGACCAATTGCGCGCATCCCTCTACGCCTTCGACCTCGTGCAAAAGCGGGCAAAGCGCCCCGTTGGTGCGCCCGACAAAGAGCTCGCGAACAAGGTCACCAAGGTCGGCATCATCGGTGCCGGGCTCATGGCCACGCAGTTTGCCACGCTATTCCTGCGCCGTCTGCAGGTGCCGGTCGTGCTTACCGACCTTGATCAGGCTCGCTGCGACAAGGGCGTCGAAACGGTTCGCGCCGAGATCGACAAGCTGCATGACAAGGGCCGCATCGACGCCGATACCCGCGCACGCCTGCGCGCAAGCATTTCGGGTACCACCGACAAGCAGGCCTTTGCGGATTGTGATTGGGTCATCGAAGCCGTCTTCGAAGACGTGGGCGTCAAGCAGCAGGTATTCGGCGAGATCGAGCAAATTGTGGCCGAGGATGCCGTGCTCGCAACGAACACCTCGTCGCTGTCGGTGGACAAAATCGGCGCCAAGCTCGCGCGCCCCGAGCGTCTGATCGGCTTCCACTTCTTCAACCCCGTGGCGGTGATGCCGCTGATCGAGGTCGTGAAGGCCAGCAAGACCGACGACGCCACACTCGCCACCGCAATGCGGGTTGCGAAGGATCTGCGCAAGAACGCGGTCATTACCGCTGACCGCCCCGGCTTCGTCGTTAACCGCGTCCTGGCGATGGTGCTTGGTGAAGCCATGCAGGCGGTCGAGAATGGCACCCCGCTCGAGATCGTTGACCACTCGCTTGATGGCATCGGCCTCCCCATGAGCCCGTTCGAGCTCTTGGAACTGGTCGGGCTCAAGGTGGGCGCGCACGTGCTCGATTCGCATCACGCACCGTTCCCCGACCGGTTCTACCGCTCCGACGCCCTGCACGCCTTGGCCGAGCGCGGTGCCAAGCTGCTCACTCGCGATGGCAAGGACCGCCCGAACGGCTACACCAAGGACCTCCAAAAGGTGTGTGGTTCTGCTGGTCACGCCCCGCTCAGCGATGCCGAGTTGCGTGAACGCATCGAAACGAAGCTCGCCAACGAGATCCACATCATGCTCGATGAGGGCGTCGTATCCGCGCCAGAAGACATCGACCTGTGTCTCATTTTGGGTGCGGGCTTCCCGTTCCAGGCCGGCGGTCTGACGCCGTACCTCGACCGCACCGGTGCGAGCGAGCGCGCGTTCGGCGGCACGTTCCACTCGCCAACGATCCGCGGGCTCAGCGAACAGTAGCCACGCGAAAACGAAATTGGGGCAGGATGCATTCGGTTACGCATCCTGCCCCGGTTTCGTATGCTGCGGCCAGCGGTTACGGCCGCCGCACGTTTAGTCGTTTGGCTCCGAAAGCTTGGTAATCATTTCGGCGAACCCGTCGCCATTGAGCCGTGCCGGCCGGGCATACGGAATGCGCGCCCCGCGCACCTGCTCGACCACGTTACGGGCGATGACCTCAGGAGTCAGCCCAATGTCTTCGAAGATCTGACCGCGAGTGGCGTGGTCAATGAATTCATCAGGTACGCCGAGTTCGGTGACCGTGGTGTCGACTTCGGCCGCACGCAGGTCTTGACGCAGCCGCGTTCCGATGCCGCCCACCACAATGCCGTCCTCAATGGTGATGACGATGCGGTGTGCATCCGAAAGCTCGACGATGGATTGCGGTACCGGTACGACCCAGCGCGGGTCAACGACGGTCACACCAATGCCCTGTGCTTCGACGAGCGCGGCGACATCGAGTGCAAGCTGTGCCATGGGGCCAACTGCAACGATGAGGACGTCATTGTGACTGCCGGTTCGCAGCACGTCCACGCCGTCGCGCAGGCGCAGTTCGGCGTCGAGTTCGTTGCCGACCTTGCCTTTCGAGTAGCGCAGCACCGTTGGGCCAGTCTCGATCGCGACCGCCTCGCGCAGCTCTTCACGTAGACGCGTCGCGTCGCGGGGTGCGGCAATGCGGATCCCGGGCACGATCTGCAGTAGCGCGAGGTCCCACATACCGTGATGGCTTGGCCCGTCGGGGCCGGTAATTCCGGCACGGTCAAGCACAAACGTGACCGGTGCATGGTGCAGGCCGACGTCCATGAGCACCTGGTCAAACGCACGGTTCATGAACGTGGCATAGAGCGCCACCACCGGGTGCAGGCCGCCGTAGGCGAGCCCTGCGGCCGAGGTCACCGCGTGCTGTTCGGCAATGCCGACGTCGAGCACACGGGCCGGGAATCGTTCCTGCATGGGTGCGAGGCCTACGGGTCGCAGCATGGCAGCGGTAATACCAACAATGTCGTGACGCTCGGCCGCAATCTTGACCATTTCGTCACCAAATACGCCGGTCCAAGACTCCCCCGACGATTCGGTCACGGGTTCACCAGTAACCGGGTCGATCTGACCGACCGCGTGGAACTGGTCATTGAGGTCTTCGAGCGCCGGCTGGTAGCCATAGCCCTTTTCGGTGATCGCGTGCACGATGACCGGCTGGCCGAAGTCGCGCGCGAGTCGCAACGCTTCTTCCATGGCCACGAGATCATGCCCGTCAACCGGGCCGAGGTACTTGATGTCGAGGTTCGAATAGAGCTGGTCATTACCGCTCAGCCGCGACGCAAACCCGTGCAGACCGCCGCGAACGGCCCGGTGCATCCCGCGGCCAAACTTGCCGAATAGGCGCGAGAACCAGCGGTTACTTGAATCTTGCAGGCGTGTGTAGGTGCGGTCGGTGCGCACCTTGTTGAGGAATCGGGCGACACCACCGATGGTCGGTGCGTAGGAGCGACCGTTGTCGTTGACGACGATGACGAGTCGGCGGGCGTTGTCGTCCGAGATATTGTTCAACGCTTCCCAGGTCATGCCGCCGGTCAGCGCGCCGTCACCAACAACGGCCACAACGGTGCGGTCGTCTTGGCCGGTTACGTGCCAAGCGCGCGAGATGCCGTCGGCCCAGCTCAGCGAGCTGGATGCGTGCGACGACTCGACAATGTCGTGTTCTGATTCGTGGCGCTGCGGGTATCCGGCAAGTCCCCCGCGTTCGCGAAGCTTGCTGAAGTCCTGCCGGCCGGTGAGCAGCTTGTGCACATACGACTGGTGCCCGGTGTCGAAGATGATCGCATCCCGTGGCGAATCAAACACTCGGTGCATCGCAATCGTGAGTTCAACAACGCCGAGGTTCGGGCCGAGGTGACCACCGGAACGACTGACTTCGGCAACCAAAAAGGCGCGCACTTCGTCGGCAAGTTGCTGTACCTGTGCGCGGTCGAGTTTCCGCAGATCTTCGGGACCGTGAATGCTGGCCAGCAGCGGCGTGGATGCGGTGCCAGGTTCAGGTTGCGTGCTCATGAATAATTCACCAGGGGTTGGGGATGCGTCCATAGCGACGCGTAAACGGCAATTCTACCGTCATGAGTATGAAGGAGACAGGCACAGTTACGGTTCGTTGGGTGTTTCGCTGAGCGTGATGCAGATACACCTGCCTCCAACTTTGGGCCGATGCGACAAATCCTTGTCTCTGCCTATGGTCGCCCTTATGAAGCCGGGAAATTTGCCACGCTATACCGGCGTTTTCGACTGGCATAAGGAGTCACCATGGCCGCTTCTAAACCGCACACCGCCGAAAGTCAGCGCACCACCAGTCCCGCGCTCAAGACGTGGATTAGCTGGGGATGCTTCGCGATTCTTGCCATTGTTTGGGTGACCATCATGGTGCAGATTTTTACGACGAAGGCAACCGTCACCGGAACAAACCCGTCGGGCGAAGTGCTGTGCTACGCCCTTTCGGATTCACCTTCGCTCAACTACGTAAATGCCAACGTAGCCTCGAACATGGGCTCGGCTGCTGATGAGGAGTACGAATCTCGCCAGCAACATGGCTATCCAGGCGCAGACATCGAGAATGCAGTCCTCCAGCACGAGATCAAACTCATGGAAGATCGAGCCTGCGAAGCTCAACGCGCTGGCGACGCGGCCAAGTGCAACCTCATTGGGATCATCGGTGGCGTAACCCTTACCTGCTGGGTGGTCATCGCCACCCGCCGCAGCCAGACCGCAGTCGCCGAGCGCACCACGAACGAGTAACGACTCGTCCGTACGAAACGGCAACGCGCCGCATCCAACCCAAATAGTCGGATGCGGCGCGATTGCGTTGCACTACTTCTTACCGGCAACCACCAGGTTGTCGTTGCAGGTCGCTCCTTCGGCGCAGAATCCGCCGAGCGAGCCCTCGGTCACCGCGCGCAGCTTCGCACCGTTCGGTGCATCCGCATCCACCGTCACCGTGAACGAGACGGATGCGGTGTCGGTATCGTCAACCTCTGGTACCGACCACACAAGCGTGTCGCCGTCGAGCGATAGGCCCTCTGGCAGCGACGCCGCATCGATCGTGGCGTTGTCGAGCACGTCTGAGAGGTCAACCGTGATCGTGCCATCGGCGAGTGCTACCTGGCCGGTGTTTGCGGCATCGAGCGTGTAGGTCACGACGCTACCGCGACGGATGCTCGCACCGCGCTGATTCGTGGCCTCGGAATCGAGGTTGTAGTCGTAGGTCGAGGGCCAGGCCGGCTTACCCGGCTGGTAGATCCACTCGTCAAAGAACTCGGTGAGGTCCTTGCCCGAAACTTCTTCGGCGTACGCGATGAACTCCGCACCGTTGAGGCTTTCGCCCAGGTGATCTTGTACGTATCCGCGAATGACCTTGTGGAAGACATCGTCACCCAGCACCTGTCGCAGCGCTTCGTACATCATCGCCGCACGGTTGTAGGAGTGCCAGCCGTAGAGGTCGACTTGGTCAGTCATTGCACCGGGCGCGATACTCCACTTCTCGTCATCGGCGGCGGTGGCGTCCCATTCGGCGTAGAGCACTTCTGCGGTGGTCTTGCCGCCGTTCTTTTCGGTCCAGTACAGCGGCGCGTACGTTCCCTGACCTTCGCTGATCCAGATGCTGCCCCAATCCGAAGGCGACACCGCATCGCCGTACCACTGGTGCGCAATCTCGTGCACCAGCGTGCTTTCCTTGATCTTGCCGGGGAAGAACGAGCGGTCTTGCGTCTCGAGTGCGTAGCCGACAGGGTTCTTGTCCACCACGATGCCGGTGCTCATGCCCGGGTACGGCCCGTAAAGCGACTCGAGCGTGGTGGTCATCTCCTCGACCTGCCCGCGACGGTGATCCATCTCGGCGATCTCAGCATCGGTGCTGGATGCATCCCAGAACGACCATTCCGGAATTTCGGTGCCATCGCTAAGCGTGATCGACCCTTCGCGAACGATGAAGTTACCGATCGAGAGCATGGTCACCATCGTGGCCTGCTGGTTCTCCTGTCGCCAGTGCCATGTGGTGCGGGTGCCATCATCGCTGGCAACTTGGTCGACAAGGTTGCCGTTGCCGGCGACCGCGGCGGGCTTGCCGCCGATCTCATTCGGAATCGTCACTTCGAAATCGAACGTGGCTTTGTCGGCTGGCGTGTTGTTGCACGGAATCCAGGCCATCGCACCAACGGGCTGCCCGAGCGCCGTGGTGCCGTCAGCCGTGGCCACCCAACCTTCAGACGAGCCATCGTTGTCGATGTGCTCTACCGGCACACCCGAGTACTGCACTTCGATGGTGAAGTCGCCATGAACCGGAGTCGCGGGCGTGATGTGCAGTTTGAAGGACTCGATGGCTTTGTCTTCGCTGCGTGAGAACTTGGCTGGCGCGCCGTTGACGAGCACCGAATCGACCTGCATCCCCTCGAAATCAAGCGAGAACGCACCCAGCTCGTGATCGGCACGAGCGCTAATGGTCGCGGTGGCCGCAATCGAACCGGCTTCGTGACCTGCTTCGGCCTCGTGGAAATAGGCCATGTCGACGTCGTAGTGCTGGACGTCGTAGCCGGTGTTGCCGATACCGGCGAACAGCGTGTCACCGATCGATGGCGCACCATCCAGGGGTGCGGCATACGCAGTGGTTGCGATCCCAAGTGGTAGCGAGCACACGGCTACGGCAGCGAATGCGTTTCTCCAGGCACGCCTGACAGTGATGTTTGACATAGATGTTCAACCTCATTGTTCGAACTGAATCAACATCTTCGCGCGGTGGTGCGGCACCGTTGCCGCCAACAACGCGCAAAGTTACAGCAAGACCCGAGCGTAGGCAGCGCAGCCGAGCACTTCCTTGAAAATCTCTGTACTCAAACAATCGTGAAATTCGGCGCCGGTAACCACCGAAAACGCAGCGCGCCGCATCCCGTATGCAGGATGCGGCGCGCGAGTCAGCAGACGCGTTTGGCTACTTGGTGGCCAGTGAACGCAGTACGTACTGCAGGATGCCACCGTTGCGGTAGTAGTCCGCTTCGGCAGGCGTGTCGATGCGAACGACTGCGTCGAACTCGACCGGTTCGCGCCCCGCAGCGGATGCGTCGGTCGGGGTGGCGACGACGCGAACCGTCTTCGGGGTCGAACCGTTGTTCAGCTCGGTCAGGCCCGTGATCGAGAACGACTCGGTGCCGTCGAGGCCGAGCGACTCGGCCGACTCACCGGCAGGGAACTGCAGCGGCAGCACGCCCATACCGATGAGGTTGGAACGGTGAATGCGCTCGTAGCTTTCGACGATGACCGCGCGCACGCCGAGCAGGCTCGTGCCCTTTGCTGCCCAGTCACGCGACGAACCCGAACCGTACTCCTTGCCACCGAGCACAACCAACGGAGTGCCCTGTGCGGCGTAGTTCTGTGCGGCGTCGTAAATGAACGACTGCGGGCCGCCTGCCTGGGTGAAGTCGCGGGTGTGACCACCCTCGACACCGTCAAGCAGCAGGTTCTTCAGGCGGATGTTCGCGAAGGTACCGCGAATCATGACCTCGTGGTTACCGCGACGCGAACCGTAGGAGTTGAAGTCCTTGCGCTCGACACCGTTCTCGGTGAGGTAGCGACCGGCCGGGCTCGACATCGGAATCGAGCCAGCAGGAGAAATGTGGTCGGTCGTGGTCGAGTCGCCGAGCTTCACGAGTACACGAGCGTTCTCGACGTCGGTAACCGGGTCGAGTTCGAGGGCCATGCCGTCGAAGTACGGAGGCTTACGAACGTAGGTCGACTCCCCTGCCCACTCGAAGGTGGCGCCGGTGGGCGTTGGCAGCGAACGCCAACGCTCGTCACCTTCGAATACCGACGAGTATTCGCGGGTGTACATGTCGGTGTCGATCGACGATTCGATGATCTGCTGAACTTCAGCAGCATCTGGCCAAATGTCGCGCAGGAAGACGTCGTTACCGTCGGCATCCTGACCGAGTGCATCGGTGTCGAAGTCGAAGTCCATCGAACCCGCCAGAGCGTACGCAACCACGAGTGGTGGCGAAGCCAGGTAGTTCATCTTGACGTCGGGGTTAATGCGACCTTCGAAGTTGCGGTTACCCGAGAGCACTGCAGTAACGGCAAGGTCGTTCTCATTGATCGCTTCCGAGATAGGTGCGTCAACCGGACCGGAGTTACCGATGCAGGTGGTGCAGCCGTAACCAACCAGGTAGAAACCGAGCTTGTCGAGGTACTCGTTGAGGCCCGACTTCTCGTAGTAGTTGGTAACGACCTTCGAACCCGGGGCAAGCGTGGTCTTGACCCATGGCTTGACCTGCAGGCCCTTTTCAACGGCGTTGCGTGCGAGCACACCGGCAGCCATCATGACCGACGGGTTCGAGGTGTTCGTGCACGAGGTGATTGCCGCAATGGCGACGGCACCGTGGTCAATGGTGAAGGTTTCGCCGTTGTTCGTGACCTCGACTGGGTTGGTGATGCGGCCGATCGGTTCCGGCGACACCGTCTCGGTGACGTCGGTTGCTTCCGATTCTGGCGTGGATGCGGCTGGGTCGGAGGCAGGGAACGAGTCGGCTGCCTGAACGTCGGTCAGGTCCGATTCGACACGCTGCGCGTAGTTCTCGAGGTCCTTGGCGAACTGGGCCTTGGCCTCGGTGAGTTCGATGCGGTCGTGTGGACGACGCGGACCCGAGATCGACGGCACAACCGTCGAGAGGTCGAGTTCGAGGTATTCCGAGAAGGTTGGTTCCTGTTCGGGGTTGTGCCAGAGGTGCTGTTCCTTGGCGTAGGCCTCGACGAGCTTGACCTGCGACTCGGTGCGTCCGGTGAAACGCAGGTAGTTGAGCGTCTCGTCGTCGATCGGGAAGATCGCGGCGGTCGAGCCAAATTCTGGCGACATGTTACCGATGGTGGCGCGGTTGGCCAGCGGAACGGCGCCAACGCCGTCACCGTAGAACTCAACAAACTTACCGACTACACCGTGCTGGCGAAGCATGTCGGTGATGGTCAGCACGACGTCGGTTGCGGTAACGCCGGTTGGGATTTCGCCCTTGAGCTTGAAACCGACAACCTTTGGGATGAGCATCGAAACTGGCTGACCGAGCATGGCAGCTTCGGCTTCGATACCGCCGACGCCCCAACCGAGGACACCCAGGCCGTTAACCATGGTGGTGTGCGAGTCAGTGCCGACGAGCGTGTCGGGGTAAGCCTGAAGCACACCGTTAACTTCGCGTACGAATGCGACGCGAGCGAGGTACTCGATGTTGACCTGGTGGACAATACCGGTTCCAGGAGGAACGACCTTGAAGTCGTCAAAGGCACCCTGGCCCCAGCGCAGGAACTGGTAACGCTCACCGTTGCGCTCGTATTCGATTTCAACGTTGCGCTCGAATGCGTCGCTCGAGCCGAACAGTTCGGCGATTACCGAGTGGTCGATGACCAGCTCAGCAGGTGCGAGCGGGTTGATGGCTTCAGGGTTGCCACCGAGGTTCTTGACGGCCTCGCGCATCGTGGCAAGGTCAACGATGCAGGGAACACCGGTGAAGTCCTGCATGACGACGCGTGCCGGGGTGAACTGGATTTCGGTGCTCGGGTCAGCCGATGCATCCCAGTTGCCCAGGGCAGCAATCTGCTCAGCGGTCACGTTTGCACCGTCTTCGGTGCGAAGCAGGTTTTCGAGCAGCACCTTGAGGCTGAACGGCAGCTTCTCGTAGCCGGCTACCTTGTCGATGCGAAAAATCTCATAGTCGGTACCTTCGACGTTCAAGACGTCTTTGGCGCCGAAGCTGTTGACTGCGGTCACGATGCTCCTTCGTTCGAGGGTTCGTCAAGATATCTCGACATAGAGATACTTTACCTTATGTGCGGTACGTACTCGTGGTGGTTACTTCTAGACGCTTGCGGGTGGCCGATCACCTGAGCCAGTCGCGCCCTCGGTGGTCGACGCATCCGTGCCGGTGGATGCAGTGGGCTCGGTCTGCTCTGGACGGTACACCCCGCGCACAAACAGCACCGTAAAGACCACGACCACGCCAAATAGTGGCGGCCCCATCAGCATCCGCGCGATGCCGAGCCCCTGGGTGTTGCCAGCTAAGTACAGCGGCAATTGCACGATCAATCGCAGGGCAAATAGCAGGGCCCAGCACGCGGTGATCACCTGCATGCTCCAGAACGCGCGACGCTGGCTACGCCATTGCGTGCTCTGCCCCAGCGCGAAGCCAGCGATTACACCGACCAGCGGCCAGCGGACCAGCATGGAGACGAGGAAGGCCAGCAAATATGCCGCATTCGTCCAGAATCCGACCAGAAAGAAGTCTTCGCTCTGACCGCTACGCAGGGCCAAGAATCCCGACAGCGCCATGGCAAATAGACCACCAGCGGCCGAAGAAACTGGCTCGTTTCGCACGACGCGCATGCCAATAAATGCCAGCGCCAAGATGCCGGGCGCAATGACCGAAACCAACAGATTTTCGGTCACGACAAAGGTGCCCAGAAAAATCATGGCCGGTGCCAGCGCTTCAATAATGCCGAACCAGCCACCGGTGGCGGCGAGGAACGCCGCCATGGGCGTCTCTGCCACGGCCGCACGCCCGATTGCGGAGGATTTCGCGGCTTGCGACATCTGTTGCGCCACAGCCGAATCGCTCGTTGGCACGGGCGATTCGGCGTGTCCGGCTGGTTCGATACGACTGCCGTCCGTCATTCGGCAGAACCACCCGCCTGCTGACGCGCCTGCATCTGCTGAGCCAACGCATCCGGCATCTGCATTGGCAGCAACTCGCGCGGCGGTGCCGCGTGGCTGCCACGGTTAACAACAACGCTGCGGAAGACCTCTACCATCTGTTCGAGCAGAGCTTCGTCACGGGCCGCTGGGCCACTCACGACGCCACGTACGAACCAGCGTGGCCCGTCGACGCCGAGGAACTTGATAGTGCGCTGCTTGGCAGATTCCTTACCAATAGTTGCGACCACCGCCTTGCCAACCGGCGAGTCAACGACTTCAGCTTCAGCGCCCTGACGCGCCATCGATTCGAGCAGCTGCTCGCGCACTTCGCCCCAAATGCCACTCGAGCGGGGAGCCGCAAATGGCTGGAGCTGCAGCGACGATCCGTCGAGGTCAATTGCGATGGCCACGATGGCCTGCGTTTGCTCACGGAATTCGACGCGGATGCCCATGCCGGGGCGTGCCGGTACGCGCAGCGCACCAAAATCGATTACGGGCACGCCTTCGGGCGCCTCGTCAACGTCAAATGGCCCCGCTGTCTCACGATCGGCAGGTGCTTCTTTTTCAAACTCATCGGGCTCGTCAATGTCCGCATCGACATCAACATCCGCCTCGTCATCAATTGTGAGCTTCTCGGCCTTGATCGTGTCGTTGTCTTGCTGACGGAAGCGGTCAAAAAATCCCATTGCAACTCCTTTGATTCAACACCCGTAGCGGATGCGAAACTCCGTAAACCTATTCGCTCGCGTCGGTCGTCTCGGCCGCGTTCCCGGCCGCGTACCCGCTCGAACCAAACCCAGCCGTGCCGCGCTCGCCTTCGGGCAGCGCGGCGACCGGCACAAACTCGACTGTGGGGATGGGCAATACGAGCAATTGCGCGATCCGGTCCCCTGCGTTAATCGTGTACACCTCGGTGGCATCGGTGTTCAGCAGCGACACCTTGAGCTCGCCTCGATATCCGGCGTCGATAATGCCGGGGGCGTTCACGATGGTGATGCCATGCTTTGCCGCCAGACCCGAGCGTGGGGCGACGATCCCGACCGTTCCGGCAGGAAGGGCAATTGCTGTTCCGGTACCGACGAGCGCCCGCTCACCGGGCTGAAGCGTCAAGGTTTCCGCACTGCACAGATCGGCGCCCGCATCCAGCGGATTGGCTCGATGCGGCATCGTCCCCGTTGTCGGGACACTAAAAGTTGGCGTAGCTGGTTGCATCACACCTCGAGCGTACCCAACACAACTCGCAATCGTTCACGTCTAACTGAGCATCGCATCCGACATAAACCGCCTTACCACGCTGGTTTTCGGAATCAACAGCACAATTCAGGAATCGTCAGGGATCGAGTGGTGGACTGGACGGGTGCTGTATCGAGAACGAGTGTCGCCCACAATTTGGATGTACGTCATCGGGGCGCTGGTCATTCCCGCCGTCATGGCGGTATTCATTCCGATCAATATGATCGTTGGCATCATTCTTGGCGTCGCGCTCTTCGCCGGGTATTGCGCTGCACTGTACGGCGGCTCGCCCATTATTGAGGTGTCGGCGTCGACGCTGCGTGTCGGTTCCGCAAACATCCCCATCAACCTTGTGGGCGACGTAACCGCCAACGACAACAAGACCGAGGCACGCCAAGCGGCGGGCCCCGGTCTCGATGCTCGGGCATGGATTTGCTTGCGCGGCTGGGTCGGTACCAACGCGAAAATCGAGATCAACGACGAACGTGATCCAATCCCCTACTGGTTGGTTTCAACTCGCGAGCCAGCAGCTCTGGCTGCAGCGATCAGCCAAGCAAAGGCGCGCAGCACCAGCGCAGCGCGTTAGGCGCCAGCGCAGTCCTTGCACAGTGGGTTGCCTTCAGTCGACTGCGGCGACAGCTGCGAACGGTGCTTGATCAAGAAGCACTCCATGCAGGTGAATTCGTTCGCCTGCGGTGGGATAACGACGGTTTCGATTTCGACGTCGCTCAGATCCTCGTCCGCGAGATCAAAGCCGTGGACACCGTCACCCTGATCGATGTCAACGTTTGACGATGCTGAAGCCGGGACGCGTTCCTTGAGCGCCTCGATCGAGTCAGCTTCGTCTTCATTCTTACGCGGTGCGTCGTAGTCGGTTGCCATTACCATCCAAAATCATTAGGGCCTTACGCGGTGTACCCGCTGGGGCGGTATTTTGCACTATTGCGAACAACAATGCAAATGCACACTTGAAAATGCGCCTGTGGTGGGATGCATTCGCCGCGCGATCGCGATCTCAGGCGGTTTCGGCACGTATTGAGGATTTCGACGGCGCGCGTCGATGTGCAGAGATCTACCCGTTTGGTCTGTGATGCTTGGCACCATCACTATTGGGAGGAGCACTGATGCAGGATCTGCGATTCGTCAGCGTCGAAGATGGCTGGATTCTCGCCACCACCGAGAACGGTCAGCGATTTCGATTGCGTGCCGATGACACCCTGCGTTCGGCACTGCGCCCACAGGTAGCACCACGATCGGCTGCGCCAAAGGTTCCGCCGCGTCAGATTCAGCAGCTGATTCGCTCCGGCCGCAGCGTCGCTGAAGTCGTCGAGATCACCGGTGCCGACGAAGAAACCGTCGCCCGGTTCGAGGGCCCGATCATCGCTGAACGCCAGTACATGGTGGAGCAAGCCCGCGCGGTGGCCGTCCGTCTACAGCAACAAATTGACCCGTTGGCTGCCGAAGGTCTTAATTTCGGCGCCGCAATCGATGCACGTCTCGAGGAAATCGAGGGCCACAATGTCATTTGGGATGCGTGGAAGGATCCGGAAGACGGTTGGCACATCGGTCTTGAGTTCACCACCGGCGACGTAACCCGCAACGCCCTCTGGCATTTCGACCCTCGGGGCAAGAACCTGCGCCCGCTCTCCCCCGCTGCCGTGAGCCTCTCGCAGCAAGAAGACGCCGCATCGCTCAGCGCCTCGCCGCAGCTTCGTGCGATCGCGTCCGACCCGACCGACAACATCATCCCGGCACCGACTCCTGAACCCGAACTCGCTGCACGAAACGGCATGTCAGCAACCACGCACGAGACCGCTGACCTGCTCGAAGCACTGCGTAAGCGCCGCGGCGAACGTCAGCACTCGGTGTACAGCGAAGAGTTTGAGTTCGAAGACGACGACAACCTGGGCGAGTTCCTGCGCGCGCCCGAACAGGTCAACGAAGACGGACGCATCGCATCCGTAACGCCTTTTGCCCGCCCAGGTACGTCGAACGCATCCGACATCGTTGACGCCGAGATCGTCAGTGACGAAGACGCAGCTGCCGACGACCAGGCAATGCACGACGGCGCATCCCGGTTTGGGCCGAGTGCTGCTGCGCAGCACCAAGCGAGCGATTCAGGCACCGCCGACGCCAAGCCGAACGAGGTAGCCGACAAGCAGCCAGCTGCTGCGGAACAGCCCGATGACAACACCCTGGACTTGGGTGATATCGACACCGGTTCATCGTCGAACGGTTCGCCGTTTGCACCGGCAACGCCCCGGCACACCGGCGCTCAACCAACAGCACCACGCCGCAAGACCGGGCGCCCGTCGATGCCAAGCTGGGACGAGATTGTCTTCGGCACTCGCACCGACGACGAATAGTCACCTACCTACCGCTGGGCAACCAGCGATGAAGGCGTAGCCAACGCCGTAGCACGACGTGCCTGACTCCCGTCAGACGTTGAGCCTGCGGCAACCGGCATTTCCTATGCTGCAACCGCGCCGCCGAACCGCACAAACTGCGGCGGCGTCCGTTCACGCACACCGAACGTCAATCGTTCGTTGGAGGAGGTAAAGATGTCGAAACTACTCGAAGGCCGCGTTGCACTCGTCACCGGTGGCACTGTAGGAATTGGCCAGGGTATCGCCGATGTACTCGCTGACCACGGCGCGACCGTCGTCGTCACTGGCGTTACCGAGGCCGAATGCGCGACAACGCGTGAGGCCGGCTATGACGCCGTCGTATTGGACGTTCGCGATCGGGCCGCTTGCGATGCGGTCGTGAAGTCGGTTATCGACACGCATGGCAGCCTGTCGGTGCTTGCTGCGAACGCGGGCGTCTACCCACAGACTCCGCTGCGGGAACTCAGCGATGACGAGATCGATTTCATCTTCGACGTCAACGTCAAGGGCACAATTCACATGGTGCAGGCCGCCGCCGATGCCCTGCGCGATTCCGAGCGCGGACGCATCGTGGTGACCTCCTCTATTACGGGCAACTACACCGGCTACCCCGGCTGGGCCCACTACGGCGCCACAAAAGCTGCCCAGCTCGGCTTCATCCGGTCGGCCGCAATGGAACTGGCCAAACAGGGCACCACGATCAACGCGGTGTTGCCAGGCAACATCGTGACCCCCGGATTGCAAGCGCTGGGCGAGGCATACCTGGCCGAAATGGCTAAGGCGGTACCGCTCGGCAAGCTCGGCGAACCGCGCGACATTGGCGAAGCGGTCGCTTTCCTTGCGTCAGACGGGGCGCGTTACATTACCGGACAGTCAATCGTGGTCGATGGCGGTCAAATCTTGCCAGAAGGCCCAGACGCGCTCGAAGCAATGTAGCCCTCGAACCGAGATCACATCCTGGGTTGCGAACTACTCGGTCGCAAAGGCACCGAGGCGGATACACGGCACCGTGATTTCTGCCTCGGTGACCGACCCGTGTTGGCCCACCATCTGCCGCATTGATTCGGGCATGTCCGCGGTGTAATACGCCTCGTCGGCGGTGGCCGCAACGAGCACGTCGCCAATTCGCTCGACCGCGGCCCAGTGCGGATCCGCTCCGTACCACCCCCAAGCGATCGCATCATCCCGAGTCACCACGAGCGCCCGACCGTCCAACGCCGCCCGAATTCGATCGGCAGCCGCGATGCGCGCATTGACCGCAGCCTCGTCATCCGGTGTGAGGGCGTCGTCCAAGTACAGGTGACGCAATCGTGGTTCCCCGGCGACCGAAACGATTCCGGTTAGCGCCTCGTCGGGGATATCGACCTGCGTCGTGGCCAGCGTATCGATCATGCCGTGATCGGCAACCACCAGGATGCCGATGTCAGCAGGCGCGCGCGCAACCAACTCGGCGATCGCCGCATCCAGTTCTTCGAGCCGAGCCGTCCAAGCCGACGATGCCCAGCCGTATTGGTGTCCGGCCTGGTCAAGCTCGGCGTGATAGCAGTAGACCAGCGGCCGGTCATGCTCGCGTGCGTATTGTGCTGCCAACCGACTCCGTTCGAGCATCGATTCGCCGCACACATACTCGGCACCTCGCAAACTCGCGTTGGTGAGGCCCGACTCCCGATACGCCGCTACCGAGACCACCGCCGAATCGATCGACTCGCGTTCAAACACGGTCGGTGCGAGTTGCCACGTTGCCGGATGCATGCCGCTCGCGTCCCAGCCAGAAATCTGGTTCCGGATGCATTCAAAGTCCCGGTCCCAGACCGAATACGACACCAGGCCGTGAGCGCCAGCCAATGTGCCGGTGGTCAACGAGGTGATGCCAGCAACGGTGGTCGAAGGAAAGCTCACCAGTTCATCGCCCGACTGCCAGGCACGCGAAAGCGTTCGAGCGTGGCCCGCACGGGTTCGAAGCAGATGTGCACCGAGCCCGTCGACCATCACCACAATGCAGCCGCGCACCGCCGGGAGCCCGAAATCCCCCGATTCTGGCACGTTTCCGCGCATCGCCGCCACGCAATTCGGCAACACGTCGGCAAGGAGGGGCCGATCAGCCGATCGGTTCAATAGCATCGGTTCCACTCCACTAGTTTTTCACAGGCAGGTTGATTCCCCGATGGCAGCAGCTTCGAGCTCGGCATTTCGCGAACGGATTGAAGACGTTGATGTCGCCGGTGAAATGCAAGGATCATTCCTCGAATATGCCTACTCGGTGATCTACTCGCGCGCGTTGCCAGACGCCCGTGACGGCCTCAAACCGGTCCAACGCCGCATCCTCTACCAGATGACCGAAATGGGTCTGCGCCCCGACCGCGGTCACGTTAAGTCGGCCCGCGTTGTCGGTGACGTCATGGGTAAGTTGCACCCGCACGGTGATACGGCCATCTACGACGCGCTGGTTCGTTTGGCTCAACCGTTCACACAGCGGGTGCCGTTGGTGGATGGCCACGGTAACTTCGGTTCGCTCGATGACGGTCCCGCAGCTGCTCGCTACACCGAAGCTCGACTCACCGCCGCCGCACTCGCGCTGACCGAGTCGCTCGACGAAGACGTCGTCGATTTCGTTCCAAACTACGACAACTCACTGCAGCAGCCCGAGGTGCTTCCAGCAGCCTGGCCAAGCCTGCTCGTCAACGGCTCGTCCGGTATCGCCGTCGGTATGGCCACGAACATGGCTCCGCACAACCTTGGCGAAGTGGTCAGCGCCGCCCAACACCTGCTGGATCACCCGGATGCCTCACTCGATGACTTGATGCGGTTTGTGCCCGGACCCGACCTGCCCGGTGGTGCTTGCATCGTTGGGTTGGATGGGATCCGTCAGGCCTACGAGACCGGCCGCGGGTCGTTCACTACGCGCGCGACGGCGACAATTGAGAACATCACCGCTCGCCGCAAGGGCATCGTAATTACCGAACTGCCGTTCCTGGTTGGGCCGGAAAAGGTCATTGAAAAGATCAAGCAGGGCGTGCAGTCGAAGAAGCTCGCCGGCATCTCCCAGGTCACCGACCTCACCGACCGCAAGTCAGGCCTCAAGCTTGTCATTGAGATCAAGACCGGTTTCGCACCCGAGGCAGTGCTCGAACAGCTCTATCGCCACACACCGTTGGAAGAGTCGTTCCACATCAACAACGTTGCGATCGTGAACAATGCGCCCGCGACGCTCGGTTTGCGAGACCTGTTGCAGGTCTATCTCGACCACCGCATCTCCGCAGTTCGCCGCCGCAGCGAGTTCCGGCTGAACAAGCACCGCGACCGACTCCACCTGGTCGACGGTTTGCTCATTGCCATTGTCGATATTGACGAGGTCATTGAGATCATCCGTTCTTCGGATGATGCCGAAGAAGCCCGCGGCCGACTCAAGCTCGTCTTTGATCTGTCGGATGCCCAAGCCGAGTACATCCTCGAGTTGCGTCTGCGTCGTCTGACGAAGTTCTCGCGTATCGAGCTTGAAGCCGAAGCCGACGACCTGCGCCGCAAGATCGCTGATCTCGAGACGATGCTCGCCGACCCCGCCCTCCTTCGGGCTCAGGTCAGCCGCGAACTCGGCGCAGCAGCCGACCAGTTCGCCACGCCGCGTCGCACCGTCCTGATTGGTGACAGCGCGGTAGTACAACAGGCTGCGACGCGACGCGGTAAGGCTGCCCCAGTCCAGTTGGAAGCACCCGACGAACCAACGATCGTGCTGCTCTCAGCGACCGGACGCATCCTGCGCGTTTCGCTGAATGAGGGCGACGTATTTACCCAGCCGAAGCGTCGTACCAAGCACGATGCGATTCAGGCGAGCCTCGAGGTCACCACTCGAAGCGACATCGGTGCCGTCACGAACACCGGCCGCGTGCTGCGCATGACGCCAGTTTCGTTGCCGGCGAGCCCCGCCGCATCCGTACTCATGAATGCTGGTGTGAGCGCGCGGGATTATTTCGGTATCACCGAAAAGAACGAACGCATTGTCGGCCTGGTGCCGCTCAACGTAACGTCACCGCTGGCGATGGCGACGAAGAACGGCGTCGTCAAACGAGTGAACCCCGTTGAGTGGGATTCCCAGCACGAGGTGCAAGCGATCACGCTGAAGCCTGGCGATGAAGTTGTCGGTGCTGCACGTGCCAACGACGGCGACCATCTGGTATTTGTGTCGACGGATGCGCAGCTGCTGCGGTTCGATGCTGCGCTCGTTCGACCGCAGGGTCCTGCCGCTGCCGGCATGGCCGGGATGCGGTTGCAACCGGATGCGTCACTCGTGCAGTTCTCCGTCGTCCCCGCTGCTGACATCGACGATGCTGTGGTCGTGACCGTGGCGAATCCCCCAGCCGATGAAGCGCTGTTCGGCGACACGACGGGCACCGCGAAAACCACTGAGCTTTCCGAATTCCCCACCAAGGGGCGTGCCACCGGCGGTGTGCGCGCACATCGCTTTGTTCGCGGCGAGGAAGCGCTCGGCTTGGCGTGGGCGGGCAAGGCGCCGGCCCTCGCCAACGCGAAGGACGGCGCGATTCGCAAGCTCCCCGAGGGACTCGCCCGTCGCGATGCGTCCGGTGTCCGGCTCGAAGCCACGATCGCGCAGCTCGGTCAGTTGATGGGTGAACCGGCAGCCGAATAGCGCCGTCGCTGAAGCCGCGTGCTGCCAAGCGCGCGACCGCAGCCATGATTTGTTTGCGCAATACTGTCGATTTGGTATTTGTCAGGATGCACGTGGTTGCGGTGCTGTGATTGCTGCACGTTCCCTGCGAATTCGGCCGGGTGACGATACGCACGATGTGTTATTCAGTGAACTGGATTAACGGGCGCAGCGCACTGCTGAAATACCTCAACATTCGTTGCCAATAGTGGAAGCGGCCGGGATTGGAGAACCAATCCCGGCCGCTTCCACTGCCAGACGAATCGACCTATATCGTGCTACAGATCACTGTCTGATATCAATCGGCACGAGGTCCATTCGACAGGTCAGGTTATCGACGTGAGTCTGCCTTACCCTTACCACTCGTAAGCATTTCAAACAATGCGGTAACGATTACTGCACCGATGAGTGCAAAGATCCAGACCCAAATGTCGAAGAAGCTGTCGAGCTTCTCGGGACCAACGACCATGCCGCCGATCCAGCCACCGACAATACCGCCGATGATGCCGAGAATGATGGTGAGCCACCATGGGTGCTTGCGCGAATCCTTAGTAATAGCCTGGGCAATGAGTCCAACGATAAGACCGATAATGATCCAGCTAATCCAGCTGAGGGACATGATCTTCTCCTTTGTGGTTTGCACCAAATCACAAATCGCGATCCAGCACGTTTCACGCTATCCGACATGAGATCAAATTCATGTACATAACCTGAATGCGCCGACATTGGCGCCACAAATGATATTGACCGTCACATCCAACTGAATTATTGGTCAGATACCGATCGACCTTCGGCTACCGCACGCTGCCAATTTGCGATATACATCGGCAGCAAGGCCGCAGCAGCAAAGAAAAAGCCGATGATGACCACTAGCGTGGCGGCAATCATGACTTCGCTCATAAAGGTGATGGGCAAGAATGTGCACGCAAAACCGCCAGCCATCGACAAGAATGCATCGCCGTACCCGAGCCGCACCACTCGCCGTTCCGAATACGCGACCGCGCCCTGGGCAAGCCGCGTGACCGCAGCGTAGGCAGCAACCGTTCCGAGTACTGCTAGTGCCGCGACAAGGGCCCAAGAAAACGCCCAGCCCGCCAACCCAAGCCGAGCGTGCTCTGCGGCACCCCAAGCCGTCATGAACGTCACGATGGGCCAGGCAACTAGCCAGGCAGCACCAATGAACAGGGCGAGCTTTGGGGCAACAACTCGTGCGGTTGGACGGATGGCTGCAGCAAACACTCGAACTTCATTCGAGCCGTTAGCATCCGGCTTCGTAACTGATTTCTTAGGCAACAGTCGATTCCTCTTACCCAATTACGATGCCGATTCGTGGACGCGCTGCGAGACCGCGGCCACATCATTCAGCTTCGCAATCGCTGCACCCGAGTCAATGGTCTCGCGAGCAACGGCAATCTTGTCAATCAAGCGCTGACGAATAGGGCGATTCACGCTTTCCGGGTTAGTTGCGAGCTCATAGGCAACCATGCCGGCTGCGGCATTGAGCAGGACGATGTCACGGACGGCACCCTGCTGCTCACCTGCCAGTACGGCACGTGCGATCGCGGCGTTGTCGGACGGAGTCCCTCCGAGAATGTCTTCTAGGTCATACTCACCGAGACCGACATCTCGCGGATGCAGATCGTGTTCGGCAACTTCACCGTTCACGACTTCCCAAATACGCGAGTAACCGGTGACCGTCAGTTCGTCGAGGCCATCGTCACCACGGAATACGAGTGCTGCCGCCCCACGAGTGCGGAAAACACCCACAACGAGCGGCACAATCTCGGGCTTCGCCACGCCCACTGCCGAAGCCTCAGCGCGGGTGGGATTGGTGAGCGGGCCAAGGCAGTTAAAGACGGTGGGCACACCCAGCGCTTTACGCACGGGCGCTGCGTGCGCGAATCCCGGATGGAACTGATTGGCAAATAGAAATGCAACCTGCGTTGCCGAGAACAGTTCGTCGAGAGCAGCAGTATTGGCAGTACCGACGATTCCAAGTTCGGTCAACACATCCGTTGCCCCCGAGCGGCTCGAGGATGCACGCCCGCCGTGTTTCAGTACCGGCACACCAGAACCCGCGATGACGAATGCCGCCATCGTCGAAACATTTACCGTGCCGGCAAGGTCGCCACCGGTGCCAACGATGTCGACGCCCCACGACGTGAGGTTGGTCGGCACCGCATGTTTCAGAACCGCATCCCGAAACCCGATGACCTCGGATACGGTTTCACCCTTGGCACGGAGGGCAACCAGCCAAGCGGCTAGCTCAGCATCGGAGACTTCGCCACGCATGATCTGTTCCATTGCCCAGGTTGCTTGGCGCATGCTCAAATCGCTCCCATTTAACAGGGATTCCAACATTGCCGGCCATGTCTGAAGCTGCGTCATGCGCTTGAGTTTAGTAACTGAAAAAGACTCGCCATAACCAACCGACTTGGAGAACCTGAAATTTCCGTCATAATGGGGGACGTGACTTCTGCAACTACCACTCCCGTCGTTCCACGCGTTCACCGACCGAACTCCGTGGCAATCGGCACGATTGTCTGGCTCGGATCCGAAGTAATGTTCTTCGCCGGTCTGTTCGCGATCTACTTCACGCTTCGCGCCATGGCACCCGAGCAGTTTGCCGCCGGACACGAGATCATGAACATCCCGTTCTCGGCCGCTAACACGCTCATCCTTGTCGCCAGCTCGGTGACCTGCCAGATCGGTGTCATGCACGCCGAAGCTGGCCGTAAGGACCGCAAGGACAACAACGGCAAATGGGCCACTGTTGAATGGTTCTTCCTCACCGTTTTGCTCGGCGCCATCTTCGTTTCGGGTCAGGTTTTTGAGTACGCAACGCTCGTTAGCGAGGGTTACGTCATGAACCTCAACCCATTCACGAGCGCCTTCTACATGGCTACCGGCTTCCACGGTCTCCACGTAATCGGCGGTCTGCTCGCCTTCCTCATCGTGATCGTCCGCATGTACGCGGTACGTCGCATGGGCAAGCGCGAGATGCAGAGCGCCATGGCAGTGTCGTACTACTGGCACTTCGTTGACGTGGTGTGGATTGGCCTGTTCTTCGTCGTTTACATCCTGCCGTTCCTCGCGTAACCACGCGGCAGCTCTAGGAGAGATCTACACATGTCTTTGACCACTACAAATCGGTCGGCAGCTAAGAAGTCACGCAAGCGCGGGCGACGCAGCCCACTTGCTACCGCAGGCCTCCTCGGCCTCGGTCTGATGCTGACCGGCGGTGCCTACGGCGCCATCGACTCGTTCGTTGAGAACGCTGCGGCAAATGAGTCGCAGGTCGACATGAACAGCGCAGAGACCATCGAAGAAGGCAAGGCACTCTTCAACGCCAACTGCGCAACCTGCCACGGTAAGGATGCGGTCGGCACTCCCGAAGGTCCCAGCCTGATCGGTGTCGGTGCTGCTTCGGTTGACTTCCAGGTCGGAACCGGTCGCATGCCGCTGCAGAACTCGGCTCCTCAGGCTCCGGTCAAGCCGGTTCAGTTCACTGAGAAGCAGACCGCCGAGCTCGCTGCTTACGTAGCCTCGCTCGCACCTGGTCCGGCTATCCCCGACGAGAAGTACCTGCAGGCTGACGGCGACGCCGCCCGCGGTGCTGAGATCTTCCGCATCAACTGCGCAATGTGCCACAACGTTGCTGCTGCTGGTGGTGCACTGACCGAAGGTAAGTACGCGCCGCAGCTGCAGACAGTTGAGCCACGTCACATCTACGAGGCAATGCAGACCGGCCCGCAGAACATGCCGGTCTTCAGCGACACGAACCTCTCGCCGCAGGACAAGGCTGACATCATCACCTCGATCCGCTGGATGACGGACAACACCTCGATGGTTGGCGGTTACAACCTCGGTTCGGTTGGACCAGTCGCTGAAGGTCTGTTCATCTGGATCGTCGGTCTGGGTGCCGCAAGCGGTTTCGCTATCTGGCTGACCTCGCGTCCCAACTAGTCGACGACGCACACCAACGCTTTAACTTCCTAACCTCATCAACCCAGAAAGGGACATCCCATGGCAGAAGACGAACTCGGCGGGGAGCTCCGTACCGCCAATTCGTCGGACCGCGCGGTCAGCTCGGGCGCCCAGGATCCGAACGTAGAAACGTTCGAGAATCCCGGCATGCCTGACCACCACGAGCGGGTAACTGACACGAATCCGCAAAAGGCAAAGAACACCGAGCGCGTTGTAACCGCACTCTTCTGGGTCTCACTCGCCTTCACGATCTTCGCGATCGCCGCCTACTTCGTATGGCCGATCAACCGGGAAGACATCACCAGCGTTCGCTGGAACAGCATGTTTGTCGGTCTCGGCATTGCCTTCGGCATGCTGACGCTCGGCACCGGCGCTGTCGCGTGGGCCAAGTACCTGATGAAGGATGAGGAACAGGTCGAGGCTCGCCACAAGACGGGCGCTTCGCCAGCAACCGCCAAGCGCGTATCCGAGGTCTTCAAGCAGGCAGACGAAGAGTCAGGCTTTACCCGCCGCAAGATGCTGCGTAACTCGCTCATCGGCGCTGCCCTTGCACTTCCGCTCCCGGGCATCGTGCTGCTGCGTGACCTCTACAACGGCAACAACGAGAACCCCGTCAAGCTGATGCACCAGACGATGTGGGACAAGGGTGTTCGCCTCGTGCGCGACCCTTCTGGCACTCCGATCAAGGCCAGCGAGGTCACGATTGGTTCGGCATTCCACGTCATTCCTGAGGGCCTGAACGAACTCGAACACGGCAAGCTCGACGAGAAGGCTAAGGCTGTCGTCCTCCTCATGCGTCTTCCCGAAGACCGCTTGAAGGAACAGGAAGACCGCAAGTCTTGGTCGTACCACGGCATCGTGGCGTACTCGAAGGTCTGCACGCACGTTGGTTGCCCCGTTGCTCTGTACGAGCAGCAGACGCACCACCTGCTCTGCCCTTGCCACCAGTCGCAGTTCGACGTAACCGAGCACTGCAAGGTCATCTTCGGCCCTGCCGGTCGTCCACTGCCGCAGTTGCCCATCACCGTAGACAACGACGGCTACCTGGTCGCACAGAGCGACTTCCACGAGCCTGTCGGTCCAACCTTCTGGGAGCGTCGCAATGACTACGTCTAATGCTTCGGCCGCGCAGGGCGGCGCCGTCGCAAAGGCGGCAACTTGGTTCGACGAGCGCACGAGTGTCTCGGGCGCAGTCAAGGAATTCGGTCGCAAGATCTTCCCTGACCACTGGTCCTTCATGCTCGGTGAGGTGGCGCTGTACAGCTTCATCGCCATCCTGCTCTCGGGTACCTTCCTGACCTTCTTCTTCGACCCGTCGATGGCGCACACCGAATACCACGGTTCGTACGTTCCGTTGCAGGGCATGGAGATGTCGGCAGCTATGGCTTCGACCCTGGACATCTCGTTTGACGTCCGCGGCGGTCTGCTCATGCGCCAGGTTCACCACTGGGCCGCGCTGCTCTTCGTAGCGTCGATCATGCTCCACATGGCACGCGTGTTCTTCACCGGTGCATTCCGCAAGCCACGCGAGCTCAACTGGATCATCGGTCTGGTGCTCTGGATCATCGCTATGCTCGAAGGCTTCAGTGGCTACTCGCTTCCTGACGACCTGCTTTCGGGTAACGGTCTGCGAATCGTTGACGGCATGATCAAGGGTGTGCCAATCGTCGGTACCTGGATTTCGTTCCTCCTCTTCGGCGGCGAATTCCCTGGTGACGCCATCGTTGGTCGCCTGTACTCGCTGCACATCATGATCCTGCCGGCACTGCTCATCGCGTTCCTCGCGCTGCACATGCTGCTCATGGTTGTCCACAAGCACACGCAGTGGCCTGGCCCAGGCAAGACCGAATCGAACGTGGTGGGTAACCCAGTCCTTCCGGTCTTCGCCGGTAAGGCTGCGGGCTTCATGTTCATCGTGCTCGGCCTGATCTTCCTCATCGCATCGCTCTTCCAGATCAACCCGATTTGGAACTACGGCCCGTATGACCCCTCCCCTGTCTCGGCCGGTACCCAGCCAGACTGGTACATCGGTTTCGGTGACGGTGCGCTGCGTTTGATCCCACCGGGTCTGGAAACCTCCTTCGGACCGGTAACGGTTACTTGGGCAATCCTGATTCCGTTCCTGCTGATGGGCATCTTCGTAATCGGTCTGTTTGTCTACCCGTTCCTCGAATCGTGGATCACCGGTGACAAGCGCGAGCACCACCTGCTCGACCGTCCGCGTAACGCTCCGTTCCGTACCGCACTCGGTGCTGCATGGATCAACTTCTACGCAACGATGTGGGCGGCAGCGTCTTCGGACCTTATTGCCACGCACTTCCACATGGCGATGGAACACGTCATTCACTTCCTCCAGTTCTGGCTGATCGGTGGATCGCTGATCGTGTTCTGGGTTGTCAAGCGCTGGTGCATCTCGCTGCAGAAGCACGACCGCAACACCCTCCTGCACGGTCACGAGTCGGGTCGCGTTATCCGACTGCCGCACGGTGAGTTCCAGGAAGTTCACGTTCCGCTCACGGAACACGAGGTCTACGAACTCCAGTACGAGAACTACGTACCGGTTAAGCCGTACCTCGACGAGAACGGTAAGAAGAAGGGCAAGGCACGCGCTGCACTGTCGCGCTGGTTCTTCGCTGACCGCGTCGAGTCGGTAACGCCGAGCGAGCTCGAAGCTGCAAAGCACGACCACGCTGAACTGCACTAGGTTCTAGCGAGCGCTGCGGGGCGGGATGCATTTGCATCCCGCCCCGTTTCGTTGTGCGCGCTGCGCGAAGCTAGCCAACCCGACCATCGATACGCACACACACCGTCCCAATCCGCACCCTATGATGGGGCGTATTCGGCCTTGAGCGCGTGGAGGTGCACGGATGCCCATCAGCACAGTGAATGTCCTGCTTTTCAACGATTTCGAGTTGCTCGATGCAGCCGGACCAATTGAGCTTCTTGCCACCGTGCCAGGAGTCGATGTGCGAACCGTATTTCTCACCTCGGAGCAGCCCGCTGGGCATGACGCCCTCCTGGTTCGAAGCCATCAGGGCATCGAGATAGCCGCATCCACTCCCCTCTCCCGGCCTTGCGATCTGCTCTTGGTACCCGGCGGGGTGGGGACACGGCGGCTCGTCCATCAAGCCGAGGCGCTGCGCGAAATCAGCGAAGCCGCCCAGCGAGCGCGTGTCGTTGCCTCAGTCTGCACTGGTTCCGCAATTCTCGCGGCAGCCGGGCTCCTTGAGGGTTACGCGGCGACGAGCAACAAGATGGCGCTGTCGTGGGTGCGAACGCACGGTTCGAAGGTCGACTGGATCGATGCGGCACGATGGGTGCACGACCGAGACCGCTGGACCTCGTCTGGAGTCTCCGCCGGCATGGATATGACGGCCGCCCTCCTCCGTAAGGAACTCGGCGACCACGTTCATGACGAGGTCATGCGGTTCACGGAATATGTTCCTGAACGGGACTGTGCCCATGACCCATTTGCCGTCCCAACTAGCGCGGGTACCGGCGGTGCGCTCTCGTGAACTCGGCGTGGGCAGTTGCTGACAGCTGGCCAGCGAATGGCTCGAGCTCGAGCGCTGCGCCACGGGACTCCTGCCAAGTGCCCACAATCCGCGCGCCTCGCAGCATCGCATTCTTAACAACGCCGTTATTTCCAGGCACCAGTCGCGCATGATCATCGGCGCTTAACAGTCGAAGGCGATCGTGGTAGCCGAGTACGAGTTCGTCGAAGGGGCCAGCAGCTTAGCCCGACGCAATGCTGACCTCGCCTGCGTCCGCTCCTCCCACAAGCCAGGGCGCCCATAGAAGGCGTCGCCGTCGTGATCGTGCCCGTACCGCTCAAACTCTGTGAGAACCGGCGCGGCGACGGCTCGGATGCGTCCCAGCGGAAGTTTGGTCCACCAGCTGAAATCGCGCAGCGTTGCCGGCCCGTGCCCCCAAAGATATCGATGGAGCCAATGCGCAATTGCCGCATCCTCATCACCGTTGAAGCGGTGACTCAGGCCTGCGCCCGACGGAAGCCATTCCTCGGCAATCACCACAAGCTGCAGCAGCGTGCCTGTGCTCGGGCGCCGGTGAATCGGTCCGTAGGCTAGGCGACCGGCCGCCATGAGCGAATAGAGCAGATGGTATCGTCGACCCGCATCGGTCGGAATCCCCGCTCGTTCCCACGCCTCCCCGATTTCCGCAACGGAGGCGGCAGCGAAGTGGCCCAATGATGACTGCCCGGTGATAGTGATCACCGCCGTATCGAACGCGGCATCGAGCATTCCCTCAGTAATGCCGTGGCCGCGTCGCCTCGTAGCCGAGGCACGCAATTGGCGCGGACCACCCAGCTCGGTGGTCCAGACCAAATCCTCTGCGGCGGCCGCGAACACCGTGCCCCGCATGGGGTAGCCACGCACCAACTCACCCCGATTAAACGCGGCGATGACGGACTCGAAGCTATTGGCCGAAGTCCGCTACGCCAATGCCGCAATGACCCCTGACAGATGCTGTCCCTGCGCCAATAGCAAATGTGACATCGCTGCTTGCGGGTTGGCGGCGACGTTGCCGCCCAGGAGCTGTGCTACTTGCCGAAGCTCAACGAGCTGCCGGTCCGTGAGGTCTGACACGCGTCCAGGCTACCGACCACCGGCTGCGAATCCCTAAGTAGCCGACGTTGGGGCTAATAGCGAAGGTGCCCCACACCATCTGGCGTGGAGCACCTTTCACTCAAGGGATGCGGTTAGTGACCGAATTTTCCTCGGTACATTTCAAACATCCAACCAAGCAGACCAATGAGACCAATTGGGGCCAGGAAGAAGGCGGGCCACCAGCCGAAGGCGATCGAAGCAAATACGAGCGCTGCGCCACCTGCGGTAAACGCTGGCCACATCGAGTACGGCGAGAACACGCCGAGCTCTGGGTCAGCTTCGTAGATCTCTGCATCCTCGCGGTCTTCAGGAAGCCGCTTCTTCTTGAATGGCTTGTTTTCAACCGACATGTACCAGGCGATGAATGCCGAGAACATAGTCATGAGGATGAAGGCGACGATACCTACCCACTCTGGGTCGTTGGTAATGACCGCAGTCCAGACGGTGTACATGACAGTGACCAGCGCGTAGAACACGGTCAGCCCCATCATGAGGTTGCGAATAGTCTTCATGTGCTAGCTCACCTTTCCGCTCGCAGCAACGGCTACGTGCGAGCCAGGAGCCGAGTACTCAGGGTGGTTGAGGTCGAATGCCGGACGCTCCGAACGGATGCGTGGAATCTCGGTGAAGTTGTGACGCGGCGGCGGGCAGCTAGTTGCCCACTCGAGCGATCCACCGTAACCCCATGGGTCGTTGGTCGTAACCTTCTTGCCATTGCGGTGCGTGAGGTACACGTTGAGGAAGAACGGAATCATCGAGATAGCCAGGATGATTGCACCAACGGTCGAGAGCTGGTTGGCCCACGTGAAGTTGTCTTCTGCCTGGTACGTGTAGTAACGACGTGGCATACCAATGACACCGAGCCAGTGCTGGACGAGGAAGGTCATGTGGAAGCCCACGAAGAGGATCCAGAAGTGAACCTTTCCAAGACCTTCGTTGAGCATCTTGCCCGTCCACTTTGGCCACCAGAAGTAGAAGCCAGCGAACATTGCGAAGACCACGGTACCGAAGAGCACATAGTGGAAGTGCGCGATGACGAAGTAGGTGTCCGAGACGTGGAAGTCGAGGATTGGCGAAGCCAAGATGACACCGGTGAGACCACCGAATACGAAGGTCACGATAAAGCCGAGCGACCAGAGCATTGGGGTTTCGAAGGTGATCGAACCGCGCCACATCGTACCGATCCAGTTGAAGATCTTCACACCGGTCGGGACAGCGATCAGCATGGTCATCAGTGCGAAGAACGGCAGGAGTACCGAACCGGTCACGTACATGTGGTGCGCCCAAACCGAAGCCGAAAGCGCAGCAATCGAGATCGTTGCGAGAACCAGCGTCTTGTAACCGAAGATCGGCTTGCGGCTGAAGACCGGGAAGATCTCCGAGACAATACCGAAGAACGGCAGGGCGATGACGTACACCTCGGGGTGACCGAAGAACCAGAACAGGTGCTGGTACAGGATCGTGCCACCTGCATCCACGTCATAGATGTGCGTACCGAAGACGCGGTCCATGAGCAGTGCGAACCATGCCACGGTCAGAACCGGGAAGGCGAAGAGTACGAGGATCGAGGTGATCAGGGTGTTCCAGGTGAACACCGACATACGCCACATGGTCAGACCAGGCGCACGCATGGTGACGATGGTGGTAATGAAGTTGACGGCACCGAAGATCGTGGCGTAACCGGTCAGTGCAAGACCGGCGACCCAGAGGTGGCCACCGATGCTCGGGCTGAAGGTGGTCAGCGAGAGTGGCGTGTACGCGGTCCAACCAAACGCTGCCGCACCACCCGGGGTGAGGAAGCCCATCACGGCGACGAACGCACCAAAGCTGTAGAGCCAGAACGCGAAGGAGTTGAGGCGCGGGAAGGCGACGTCAGCCGTACCGATCTGCAGCGGGATCATGATGTTCGAGAACCCGGCGAACAGCGGGGTTGCGAACATCAGGAGCATCACTGTGCCGTGCATGGTGAAGAGCTGGTTGTACTGCTCCTTGGTCGCAATCATCTCCATGCCTGGAGCGAAGAGCTGACCACGGATGAGCAGTGCCATGACACCACCGATGCAGAACCAAATCACCGAAGAGTACAGGTACATGTACCCGATCTTCTTGTGGTCGGTGGTGGTCAACAAGTCGACGAGAAGGTTGCCCTTGCGTCCAACCTTGCTCGGTGAGAAATCAGGTTCCGCTGCCGATGGCGTAGCGGCAGGCCTATTGAGCGTAGAAGTCATTTCACCCTGCCTTAGTGCTGCTCGTGCTGAATTTCTGGAACCGAGGTTCCAGGGTTCTGGTCGTTACGGTTATATTCGTCGCCGCGAGCACCGGTCTGGCCAGCGTCACGGAGTGACTGGATGTAAGCGTTGTATTCCTCAGCCGAAACGGCCTTCACCTTAAAGAGCATCATCGAGTGGTATTCACCGCAGAGCTCTGCACACTTACCGATGTATTCGCCTTCGCGCTCAACGGTGATCGAGAAGGTGTTGGTCTTGCCAGGGATGGTGTCGAGCTTGTAGTGGAACTCTGGCACCCAGAACGAGTGAGCGACGTCACGCGACTTGAGGTCAAACGTTACATTTGCGCCAACCGGTACGTAAACAACAGGAAGTTTTTCGTCCTGCAGCTCACCAGTGGCCTTGCCCTCAGCGTCGCGCTTCTCGCGGCCCTGTTCACCTTCGAAGTACACGCCGCCGTCGAACTCGGAGCCTTCAACTTCGAGGTAGTTGAAGTCCCAAGCCCACTGCTTGCCATAGACCTCAATGTGGACATCACGCTCGTCTTCTGGCGTGACCTCAATCGCGATGGCTTCATCACGCGCGGTGAAGGCAAAGAAGCCTGCAACCAGCACGATCGGCAGCACCGTGAACAGAATCTCTACCGGCATGTGGTAGCGCATCTGGCCGGGCATGCCCGTTTCGTTCTTGCGGCGGCGGTAAGCAACCGTTGCCCAGATGACGAGGCTCCAGGCAAGCAGACCTACACCCATCAGGACGACCCATGAGTTCGTCCAGAAGGTGCCGATCAGGTCACCCTTGTCGCTAGTACCCACCTGACCGGGCATGTACGCACCGAGCTGCTGCTCCGTGCATCCAGCCAGCGCGAGCGACGAGATCACAGCCAGTGATAGTGCACCGGCCGCTTTCCGGTAGTTCTTCCGCACGTTGGACCTTTCGAGAAGACGCATACAGACGTTTCACAGTGTAGCGCTTCTCTGCGGCATTCCAAGGCCACCGGGGTGCGCTACCCGTACCTGCGAGCCAAAACATGCCTGTTTTCATCCGCAGAGATATTGCAATGCTAGCGGGTTCCCCAGCAACCGGGCGATGCCACGCGCATCCATGCGGGCCGATCGGCGCGTTGCGACCGGGGTTTTCCGTTTATCGCGACCGTACGCATCCGGAAAACGACGACGGTGTGACTGCCGTACACAGTCACACCGTCGAGTTGTTCGCAAAATGTCGCGAGGTCACCGCATCCGTGACGACAACTCCCCCACGCTTAGGTGCCGCACCAATGACTTACCGAAGGCGAGTCGCATGACGACTAGTGGAACGAATCGCCGCAGGCGCAGCTACCCTGCGCGTTTGGGTTGTCGATCTGGAAGCCCTGCTTCTCGATCGTGTCGGCGAAGTCAATCGATGCGCCCTCGAGGTACGGGATGCTCATCTCGTCGACGATGAGTTCAACACCGTCAAAGTCCACACTCGCGTCATTAGCCATCTCGCGCTCGTCAAAGTAGAGCTGGTAGATCAGGCCCGAGCAGCCGCCCGGCTGAACGGCAATGCGCAGTCGAAGGTCGCTGCGACCCTCTTGCGTCAGCAGCGCCTTGACCTTGTCGACCGCCGCCTGCGTGAGCGTGACGCCGTGCGTGTTTTCAGTGATCGTGATGCCTGTCAGAGCCGACGACATATTGCCTCCATGAGTAAAGCGTTGAGTGAGCTGCGTGTGGCGCAGGGCTCGCCAGTATGGCGCGCCCTGAACTTCGGCACGAATCCGTAGTTACGTTACTGCCTGATCAACGCGCGCGCAGCAGAAACTATTCCCGATGCATCCGGTGCCCCTTTTTTGAGCACCGGATGCGCGCGGGTGCGTCGAGCTAGTTGGTTCCGGTAGCGAGTTCGGCCAGGAACAACGCTTCGGCACCGATGGCGTACTGCAGCGACCCAAGGTGCTGCGATTCGTTCGGCGAATGTGCTCGAGTCGCGGGATCCTCGACACCGGTCACCAGGACCTGCGCCTGCGGGAATCGCTCCACGAGATCCGCGATAAATGGGATCGACCCACCGATACCGACGAGTTCGGCAGGGTTCGGCCAGGCGGCGTTCATGGCACCAAGCATTCGCTGCACACCATCGGCCGAAGCATCGACCAGCACTGGCTTACCAATGCTGAAATCATCGACTTCGAGTTCCGCACCGAACGGTGCGTGGGCACGCAGGTGCGCAAGAATCTTCTCGCCCTCTGCTTCGCAATCGGCACCGGGTGCGACGCGTGCCGAAATCCGTACACGTACTTGTGGCAGCAGCGTGTTGGATGCATTGGCCACGTCGGGTGCGTCAATGCCGGTCACAGTGATGGCCGGCTGGTACCAGATGCGGGAGTTCACGCTCCCCTGCCCGATGCATTCGCCGCCGAGGATGCCGGCATCGCGAACGATTTCCGCCGCATCCGTTTCAAGCGCCTCGGCACCGTGCACGTGAAGGCCGGGTACAGCAACCGCGCCGGAGTCGTCCCAGAGCGTCGCGAGCAGCTTGGTTGCCGCCATGAACGCATCCGGTGCAACACCACCGAACATGCCCGAGTGCGAGGCATGCGCGAGCGTGCGGATCGTGAGGTTGAACGAGACGTTTCCGCGCAGCGCAACGGTCAGACCGGGCACTGTTGGCGAAACGTTCGAGCTGTCGGCCACGATGATGTAGTCGCTACCGAGCGTGTCACCGTGGTTGTCGAGGAATTGCGGGAACGACTCCGAACCCCATTCCTCTTCACCCTCGATGAAGACGGCGATGCCAATGCCGAGGTCCTTGCCTTCGGCGGCAAAGACATCTCGAATGGCTTCGAGCGCGGCCACGTGCAACATAACGCCGGCCTTATCGTCGCTGGCGCCGCGGCCGTACAGGCGATCTCCGATGATGGTCGGCTCGTAGGCGGGAGTATCCCAGTCGTCGTCCTGCCCCGGAGGTTGGACGTCGTGGTGGGCGTAGAGCATCACCGTCGGGTAGCCGGGTTTCGCGGGGCGGTGCGCGATGATTCCTGGGTGCCCCTGGCTACCGTCCTCGAGTTCGTACTCGTGAATCTCAACCGTGTCGAACAGGTCGGTGGCGGCGAAGAGATCGTGCACCTGCTGTGCGGATGCACGCACGTGCTCGGGGTCAAACGCGGGCCAGGACACGGACGGTACGCGGATCAATTTGGCGAGGCGGTCAATGGTGCTCGGCATCCCCAACGCCACGCGGTCGAGCAGCGCTGCGTTCATGGTCTCGACTGGAGAAAGTTCACTCATGACCACCACTGTAAAGCGACGACTTCGGAAGTGACGCACCGCATCCCGTAACATTGGACAATCCACTTCGCCCAAGTACTAAAGGACACCATGGCAACCTCGACTGCTGGCAAGAAGGACCCGGACGCGTCATCGAAGAACGCATCGGCCGCCACCACCGGTAAGAAGGGCCCGACTCCGCGACGTCGCGAAGCCGAAGCCGCTAACTTCAGGCCGCTCGTACCCGAAGACCGCAAGCTCGCGAAGCGTGAAGCAACGGCAAAGCTTCGTCAGGAGCAGGCGAAAGCTCGTGAGGGCATGGCACGCGGTGACGACCGCTACTTGCGTCCGGGCGAGCGCGGCCCACAGAAGCGGTTCATGCGTGATTTCATCGATGCCCGCTTCACCCTTGGTGAGTTGCTGCTGCCGCTGATGTTCCTCGTGATCTTTGCCACCATGATTCCGCAGGCCTACGCCGCTGTTTGGGCGATGGCCTTCATCTGGATCTACTTGGCGATCTGCATCATCGAAGGCGTTACCTACGGCTTCATGATCCGCAAGCGTGTTGCGGCCGTTGTTGGCGAGTCGAAGGTCGAGAAGGGCTTCGTTTTCCAGTCGCTCGGTCGCTCGATGCAGATTCGTATGCTCCGTCTACCCAAGCCGCAGGTGAAGCGCTTCACCAAGGTTGAGTTCAAGGGTTAGCTCCCAAGTAACGCAACCCCACAAGCACCAACGGGGCCGGTCACCACTTCGGTGGCCGGCCCCGTTCCTGTTGCCCTCGTTAGGGTCTAACGCAGTGATTCCGCTGGTGGACGCGTCTGTTACGCCGCGCGGTTACGGCGCTTTGCCGCAAGCCCAGCGTTGATTGCGGCCGCCCAACCCGGACCCTCGTAGAGGAACGCGGTGTAGCCCTGCACGAGCGTGGCGCCCGCATCCAGCCGTTCTTGAACATCGTCCGCGGTGGTGACACCGCCAACAGAAATCACACAGAAATCTGCCGGAACGTGGCGGCGAACGGTGCGCAGCACTTCGAGCGAACGTTCCTTGAGCGGAGCTCCCGACAGCCCGCCCGCACCGTACGCTTCGACGATTCGGGCCGACGTTTCGAGCGGTTCACGGGCAATCGTCGTGTTCGTGGCCACGATGCCGTCGAGTCCGACCTTGATGGCCAGTTCACAAATTCGCGCGATGGCATCGTCTTCGAGGTCGGGGGCGATCTTCACGAGCACGGGCACACCGCTGGCAGCATCGCGAGTTGCCTCGAGGATTGGTGCCAGCGCATCCAACTCTTGTAGCCCGCGCAGCCCCGGCGTATTCGGCGACGACACGTTAATGACCAGATAGTCAGCGACCTCACGCAGCGCGGTCGCCGCAGCGACGTAATCGTCAACCGCGTTTTCTGCCGGAGTTACTTTGTTCTTGCCGATGTTCACACCAACGATGCAACGATCAGTGCGAGCCTGTTTGAGCGCGGCCAGGGCGGCTTCTGCGCCGTCGTTGTTGAACCCCATGCGGTTAATGAGCCCGCGATCGGCCGTGAGCCGATACATGCGCGGCTTAGGGTTACCGGGCTGCGCAAGCGGTGTCACCGTACCGACCTCGACGTGACCGAACCCGAGCGCACCCAGGCCGTCGGTCATATCAGCGTTCTTGTCAAAGCCCGCAGCGAGGCCAAACGGCGACGGGAATTCAAGGCCCAGCGTTTGCACGCGCAGTGACGGATCCGGTGCCGTGAACTTCGCCAGCTGATCGGCACACCAGTCACGCTTGCCGATGCCGCGGATGACTGCCGCGCCAACATGGTGCGCCCGTTCCGCATCCATTCGGCGAAACACCGTGTTGAACACCAGTTGATATCCGGAGCGAATTACCGAGTGGATCACGAGATGCCTTTCAGGAGCCGTTTCGTTCGACAGTTGAGTTTGGTTCAGGATGCGGGTCAGCGCTAGGCGCTTGGCTCACCGTCGACGCTGTCGCCGGCATACTTCGCCGTGATTTCGTCTTGTTTGAGCTGGTCGATTGCGGCAGCAAAGTCTTCGAGGGATTCGAAGCCCTGGTACACGCTGGCAAAGCGCAGGTAGGCGACGTCGTCGAGTTCCCGAAGGAACGGCAGGATGGCGAGGCCGATTTCGCCGGCCTCAACCTGCGATGCTCCCGATGATCGGATCGTTTCTTCCACGCGCTGTGCGAGCTTCGCGAGGTCGCTGTCGGTAACCGGGCGACCCTGGCAAGCCTTGCGCACACCGGCGACCACCTTCTGGCGCGAGAACGGCTCGGCAACGCCCGAGCGCTTGGTCACTACCAGGCTTGCGGTTTCCAGCGTCGAGAATCGGCGGCCGCAGTCTGGGCACTGGCGGCGACGGCGAATGGCGTACCCGTCATCGGTGGTTCGCGAGTCAACAACTCGCGAGTCACCGTGACGGCAGAATGGGCAATGCACGAGGCTTAGGCTCCGTCGTTGGCCGCACGCAGCGCAACCGCGTTGGCGTGTGCGGGCAGGTCTTCATCGTTGGCGATGGCTTGGATGCGTTCGGTCACCTCAGCGAGTGCCGCCCGGTCGTAGCGGATGATCTGCTGTGCGCGCAGGAAGGTGTAAGCGCCAAGACCGGAGGCGTGTGCGGCCTGGCCGCCCGTGGGCAGCACGTGGTTGGACCCGGCAATGTAGTCGCCAAGAGGCACTGGCGAGTACTCCCCCATAAAGATCGCGCCGGCGTTCGTGATGCCAGCAAGCGTGGCGTCATTGTCGCGAGTGTGGATCTCGAGGTGTTCCGGTCCGTACGCGTTCGACACGGCGCAGGCGGCCTCAAGGTCGTCGACGAGGACGATTGCCGACTGGCTGCCGGTGAGCGAAATGCGCACGCGGTCAGCGTGCGGAGTTGCGGCTGCCTGCGCGGCGAGTTCAGCGTTTACCTGTTCGGCAAACGGCTCGCTGTCGGTGACGAACACGACGCCGGCGAGCTCATCGTGCTCAGCCTGGCTCAGCAGGTCGGCGGCAACGTATGCCGGGGTCGCCGAGTCATCGGCGATGACCAGGATCTCGGTGGGGCCGGCTTCAGCATCAATGCCAGCAACGGCGCTAACGGCACGCTTTGCCGCGGCAACCCAAACGTTGCCGGGGCCGGTGATGACATCAACCGGGTCAAGGCCAATGGCAGGGACTCCGTAGGCAAATGCACCAATCGCACCTGCACCACCCATGGCATACACCTCGTCGACGCCAAGCAATTCGGCAGCGGCCAAGATCGTCGGGTGGATTCCGCCACCGCATGCCTGCTGTGCAGGCGACGCGATCGCGATCGAAGTGACACCGGCCACCTGGGCTGGAACCACGTTCATGACCACGCTCGACGGATAAACCGCCTTGCCACCCGGAACGTACAGACCTACGCGGTTGACGGGCATCCACCGCTGGTCAATAACCGCACCGTCGGCGAGGGTCGTCGTGGTTGCGGGCGGCACCTGAGCTTCCGAAGCCTTGCGCACACGCACAATCATTTCTTCGAGGGCAGCACGCACCTTGGGGTCGAGGGTTTCAAGCGCGGCGGTGAGCTCGGCCTTGGGCACGCGAAGATGCGTCGGGGTGACCCCATCAAATCGTTCGGCCTGGGCGACGAGTGCGGCGTCTCCCTGAGCGCGAACTTCATCGATGAGTTTGGTGGCACCCTCGAGCGCCGCGCTTACATCGAGCTCCGCGCGCGGAAGAACGCCACGCAATTGCGATGGACTTAGCTGTTGACCACGAAGATTGATGTACTTGAGCATGATGTTTCCCATTCTAGTTGGGGTGGATGCGGTCCGTTCCCGTGCGCAGCCAGGGTTCGATGTCGGTTCGTCGGCCGATCGTTCGTGTCCGTGCTACTGCCGTTGCTGGTGGTGTGCCGCCGCGAGCTACTCGACGCTTCCTGGTCCCAGGATCGCGGCGAGTTCCGAGTAGAGCGCAGAGCCCGATTGCACGCGATGCGGCAACTCAAACTTTCGCAGCATCGTTTGGGTTTCGAGGGTTAGGCGAACTTCACTATCGCCGGGGTGACGACGAAGTAGTTCGTCGAGCTGTTCGATGAGTTCTTCCGTGGCGCGATAGTCCGGCAGCGTGAGCTGAACCGGCTTGTTGTCGCCAACAGCAAGCTGTGGGATCGAAATGCCCTGCGCGGTGATGGTCACCCCGTCGTCGCGGTTTTGCGCGCGACCGCGAATGACCGCGATTTGGTCGCCGACCAATTCGGATTGGTATTCGGCATAGGTCTTGCCGAGGAACATCACCGTAATTTCGCCGCCGAAGTCTTCGACGTTCAAGATCGCGTAGGGGTTACCCGAGTTGCGAGCGATTCGGTGTTGCACCGTGGTGATGAGCCCCGCGATCTGGACCTGTTCACCATCGCGAACTTCGGTGTCACCAATGAGTTCCAGGATGGGGGTTGCCGAGAGCTTCGAGAGCTCGACTTCGAGTCCCTTGAGCGGGTGGTCCGACACGTACAGACCGAGCATGTCACGTTCGAACGCGAGCTTGTCACGACGTGTGAACTCCGGCCGTTCCGGAACCGTTGACTCTTCTTCTTCGAATTCCATCAGGCCAGCGAACAGGTCGACCTGGCCGTGTGCCTCGTTACGTTTCTTGCTGACCGCCGCATCGACCGCATCCTCGTGAATTTCAACGAGCGCGCGACGGGTGTTGCCCATCGTGTCGAAGGCACCGGCCTTGATGAGCGATTCCACCGTTCGCTTGTTCGCGACACTGGTCGGGACCTTGCTGAGGAAGTCATGGAAGGTGGTGAACCGGCCAGATTCTTCGCGGCTTTCGACGATGTCGGCGACCACTTGATCACCCACGTTACGCACGGCACCGAGACCGAAACGGATATCATCGCCGACCGCGCGGAATCGCAGCGTTGATTCGTTGACATCGGGCTGCAACACCTGAATACCCATGTGGCGGCACTCGTTTAGGTATTCCGCCAGCTTGTCGCGTGAGTCACCAACACTGGTGAGCAGCGCCGCCATGTATTCGGGCGCATAATGCGTCTTCAGGTAAGCGGTCCAGTACGAAATCACACCGTAGGCAGCGGAGTGCGCCTTGTTAAACGCATAGTCCGAGAACGGCAGCAGGATGTCCCACAGGGCTTTCACCGCATCGGCAGAGAATCCGTTCTTTGCCATGCCCTCCGAGAAGGCAGAGAACTGCTTGTCGAGCTCGGCTTTCTTCTTCTTACCCATGGCACGGCGCAACAAGTCGGCCTGACCAAGCGTGTAGCCAGCCACCTTCTGCGCGATCGCCATGACCTGCTCTTGGTAAATGATCAGACCGTATGACTCGGCGAGGATGTCCTTCAGCGCTTCTTCGAGCTCAGGATGGATCGGGGTGATCGGCTGCAGACCGTTCTTACGCATGGCGTAGTTGGTGTGCGAGTTCGCACCCATTGGACCCGGTCGGTACAGCGCAATAGTTGCCGAAACGTCTTCGAAGCAGTCGGGCTTCATTTGGCGCAGCAGCGAGCGCAGACCGTTACCGTCGAGCTGGAACACACCCAGCGTGTCGCCTCGCGAGAGCAACTTGTAGGTTTCGGCGTCGCCTAGCTCGAGTTGTTCGAGGTCAATGTCTTCGCCTCGGTTGGTCTTAATGTTCTCGATAGCGTCCGAGATGATCGTCAGGTTTCGCAGGCCCAAGAAGTCCATCTTGATCAGGCCCAGCGATTCACACGCGGGATAGTCGAACTGGGTGACGATCTGACCGTCTTGTTCTCGCTTCATCAGCGGGATCACGTCGATGATCGGATGCGACGACATAATCACACCGGCCGCGTGCACACCCCATTGGCGCTTCAGGCCTTCAATACCGCGCGCGGTCTCGAACACCTTCTTAAAGTCAGGCGTGGACTCGATAACCGTGCGCATCTCGCCGGCTTCTTTGTAACGCGGGTGGTCTGGATCGAAGACGCCCGAAAGCGGAATGTCTTTACCCATGACCGCGGCGGGCATAGCCTTCGTGAGCGTGTCACCAACCGAGAACGGGAAACCCAAGACTCGGGATGAGTCCTTGAGCGCCTGCTTCGACTTGATCGTGCCGTAAGTGACGATCTGGGCAACGTATTCCGAACCGTATTTCTCGGTCACATAGTGAATAACTTCGGAGCGTCGACGGTCGTCAAAGTCAATATCGAAGTCAGGCATCGACACGCGGTCTGGGTTCAAGAACCGCTCGAAGATCAGACCGTGCTGCAATGGATCGAGGTCGGTAATACGCAGCGCGTAGGCGCACATCGAACCCGCACCCGAACCACGACCGGGTCCGACGCGGATGCCATTGTCCTTGGCCCATTGGATGTAGTCAGCAACGACGAGGAAGTACCCAGGAAATCCCATCTGCGTGATAACGCCGATTTCGTAGTCCGCCTGGGCCCGGACATCGTCGGGGATGGTGTCGCCGTAGCGATATGCGAGACCTCGATCGACCTCTTTCGCAAACCACGAAGCTTCGGTTTCGCCCTCTGGCACTGGGAATGCCGGCATGTAGTTCGCCGACTCATCGAACTCGGCGCTGCAACGCTCTGCCACGACGAGCGTGTTATCGCATCCCTCTTTGAAATCACGGAAGAGGTGCCGCATCTCTTCGGCGCTCTTGAGGTAATACCCCTCACCGTCAAACTTGAAGCGGTTGGGGTTGTCGAGCGTCGAGCCAGACTGCACACACAGCAGCGCTTCGTGGTGCACGGCGTCGTGCTTGTGGGTGTAGTGCAAGTCATTGGTGACCAGCATCGGCAGTCCAAGGTCGTCGCGCAGGCGCAACAGATCGTCGCGAACACGACGCTCAACGCCAACACCGTGGTCCATGAGTTCGAGGAAGAAATTGTCCTTGCCGAAAATGTCGCGGAACTCACCGGCGGCCTCGCGCGCCAGATCGTATTGCCCAAGTCGCAGTCGTGTCTGCACTTCGCCCGACGGGCATCCGGTTGTGGCGATCACGCCCTTGGCAAATTTGTTCAGCAGTTCGCGGTCCATGCGGGGCTTGAAGTAGTAGCCCTCGATGGATGCGTAACTCGAGAGGCGAAAGAGGTTGTGCATCCCCTCGGTCGTTTCCGCGAGCATCGTCATGTGCGTATATGCACCACTACCGGAGACATCATCGCCGCCACCATTGCCCCACTTCACACGAGTTCGTTCCGAACGGTGAGTGCCGGGCGTCAGATAGGCCTCGGTACCGATGATCGGCTTGATGTCGTATTTCTTCGCCGTGCGATAGAACTCGTACGCCGAGAACATATTGCCGTGGTCGGTGGTAGCGATAGCGGGCATGCCCATCTCAGCTGCCGTCTTGATGAGCTCTTCGATCTTGGCCGCACCGTCGAGCATCGAATACTCGGTGTGATTGTGCAGATGTACGAACGAGTCCGACGAAGCCACGATTTCCTCCCGATAGGCCAAGCCCCCATCCTACGCGGGTGGATCTGACGCAATTGTCGACGACCCCAATTGCCACCGTCACACCGATAGCGAGACGTCACCAGGCGACGTGTTCGAGCATCGCTGATAGCAGTTAGCCGCCTAGACGCGTCCTTCGCGCAACATTTCGAGTGCGTGCTCCAGGTCGGCGGGGTATTCGGAGGTGAAGTGTACGTACTCCCCCGATTCCGGATGCGTGAAGCCGAGTCCGACTGCGTGCAGCCATTGGCGTTCGAGGCCGAGCGCCGCCGCGAGCTTCGGGTCACCGCCATAGAGCGGGTCGCCCATGCACGGATGGTGCTGCGCCGACATGTGGACACGAATTTGGTGAGTTCGCCCGGTCTCCAAGTGGATTTCAAGGAGCGATCCGCGACGAAACGCTTCAAGCGTCTCGTAGTGCGTAATCGAGGGCTTACCGTCGGCTACAACGGCAAATCGCCAGCCGGCACCGGGGTGGCGCCCGATCGGGGCGTCAATCGTGCCTTCAAGCGGATCGAGCAGACCTTGAACGACGGCGTGGTACGTCTTGTCGACCGTTCGATCGCGAAATGCCTGTTTCAACACCGAATAGGCTTTCTCGCTCTTGGCTACCACCATCAACCCGCTGGTGCCAACGTCCAGCCGGTGCACAATGCCCTGTCGCTCGGGTTGCCCCGAAGTCGAAATACGGAACCCAGCTGCGGCAAGCGCACCAAGCACAGTTGGGCCAGTCCAACCCACGGATGGGTGCGCGGCTACGCCGACCGGCTTCATCACCACCACGAAGCTGGGCTCATCGTGAATGATCTCGAGTTCGGGTACGGCGATGGCTTCCACTTCAAGCGGGCGATCCGCTTCCCACTCGATCTCAAGCATCGCGCCGGCCGTGAGCCGATCGGACTTACCGACGGGAACGCCGTTCAACGTGACCCCGCCCGCATCCGCCGCCGTGGCAACACGCGTGCGGCTCAAACCGAGCAGTTTCGACACCCCGGCGTCTACCCGCGCACCGTCGAGGCCATCAGGAACGGGAAGCATCCGTGATTCCATTAGCGGGCCTCCTCTGCTGCTACGTTGTCTGCCGCTGGCTCTGTTGCTGTCGGTACTGCTGTGGGTGTTGCCGAGGCCTCTGCCGACACGTCAGCGTCGGTGTCAGTCTGCGCCTTACGGGTAGCTGGTCGGGATCCATCGACTCCAATGTCAAGGAGCACTAGGAGCACAAGCGCGGCCATACCGGTGCAAATGGCAATATCGGCAATGTTGTAGATCGCCGGCATCATCCATGGCGTCGAGATGAAATCAACGACGTGACCTTCGCCAAACGACGGTTCGCGAAAAAGCCGGTCGATGAGGTTACCAAGTGCGCCACCGAGCACGAGTCCGAATACCGCGGCCCATTGCCAGGCATGGATGCGGCGGATGTAGATGACGATGGCGGTCGTGATGCCAATCGCCAGGATCGTCAGCACCCACGTGGTGTTAGCCACCATCGAAAATGCGGCGCCGGGATTACGAACGAAATGCCACTGCAGTACGTCGCCGAGAACTGGAATGACCTGACCTTCGGTCATCGTGGACACGACGAGTTGTTTGATGCCCTGATCAGCACCGACGACAACGAGCGCAATCGCCCCCAGCAAGGCGGTGATGCCTGGATGCGGGGACGATTGCGCTCGAGTGTTCTTGGGCACGCTCGGAATTAATTCAATCCGGCGCGGTTACTTCGAGTTACCGTCGAAATCGTTGCTTGCAGCGGTGAATTCGTTGAGCTGGCGCTCGATGTAGGTACGCAGCGAGGCGCGGTAGTCGCGCTCGAATCCGCGGAGCTCTTCGATGCGCTCTTCGAAACGAGCCTTCGAAGTTTCGAGCGAAGACGTAATTTCACGCTCACGTGCTTCGGCATCGGCCACGAGGTTGCGGGCCTTGTTCTCGGCTTCGGTGACAACGCGGTTTGCGTGTGCTTCCGATTCCTTTGTGCGGCGGTCGGCCTCGGACTGTGCGTCCGAAACGAGCTTCTCAGCTTCGGCGCGGCCGTCTGCCACGAGCTGGTCACGGGTGCGTGCACCTTCAGCAACGTGTTCATCGTGCAGGCGACGAGCCAGCATGAGCAGCGATGAGGACGTCTCGGCTTCGTCGCCGCCCTCGGCGACAACCGGTGCTGGCGCAGCAACGGGAGCTGGTTCGGCAACCGGAGCAGGTTCCGCAGCGGCAACTGGCTCGGCAGCCGGCTCCGAGTCGACAGCGCCGCCTTCCTTGAGGCGTTCGTTCTCGGCGCGGAGGGCTTCGTTCTCGGCCTGCAGGCGACGCAACTCGACGACAACCTCGTCTAGAAAGTCATCGACCTCGTCCTGGTCGTACCCTTCCCGGAACTTCGTCTGCTGAAAACGCTTATTAACAACGTCTTCCGGTGTCAGTGCCATTGGAGGCCCTTTCATTCGAGGCAAACATTTGACAAGGCTCACACTACGTCACAATTACATCGTTCGTCACATCGGATATTCAGTTGGGCCTAGATTTAGGGGGTATTGGCAGGTACCCAACCCGATGACTAGAGCACGTAAATCGTGATCAGTGAGCTCGCAAAACCGATCAGCAGCATCACGACAACCCAAGCAAGATCCAGGGATGCGCCGCCCAATGGAATGGGCTTAACGAAGCGGCGAACGAGCCGCAGGGGTGGGTCGGTAACCGTGTAGACCAATTCGGCAATTACCAGCAGGAGCCCCTTGGGACGGAACGACGGCGAAAGCACCTGTACCCAGTCGAGAATGAATCGACCCCACATTGCGATGCCGAATACTTGCAGCCCCACAATCAGAATCAACCCGATTACATTCACGCTGGTCACCGTTTCATCAATTTCATTTGGACTTGACACACCAGAAGGCAACTTTGCAATCCAGTGTGAATAAACAGCTTCGGTGGTGCATATCGGCACCACCGAAGCGTAGGATTTGGCGTCTCGCGAGCGGATCTCGGTATCAGAGGCAAGCGCACGATCGTGCACCAAGACCGTCCTCGAAGGGGTTCACCAGACGCGTCGTCGCAACATCCCGTGACACGAGCAGGTCACAGGTATCGCAACTACATCAAGAACGTTGCGTCGTTGTTTCCAGCAGTAGCTTCACCGTGCACGCTGATGTTTTCCGGCGTGAGCAGGAATACTCGGTTGGTGACACGTTCAATCTTGCCGCTCAGCCCCTGGGTCAGGCCCGAAGCGAAGTCAATGATGCGACGCGCATCAGCGTCCGTCATCTGCGACAGGTTCATGATGACCGGCACACCGTCGCGGAATGACTCAGCGATCAGCTGTGCGTCCTTGTCGTAGGCCTTCGGGTGGACGGTAAGAATTTCGTTCATCGCTCCAACGTTCGGTGAGACGGGACGGGGTGCTGCCACGGGAGCCGCCGCTGCGGGCTTGCTCGCTACCCGAGTAGGGGTCTTCGTGGAAATAGGGGTTACCGGGGCGGCCGGTGCGTCAAATTCGTCGAAATCCGAAACGCGGTCGGTCACGTTGGTTTGCGAGGCTGGACGCTGAGTAGCGTTCGCTGCCTCGTCTTCCTCGGCCAAGCCGAAATAGACCATGGCGTTGCGCAATGGGTTGCTCATGCTGTTGCCTCCTGAAGCTGTGCGGTTACCACTCCACGTTACGGGGCGGTGGGGCGCATTCCGGTGATTGCCGTGCCGATTCGCAGGTGTGTCGCTCCCTGTGAAATTGCTGAACGGAAGTCATGGGTCATGCCCATCGAGCACCAAGTGGCGTCCGGCGCAAACGACCGGATGGTTTCACTCGTCTCACGCACCGTCGCAAATGCCTTGTCAGGGTCAGCGTCAATCGGTGCGACTGCCATCACGCCGCGCAGTCGCAGCGTGTCGGTGTCGAGGATGCGTCGAGCGAGATCCGGGGCTTCTTCCAGCAGAACTCCCCCGCGCGCAGTGTCACCATCGAGCGAGAGCTGAATCGTGACGTCAACCTGACGGCCATCTTCGCGCTGCAGCGTACTGAGCGCATCCACCAACTCGACGCGGTCGATCGATTCGATAACGTCGGCGTAGCGACCAACCTGGCGTGCCTTGTTGCGCTGCAACTGCCCGATGAAATGCATCCGACCGTCATCTCCCGCAATTTCACGCAGACGAGCAGCCTTATAACGCGATTCTGGGTGGCGGTTCTCGCCAAAGTCCCGTACACCCAGCTCGTAGAGGGCGTCGATGATGTCGACATCGTGGAACTTCGTAACCGCAACGAGGGTGAGTTCGGCCGGGTCGCGGTTTGCGTCGACGGCAGCCTCAGCGATGGATGCACGGACAGCGGCGAGCCGCCCCGCGAGTGCCTCACGGCTCCCCCAGGACGGCTGCGGTGTTACTTCAGTCATCATTCGATCTAGCGCAGGAAGTCAGGAATATCGAGGTCGCTGTCGTCATCGGCATAGGGCGATTCCGATTGACGAGGTGTAACCGTCGGTGCTTCGGCAGTCGACCATGCTGGTGACTCTCCCAGACGCGGCGGACGCGCCGCCGGCTGCGATGGTGCCGATGGTGCCGCCTGCTCGCTCGGGTTTGGCGTCAGTCGCGGTGCAACAGTCTCGGAGGCACCGGCACGGGCGTCGTCACCGTTACTGTCTTCGGACTGGTTACGCGCCGTGGCTTCGGCCAGCGAAGGCAGTGGGTTTGGTGCCGAGTCGACCATTTCGTGCGCTTCAAGCGGACGAGGTTCGCCACCGTCGAAACCTGCGGCGATAACGGTAACGCGAACTTCGTCGCCCAGCGTGTCGTCGACCGCGGTACCCAGGATGATGTTGGCACCGTCATGTACGGCGTCGCGTACCAGCTGGGCAGCTTCGGCGACTTCGAACATACCGAGGTTTGAACCACCCTGAACCGACAGCAGCACGCCGTGAGCACCCTCGATGGAAGCTTCAAGCAGCGGCGATGCCACGGCGAGTTCGGCGGCCTTGACGGAGCGATCCGCACCGCGCGAGGTACCGATACCCATGAGGGCCGAACCGGCACCCTGCATAACCGACTTAACGTCGGCGAAGTCAACGTTGATCACACCGGGGTTGGTGATGAGGTCAGTAATACCCTGCACACCGGCAAGCAGAACCTGGTCGGCCGTCGCGAATGCTTCAAGCATCGAGATGCCGCGGTCGCTGATGGCAAGCAGACGGTCGTTCGGCACGACAATGAGCGCGTCGACCTGCTCCTTCAACGCGGCGACACCGTGCTCGGCCTGTTCGGCACGACGACGACCCTCGAAGGAGAACGGTTTAGTGACAACACCGATGGTGAGCGCACCGATCGACTTGGCGATGCGGGCGACTACTGGCGCGCCACCGGTACCGGTGCCGCCACCTTCACCTGCCGTAACAAACACCATGTCGGCGCCGGCGAGGGCTTCTTCGATTTCTTCGACGTGGTCTTCGGCGGCGCGACGACCGATCTCCGGGTCGGCACCGGCGCCGAGGCCGCGAGTAAGTTCGCGTCCAACGTCGAGCTTGACGTCGGCATCGGACATCAGCAGTGCCTGCGCATCGGTGTTGATCGCGATGAACTCGACGCCGCGCAGGCCGATCTCGATCATGCGGTTAACGGCGTTAACGCCGCCGCCACCGACACCGACGACCTTAATTACGGCGAGGTAGTTGTTCGTGGGTGAGTCTGGGTTCGACACGTGACAGGCCCCTTTGTCGTTGTCGGATGGGTATTCGCCAGTTCGGTTGAATGAGCGAAGTTGTGATGCAACGTTATGGGGCAAATCCTGGCGTTACGCCCTGGCGCCTTGGCGTGTTGCAGCCAATGAGCAAATCACTTCAACCCAGGGTTGAGAGTTTCCACGCCCCTGTGCACGAAATCCCCGCTACTGACGGGTGACCGGTTGCTCCGGGCTCGACACGTCGAATTCCTTGGCGTTGCCACCGGTCGCGGTAAGCAGGGCTTGCAAGACCTCGGCCTTGGCAAGATTCGATTCACTGCTGCCCCAAATCACCCGACGACCGTCGCGAAGTTGAAACTCCACGTTGTCGGCGGTCGAGGCCTTGATCGTGCCTACGGTGGCCAAGAGTTCCTTGGGCATCGACGTCAGCACCTGGCCAATGGCACCAAACGCGGCCGCATTGCTCGGTTCAGTCTCGATGATTGGCAGCGAGTTCGCGGCAGCTGGATCTTCCCAGAGGGTTACTCCAGCGCCGTCAACGACCGAGTGCTTGTCTCCCGATTTGACGACGCCCACGGGCTGCCGTTCCACAATGTGCACGATCACCGTTCCCGGTGGAATGCGCTGCACGTGGTAGCTCTGCACGAGTACGAAGCCTCGCAACTGCTCCTCGATTTCAGCATCGGTCACTTGCGCCAGCGGCTTTGACTTAATACCTTCCAGCGACTGCGTGACCGCCTGCGAATCCAATCGCTCGATGCCGTGCAGACGAATTTCACGCACGCTCATGAGCGGGCTGAACATGGCGACGACCAGCAACACGGCCAGTAGCCCCACCGAGGCGAGCCCAATGAAGAGGCCCCGGCGGCGTTGCCGGCGGCGACGCGTAAATCGGCGGACCTCGGCACGTTCGTGTTTCCGACGCGCACGAGCGGCTTTCCACACCTCGAGCTGCGTGGGAATTGCGTCGTCAGCTGTGTCGTCGTCCCCCACATGGCGCGACCATGCCGCATCCAGACCTGAGGAGTTCTCAGTTGTGGATGCGTTCGAGTCACGATTCGTGCGAAACGGTGGTCGCATTAGTTGTCGCCGGAATCCGCATCCGAATCGGTCGCCAGCGCAGCAAGCAGCTGGGGCACGATCCGGTTCACGTTGCCGCAGCCGAGCGTGATGACAAAGTCACCGGCACGAGCCACGCGGTCAACGGCAGCAGCAGCGGTATCCCACCCGGAGTGGTACTCAACGGCGTCTGGATTCACGAAGTCATTGCTGACCAGTTCACCGGTGACGCCTTCGACCGGATCTTCGCGAGCACCGTCCACAGCAAGCACGATGGTGTGGTCGGCGCACGATTCCAGCACCTGCGCGAACTGCTGGTGCATGGCCAGCGTACGCGAATAGAGGTGCGGTTGGTGCACGGCAATGATGCGGCCGTTGCCAACGACGGTTCGTGCTGCTGTCAGCGCGGCGCGAACCTCAACCGGGTGGTGCGCATAGTCGTCATAAACGCGTACACCACGGACTTCGCCCTGGAAGTCGAAGCGACGCTTGGTACCGCCAAAATTGCGCAGGCTGGCGACGGCATCCTTCAACGAGTAGCCAAGCACGCGCATGACGGCGACCGCACCAGCAGCGTTGATCGCATTGTGTTCGCCGGGCACGGCAATCCAGCCGTTCACCGACTCGCCATCGGCAGAGATCGTGAACGAGGTGCCGCCGTCGAGTCCGACGATGTCGCTGACACGTACGTCGTTGTGGATGCCACGGCCAAAACGCACGATGTTGTCGTGGGTAATGCGGGGCGTCAGCGCCACCGCAAGTTCGTCATCGCCCGAAATGACTACGGCTTCACTCGCTCGTGACGCGAACGACACGAACGCGGCGTTGAATGCTTCGGCGGTGCCGTAGTGGTCGAGGTGGTCATTGTCGACGTTGGTGATGAGCGCAATTGCCGTGTCGTAGAACAAGAACGACCCGTCGGATTCGTCGGCTTCGACAATGAATTCTTCGTCTTCGCCAAGGTGCTGGTTCGAAGCAATCGACTGAATAACGCCACCGTTGACGACGCTGGGATCGGCACCATTACCGATGAGCGCGCTGGCCAACATGCCGGTCGAAGTGGTCTTGCCGTGAGCTCCGGCAACCGCAATCACACGCGAGCCGCGGGTCAGCCAAACGAGTGCCTGCGACCGGTGAATGATGTTGCAGCCGCGTTCCTTGGCCAAGACCAGTTCGGGGTTGTCGGGCCACAGCGCTGAGGTGACAACGACAGTGTCAACGTCATCGGCGAGGTTCTTGGCGTCGTGCCCAATGTGCACGGTGGCACCGAGCGACTGCAGCGTTTCGGTGTAGTCGCTGGCCGAGCGGTCGGAACCAGAAACGCGAATCCCCTGTTCCAAGAACATCGTCGCGATTCCGCTCATGCCGGAGCCGCCGATGCCGATAAAGTGCGCGTGCGAAATCTGCGTTGGGATCTGCGCATTGGCGTCTGGACTAATCACCGGGTCTCCTCACATCGATGTGGATACCGCGTCATTGCAGGGGTGCCTGCAATCGTCATGCCGGCAGGTTGCCTGGCCGTATCCATCACGAACAGTAAGGCTACCGCCGCTCGTCGAATTCCAGCGGGAATCGGCACGAGTTTGCGGAACTTCGCAGTGCCACCCGAGGCGAACTAGTCGCGACGTGCGGCCTCAATAGCGTCATCGATCATGCTCGCGAGCTGTTCCGCCGCATCCGAAACGCCCATTCGGGTGGCGTTCTTCGCGAGCTGCTCGCGACGCGTCGAGTCGTTAAGCAGCACCTCGAGCTGTGGCCAAACGATATCCGGGGTGAACTGCGCGTCCGCGACCGTAACTGCCGCATCCGCGGCGAGCACCGACTCGATGTTCTTCGCCTGCTCACCGTTACCGACCGCATAGGGGACATACATTGCCGGCAAACCAACCGCCAATAGTTCACTCACGGTGGATGCACCGGCTCGCGCGATGATGCAGTCGGCTGCGGCAAAGGCGAGATCCATGCGGTCGCAGTACTCGACCACGTGATAGTTCGGCAGGTTCGGGTCGTCGAATGGTGAAAGCCGCCCAACAATGTGCACAATTTGCCAGGGCGCCCCGTCAGCTGTCGGAGCAGTAATGCGGGGACCGAGTTCACGGATCGTGTCGTTAATGCGCTTGGCACCGAGCGAACCACCGGTCACGACGAGCGTATTTCGCGATGCATCCAGCCCGAAATATTCCACGGCTTCGCTCCGGCTCGCAGCGCGGTCGAGCGAAGCAATTTCACGGCGCAACGGCATGCCAATGGTCTTCGCGCCCGCCAAGTTCGTATTCGCAAACACGACTGCGGTCGCCGCTGCCCAACGTGACCCAAGACGGTTGGCGAGTCCCGGCATGGCGTTCGCTTCGTGGACGATGATCGGGACGCGACCACGTGCGGCAACGTATGCGGGCGTGGCGGCGTAGCCGCCGAACCCGACCACCGCATCCACGCCCTCTTGCGCGATGATGCGACGAACCCGAGCAACCGCGCGACGGAAACGAACGGGGAACTTCACCGCCGCCATGTTCGGGCGGCGAGGGAAAGGTACTTTGTCGATCGTCAGCAGTTCATAGCCGCGTTCAGGAACGAGCCTGGCTTCGAGCCCTTCACGGGTACCGAGCACCAAGATGCGTGCGTCGGGATGTGCCGCTCGCAGCGCATCTGCCGTTGCCAATAGTGGATTCACATGTCCAGCGGTACCACCGCCGGCGAGTAGGTAGGTGGTCATGTTTTCGTCCTCAACAGGTTTGGATGAGCGTTGGCGCGCTACGCGGGCACGCTGCGGCAGCGAAACTTAGCGAGTTTTCCGAGCGGTGGGCTGACGATGCGCAACTTCGGAGTCGTGCTTCGCCGTCTCGCGACACACGGACAGCACGATACCAATGGCCAAAAGCGAAGTGAGCAGCGCCGAACCACCGGAGCTCAATAGCGGCAGCGGTACACCGAGTACGGGGAGCAGCCCGAGCACTACGGCGATGTTGACGAAGGCCTGGAAGATAAACCACGAGAAGATCGCGCCCGTAATCACGCGGCCTGCCGGCGACACGGATTCTTTCCACACACGCAGCATCATGATGCCCATCGCTGCGATCAGCAGAATCACCACAAAGCCACCGATGAGCCCAAGCTCTTCGCCGATGATGGCAAAAATGAAGTCGTTGTCGGCTTCGGGAAGCCACGACCACTTGGCCGTCGAGTTACCGAGCCCGACACCGAAGACACCACCGCGTGCAAGCGCGTAGAAACCGTGGGAGGTCTGCCAGCACAGGCCTTCGTAATCGCAGTTTCCGGCGAAGAAGCTGGTGATACGAGCAACACGGTTGGGCGATACCGCCGCCATGAAGATGGCGCCGCCGACGGCGATGGCGGTCGCCCCAACGATGAATGCGCGGCGAATACCACCAAACCAGAGCGCTCCCAGCACCAATGCACCGATCACCATGACCGTACCCAGGTCCTTGCCCATCAGCGCCAGGCCGAGAACGAATGCCACCGGCAAACCGATCGGGATGACGAAGTTCTTGAGATCCCGCAGCTGCTCACCCTTACGGGTGATCATCATGCCCAGCCAAATGGCGAGCGCGACCTTGGCAAATTCCGCCGGCTGAATCGTGATCACGCCGAGGTTGAGCCAGGCGCGGTTACCGTTAACTTCGACGCCCAATGGGGTAAACACCAACGCCTGCAACACCATGGCAAAGAAAAGCGCGAGCCAGGCAACGCTACTCGACCAAAACCGCGTCGGGATGCGCGAAGCCACCAGCATGAGCGGGATACCGATCAGCGCGAAAATACCCTGACGCAGGAACCGGGTTGACAGCGCGTTACCGCGGGCAAATTCTTCTACCGACGAACTCGAGAACACCATCACGAGACCGATCACGACCAGTACGAGCACGATGCCCGTGAGCATCGAGCTATTGAAGCTGGCTGGTTCTTCTGTCTTCAGCAGCTTGATGCGATAAGCGAGACCACTACCAGTCTGAGTGTCCGTACCGGATGCGGTTCCGTCGCTGCGCAGGTGTGAAGCGCCGCCACGTACGGTTCGGTCACTTGCACCGCCAGCCTGGGCGCTGGTGGTTTCGGACTTGGAGTTCCGTGCCATGCGCATCCTTTCAGCTAGCGGAATTGGTCGGATGTGGGATCGGGTCTGGTGGTGTCTACACCGGCGAATTAGCCGAGATCAACACCGTTATCGTTGGTGGGTTCATCGTCATCTGCCGACGCCGGCGCCGAAGTCGAGGCGAAGTGCGCGCGAACCGCATCCGCAAACTTGGCTCCGCGGTCGGCGTAGCCACCGAATTGATCCATGGATGCCGCGGCCGGAGCCAAAAGCACCGTATCCCCCGCATTCGCAAGCGTTTGGGCGTGACGTACGACCGTCGGCATGACGTCATCATTGTCGACATCGGCAATCTCGATGACCGGCACATCCGGCGCGTGCGCGGCGAGTGCCGCCACAACCGGTTCGCGGTCAACTCCGATCACGATCGCTGCGCGCATCCGGTCTGCGTGTGCCGAAACGAGCGGTGAAATATCGACGCCTTTAAGCAGTCCGCCGACAACCCAGACCACGTGCTGGTATGCCGCGAGCGACGCATTGGCAGCGTGCGCGTTCGTCGCTTTAGAGTCGTCAACCCACAGCACGCCTTCATGCTCAGCGACGAGTTCGTTTCGGTGATGATCTGCCGAGAACGAGGTAACTGCAGCGTGAATGGCCTCGGTCGAGACATCGTAGGCACGTGCCAGGGCAGCCGCCGCCAACACATCCTCAACGAGGTGTTTCGCACCCAGTCCGCGTGCTCGCAGCTCGTCGAGCGTGGCGAGTTCGAGGGCGGAATTACGGCGGTCCGCCAAGAACGCACGGTCAACGAGTACGCCGTCAACCACGCCCATATTGCTTGGGGAAGGCACATCCGTACCGAACCCGATTGCGCGCGCGCCTTCAACAACGTCGGCGGCTTCGACCAGGGCTTCGGTTTCAGGGTCCGCCAAGTTATAGACACAGGCGCGCTGCACCTGGTGATAGGCGCGTCCCTTTGCTGCCTTGTAGGCGTCAAAACTGCCGTGCCAGTCGAGGTGGTCGGGTGCGATGTTGAGCACAACCGCAGCGATTGGTGAGAGCGAGTACGTGTGGTGCAGCTGGTAGCTAGAAATCTCGACAACGAGCGCTTCGAAGCCCTCCGGGTCACGGATCGCATCCAACACCGGAATACCAATATTGCCGGCAGGTGCCACGCGGATTCCCGCCGCCGCAAGCATGTGCGCGGTGAGCTGCGTCGTCGTGGTCTTCCCGTTCGTACCGGTAACCAACAACCAGTCCGACGGTGTACCGGTCTTGTCCCGAAGGCGCCAAGCGAGTTCGATGTCGCCCCACACCGGCAGTTCCTGGCCGTACACCCACTGCAGTAGCGGATGCGTGGGCTTGTACCCGGGCGACGTCACCACAAGTTCGGGGGCGAAATCGACCAGTACCTGGGGAATCTCGTCGCTGCGTTCGGTCACCGCAACGGGCACCCCAAGAACGCCAAGAATCGTCTCGCGGTCTTCATCATGGCGGCCAGCGATAACGATGACGTTGGCGCCGAGTTCTTGCAGGGTGTCAGCCACCGCAAAGCCGGTCATGCCAAGGCCGAATACTGCTACCCGCAGACCCGACCAGTCATCGTGCCAGCTGCGCAGTGCATCTGGGTTACGGCGTTCTTGCTCGCTCATTGTCCAAACATTCCGCTAGCAAACGACCATTCCGAGTAGAACAGGGCGAGGCCCGTGATGGCGAACAGCACACCAACGATCCAGAACCGCACGACAACTGTTTGTTCGGCCCATCCCTTGAGCTCATAGTGATGGTGGATGGGGCTCATCAAGAAGATGCGCTTACCGCCGGTCAGCTTGAAGTAGAGGCGCTGAACGATAACCGAACCGGTGTCGAGCACGAACAGACCGGCAATGACCACGAGCAGCAATTCGGTGCGCGTGATGATAGCCATAGCGGCGAGTGCACCACCGAGTGCGAGCGAACCGGTGTCGCCCATGAAGAGCTTGGCGGGCGAGGTGTTCCACCAGAGGAAACCGGCCAGCGAACCCACGATCGCGGCGGCGACCATCGCCATGTCGAGCGGCGCGTAGACGTCGTAGCAACCCTGCGCGACCTGCTGCGACAGACGCTCCGAGTGACAAAGCTGGTTGAACTGCCAGTACCCGATAACCCCATACGAACCGATCGCGAAGATCGATGCGCCCGTGGCCAATCCGTCAAGGCCGTCGGTGACGTTCACCGCGTTCGACGTCGACGTCGTCACCAACACGATCCAAATCACGACAGCGAGCGTGCCAACCACGAGGCCGAGCTGCATGAAATCAATGTCGGTGTCGCGGAACACCGAAATAGCGCTCGATACCACTGGCACGCCGTGGTCATTGACCACCTGCAAACCGATGAGGGCAAACAGCGCCGCCACGACGATCTGGCCGGCAATTTTCTGCCAACCGCCAAGACCGAGCGACTGGTGCTTTCGCACCTTGAGGAAGTCGTCAATGAACCCAATGAGCGCGTGGCCCAAGAACATCAAGATGACGAGCAGACCCGCAGCCGTCGGTGCTTCTTGCGTGAGCAGGCAGGCGACAAAGTACGCAAAAATACTGCCGATAACGAAGACGATGCCGCCCATCGTGGGCGTACCTCGCTTTGCGAAGTGCTCCTTCGGCCCATCCTCCCGAATGTATTGCCCCCAGCGCAGCCGGTTGAATCCCTTGATGAACACGGGAGTCAGCAGCAGCGTAAAAGCGAGACCAATTGCTCCGGCGAGCAAGATGCCGATCAAGCGTTCATTCCCTTCACATAGTCACCGAGCCGGTCGCCCAACGACATCAGCCCAGCAGCATTCGATGATTTCACGAGTACCAGATCACCGGCTTGCAGCTGTGCGGTGATCGCGTCAAAGGCTTCGTCTGCATTCGCGAAGAACGCAGCTTCGTCATCCCAGCTTCCCTCTGCCACGGCGGCGAGGTAGAGCGGGCGAGCTTCGGTGCCGATGACGAACGTGCGGTCGATACGCAGGCGAACCGCAAGCTCGCCGAGTTTCTGGTGTTCACTTACGGCAAGGTCGCCGAGTTCCGACATGGATCCGAGCACAGCGATCGTTCGCTGGCCGGGCTCGGCAATCTGTGCGAGCGTGCGCAAGGCTGCGGCCATCGAGTTTGGGTTGGCGTTGTAGGCGTCGTTAATCACCGTGATTTCGCCGCGATGGAGAACTTCCATGCGGCCGCGTTCGGCACGCGTAGTGGCTTCAAGCACCGACACGACCGTGTCCATCGGTACCTGCTCTACCCAGGCCGCCGCGGCGGCTGCGAGCGCATTCATCACGTGGTGTTCCCCGATGACTGGGAAATGTACCGGTCGCGGTGCCTCGTTAGGCACGTGCAGCGTAAACCGGGTGCCATCGGCGCCAACCGTGACGTCGGTGGCACGAATCTGTGCCGCATCCGAACGACCGAACCAGACAACGCGTCCGGGCGCTGCCGACTGCATCCGTACGACTCGGGCGTCGTCAGCGTTGAGTACGGCGACGCCGTCTGGTCCGAGTGCCTCAACCATTTCGCGCTTGGCGATTTCGACCTGTTCGATGCCGCCGAACTCACCAGCGTGAGCCAGCCCCACCATCAGCACAATGCCAACGTCCGGGCGAGCCATGTCAGTAAGGCTGCGAATCTCGCCGACTCGACTGGCGCCCATTTCGGCAACGAGCGTGTCGGTTCGCTCGTTGACTTTGAGGAAGGTCGTCGGTGCACCGACTTCGTTGTTGAAGGATGCGATTGGTGCGACGACCTCGCCCATTTCAGCAAAGATCGCCCGCAGCAGGTTCTTCGTAGTGGTCTTACCGTTCGAGCCGGTGACCGCAACCACACGCATCCGCCCCATCGCCCGCACTCTCGATACGACTTCGGTTGCGAGCGCACCCAGCGCGAGCACGGTGTCCTTCACGATGATCTGCGGCACGTCAACATCAAGCTGGCGTTCGCCTACGACGAGCGCAGCGCCGAGCTCAACGGCCTTCGGTGCGAAGAGGTGCCCATCGGTGAACTCCCCCGGCTTCGCGAAGAAAATGTCACCAGGGGTGATGTTGCGCGAGTCGGTATCGCTACAACCAGAAATCTCGGTCGCCTCGGTTGCATCGCCGGCGAGGATGAGTTCCCCGTCGACGATTTCGGCAATCGTTGCCAGTGTGAGGCAAATCATCCGTTACCACCCTGCTTCGTCAAGTGCTAGGCGCGCGGTCTTGAGCGCCGAGTACGCAACCTTACCTTCGGCGCGGTGCTGCGCATCCTCATGCCCCGGCCCTGCGTTGATCACCACATCGCCCGGCTTTGCCTGCGCAATCGCGGTGCGCAGTGCCGTCTCAGGGTCCGCGATCTCTTCAACGCGGGCTTTCCCAACCGAGCGCGCAGCTTCGAGCAGTGTCGCGCGGATGCTCGCGGGATCTTCCGTACGCGGATTGTAGTCACACACGATGACTCGGTCGGCGATCGAGGCCGCGATCTGGCCCATTGCTGGACGCTTGAGTGTGTCGCGGTCGCCATCGGCACCGAACACAAAGATGAGTTCTCCGGTTGCCAGCGGGCGCAACGCGGTCAGTGCGCTGCGGAAAGCTTCTGGGGTATGACCGTAGTCCACATACACCCGTGGACCGCGCTCGTCGGTTGACACGAGCTCGAGGCGCCCCGGCACGCGGGCCGCAAACCCACCGGCGGTGTCGAGCGCTTCTTGAATCTGCTCGGGTTCCCAGCCGCCCTGCATGACGGTCAGGACCGCGCAGGCAGCATTCATGGCCGAAAACGCACCGGGCATGGCGATCGTCGAATGCACTTCGCGATCTTCTGGACCGTGCATCGAAAAACCGACGCCCGCATCCGTACCCCAAGATTCGACCCACCAGTCTGCGCCAGCGTCGGGGTTCGACGCGACGGTCATGACCGGGATGCGGGTTTCTTCGACCACGCGACGACCCCAGTCATCGTCGATGTTTACGACGCCGCAGCGTGCGGCCTCTGGACGGAACATCGCGAGCTTGGCCTGGAAGTAGTGTTCTTCGTCGCGGAAGTCATCGAGGTGATCGTGCGAGAAGTTGAGAAACGAAATCACATCGAGGTACATACCGGCAAGGCGGTGACCGAGCGAGGTGTGCGCCGATACTTCGATAGCGGCCACGCGGTCGCCAACCTCACGCATGCGTGCCAGGAGGCTGTGAAGCTGGTCAGATTCTGGCGTGGTGAGCTGCGAGGCAATGGTCTCCTGGCCAACCAATCGCTCAACCGTCGTCGACATGCCGCAGCTGACACCGAGGTGCTCGACCAACTCAGCAATGAGGTACGTGACCGTCGTCTTACCGTTCGTACCCGTCGCGCCAAACAGGCGTGGCGCTTCCGGGTCGGTGCGGTAGACCCAACCAGCAATGTGGCCAAGCGCGTATCGCGGATCATCAATGACGATTACAGGGATGTCGAGACCGTTACGCTCAATAATCGCCAGACCGGCCGCATCCGTTGCCACCGCAACGGCGCCCGCTTCAATGGCCTGATCGGTAAATTCCGCGCCGTGTCGGCGAACACCCGGAATTGCGACGAAGACATCCCCAGCGTGTGCGCGCTGCGCTGAGCTGGTTACACCCGTGACTTCAAGACCTTCAATGTCGGCCTCGTTGGCTGCTTCTAGGCCAAACTCTGCACACAGCTCCGAAAGCACGCGTGGAACGGGATGATGGGGGCGAATACTGTCTTCTGACACGGTCTTCCTGATGGTTACTTAACGATATTGATGTCGGGCCATGGCTGCGCAGACGGCGCGACGCCATTGACTGACAGCACATACGACATGGTCTTCTGCCATGCCGGTGCCGCGGCACTACTGTTTCTGATGTTAGTCGGGTGCGACAAGGTCACGAGCACCACATACTGCGGATCATCAATCGGAGCCACTCCCACGAGCGAAATGTTGTGCTCGCCCTTCAAGTAAGTACCGGTTTCTGGGTCAACGCGCTCGGACGTACCGGTCTTGATACCAATTCGGTAACCGGGAACGGCAACTTGGTCAGCCAACCAACCCTCGCGAGCGGTTGCTTCCATACCTTCAAGCGTGAGCTTGGCTGCCTTTTCAGAGACTACTGGCGTACCGGTGGTGTCGGGAACGTCAGTGACCGTACCGTCTGGTTTCGTGCATCCGCGCACCAATTGCAGCGGCTTCTGCTCGCCCTTGTTGGCGATGGTCTGAAAGGCGCTGGCCATTTGCGCGGGTGTCGTGGTCAGACCGTGACCGAAGGTACTGGCGTGCTCGGTCTGAATATCCCACTCGGATGCATCCCGCATGACCCCGGGTTCCTCACCCGGAAAATTCACGGCCGTACGGGTCGTGAACCCGAACTTCAGCATGGCTTCATAGCGCTCTTGCTTTGGGATTCGCGACGCGAACTCAGCAGTACCGACGTTGGATGATTCGGTGAGCACACCGTTCATGTTCATTTGCACCGGGTCGTGCGGTGCGTCATCACCAAAGCTCGCGCCGTCATCCTTTGGCCAGTGATCGGGCACGGTAATGACGTCGTTGGGCGAAATCGCGCCCTTGTCGTACAGGATGGCCGCGGTCACCGGCTTCATGATCGAACCGGGTTCGTACGGTGCTGTAAAGGTGTTTGCACCTCGAAACTCGGCGTCCGTGGTGGTCGGATCATTTGGGTCAACCGTCGGATACTCCGCCGCTGCCACCAGCTCACCCGTCTTCGCTTCGACGACCGTGATAGTGCCATACTCGGCGTTGACTCGTTTGGCTTCTTCGGCCAGGATTTGCTGCGCCCGCCACTGCGTGTCGGCATCGATCGTGAGCTTGAGATCACCGCCGGCAACGGGTTCTTTAATGACGACTACCGAGCCCGGAATCGTGACGCCGTCAGCCGATCGTTCATAGGCTTCTTCGCCATTGACGCCCGCGAGGCAAGCATTGTACTGGCTCTCCACGCCGGCCAGAGGTTCGCCGTCGCTACCAACAAAGCCGATCAGGCTGCCACCAACGGCACCGTTCGGGTACGTGCGCATCGGGTGTCGTTCAAAGTAGACCCACGGAATGTGCAACTCACGGACCTTTTGGTACTCCTCAAGCGTGACCATCTGGGCGAGATAGCCAAACTCCGATTCAGGGTCGGCTGCCAGCATCGCATCAACGCTCGCACGCAATTTGCCCGGATCCTGCCCGGTAATGTTCGCGATTTTCTTGAGTGCCTCGTCGACGGTCACGATTTCGGCTTTGTCGGTTTCCGAATTCGGACGCTTGAAGTCCTTCATGTTCACCGGGGCCAGGGTGATGTCGAATCGGTCGACGCCCGAGGCCAGCACGGCACCATTGCGGTCAACGATCTGCCCGCGAGATTCCCACAGCGTTGATTCCACGCCGCGGCGGCCAATGGCTTCTTCGTTCAGCGCGGCCGCATCCACGATTTGGAGCCCGACAAGTCGAACCAAGAAGGTGAAGACGACGACCACGATCGCAGCGAACGCCGGTACCGCGCGGGCGAACCGGCTCCGTTGTTTGCGAGCAGCCATGGTTGGGGTCTATCTCCGTGGGGTATCAGGTGGTGAGTTTGGTGGTGTTTCGGTGCGGGCACGCTTGGTCGCGCGTGCCAACGAGAATTCGGCCCGAACTGGATGCGTTCGGACCGAATTTACCTAATCGTCTAGTGAGTTTCGGGCGAGCGAAGTTCAAATTCTGACGGTACGGCAGGTTTCGCGGGCTTGGCCTGCGACGCACCGGAGCCGTCCTTCTTCTTCGGATCCTTAGCGTGCTCAGCTTCGATCGCTTCCGCCGCCTTGTTTTCGACCAGCGATGGGTCGATCGGCGCTGCTGCCTGACCGGCCATGGCCGAGTCGCCCTGAATCGCACCGGTTTGCACGTCGAGGTACACGAACCCGGCGCTCGGTACCATGCCGATTTCCGTGGCACGCTCGGCAAGCTGCTGCGGGGATGCGGCGGCATCTGACTGCTCGATCGCGGCGGTGCGCTCTCGCTGCAGTTCGAGTCGTTCCTTTTTAAGCGATTCGGCCCGGTACGCATCCTGCATGGTGACAGTGGCCAGTGCCAGCTGCAGGACGACCACACCGAGCACGGTGCCGATGAAGATCACCAGCTTGCGACGGGACATGACCGTGCGTTCGCGAATCGACTCGACCAGGCGCAGGTGCGCCCGCCGGTTGCGATCCGTCTCTCTTGCCGGTACGGCGGTCGAGGGTACGGCCGTGATGGGTTGCGTCAGTGCGCTCATGCGTTCGTACTCCGGATTCGTTCTACCGCGCGCAAGCGCACAGGCTTGGCACGGGGGTTGTCGTCGATTTCTGACGCGTCAGCGAGTTCGGCGCCGCGGGTGAGCAGTTTGAACTCGGCCTGCAACTGGTCAGGCAGGACGGGTAGGTGACGTGGGGCGTCAACGGTGGTGATCTCAGCGAAGGTGCGCTTGACGTAGCGGTCTTCTTGCGATTGGTAGGCCTCGACGAGTACCCGGCCGCCAATGGCCGTGCGCGCGAGTGCCTGCGGAAGCGCGGACTCGAGGGCCTCGAGTTCCCGGTTCACGACCACCCGTAGCGCCTGGAAAACGCGCTTTGCCGGGTGTCCGGCATGCTTCTTCGCGGCAGGCGTTGCCTGCTGCAAGATGTCGACGAGCTGTCCGGTCGTCCGGATGGGCGCTACCGCCCGGGCACGCACAATGGCGCTCGCGTAGCGGGGCGCGAGCTTTTCGTCGCCGTAGCGATAGAACAGGTCGCGCATCCCGGCCTCATCCAGCGAGTCGAGCAGATCTGCCGCCGTCTGCCCACGGGTACGGTCCATGCGCATATCGAGCGGCGCATCCTGCATGTACGAAAAGCCACGTTCGGCTTCGTCGAGTTGCAACGACGAGACACCGAGGTCAAAGAACACCCCGTGTACTTCGGCAATATCGAAGTCATCGAGTACCTGCTCGAATTCGTCGAACACCGCGTGCGCGATGCGCACCCGGTCACCGAACTTCGCGAGACGTTCGCTCGCAATCTCAATAGCGTCAGCGTCGCGGTCAATTCCAACGAGTTGCACCTGTGGAAAGCGCTCCAGCACAGCTTCCGCGTGGCCGCCCATGCCGAGCGTGCAGTCGACATAGACCGGTGCGGCGCTGGATGCATCGGTGCGCGGTTTAAGCGCCGGTGCGAGCAATTCAACGACACGGCCACGGAGTACCGGGGTGTGGATGGTGGTGAGATCGCGCTGAGTCATACATTCTCCGCACTGTCTGCCCCTACCCCCCGATCCCGAGTCATTCAACCTGCAGCTGGGGAAGTTGCGTCAGGGTAAACGACTGGGGATCGCAGGCCAGGGACTAGAACAGTCCCGGAATCACCTCCTCGGCGGTTTCAGAAAAAGCGGCTTCGTTTTCGTTGACGTAGTTGTTCCAAGCCTCGGCACCCCAAATCTCGGCGCGGCTTCCGGCACCAATCACGGCGAGCTCACGCTCAAGACCGGCGTACTGACGCAATTGCTGCGGGATCGTCACACGGCCCTGCTTGTCCGGAGTTTCTGCATGTGCACCCGAAAGCAACAGACGCAGGTAGTCACGCGCCTGCTTGCTCGTAACCGGGGCTTGGCGGATGCGGTCGTGGAACCCCTCGAATTCGGCATTCGAGAAGACATAGATGCAGCGCTCCTGACCACGAGTGAGCACGACACCGTCAGCGAGCTGTTCGCGAAATTTTGCCGGCAGGATTAGGCGCCCTTTTTCGTCGAGCTTCGGTGAGTACGTCCCGAGAAACATGACCCACCGCCTTTCTGCTGGAAATTCCACGCCGCAACACTTGCCACCACTTTACTCCACAACACCCCACCAGTCCATGGTTTTTCGCATTCTTATGCGGGTTTTTCCTGTGTAACCCCTTGGAAACACTGGCCTCTAGCAGGGTGGTGGAAGGTGGAGGGAAAATTCACACTTTTGCCACCGCGGGGACGGGTTCCCCATACCTGCGCGGTAAGAACCACTCCACTCCTGCGCGTTATCGGCGCGGATTCTCTGGGCCATCCCTCCCCCAAAATCCCGGGGAGCAAAGTGGGACCGCCCGTTACGGAGCGAAGTGGGGAGGAATGTGGGGAGGGATGTGGAGCGACGCTTCTGGAAACACAAAACGGGCCGATGTTCTGAAGAACACCGACCCGTTGTGGATGTGGCGCCTAGCGCCAGTCGCTATTGGATCTAAAGCTGACCGTCTTGACGGCGATTCCAGCGAGATTCCATCTGGTCCATGAACGATTGTCCGCTTCGCGATGACGACGATGGGCTCGACTTGCCCGAGGTGCCACCTGATTTTCCCTTCGGAGCTGCCGTCGGCGCATCCGCAGCAGCCGCAGAACCGGTACCCGAAAAGGCCCAATAGATACCGCCCACGAGAATCACAAAGCCAAGCAGTCCGACCAGCGGCTGCTGCACCGAGAGCCCGAGCACGACAACACCAATACCGACCGCGAGCGCGAGCACCGCGTTGACGACCGACTTGGGCGAAATGGTGATTTCGGTATTTGGCGTCGTCGAGACAACGTCAGCCTCGTTTGCATAAAGGCTGCGCTCCATCTCTTCGAGCAGTCGTTGCTCTTGTTCAGACAGTGGCATTGTCCCCTCGCAATTGTTGTGATGCCGCGGCATGGAAGTAATACCAACCAACTTTAGCGCCATATGGAGCGAATAGCATGGGACTCATGACTGACCCTGCAGTGTTGATTGACGACGTGAACGCCCGCTTGTTGTCACTGTTCGATTCACAGCGCGAGCCGTTGACCGCGATTAGCTCCGAGCTGACCCCATTACTCGAGGAACTCGAGGCATTCACCGCCGGCGGCAAGCGCACCCGCGCCCAGTTCGTTGCCGCTGGTGCACGGATGGCCGGGCCCGCGCGTGCCGATTCGGTGCACGAGGCCGTTGTGGCCGCGGCCACGGCGCTTGAACTCTTCCACGCCGCTGCACTCATCCACGACGACCTCATTGACCGCTCGGACACCCGTCGCGGCCGTCCAGCCACGCACCGCATGTTGGAGACGATGCACGGCGAGAAGGCTTGGGTTGGCGATGCCGCCCACTTTGGCGTCTCCGGCGCAATTCTGGCCGGCGATCTGCTGCTCATGTGGAGCAACGATCTGATTGCTGAGGCGCTTTCCTTGGTGACACCCGAGGCGGCTGTACAGTCGGCCCGCGCCTTTAGCCGCATGCGCACCGAAGTCACTGCCGGGCAGTACCTCGACATCGTTGAAGAGCATGCCTGGCCGCATGTCGATCCGGTCAAGCGACTCGAGCGAGCGATCACGATTGCCACGTCGAAGTCGGCACGTTACTCAGTTGAGTCACCGCTCCTGCTCGGTGCGACGCTCGCGGGGGCTTCGGCAGCACAGCTCGAGCTTGCGAGCCGAATTGGTTTGCCGCTCGGTCTCGCATTCCAGATCCGAGACGATATCCTCGGCGTCTTTGGCGACTCCGCAGTCACGGGCAAGCCTGCCGGTGACGACCTCCGTGAGGGCAAGCGCACTGTGTTGATTGCCGAGCTCAGCGGTCGAGTTGATGCCGAGACACAAGCCTTCTTTGATAACCGCCTGGGAATGCCAGACCTCTCGACGGCCGAAATCTCACGGATGCAGGAGGTGCTCATGTCCAGCGGCGCGCTTGCCGCTACTGAAGCGCGCATCCAAGCCTGGCTCGATGATGCTGTTCGCGCGATCGGTGAAGCTGAGCTTGCCGAAGAAGACGAGCAGCGGTTCATCGCGCTCGCTGAACGCATCGCGAAACGCGATTCCTAACCCCCACCAGTCGAGCAAAAGGCCCGCTCCCAGACATGGGGCGGGCCATCTTGCATTCCGACTACTCGTCCGACGCAGATGCGCCAGCAAGTGGTGCTCAGTCGATAAAGAGCTGCACAGCCTTGCGAACCGTGGACTTGTGACCGGCGACCAACGTTTCGATCGGTGTCGCGCCGATGAAGTCATCCTCAGACAGCAGCCAGATCATGGCTTCGCGACCGGTTACGCCGTGATCTTCAAGCAGGGTGAGCGTGCCGCGGAGGCCGGCGAGCGGCTCACCGTCACGAATAAAGAGTGCGGGGATGCCCATGGCGCCATCGTGTTTGGCCGCGAGCAAGAAGTGATCCTCGATCAGCCGGTGCAACCGGCCCGAAGACACACCGAGCTGCTCGGCAGCGGTTGGAAGGTCTAGCCACTCATAGGACGCAAACACTGCGTCAGAAGAATTCTCGTGCACGCTGTCAATCGTTGCAGAATGTGGCGGTGTTCGCGACCGGAACCGCACCTCAGCCTTCGGTGCGACCACGGATCGGACTGCCGAACGGCATCCCGTCAGAATCTAAGCTAACGAAATCGCAGCTTGCGGAGTTTTGCTCTTTATCGCTTGCCCGTACCGACTACGCTGCCAGCGTGACCCAAGCGAATTCTGATGCACTCATCGGCCGTCTTATTGATGGCCGTTACCAGGTGCGTTCGCTTATCGCCCGCGGCGGCATGGCGACCGTCTATGTCGCCACGGATGTCCGCCTCGAACGTCGTGTGGCGATCAAGGTCATGCACGACAACCTGGCTGCAGACGACGCGTTTCGCGACCGATTCATTCGCGAGGCTCGCGCTGCCGCGCGATTGGCGCATCCGAATCTCGTCAATGTGTACGACCAGGGCGAAGACGGCCGTTTGGCGTACATCGTCATGGAGTACGTGCCGGGCATCACGCTTCGTGACCTGCTGCACGACCACCACCGACTGACCGTCGAACAGACCATCGACATTATGGATGCAGTCCTGGCCGGCCTGCAGGTCGCGCACCGTCAGGGCATCATCCACCGCGATATCAAGCCCGAAAATGTGCTGCTAGCCGACGACGGCCGCATCAAGCTTTCGGACTTCGGCCTGGCGCGAGCCGCGACCGCAAACACCGCTTCCGGCTCAGTCCTGCTCGGCACGATCGCCTACCTGGCACCAGAACTCGTCACCAAGGGCACGGCCGACGTGCGCAGTGACATCTATTCGGCCGGCATCATGATGTACGAGATGCTGGTTGGTGAGCAGCCGTATCGTGGCGACGAACCGGTGAATATCGCGTACCGCCACGCGAACGACAACGTCCCCGCGCCGAGCGAAGCGCAACCAGACGTGCCGCAAGAGCTTGACGATCTGGTGATCTGGGCGACCGAGCGACAGGCAACTGATCGCCCCGCCGATGCTGGCGCCATGCTCGCCGCACTACGACAGGCAGAACGCGATATCAGCGCAGGCGGCGGCGCTCCCCTGCCACCGGAAGCCGCAGCGCAGTTTGCGGCCGACAACGAAACCAAGCTGTTGGCAGCCACGAGCGAGTCGCTAGAGCCGCTGTACCAGCCGACTGGCGCAATCGATGGCGCAATCGTGCCCGCTCCCGCAACTCCGACGGCGAAGGCGTCGGCAGCGGGTCGACTCCAACGCATCAACCGGCAGAAGCGCCGCTCCGGCGTCGTGGCCGCATTCGTCGTGCTGTTCTTGGCGCTCGGCGCGGCCGGCTTTGGTTGGTGGAACGGATTCGGGCCGGGTTCGTATGACGCGGTGCCTGACGTGAACGGCCTCACCCAAGACGAGGCGATTGCGTCGATTGAATCCGCAGGCTTTGTCGTGGGTGATATCACCGAAACGAACTCGCTTGAATACCCAAAGGGCACGGTCATGTCGACCGATCCTGCCGGTGGTAGCTACCTGGCGCCGGAATCGGTCGTTGGGCTTGAAATCTCGGCCGGTCCCCGCTCTCTCACCGTGCCTGCAGTCGCGAACCTCCCCCTGAGCGAGGCCGAAAAGGTCATCACCGATGCCGGATTCGTCGTTGACCCGGCGACGCACTCTCGCGAGTTCTCGGACGTTGCCGAAGATCACGTTATTCGCGGCACCACCGAGACCGGTGAACCGCTGCCGGTCGAAATGCTCGAACAAGAGCCAATTCGCCTGGTGGTGTCAGCCGGCAGCGTGCCCGATGTCGCAGGCCAGGGTGTCGAGGAAGCTAAGGCGACGCTGAAGGCCCGCGGCCTCGAAGCTGCCGTCATCGCCGAACAGCACTCTTCAACGGTTCCAGCCGGCATCGTGATCTCCCAAGAAGCAAGCGCAGATCCGATGCGTCCCGGCGACACAGTCAATCTTGTCGTCTCGCTCGGCCCAGACCTGGTCGAAGTGCCGAATGTCGTCGGCAAGAAGGCTCCGGCCGCGATCAAGGCACTCGAGGATGCAGGCTTCAAGGTAAGCCACAGCATTCCGCAGGTGCTGTTGAAGGATGCGAAGGTCTCACGTCAGACTCCAGGCGCCGGTGAGAAGATCGAGCGCGGTTCATCGGTTTCGATCGAAGCCACGTTCACGTTCTAACGAGACTCGAACTAACGGGCTCAGGTTCCGCGAGCCGTGCTGTGTCAGACGCAATGGCTCGATCCTCGCGATGGCAAGCCTCGACCACCACCGCGTTATCAAACTCAGCCAGGCAAGTCAGTGAGCGACCACCGGCACTGATAACGACGAAACGGGGCAGCTCCCGAAGGAGCCACCCCGTTCATCCCGATTACTACGGGCCTCGAATTATGCGCGCTGCTGCAGCAGCTCAGCCACGAGGAACGCAAGTTCAAGCGACTGACGGTGGTTGAGTCGCGGATCGCACAGCGACTCGTAACGCGTAGCCAAGCCGTCCTCGTCGATGAGTTCCGCCCCGCCAAGGCACTCAGTAACGTCATCACCCGTGAGCTCAACGTGAATACCGCCGGGATGCGTGCCTGCGGCTTGGTGCGCTTCGAAAAAGCCGCGGACTTCATCCATAACGTCATCGAACCGTCGCGTCTTGAATCCGCGCTCTGTGGTAAACCCATTGCCGTGCATGGGATCGGTAACCCACAGCGGCGTCGAACCTTCAGCGGCAACAGCTGAGAGCAGATCTGGAAGTACGTCGCGAATCTTGCCGGCACCCATACGGGTAATGAAAGTCAATCGACCTGGCTCACGCTCTGGGTCAATCTTGTCCATAATGCGTAGCACCGTGTCACGATCGGTCGTCGGCCCGAGCTTGACGCCGATTGGGTTACGGACACGAGCGAAGAAGTCCATGTGGGCTTCGTCCAGATCGCGAGTACGTTCGCCGATCCAAATGAAGTGCGCCGACACATCGTACGGAAGCTGCGTGCGCGAGTCGATGCGAGTCATAGCCCGCTCGTACTCGAGCAGCAAGCCTTCGTGCCCGATGAAGAACTCGACCTCGCGCAACGCCTCGAAGTCGGCACCGGTGGCCTGCATAAACGCCAATGCTCGGTCAATTTCGCGGGTCATCGCCTCGTATCGACCGTTTGCTGGGTTGTTCGCGAAGCCACGATTCCAGCTGTGGACCTCGCGCATGTCGGCGAAACCACCGGTCGTGAACGCACGAATCAGGTTCAGCGTCGATGCCGAAGTGTGGTAGCCCTCAAGCATGCGAGCGGGGTCGGGCATACGCGACTCGGGTGTGAACGCAAAGTCGTTCACAATGTCGCCGCGGTAAGCAGGCAGCGTTACGCCATCGCGAGTTTCGGTGTCTTTCGACCGCGGCTTGGCGAACTGGCCAGCCATGCGGCCCATCTTCACCACGGGCATTGCGGCACCGTAGGTGAGCACGAGCGCCATTTGCAGCAGTGTCGAGACTCGGCCGCGGATCTTGTCAGCGGTCGCACCGGCAAACGTTTCCGCACAGTCACCGCCCTGCAGCACAAACGCGCCACCGGCGGCGGCGGTTGCGAGTCGTTCCCGCAGCGTGTCTACTTCGCCAGCAAACACCAGTGGCGGGCGGGTCTTCAGCTCGCTGATAACACGATCTTTTGCAGCAAGATCAGGCCAAGTCGGCTGCTGCCGAATCGGCAGCTCGCGCCAGGCGTCGAGTCCCAGCTCTGCGGTCTTCAGGTCATCTGCGGTTGCGTTGTCGTTTGTCATGAGTTTTGCGTCCTTGTGGCCTGCGTCTGGCGATTCTTTACCGACGAGGCATATACGTCTACATAGTCTTGATTGCTCTGGGCCGCGATTTCCGACATGATCTCGTCAGTGATTGCGCGGAGAATAAACCGGTTGGGTTCCATCCCCTGATATCGCGTGAACTCCATTGGCTTGCCGAAACGAATACCTACCTTGCCCGGCTTCGGGCGCTTGGCACCAATCGGCATGATTTTCTCGGCATCCACCATGATCACGGGCACCACCTGAACAGGCTGCTCACATTCAAGAATCATGCGAGCGATTCCGGTACGGCCGCGATACAGGCGTGCATCCGGGCTACGAGTGCCCTCCGGATAGATACCGAGCCAGTCGCCCCGATTAAGCACTTCGAGTCCGGTCTTGAGCGAGGCTTCTGATGCCTTGCCGCCGGATCGGTCAATCGGCAGCATTCCCGTACCCAAGAAGAACCAACGGGTGAGTTTTCCCTTGACTCCCTTGCCGGTGAAGTACTCGGATTTGGCCAGGAAATAGATCCGGCGCTTGAGCACGAGTGGCAGCAAAAACGAGTCGATAACCGAAAGGTGATTCGACGCGAAGATCACCGCGCCCTTGTGTTTCGGCAGGTTCTCGGCGCCTTCAACGTTTGGGCCGAACATTCGGCGTAGCACTGGGCCAGCAAACACGTTCTTGAGCAGCCAATAGAACATTCGTGAAATACCTCTCGTTTCGCGACTGCCATCATACCCAGGCAGGGAATGCCCCGACCATCAGACTCCAGCGATCGTGCCCGAGCACGAAACGCAGCGCATCCACCCACTACCGCACACGAACCAGTGCAATAAATATGCGGGCACACCACATCCACACCTGTTTGATCCTGCATTGGTGACTAGGATGTTCACGACAAATTTACTACCGACGCTGTTTTCACTATCGGTCCGGAATTTGAAATCGCTATCCCAAACGATTTCGATGGGGTCGATGTGGCGCCGCAACACTGCGAAGCTACGGATGTGTTGCGGAAATCCGCAACAGGTCATTGCGAAAGCACACAAGGGCGTGAGTCTTCGCACCATCGGCAGTACGGAGGAACCAAATGACAACATCGAATACCCTCGTGACCCGCGAAGGTGGTGCAGTGATCGAATCGGCAACCCCCTCGGTTCGCCCAGCTGCGCCCACGAACAACGTCACCGATCTGCTCAAGCAGCGAGTGGATGCGACCCCGCAGCGCATTCTGTTCTCAGTGCCGGACGCTGCACACAGCTCCAGCTGGCGAAACATCACCGCGAGTGAGTTTGCCCGCGATGTCAACGCCATCGCCAAGGGACTCATCGCCGAAGGCGTGCAGCCGGGCGACCGAATCGCGTTCATGGGTCTTACGAGCTATGAGTGGACGCTCGTTGACTTCGCTATTTGGACCGCGGGCGCCGTCATGGTTCCGGTTTACGAGACGAGTTCTCCTAAGCAGCTCGAGTGAATCCTGACGGATTCGGGCGCGACCGCATTCATGTCGCACCTGGCCGAGCACGCCGCCAAGTACGACGACATCGAAGGCGACAAGCCCGCACTCAAGTGGCGTTGGCAATTGCACGAGGGTGCGCTCGACCGCCTGCGCGAGGCCGGCGCGTCAGTCTCCGACGAAACCCTTGAGGCCGCTCGCAGCCGCGCAACTGGCAATGACATCGCCACGCTGATCTACACTTCCGGCACCACCGGTAATCCGAAGGGCGTCGTACTGACGCACGCGAACTTCGTTGACCTCTCGAACAACATCAGCGTGTCGCTCGCCGAAATTGTCGACGCGCCAGGTGCCTCAACGCTGCTGTTCGTCACGCTGGCACACGTGTTCGCCCGATTCATTTCGGTGATGTGCATTTCAAACGGTATTCGTGTGGGGCACCAGGCCAACACCAAGGAACTTGTCGAAGCCCTCGGTACGTTCAAGCCGACATTCCTCCTCGCGGTTCCGCGCGTGTTTGAGAAGGTCTACAACTCGGCACTGCAGAAGGCCACGACCGGGGGTAAGAAACCCATCTTTATCCGTGCCGTGCGCGTGGGCGTCACCTATTCGCGCGCGCTGGATGCGGGCAGGGTTCCGTTCCTGCTGCGGATGCAGTACCGCCTCTACGACAAGCTCGTTTTCTCGAAACTTCGCGCCACCCTCGGCGGCAATGTTCGCCACGCGGTTTCCGGTTCGGCACCGCTGGGTGAATTCCTGAGCCACTTCTACCGTGCCCTGGGTGTCATCATTCTCGAAGGTTACGGACTCACCGAAACCACCGCGCCCCTCTCGGTCAACCTGCCCAGCAACTTTCAGATCGGCACGGTTGGCCCACCGATTCCTGGCTGCAGCGTTCGCCTTGACGAAGACGGTGAGCTGCTCGTCAAGGGACTCAATGTCTTTCGAGAATACTGGCAGAACGAAGACGCCACGGCCGAGGCATTCACCGCCGATGGGTGGTTCCGCACCGGTGACCTCGCTGAACTTAACGAGGACGGCTACATCACCATTACCGGACGTAAGAAGGACCTCATCGTCACGGCTGGTGGTAAGAACGTGGCACCGTCGAAGCTCGAAGACATTCTGCGCGCCGACCCAATCATCGGCGAGTGTGTTGTCGTCGGTGACGGCAAGCCGTTCATCGGTGCCATCATGACGCTCGACTCCGAAACGCTTCCCGCGTGGCTCGAGTCGAAGGGCGTCTCCCCCGACATTTCGCTCGCCGAAGCGGCAACGAACGAAGCCGTGTTGCACCACGTGCAGGCGGCCGTCGACCGCGCGAACAAGACGGTGTCGCGCGCCGAGTCGATCCGAAAGTTCAAGATCCTCGATTACGAGTTCAACCTCGAAGACGGCACGCTAACGCCGAAGCTTTCGATCAAGCGTCACATCGTGATGAAGAAGATCATGCCCGAGGTCGAAGCCCTCTACGAAGGTGTCTCGAGCGCGCAACTACCGTAGCTGCAGCAACACAGACGCCCGCATCCATCGGCTTGGATGCGGGCGTCTGTACGTGTACTCGCTCACGCGCGGCCATGAACGAAGCCGCACCAAGCGGCCTAGAACCAGTCCGATTCTCGGATCTCGCGTAAGGCACGGCGGCGCTCATCCTTGCTAAGGGTGTCGACGTAGACCGTGCCCTTGAGGTGGTCGGTCTCGTGCTGCAGCATCTGCGCCATTAGGCCTTCGCCTTCAAGCACCACTTCGTTGCCGTCGAGGTCGTGGCCCCGCACACGTGCGTATGGGTAGCGCTTGGTCTTGCACCACAGCCCGGGGACCGAAAGGCAGCCTTCGTCGATTTCGCGGGGCTCGCCCGAGACTGCTTCGAGTACGGGGTTGAGGACGTATCCGACCTTGCCATCGACGTTGTAGCTGAACGCACTCATCGAGACACCAATCTGCGGGGCGGCAACGCCTGCGCGGCCGTCCATATTTGTGGTGTCAATCAGATCGGTTACCAGTGCACGAACGTTCTCGTCAATCTTGCGGATTGGGTCGGTTTCAGTTCGAAGCACTGGGTCGCCGTAATAGCGGATCTTGCGCACGGTCATGCGTTGCATTCCTCTTTCGCGTTGAGCAGCAGGTTTTCAATAATTTCTGTTGCAGCCGGATGCGGCCAATACTGTCCGCGTGCAAGCCCCTGGACCGGCATGTTGAACGCGGCTGCCTGAACGAGCGGTTGCAGCAGGATGGCGGCGTCGGGGCCAATGATATGTGCGCCCAGGATTTGCCCCTGCACGCGGTCCACCACAAGTTTTGCAAAATGATGCTGGTCTTCCAGCGCCCATCCCCAAGCCGTTCCACCGTAGTCTTGCCGCACCTCAACCGCGTCAATTCCCGCATCACGCGCTTCGGTCAGCGTCGCACCGAAGCTGGCGATTTCGGGAGTGCTGAACACGGCGAGTGGCACCGGTGACAGCGTATTGCTGACCAGCTCTTCATTATCGCTAGTGGCCACGAGTGTCCGACGCAGGTTCTCGGCGACGACGCGTGCCTCATGGTTAGCGACGTGCTTGAGCTGGTGCGGGTTGGCGATGTCGCCCATGGCAAACACGTTTGGCAGTGCCTGTCCCGCGCGCAGGACTCGCTGGTGGGCGTCCACGACGAGACGACCGTTCAACTCCTGATCGAAACCGGCTACTTCGGTGCCCAGCCGGTCGCTGTTGGGCACACGGCCGCTTGCGACCAGTACCAGGTCGGTTTCCAGCACATCACCCGTGTTGCACACGAGACGGATGGGCGAAGTCGCGTCATCGGGAATGGTCGCGTCAACAACGTCATGGTGTTCGCGAATATCCCATTGCGCACCTGCTTGCGCGACGAATGTTGCGCGGATATCCGCATCCAACGAACTAAGCACCGTCGAGCGGACAAGCTGCGTGACCTTGGCGCCGAAGCCGTGGTAGAGCGAGGCGAACTCCGAGGCGACCACACCGCCACCAATAATGGTGATTCGCTCGGGCAGGGTTTCGAGTCGCAGGGCATCATCGCTCGAGATCACTCGCGGGCCGAACGGCAGCACGCGCAATTCCCGCGGGCGTGATCCAGCGCCGATCACCAGTGCTCGGCCGCGCAGTCGTCGCCCGCTGGCCGTCACCAGCGTCGATTCGTCGACAAAGCGCACGCGTTCACGAACGAGCGACACATTGGGCTCGCCGCTGGCGCGATACTGTTCCCCGGCCTGTGAGATCGAGTCAATTCGACCAAATACGCGGGCACGAACAGCGGCCCAATCGGCGGATGCGGTGCCGGTAACGCCGAGGTGTGCCGCGTCGCGCAGGTGGCTGACCAAACGTGCCGGGTGGATAAACATCTTGGTTGGAATGCAACCGGCATTGAGGCAAGTGCCGCCGAACCAACGGCCGTCGTCGACAATGGCAATCTTGAGTCCCGCGAGCTCTGGGCTTGGAATACTGTTGCCGGATCCCGCGCCGATGACGATGACGTCAAAGAGCTCGGTTGGTGCGCCGGCCTCGAACGATAGTTCTGTTTCGCTTGCTGCCGTTTCGCTCATGCCAGTCGCCTCCATAATTGCCGCAGTGCTGCGTAGCCGATCTTCTCAAACGATAACGCGACCGCTGCCACGAGTATTCCTCGCAACGCGATCGCGTCTCGCACGCTGCAGTGATTGAAACAGCGGCATGTGCATGGGATGCGGTGGGTACCGCCGCCCGTAGGTCGGATTAGCTCGCGCGGTTCTTGCGGCGCTCAGCGAGCTCGTCGATCGGCTGAGCGCGATCGGTTTCAACCTCAACGAGGTTCGATTCAACTTCGCGCAGAACCTGGCCAACAGCGATACCAAATACGCCCTGACCACGCTGAACGAGGTCGATGACCTGGTCGTTCGAGGTGCACAAGTACACGCTCGCACCGTCGGACATGAGGGTGGTCTGTGCCAGGTCGGTAACGCCGGCGTTGTGCAGCTGTTCTACGGCGACGCGAATCTGCTGCAGCGAGATGCCCGTTGCCAGCAGGTTCTTGACGAGCTTGAGCACCAGGATGTCGCGGAAAGAGTAAAGGCGCTGCGATCCGGAACCGGCAGCGTTCTTGATGCTTGGCTCAACCAGACCGGTACGTGCCCAGTAGTCGAGCTGACGGTAGGTGATCCCAGCAACGTTGGCGGCCACTGCACCGCGGTAGCCCTCGTTCGGGTCGAGGTCTGGCAGTCCGTCGGTGAACAGGAGCCCATCGTGCAGGGCTGGCCCGTTTGCGCTGTTGTCCGCGCCCATGACGCCACCTTTCTCGGCCGTGTAGTGCCGCACTTACTTGTCGTTCGCCTGATTGTCACAGTAGTGGGAGCCGCTCGCGCAATTGCGAGGCGCGCCCACCGGTTGTGCGTAACATTCTTCGACTCCCACAGTCTAGGTCAGTGCCTGCAGAACTTCGAGGGTGTAATCACAACGTTGTGATCGTGTCAGAGATCGCGAGTGTTCTGTGGCGACTCGCCGGAACTCTAACCTTCAACCAAAGGTTGAGATCAAACTGTGATGTGAAAACCACACAAAACGGCAGCGGGCCACCGGAATGCGACCTTAACTCTGACGGCGGTCGCGCATCCCCTGACTGAGCATGGCACCCCGCACCTGCTGAAGTGCCTGCGAAAGCTCAACCATCTTCCGCTCCGCCTGCTCGCGCGCAGCCTTGCTGTTCTTACGCAGCATCGGATTCACGACCTGCTCAATGAGCCCAAGCTCGTGCTGCATCGCGGTGCGGAATGGGCGCAGGTGACGCGGCTGGATACCGTTACGGTCCAGCGTCACGAGCGTGGTTAGCAGTGCAAGTTCGTCGTCGCCGTAGCGGGTTGTACGAACGATCAGGCCGGCCGAATGTGCGCTGTCGAGCAACTCACGGCTCGCTCCCGAGCGGCGCAGCAGTTCCTCGCGCGTTAGCGGCGTGCCGGTCGTCAATGATGACGTCGCAGCCGGAGCCACCCCGGGAACCGGAGGGGTCTCGCCACGGTCAATCGCATCCAGGTATTCACCGATCACCTTGAGCGGCAGGTAGTGGTCCCGTTGCAGGGAAAGCACCGTACGGATGCGCTGCACATCGGATTCCGAGAACTTTCGGTAGCCGGCTGCCGTTCGCGCCGGATGCACCAGTCCCTGCTCTTCGAGAAAGCGAATCTTTGACGGCGTGAGTTCAGGGTGCTCTGACGCCAGGCGCTGCAGCACCTGCCCAATAGAGAGTTTCGGAATGGATCCGGAAGCACCGGATCGAATGGCGACGCTACTCATTGGTTAGAGGATGTTCGCGCTAGCGGTAGGTGCAACGTCGAGCGGAGATGCGTAGAACGTGAGTCGGTACTTACCGATCTGGACTTCACCACCGTTGGCAAGCTCGACCTGGTTGATGCTTTCGCCGTTGTAATAGGTACCGTTCAACGAGCCGAGGTCGCGCACGTAGAACGTGCGTCCGTTACGCGTGAACTCGGCGTGACGGCGCGAGACCGTAACGTCATCGAGGAAGATCTCGGCGTTCGGGTGACGACCAGCGATCTGCAAATCAGTGTCGAGCAGAAATCGTGCGCCAACGTTGTTACCGCGTCGCACAATCAGCAGCGCGGAACCGGATGGCAGAGCACCGATCGAGTCCATTTCTTCTTTGGAGACTCCCCCAGCGATCAGCGCGGCAAGCTGCGCACTAAAGTCGCCGGTGAACGACATGGTCGACGATTGACCCGAGCCAGCCTGGCTGCCGGGGAACGCCGGCGTAGCGCCTGCGTGATCGTCGAGATTCGACATGTAATCCTCCTGCTTCATGAGAACTCCAAGCGTACCGTAGTGGCACCACAAGATTCGGTGAGTTTCCCAGTACACTCGCGCTCATCATGGATGAGCGGTATGACCTTGACCCGGTTGCGCAGATGCGCGAGTCCCGGAAGCCCCGTGCACCTCGTAAAGTACAGGCACAGCGCGGCATGTGGTTGGAAGAGTCTACTACGCAGTTTTTTGGACAGCTGGCCGCTGCCACTCGGGAAACACTCACCTTGCAAGACGTCGATGGTACCCGTCGAGCATTCCCGCGAGACGCCCTCTTTCTTGATGAAGACGGCAAGGTCGTAACCCTCACGTTTGCCGCAGCGGCACCAAAGAAACCGACGCGAAGCGCATCCGGATCGGTCTATGTCGAAGGCGCCACCGCTCGCGTGGCCAGAGCCGGACGAATTTTCGTCGAAGGTCGGCACGATGCGGAGCTTGTCGAAAAGGTCTGGGGACATGATCTGCGCATCGAAGGCGTCGTCGTCGAGTACCTCGAAGGTGCAGACCACTTGGATGCAGTGCTCGCGGCCTTCGATCCGTCGCCTTCACGTCGCGTCGGCGTGCTGCTCGACCACCTCGTTCCCGGTTCAAAGGAAACCCGCATTGCGCAGGCGATCACCGCCCGTTTCGGTGCCGATTGCGTGCGAATCGTTGGACATCCCTATGTCGATGTCTGGCAGGCCGTGCGACCGGAGCGGCTCGGGATGCGCGAATGGCCCGTCATCCCAAAGGGACAGTCTTGGAAGCACGGCATTTGCGCAGCACTGGGATGGCCGAATCAAGAGCAGGCTGATATCGCCCGCGCTTGGCAGCGCATCTTGGGTCAGGTACGGACCTGGACCGATCTCCAACCGTCGGTAATCGGCCGGGTTGAAGAACTCATCGACTTCGTGACTGAGCCCGCTTAACCAATCCCCGCCCGCCATTCCTGCCGCGATCTGGACCACCTCGACCGGCGGATCAGGATCGATGTCGCAGGGTGCCGATACGCTTCCGCTATGCGCATCTTGCACACTTCCGATTGGCACATTGGCCGCACGTTTCATGGTGAGTCGGTTCGCGACCACCTGCAGACGGCACTGGCGTGCATCCCGAATTGGGTTCGCGAACACCACATTGATGTGGTCGCGGTCGCCGGTGACGTGTTCGACTCCACTATTCCGGCTGCATGGGCCTTCAATATGCTGACGGAGCTGGTGGCCGAGATTCGCGAAGCGGGTGCCATCGTCATCATCTCGAGCGGAAACCACGACTCCGCCGAGCGACTGCGCTACATGTCGCCGCTGACTGCAAAAGGCGGCGTGTATTTCGGCGCCGATGCTTGTTCCCCCTGCACTCCGGTGGTGCTTAACGATGAGCACGGCAGTGTGCGGTTCTACCCGGTCCCCTACTTGGAACCGGCAATCGTGCGGACGCGCGCGGGCGAATCAGCCGCCGAAGTTCGCACCCAAGACCAGGCCATGCAATGGGCATTGCAGCAGGTGCGCGAAGATCTCAACGCCGCTGAGGTGTCGGCGAGCGAGTTGGCTGATGCTCTCACCGGCAAACCTCGCAGCGTCGTGCTGGCGCACTGTTTTGCCGCCGGTGTCCGGCAAGACGTCCCCGGTGCCGATCTCGAACGCGACCTCAGCGCGGGTGGACTCGATGTCGTTTCGCTCGACCATTTCGCGCCGTTTGACTACGTCGCGCTTGGTCACATCCACTCACGCATGAACCTGACCGAACGCATTCGCTACTCGGGGTCGCCCCTGCACTATTCGTTTAGCGAGACCGGCGCCGAACGCGGTGCGTGGCTTGTTGATTTGGATGCCGCGGGTTTTGCTGGCGCGCAATGGCTGCAGTTCCCGGTTCCCCGCCCGCTGGCACGTATTAGCGGCAAGCTCGACGATCTCTTGGACGATGCGGACCTTTCGTGTCACACGGACTCATGGCTCCAGGTCACACTCACCGACAATCAGCGCCCGTTGGATGCCATGTCCAGGCTCCGTCAACGCTTTCCGTTCACGGTGCACCTCGTGCATATCCCCGAGCGATCACCACAAGATGCGCCGAGATCCTATCGAGAAACGCTTGCCGAGGCCACGAGCGATCGCGATCGGATCATCGCGTTCTTGCAGCACGTGCGCGGCGGCAGCGATGCCACCAACGATGCCAATTGGACGCGGGAACTCGAATGTATCGACGAGCTACTAGATGAACTGGCAGTGGAGGCGGCAGACCGATGAGAATTGTCAGTGTTGAATTTGCCGGGTTTGGCCCCTATCGCACCAAACAGCGTGTGGATTTCACGACGTTTGCCGACGAGGGGCTGTTCCTCATTGCCGGTAAGACGGGCTCGGGCAAGTCCACCATTCTTGATGCCATCGTGTACGCGCTCTATGATCGCGTGCCGAGATTCGGGAATAAGACGGGTCAGATTCGTAGCCGTTTTGCCGCCCCGGATGAGCCCACTCGCGTGGTGCTCGAGTTCACGCATCGAGGCACTGACTACCGGATCACCCGTGCACCGTCGTACCTCCGCCAGAGCAAGCACGGTAACAAGGTCGTGGAGACCAAACCCGAGCAGGAGCTCGCCGAACGCATTGACGGTCAGTGGCAGGTGTTGAGCACCAAAATCGCGGAGATTGCGCGCATCCTGCGCGAATTGTTCCCGCTCAACGCCGAACAGTTTCTGCAGGTCATCATGCTCGCACAGGGCCGCTTTCAAGAGTTCTTGCACGCGAGCTCCAAGGACCGCCAAGAGTTGCTGCGCTCACTGTTTGGAACCCAGCGTTTCATTGACCTCGCGCATCTCGCGCAGGTTCGCGAAGGTGCTGTGCGCAGCAAGGTCGAAGCCAATATGAACGGGCTCCACGAGGTCGCGCTGCAGCTGTTTCGTTCCGATGACGAGGCCGAGGCACAGCCGCTGACTACATCAAGTGCCCCGTTCACGCGAACTGACATTGCGAATCGAGCAACAGACAATGCCAATGCCGTTGCCGCCGCGAATACGGCGGTTGCGACTGCCACCGAAGCCTACGAATCCGCCGTCGAAGGACATCGCAAACAAGAAGCGATCTACCAGCAGCAACAAGAACGAAACCGTCACCGTGAACAACGCGAGACGTTGCGATTGCAGCAGCCAAAGATCGACCAAGAACTCCGAGTCCCCCTCGATCTTCACCGTCAGGCGTTACTCGTCATTGACGATGTGACCACCGCGCGAGATCGCGCGAACGAATGTTCGCAGCAACGTACTGCGTTGGCGGGACGTCGCGATGACCTCATCTGCGCATTTGCGTCGGTCACGCAGGAAGAACGCGACGACCTCAGCATCAGCGACGTGCACGACCTCGTGACCACAGGCATCCGGTTCGACGAAGCCGACCAACCAATCGAGGTGTCTGCCACAATTGACCGGTTCGAAGCGCTCACCGAACCGCTGCAACAGGCGGTGGATGCACTCGGTGCGGTCGTTCGTGAACTCGCGGATGCCGACGACCTGAACCGCCAGATCGCCACTGCCACCAAACAAGCGACCGAGTCACAGGCGAACCTCGAAACCGCCAGCGCGCTCGTCGAGTCGCTAGTCGCGCAGCGTTCGTTGCTACCAGCAAGGATTGCCGAGCATCGTGAGGTGGTTGACGGATGCACGGCCAAGCTTGCCGCGCGTGAGTCAGTCGAGGCCGCGCTCGAGGTGGCGCTCAGCCACCAGGCTGCGGCCAACGCCATTCCCGGCTGCACGGCAACGTTGAACGCAGCCGAAGTGTCCCTTGGCAACGCACTGCAACAGCAGCAGCACGCGATCGACGCGGAACAGCGCCTAATCCAAGCGAAACTCGCAAACGCAGCCGGAGAGCTTGCAGCAACCCTTCGCGAAGATGAGCCCTGCGCCGTTTGTGGTGCCACGACGCATCCGCGGCCGGCCGCGCAAGATCAGCCGATCATTGAACAGGCGCAACTGGATGCGGCAGCGACAGAAAGTGCCAAGGCACAGCGCACCGTTGATGCAGCACGCGCCGAACGCGATCGCATCAACCTTGAGCTCGCGTCCCTGACCCACAGCGCGGCCGGGTGGAGCATCGAACAGGCCGCAATTGAAGTCGCCGAAATCCAGGCTCGTATCAACACCTTGGATGCCGCTGCCGCGGAACAACGAACTGCGCGCCAGGAGCTGGAACGCTGCGAGCAAGAGCTGGCCAAACTCGAGTCGACGATCGAGTCGACACGCGAACAGCGCGATGCCCACCAAAATCAGCACGTTCGACTATCGGCAGTAGTCGAGCAGCTGACCGCAAGGCGCACCGCCTTGACGGGAGCCTTCGCATCCCTCGAACGCAAACAAGCCGTAAGCACGAAGTTGCGCACGGGGCTCGCCACGATGCTAGATGTGCTTCGGACGTACATCACCGCACAGCGAGAAGCCGTGCGTGCACAGGACATTGCCGATACGAAAATCGCCGCGAGCCCATTCACCGACGCTGCAGCCGTCCGTTCCGGCATCATGTCAACCACCGAGGCGACTGCTGTCGAACGGAAGCTCGAAGACTTTACGACCGCGATGCGCACAGCCGAGACGTTCCTCACGCGTGCAGATATTGCCGCACTGCCCGAAGCGCTTGTCGATCTCGCTCCGAGCGAGGCACAATTACGCGACGCACAGGAGCGGCGCGACCACGCGCGAGATCGGTACAGCGTGGCTGAAGAACGGCAACGTTCAGAGCAGAACACACTGGATCGTGCGCGCGAACTCTTGCACGACTATGACCGGCTCCAGTCGGGTGCGGCACTGTGGAGTCGGCTTGCCGGTGATTTGCGGGGCCAGAACGAACGCAAGCAGCACCTCGAAGCTTTTGTGCTCGCGGCCCACCTCGAGGCAATTCTGGAGGCGGCAAACGCACGTCTTAAAGAAACGACCCAGGGTCGTTACACGCTCGTGCTCGATGACGACCGTGTCTGCCATGCCGCGCAGTCCGGGTTGGGCATCGACGTCATTGACGTCTACAACGGCGAGCGACGCTCAACAACTTCGCTCTCTGGCGGTGAAACGTTCCTCGTTTCGTTGTCGCTTGCCTTGGGACTGGCCGACGTAGTCTCGAGCAATGCCGGTGGGCTCGCCCTCGAAACGCTCTTTATCGACGAAGGCTTCGGTTCGCTCGATGCGGAAACCCTTGAAGTTGCGATGCAGACGCTCGAGCAACTGCGCAGCTCTGGGCGCACGGTCGGAGTGATCTCACACGTGCCAGCCATGCACGAGCGAATCCCCACGCAATTGGCGGTACGGGTGCTGCCGGACCGGTCCAGCACGATTGACCTGCGCGCAGCCGACCCGGGTGAATAGTCCGGGCATCGCGTGCCCGGGCCTGCGCGCAGCTGGCAGCAAGCCATGGCCTGCAGGGCAGGCAGGTGCGTGGCCGGCTAGGAGTGTGGTCGGTACGAGTGCGAACGACCACACTCGTACCCGCTACTGTGCTGCAGGGAGCTCGACGGTGTTGAGGAACGCCGTGATGTCGGCAATCTCCTCAGGCGAAATCGCGTGGGTGAGCTCGGGATAGTTCTTGACCGTAGCGTTGGTGTGTTCCTTGAGCCACTGCGCTGATTGCGGGAACGCCTGCTGTGGGATCGGCGATTCGTCGCGGTCTCCCCAACCGAAGAACACCGGGCGGCGCAACTGCGTGAGTTCCGCATCCTGGTCACCAGCACTCGGCACGACGAAACCCGAACACGCAACCGCCGCGAGCACTCGCTCGGGTACGGCACGCAGGAGCTCAATTGCCATCACCGCACCCTGCGAAAATCCGATCGGAATAACTGGAACGTCTGGTGCAATGTCATCAAGCAGTTCGACCAAGGCGGCGCAGGATGCGTCAATCGCGTCGGTGTCGAGCGATTCTTGTTCGTCGCCAACTTTCATCACCTCTTCCAGCGGGAACCAGGCGTATCCCTGACCCTTTGCCGTGAGTGGCGCGCGCACCGAGATCCAGTCGAAACGTTCATCGGTGGTACCGATACCGAGTTCCACCAAGACACCGAGCAGGTCCTGTTCATTGGCCCCGTATCCGTGCATCAGCACGACCAACGGCCGACCTTGAAGACCAGCATTTGCACCGAGCACCGTCGAAATTGGCGAGATCGAAGTCATGCCGCAAGTGTGTCACGTGCAATCGTTTCCAAGCTGCAAGCGAATGACGACAACGCAACGCCCATCACCGGCTACGAGCCGGGCACGGAAAATGACGGAGGGCGCCACGCTCAGCGTGACGCCCTCCGCTATCAGCTTCGAACGAAGTGTTCGATTCCGACCTAGGCCTGCGGACGAGCCTTGATACGGATCAGCTTCTTGTTAACGAACTCGTCGATACCGATTGGACCGAGCTCACGGCCCGAGCCCGAGTTCTTAACGCCACCGAATGGCAGCTCAGCGAGTTCGCCACCAACCTCGTTGACGTAGACCATGCCGGTCTCGTGCTCTGCAGCAATACGGTCAACGGTTTCTTCGTTGTTGGTGAAGACGATTGCACCAAGACCGAACGGCGAGTTGTTTGCCAGTTCGATTGCCTCGTCTACGTTTTCAACCGAGAAGATCATGGCGATTGGGCCGAAGATTTCCTGGGTGAAGACCGGGTTGTCCGGGGTGACGTTGGTGAGAACACCAGGCTTGATGAACGCACCGTCACGCTCGCCGCCAACGAGGGTTGCACCGGCAGCAACAGCTTCCTGAAGCTGCTTCTCGATACCCTCAGCAGCCTTCAGCGACGACATGGGACCGTAATCCATGCCTTCCTGCGTTGGGTCGCCACCCTTGAGTGCCTGCATCGCTGCGGTGAACTTCTCGACGTACGCGTCGTAGTCCTTCGCAAGCACGATATGACGCTTCGAAGCGTTGCAAGCCTGGCCCGAGTTCTCCATACGGCCAGCAACACCGGCTTCGACAGCCTCGTCGAGGTTGTCAACGTCGAGAACGAAGAATGGGTCAGCACCACCGAGCTCAAGCACAACGCGCTTGAGGTGGCGGCCAGCCTGCTCGGCAACGATCGAACCGGCACGCTCCGAACCGGTCAGCGAAACGCCGCGGATGCGGTCGTCAGCGATGATCGGTTCGATCTGGTCGTGGCCGACGAAGATGTTCTGGTAAACGCCTTCTGGCGATGCAGCGTCTTCGAAGATCTTGGCGATTGCAAGTGCGCAGCCCGGGGTCGAGCCTGCGTGCTTGAGCAGGATCGGGTTACCGAGCGCAATGTTCGGTGCTGCGAAACGTGCAACCTGGTAGTAGGGGTAGTTCCACGGCATGATGCCGAGCAGCGGGCCGAGTGCCTGGCGGCGGATTACCGCGTAGCCACCGGTCGACGCTTCGATCGGCTGGTCCTTGAGGAACTCTTCCGCGTTGTCTGCGTAGTACTGGAAAATGGCAGCCGAGAACTCAACTTCGCCAATGGCCTGCTCGATTGGCTTGCCCATTTCCTTGGCAGCGATTTCGCCAAGTTCCTGTGCGCGCTCTTCGTGCAGCTTTGCGACGCGAGCAAGCAGCTCAGCGCGCTCAGCAACGGTGGTGTTGATGGTCCAGGTCTTGAAGGCGTTGAATGCCTTCTCGATGGCCTGCTCAACCTCAGCGTTGGTTGCATTAGTGTAAGTCGCGAGCTCTTCGCCGGTCGCAGGGTTGACCGCTGTGAAGTCAGCCATTGATCCTCCTTGATTAAATGAACGACATTCAACCGACATCAAACCATGAAATCGTTGCAACTTCCTCCCAGTGCGCTCAACGTTTCAGATTTTCCAGTGTTAGTCGGTCCAAATAGCCTGATCAGCAACAAGTTTGCACCTTTCACGCGGCATTGCCCCGCATCGCGTTTCAGCGGCAAATCTCCACGTTGCTTAAGCTTCACGGCGGCATGAGCCTGACCAACAACATGTCTTCGTTGCCAACGCCTCCGTTCGACCTGGCGGTGATCGCCCACGATCTACCGGCGGGAGCACTCATCCCCGAGCTGCAAGCACGCTGCCGTACCGCATCCGCGAACACGGTGGTCGTCGCGCCTCCCGGCACCGGTAAGACCACGGTGGTGCCACCTGCCATCGCCAATGTGCGCCCGGGCAAGATCGTGGTTACCCAGCCGCGCCGCATCGTCGCCAAGGCAGCCGCCACTCGCCTGGCTGAACTCAGCGGCACCAAACTCGGCGAGCTCGTCGGCTATTCGGTGCGCGGTGACCGCAAATCCTCCCCCGCAACTCGGGTGGAGTTCGTCACCGACGGTCTGCTCGTGCGTCGCATGCTGCAAGATCCAGAACTCACCGGAATCAGCACGGTCGTGCTTGACGAGATCCACGAGCGCTCTATGGATAGCGACTTGGTTGCGGCAATGTGCAGCGAGATTGCACTGCTGCGCGACGATTTCACCGTTGTTGCCATGTCAGCAACGGTTGAGGCACAGCGCTGGGCCACGCACTTCGATGCCGAAGTCCTCGAAGTCGCATCGCAATTGCATCCGCTTGAGGTCGAATGGCGCCCGGTGCGCGGACACCGAACTACCGAGCGAGGCTTAGATCGCGACTTTGTGGCGCATGTGGTTCGCGCAAGTGTGGATGCACATGGTCGCGCACAAACATTCATGGACGGCGGGCGGGTACTAACGTTCGTACCGAGCGCCCGCGACACTGCCACGATCGCCGACGCCATCACCGCAGCGGGCATCCCGGCACGTCCACTTCACGGCGGCCTGCCGCTGGCCGAACAGCAGGCAGTACTACGGAACACCGCCGATATTGCGGTCATTGTGGCAACCTCCATCGCCGAATCCTCGCTGACGGTGCCCTCGGTTCGCGTCGTTGTGGATGCGGGACTGTCACGCGAACCGCGACTGGATGCATCCCGCGGCGTACCCGCGCTCGTTACCGTGCCCGCATCCCGCGCCGCTGCCACCCAACGTGCCGGACGCGCGGCGCGCCTCGGGCCAGGACTAGTTATTCGCTGCTTCGACCACACCACTTGGGGTGCGATGCCCGAACACCCGCTACCCGAGGTTGCCACCGGCGATTTCACATCAGCCGCACTCACGCTTGCCACCTGGCACGGGAGTGAATGCAACACCGAGATCCTGCCCGAGCAGCCGCCGGCACCCATCCGCGATGCGGCTCTCGCCGAGCTGGCTGCTCTCGGTGCACTCACCGACGGCAAGCTGACCCCGCTGGGCAGAGCCCTCAGCGACGCTCCAACGCATCCCCGCTTTGGTCGGGCACTGTTCCTGGGCGGGCCACGATTGGGCGCGAAGCGTGCCGCCGAACTTGTCGCCATGATTTCGGGCGATGAACGTGCCCCGGCGGGAGATCTCGCTGCGCTGTTGCGGCAATTGCAGCAGGGACATGCGCGCTCCGCCGGCCGATGGCGCCAAGATGTCCGCCAGTTCACGAGTCTCGCGGAGCAGTATGCCGCCTCATTCACCGACATCGTGCACGGCAGCACACAATCGGGCCGCCCGACCGACCCAGATACCGCGATCGCGACCGTGGTCGCGCTCGCCTACCCCGAACGCATTGCCCGCCGCCGCCCCAACTCCGATAACGCGGCACCCGGCACGTCGGGCACGAACTATCTGCTCGCATCCGGCGTCGGCGCCCGCTGCGACTCGACGAGCCTGAGCCAATCGGAGTGGCTGGCGATTGCCGAGCTACAGGGCGCAGGGGCCACGCCTCGCATTCGTGCCGCAGCGCCGATTCCACAAACGCTCGCGGTTGCGCTCGGCAGCGACCTAATCACTGATTCCACGCAGCCAATTTGGCATCAGCAGCGCCTTCGCGCCCGCCGCACCAAGCAGCTCGGCGCGATCGTACTGCACGAACAGCACGGGGCGCTTTCGCCCGACCTGGCAAGCGAAGCGGTACGGCAACGCATCCGCACCGATGGCTGGTCATGGCTGCAATGGTCTGAGTCGGCGGAACACCTGCGTCGACGGCTCGCTCTGCTGCACCGTACGTTTGGGGCACCGTGGCCAGACGTCACTGACAGCGGCCTTTCGGCACGGTTTGACGAGTGGTTCCTTCCCGAAGTCGAGTTGCTCGCGGCTGGCACCCCGGTCACCAACATCGATTGCGCGAGCGCGCTGCAACGGCTGCTGCCGTGGCCGGAGGCCGTGCGGCTCGATGAGCTCGCACCCGAGCGCCTGCGGGTGCCTTCGGGGTCTGCCATTGCCCTCGACTATCCAGAGGTCTCGGCGGATGCGGATGCTCCCCCAGTTCTCGCCGCCAAGTTGCAGGAATGCTTCGGTTTGGTCGAAACCCCGCGCATTCTCGATGGCCGCGTACCGGTGCTGTGCCACCTGCTGTCGCCCGCTCGCCGACCGCTCGCGGTGACGGCCGATCTCGCGTCATTTTGGGCGGGACCGTATGCGCAGGTGCGTGCAGAAATGCGCGGACGCTACCCGAAACATCCATGGCCCGAAGGCCCGCTTACTGCGACCGCTACGCGCCACACAACCAAGCGCAGCCAACGCGATTAGACCGCTACTTAGCGACCCAACGCAACGAAGCGTCAACCCGAAGCCGCGACATCGCTATTCGGCGAGACTGCCACCGGTCGCGAGCCGCATCAGATCCGTATCGAAATCGATGGCGTGCCCCTGCTGCGCAGTGCTGCCGAAGTCCGTCTTGTAGTTACCTTCGCTAAGCGCGCGCATCTGCGGCCCCGCGCCCGAGCGAATAAGTACCCAGAGTTCGGCAGCAGCACGCTGGATGCGCTGCTCGAGCTCTTCGGTATTGAGGTCTTCGCTCGCGGCGAATACCGACGTTGGCGTCACGAGCGCCCGCAAGTACGCAAATTGCGTGCGCATGTCGCTGTCGACAACGAGGGTGTGACGTTTGGTACCGGCGGTGGCGGCAAGCACAACGGGCTTGGCAATAAAGAGGTCTCGTTCGAGCACCTGCACGAATAGGCTGAACAGTCCGTTCGCCTTTGCTTTAAACACCGGTGAGCTGACGATGACACCGTCGGCCTCGTGCAGGAACTTCGTCAGCGTCTCGAGCGACTCACTAAGGACGCCGGTGGACATCGTGCTGACGATATCGGCGGCCATCTCGCGCAGCTCGACGCTGTGCACCTGAACTGCCGAGCCCGCATCCTGCGCAAACCGTGCCGTCGCGGTCGCGATCTGGTCAGCGACCATACGCGTCGACGAGGGCGTGCCGGTGCCAGCGCTGATCACAACTAACCGCACGGTCGAGGGCGTCGAAGCGGTGGTTGGCTGCTGGTCGGTGATCAAGATGTGGGTTGCCTTCTACGAGCGATGGTCTGTGTACTGGATGCGGCTTCGCGCACGATTACCGCGCGATGCAGCATGGGCGATGGTCGCGGCGTTCTGCCACCCGCCACCGCCCACGATACTGCTGATTACAGGTCGAAGTCGTGGTCGAAGACGTCGGTGGCCGCACCGTCAAGATACGGTGAACCGCCAGTGACGTTGTCGCCGCGATTGGCGCTGGGTGCGGGCTGGCGCGGTTCCTGATCGCCGTACTTTGCGCGCACCAATCCCGCGTGCGTAGGTGCCGGTGCTGCCGACGGGTGGCGACGCGAGTCGAGTTCCTTGCGAACGACCGGGATGATCTCGGTACCGAGGATCTCGATCTGTTCGAGCACCATTTCGAGGGGCAGCCCCGCGTGGTCTTGCAAGAAGAGCTGGCGCTGGTAGTCGCCCACGGTGTCGTGGAACCCGATCAGTTTGTCGATCACCTCTTGGACGCTACCGACGGCCAGCGGTGTGCGCGTCGAGAAGTCTTCGAGCGATGGACCGTGTCCGTATACCGGCGCTTCGTTGAAGTACGGACGGAACCGTTCGAAGGCTTCCTGCGTGGTCTTGCCTGCGAACACCTGTCCGCCAAGACCGACAATTGCCTGGTGTGGCTCGCCGTGGCCGTAGTGCGCGAAGCGCTCGCGGTAGAGGTCAACCATTTGCTTAGTGTGCGACGACGGCCAGAAGATGTGGTTCGCGAAGAAACCGTTGCCGTAATAGGCGGCCTGTTCGGCAATCTCTGGCGTTCGAATAGAACCGTGCCAAACAAAGGGAGGCACGTCGTCGAGTGGGCGTGGGGTTGCAGTGAAACCGCGCAGCGGCGTGCGGTACTTCCCCTGCCAGTCCACGACGTCCTCGCGCCACAGCTGGTGCAGCAGGTTGTAGTTTTCGAGCGCGAGTGGCAGCCCCTCGCGAATGTCCTTACCGAACCACGGGTACACGGGTGCAGTGTTGCCACGCCCGAGCATGAGATCCATGCGGCCACCCGAGATGTGCTGCAGCATGGCGTATTCCTCGGCGATTCGCACCGGGTCGTTCGTCGTAATCAACGTCGTTGACGTAGTGACGATGAGCCGTTCGGTTTGCGCCGCAATCGCTGCCAGGAGCGCCGTCGGTGACGACGAGAAGAACGGCGGGTTGTGGTGCTCGCCGATGGCAAACACATCGAGCCCCACCGCCTCGGTGTGCTTGGCGATTTCGACAATGGCGCGGATGCGTTCGGCTTCGCTTGGCGTACGACCCGTAATCGGGTCACGCGTAACGTCGCTGACCGACATGATTCCAAACTGCATGGGATTTCCTAACTGTGCATTTCGGGTTCGCCAGTGCGGTTCGCGCCCTAACGGATCTGCAACCTATTCAAATTCAGTAGCCCGTACGCATCCTGGTTGCGAATGCCACGAGACCCTTCTTGCCGACGTATGCATCCATCCGAACACTATTTAGTTGTAGCGTCAAGTAAATTTCGCAATGAGCGGATGCGGGCAACCACAATCACCGCCCATGGCACCAGGTGCCGCGGGCGCAAGCTGAGAATGCGAGCGATATTCAGATAAATACGTCACTCGCCCCCAATCTCAGAGCCCGAGCCACTAGGCTTGTGAGCATGACGCCTCCAACGGAAACATCGGAGTCGGAGGCAAATAATGCCGCGACGCCGTCATTTGCAGAACTTGGCCTGAGCCAGCCGGTCCTCGAAGCCATCAACGAAATCGGCTACGAAACCCCCTCGCCCATTCAGGCACAAACGATTCCCCTCTTGCTCGAAGGCCGCGATGTCGTTGGCCTCGCCCAGACCGGAACCGGCAAGACGGCAGCATTTGCATTGCCAATTCTTTCGCGCATGGAGCCAGGCGCCGCAAAACCGCAGGCCCTGGTACTCTCCCCCACTCGCGAGCTCGCACTCCAGGTTGCTGAAGCCTTTGAGAGCTTCGCCAGCAAGCTTCCCCGCGTACGGATGCTGCCGATTTACGGTGGTGCCTCGTACAGCACCCAGCTGAGCGCACTTCGCCGCGGTGTTGACGTGGTTGTCGGCACCCCCGGCCGCATCATGGACCACCTCAAGCGCGGCACGCTCGACCTCACCGAACTCAAGTACCTGGTACTCGACGAGGCCGACGAAATGCTCAAGATGGGCTTCGCCGAGGATGTGGAGGCCATCCTTGCGGACACCCCAGACAGCAAGCAGGTCGCCCTGTTCTCGGCAACTATGCCGCCACAGATTCGCAAGATCTCGCAGCAGTACTTGAATGACCCGACCGAGGTCACCGTCAAGTCAACGACACAGACCTCGAAAAACGTCAGCCAGCGCTACCTGGTGGTTTCGTACCAGCAGAAGGTGGATGCACTTACCCGCATTCTCGAGGTCGAAGACCTCGACGGCATGATCATCTTCGTTCGAACCAAGAGCGAAACCGAACAGCTCGCTGATCGTCTTCGCGCCCGCGGATTCTCGGCAGCCGCCATCAACGGTGACATTCCGCAGGCACAGCGCGAACGCATTGTGAGCGACCTCAAGTCGTCGAAGCTCGACATTCTGATTGCTACCGATGTTGCAGCACGTGGCCTCGACGTCGACCGTATTACCCACGTCGTGAACTTCGACATCCCCACCGACCCGGAGTCGTACGTTCACCGCATCGGTCGAACCGGTCGCGCTGGTCGTACCGGTTCGGCGATCAGCTTCGTCACGCCACGCGAACGTCGTCTGCTCAGCCACATCGAGCGCACGACGCGCCAGCCGATGGACAAGATGAAGCTGCCGTCAATTTCGGATGTGAACGAGACGCGCCTGTCGCGATTCGACGATGCCATCACTGAGGCACTTGCCCAGACCGAACGCATCCAGTCCTTCCGCGACATCATCGATCACTACGTTCGTCACAACGACGTTCCCGAGTCGGATGTTGCTGCCGCACTTGCAGTCGTTGCCCAGGGCGATGACCCACTGTTGCTGGATGAAACACACGACCCACTCGGCAAGCTGCCGGACTTCGGTCAGCGCGACGGCCGCAGTGAGTCCCGTGACCGTGACCGCGCGCCGCGCGCTTCGCGTGATGACCTCGCCCCATACAAGATTCAGGTGGGCAAGCAGCACCGTGTCATGCCCGGCATGATTGTTGGTGCACTGGCCAACGAGGGCGGGCTCGGCCGAAACGACATCGGCTCGATCAGCATCTACCCCGGCTTCTCGGTCGTTGAGCTGCCGAAGGATCTTGACCTTTCGCGCCTTTCGGACACCCGGATCGCTGGTCAGCACATTGATATTCAGCCAGACCGTGGCCCCAAGCGTGGTGGCCGCAATGGCGGCGGACGTGACGGCGGGTTCCGTGGTGGCGACCGCGGCGGATACCGCGGTGGCAATGACCGCCGTGGTGACCGCGGTGATCGTGGCGGCTACCGTGGTAGCAATGACCGCGGCGACCGTCGCGGCGGTTACCGTGGCGGCAACGACCGCGATGACCGACGTGGCGGCTATGACCGTCGTGATCGGTACTAGCCAAGTGGCGGTTTCAACAACTGCCTGAAAAATGCGAGCGGGGCTCCCACACCACCAGTGTGGGAGCCCCGCTCAGTTGCGACAACTTATGCCCTATTTGACACCGCGGCGCGCGATCATCTGCTCACGGACCTCACGGCGCAAGACCTTGCCAACCATGGTGCGCGGCAATATGTCAACCACATCGAATTCGCGCGGCACCTTATACGCGGTCAGTCGCTGCTTGCAGAATTCGCGCAGTGATGCAGTCGTCGCTTGTGCACCCGAGCGCAACACCACCGCGCTGGCGACCGATTCGCCACCGTTCTTGCGCGGCAGTCCGACAACGGCCGCGTCATCGACATCGGGATGCGACAGGAGTACTTCCTCCACCTCCGCCGGCGACACATTGAATCCGCCGGTAATAATGAGCTCCTTGAGGCGTCCGACAATGGTGATGAATCCGTCCTCTGAGACGGTCACCAAGTCGCCGGTGCGCAGCCAGCCATCGGCCGACAGCACCTGCTCGGTTTCTTCGGGCTTGTGCCAGTAGCCGCTGAACACCTGCGGCCCCCGAATCATGAGTTCGCCGGCTTCGCCGATACCCAGGTCTCGCGTTGGATCATCACTGTCGACAACGCGAATCTCAGTGCTTGGGAATGGCACGCCCACCGTTCCGGGGCGACGCGTCGGGCCCATCGGGTTACCGGTGGCGATCGGCGCACTCTCGGTCATGCCATAGCCCTCAACGAGTAGGCCGCCAGAAAGCTCTTCCCATCGTTCCACTGTCGCCGTCGGTAGGTTCATGGCACCCGAAATCGCGAATCGAATCGAGTGCAAATCCAGACGCCCGGCCGCTGCCGCACGGCACAGCTGGTCGTAAATCGGCGGTACGCCGGGGAAGAATGTCGCCGGGCTCTTCTTCATCGAGTCAATTACGAGCTTGGTGTCAAACTTCGGGAACAGCACAAGCTTGGCACCCATCGACATCGCGAATGTCAGGCAGAGCGTCATGCCATAGGCGTGGAAGAGCGGCAGCACACCATAGAACACTTCACGCCCTTGTCGCAGGCCGGGTACCCACGCTTCACCCTGCTTGGCGTTCGCAACCAGGTTCAGGTGCGAAAGCTTTGCCGCCTTGGGCTCCCCGGTCGTACCACTGGTGTATTGCAGTAGCGCGAGATCGTGCAGCTCTGGTCGCGGGTGACGCTTTGCCAGGCGGCGGGTCGATACCAGCGAGCGCCAGCTAATGACACCCTCGGCCGTCGGTTCGCCAGTGAGTGCCGTGCGAGCCTTACGCGCCTGTGGCAATGGCAGCTTCAGCTTGAACTGCATCGATGCCGGCATGGCCTCAACCATGTTCACGCTAATGATGGATTCTGGGCGCGCATCGGCCGGGAACTCCGCGATCTCATCAACGAGCTTGTCCCACACGATGGCGGTCGTTGCACCGTGGTTCTCAAACATCTTGCGCAATTCGCGGGGCGTGTATAGCGGGTTGTGCTCGACGACAATGGCGCCAAGACGGACCACGGCATAGAAGGCCACGACGTGCTGCGGGCAGTTCGGCAGAATCAACCCAACTCGGTCGCCCTTGGTCACACCAAGCTGTCGTAAGCCTTCGGCTACTCGTTCAATTTGTTCGCCAAGCTCGTGATAATTCGTAACGCGACCAAAGAATTCTGTGGCGGGCCGGTGTCCGAATCGTCGCGTTGCTCGCGAAATCATGTCGACGAGTGTTTCGGTAACTTCGTCAATTTCGTGCGGAACATTATCGGGATACGACGCCAACCACGGTCGCGATTCAAACGGATTCTTCACGTTCATCGATTTCTCCTCAGCGAAGTTGAGCCCGATACAGCTCGTTGGTTGGCGGATTTCACGTTGCCGACAGTGCCCGCATCCGGCAGGGCGATTATGGCCGGACCGTTCCGGCCGTAATCATGCAAACTTCGGTGTGCAAACACTGTGCCACTGACGCTACCGCACGGAAATTGGCGCGTTCTGTGTTTCACAGCACCGTGCATCCGAAACGGAGTATTTCGTTTAACCCTAATCAATATGTTGGCTGCCGCTTCCTCGAAAATAACAAATTCTGCAGCCGTTTATTGCACGGATGCGGCTGGTTTCGCGTTCTTGTTACTGCGCGAATTGCTCGGCGTAGCGAGCCTGCAACTCGGGCCAGCAGTATTCCATCGCGGTCTTGCCAACGATGCGATCGTGCGTTTCACCTTCCAGCGTTGCCGCCAGAATTCCGAAGCAAATCTGCCAGCCGGCAGCGTTGTATGACGCCATTTCGGGTATGGCGAGTTGATTGATGCATTCCAACCGGTCACCGCTCAGACGCCAGGTGATGACGTCGTCACCCCATCGGTGCACCAGTTCGTGGCCCGGATCCACGGAGAGCACATCAGCGCGCAGAGCGTCGGCGTCCGGCGTCTCTTGCGTCATTGCTTCGCCAACTTCCGTCAACGGCCGATCCGGCACGATTGGCGACCACTTCAGCAGCTGGTCTGGTTGCGTGATGTATCCCCAGACCGTTTGCGGGTCCGCCCCGTCGGTCAGGAAGGTGAGTTCCAGGGTCGCGGTGTCGGCAGCGGTGCTGAAACGTGGCGCAATATTCAACGCCAGGATTCGTTCATGAATGTCCATAGGTCAAGTCTGCGCGTGCAACGCTGAGTGTCCCTCGTGTAGTCGCGGATTCTGTGCAACCTCAGATATCAATCCCCTACCGTGGCGCCATGCACGCCGAGCGCTATTTCACCGATGACTCCCGAGACCAGTTCCAGCGGATGCTCGACGGTGATCCATATATCGCGAACGACCCACAGCACGCAGTGCAATCACAGCGCGCGATGACGCTTGCAGCTAGGTACGAGCGCGAGTATCTCGCTGATTCGGATGCGGCGGCAGCGACGCTCGCAGAACTGTGCGGTACGGCAGCAAACGTTGAGGTGCGACCACCGCTTCGCATCGATTACGGGTTCAACCTGCACATCGGTGACGGCACATTCATTAACTACAACTTGACCGCGCTCGACGTCGCACCAATCCGCATTGGCCGGTCCTGCCAAATTGGGCCGAACGTCCAGCTGCTGACACCGACGCATCCGCTCGAACCGATTCCGCGCCGCGACGGTATCGAAGGTGGCGCACCGATCGAGTTGGGCGACAACGTGTGGCTCGGCGGCGGCGTGATCGTTTGCCCGGGCGTCACCATCGGCACGAACTCGGTCATTGGTGCCAGATCTGTGGTGACGCGAGACGTACCGCCGAATGCGGTTGCGGTCGGTAATCCTGCCCGAGTCATCCGCACCCTTGACGCGACGGCCAACCCGTACACCGCATCCGAATAGCAAGTGGCTCTTCGCTAACGCGTCAACACGCTGCCAGACTGTCGCCGTTGCCGCAACTGCTACGGAAACGACGTGCGGGGCCAAACCCAAATGGCTTGACCCCGCACCGTGGCGCTATCGCTAGGCGAACAGCTTGACTGCCGTAAGCAGCGTCATGATGACGCCGTAGGCGAGGATGCCGCCAACAATCAGCCACGAGATGACGAGGCGAGCCATACCCGGCAGTGCCTGGTTGGTGCCGCCGCGGTCTTCGCCGGTGCCGTTGAGCGCCTCGAGGCGTGCACGAACCACGTCTTCTGGCTCGTGGAAGCGCTTGTCCACCTGCTTGACCAGGAGGTTGGCAACGAAACCAATGGCAAGCAGACCAACCATCATGAGCAGCGCAGGCTGGTAGTCAGCCGCGGTCATCTCGCCGGGCGTGCCGTTGGCGTCGAGCACACCGTTAACAATGAGCGGACCAGCAACACCAGCTGCCGACCAAGCGGTGAGCAGACGGCCGTGAATCGCGCCGACCTCGAATGTGCCGAACATGTCACGCAGGTAGGCCGGGATCGTGGCAAAGCCACCACCGTAGAACGAGATCGCAATCGCGGCAAACAGGACGAACAGGGCGATGTGCGTGTGTCCCAGGAACGCGAGGAGCAGGAACATAACCATGCCCAGACCCAGGTACAGCATGTAGATCGGCTTACGACCGATCTTGTCCGAGGTGGTCGACCAGATGAAGCGGCCACCCATGTTGAACAGCGAGAGCAAACCAACGAATCCGGCGCCGGCTGCGGCGGTAACTGCCGACTCACCGTTCTCGCGGAAGAAGTCGGTGATCATTGGAGCGGCCTGCTCGAGAATGCCGATACCGGCGGTGATGTTCGTGAAGAGCATGACCCAGAGGAACCAGAACTGCGGCGTCTTGATCGCGTTCTTCGCCGATACCGAAGCCGAGGTGATCATGGCCTTTTCGCTCTTCGCCGGCGGCGTCCAGCCTTCAGGCTTCCAGTCTGGGTGCGGGATGCGGATGTTGAAGATACCGATCGACATGACGACCGCGTAGATGACGGCAAGCGTGACGAACAGCATCGTCAGCGCTTCACCGCTGGCAACTGCGCCCTTGGCGTTGGGGTCATAGCTCGGGTCGTACATACCCATGAGCTGACGCGAAAGCGGGCTGGCGACCATTGCGCCACCACCGAAGCCCATAATGGCCAGACCGGTGGCCAGACCCGGACGGTCTGGGAACCACTTCATCAGCGTCGAAACCGGCGAAATGTAGCCGATACCGAGACCGATACCGCCAACGAATCCGTAGCCGAAGTACACGAGCCACAGCTGACCGGTCGAAATACCGAGGGCACCAATCAAAAAGCCCGAAACCCAGCAAAGGGTGGCGGCAAACATTGCCTTTCGCGGACCCTGACGGTCAACCCAAGTTCCCAGCACTGCTGCCGAGCAACCGAGCATCACGATGGCGATCGAAAAGATGATGCCGATCTCGGTCAAGCCCACACCGAAGTGCTCAACCATCGAAGACTTGTACACACTCGTGGCATACGCCTGACCGATGCAAAGGTGGACCGCGAGAGCTGCCGGTGGGATCAGCCACCGGTTGTAGCCGAGTGGCGCAATGGTGTTCTTGCGGTCAAAGAACCCCACGCGTCCGGATGTCGTCGTCGACATGACTTCCCCTAATCGTTTGTGCCTGTTGGCATGAATTGGGCATTGAACAGATATGACTGTAATCGATTTGCGCCGCAGCCACGCCAATGATCGCCATTCATTTATCTCGGAATTACCGCCCGTCAATTTGCGAATTACCGCCGTGATTCCCTATCCGGTTTATCTTGCTCTTTTCATTACGGTAAGTTTCTCGGCATATTTCACGACGATCGGTGCCAGCTTTCGCCGTAATCAAGGCGATTTCGGTGCCGAATACCCGACGGGACGGCACAACATTTGCGCGAGAACCGCCGCTGAGCGCCGCCACATCCGCGACAGGGCAAGATGGATGCATGGCAGATTCAGTGCGCGAAGCTCCAGTCAGCGAGCAACGTTCGATACGAACGGCGCCACTGCGCAGCACGCAACTACCGAATCGAACGCCGGTAGTACTCGCCATGCGCCTCGGCCAGTACCTCATGGGCACTGTGCTCGTGCTCGTAGGTACCGCACGGGCCATTGCCGATGGTAGCCATCTCGCCGTAGTACTCCCCGCTACTGCGGCGCTGCTCGTTTGGCTCTTCGCAGACGTGCTTTTGCCGAGACGAGCTCGACACGAGCACACGGCGCTGTGGTGGCTCGGTATCGGCATCACGATTTGGCTTGGAGCCGTATTTGTATCGAGCGACTTCGTCTGGCTAGCGTTCATTTTTTGGCTGCTGGCAGGGCATCTGTTGCCACTTCTTCCTGCGATCGCCGTGTCGCTCGCTCTTCTAGGAGTCGTTGTCGTTGCACCGATCATGCACCACGGCACCACCACGGCCGGAAATATTGTTGGCCCGCTCGTGGGCGGTGCCTTTGCGTTTGGGATTTCCCGGGGGTATCTAGAACTCCTCCGCGAGGCAGCACGCCGAGAAGCCCTCGTTCAATCGCTTCAGAAGGCGCAGGCAGAAACCACCAACCTGCAGGACGAACTCGCCCTGAGCCAACGACGCGCCGGCGAACTCGCCGAGCGTTCACGACTTGCCCGCGACATCCACGACACCGTGGCACAGTCATTCTCATCGCTGCGGCTGATCGCGCACGCCGCATCCACCGCCACCACCGACCCCGAAGCCCGACGCTCGCTCGAGCAAATCGAAGCGCTCTCAGGCGAAGGACTGACCGATGTCCGCCGAATCATTGCCGAGCTCACCCCCGCCGAACTTGACGACGGCGCCCTTGGTGACGCCCTGGCACGCATGCTCGAACGACTCGAACAGCACCACGGCTTGCGCACCGCAATCACTGTCGACAGGTCACTCCCAACCCTCGATGCAGTAACTGAAGTCGCGCTCCTACGCGCGGCACAGTCCGTGCTCGCCAATGTTCGAAACCACGCCGAAGCAACCCAGGTCACCGTTCACCTCATTGATGAGGGCGATAGTGTTCGGCTCGACATCCTCGACAACGGCATCGGGTTCGCCCCCGACCGGGTCGACCCCGCAACATCCAGCTTCGGCCTGCGCTTCTTGCGCAACCGATTGCGAGAACTCGGCGGCGATCTCGTCGTCGAGTCGGCACCCGGTGAGGGCACCGCTTGCTCGGCACACCTCCCCATCCGTCGGGGCGAGGATCCGGCACTGCCAGCTGCAAACGAAAGGACCAGCAATGACTGAACTACGGGTCGTTCTCGTCGATGACCACCCAGTCGTGCGCGCTGGCCTTCGCGCGGTCCTCCACGCGCAGCCGCAGATTGCCGTCGTTGCGGATGCGGCGAGTTGCGACGAAGCGCTGGCCGCGGTTGCCGCGCACCAACCAGACGTTGTTGTCACCGACTTGCGGCTGGGCGACGGCGTTGACGGTATCGAAACCACGAAGCGATTGCGCGCGCTGCCGAACCCGCCGGCGGTGCTGGTGCTGAGCACGTATGACCGGGACGCTGAGATTTTCGGTGCCATCAATGCGGGCGCCTCTGGCTACCTGCTGAAGGACGTACCGCCAGAAGAGATCGCCACCGCGATTGCCGCCGCGGCAGCCGGCGAATCGTACTTCTCGAGCGATATCGCACAGCGAGTCCTCCGCGGCCTACGCAATCCCCCGCCAACGCTGACCGGACGCGAACGTGACGTACTCAAATTGCTGGTGACCGGTGCATCCAACCGCGAAATTGCCAAGTCGCTGGTGGTTTCTGAAGCAACCGTCAAGAGCCACCTGGTGCACATCTTCGACAAGCTCGGGGTCGACAGTCGCGCGCGTGCCATTCGCACCGCACAAGAAATGGGACTTGTCTAGCCACCTGGCGTGCCGGTGACGCCGCCGCGCTCGCGGTTTCACCGGAAACTCAACCACGCGCATCCATCTCCCCATGAGTCTGCGATGGCAGTACCCAACCCCGGTGGATGCGCGTGGTCAGTCAATCTCGAACGAAACGTCCATGGCCCGGCGTAGCTTGCCGAGATTGACGACGCGATTCTGGCCTAGCCCTGACGACCTTTGAACCGCGGGTTCTTTTTGTTGATGACGTAGACCTTGCCGCGACGTCGCACAACCTGCGCGCCCGGCTGGTTCTTGAGCGATTTGATCGACGCTCGAACCTTCATACGTCCCTCCTCGTGTGCACTGTCCAACTTGGTGATAATGGCTATCATTCTTTACTATGGCGGATACGTCAAGTTGACCATGCCACCAGGAGACCGAATGCCAGACACCGAAGTCGTCGCCATTGTTGGGTCCTGCGCCACCGAGCGCAACCGCTATGCGAAGACGATCGCCGCACACTTGCAGTCCCCCTGCATCGACAGCCGATCGCTTTCTCGCAGCTCCGACCCAGTGCGCGATGCCTGCGAGCAAGCAATGTGGCTGCCCCAATCACCCGTGGTGGTCGATTTCCCGAGCTACATCAACCCGACCGACATCATCGGCACGCTCACCGACCCGGTCTCGCGCACCGCATTGCACAGCCTGGTCGCCGTGGTCGACGCAGCGGACTTTGTGCATGATCTTCACCGCGACGATTACTTGCCAACCTATGCCGCCCACATTGACGAATACACGGCTGCGGCGCTCGTCGCCGCGTACCAAGTTGAGTTCGCGACCGACATCGTGATCGTCAATTGGCAGCCACTCGATACCGCGGCACTCTCGCAGTTGCTCGCGCTCGTGAACGCACTGGCACCCACCGTCGAAGTTCGACTCCACGATGCCACCCAAATCGCCTTGCCAACATCCGCTGGACTGAACCGTGGCCAAGACAGGTGTGGCTGGGTGGCACTCCTCAATGACGAGCACACACCGCACTTCACTGACCAGAGCGTGACCGCATTCCGGTACCAACAGGTGCGCCCGCTGCATCCGCAACGACTACAGCAGGTTCTGGATGCACGAATTGAGCAGGGCGAATTCGGTCAGGTCCTGCGCTCGGCAGGTTTCTGCACCTTTGCCACGCGCAGCGACTTCACCGCTGCCTGGGAACACGTCGGACAGATGATCGCTTTTGCCCCGGTCGCCACGACGGTGTTGCACGATGACGCAGCCCCGGTCGCAATCGGCCAGGACATCGCGTTCTTTGGCACAGGCCTCGATACCCAAGCACTGCAGCAGGCGCTCGATCAGGCCGCCCTCACTGACGCTGAGCTCGCAGCAGGGCTGGAGCTCTGGCGAACTTTCGAAGACCCGTTCCCAGTGTGGCCTCGGGTGCACGACGACGCCGAGGAGCGCTAAGTAACGCAGCTGGCTTCTCAGTGCTCTGCAAACGGAGTTAGTGGATACGCGCGAGGCAAGTACCTCTGCCAGCGACACTGCGGAGATGCGCGCGTAGGCTTTGTTGCGTAATCACACGTCGCCCGCCCTGCAAGGAGCATCATGGCCGAAAACACCAGCGGTTTCAGCGAGGCCGAACTCGCCGCAATGAAGGAACGCGCCGCCGAGTTGCGCGCCGAGAGGGGCGGCAAGAAGAAGGCCGACAATCTGCAGGCACTGCTCGACAGGATTGCGGAAATGCCCGAGGGTGATAAGGAAATCGCCGCAGCCGTGCACTCGATCGTGACCGAGGTCGCACCTGAGCTCGCACCGCGCACCTGGTACGGCATGCCGGCGTGGGAGAAGGACGGCAACGTGCTCGTGTTCGTGCAGGTCGCGAGCAAGTTCGGCGTTCGCTACTCGACCCTCGGTTTCCAAGACAATGCTGCCCTCGACGATGGCGACATGTGGCCGACCTCATTTGCGATTCCGGCGATGACCGACGCCGTCCGCGAGCGCGTTCGCGAACTCGTGCAGCAGGCCGTCACGGGCTAACGCGGTCGCACCCGCAACCATCACCCGGAAGCTGAACCCGAGGTAGGCGGTCACGAGCGAAGCGAAACCGGCGACGTGTTGTTCGTGACCGCGAAGGCGCAGCCAGCTCAAGCTCGATGACAGTGGTAGGCGCATGCCGCCGTTGTCACCCCGATCACCCGGTGTTGCAGCACGCTGCCGTATGATCTGCGCATGAATTCCGCCAAATCTGCAGTTGCCATCGTGACCGGCGCCGGTGCCGAGAACGGTATCGGGTTCGCATCCGCCCTCGCCCTGGGCGGGCAGGGATTTCGAGTGGTGCTGTGTGCCACGAGTGACCGCATCCACGACCGTGCTCGCGAGTTTTGCGCTCGCTTCGGTGACGGTACCGCGATCGGCGTTGTGGGCGATCTCACCGATCCACGAACGGCTGTCGAAGTCGTCGAAACCGCCGTCACCACGTTTGGTTCGGTGGATGCACTGGTCAATAACGCGGGCATGACGTCGGTTACTGCTCCCCTTGACGATGCCGAGGCCGCGGCTATCGACGAGCTCGACCTTGCAGGCTGGAACCTATCGATTGAGCGCAACCTCACCACCGCGTTCCACATGATCCGCGCCGCGCTCCCCGAGCTTCGTAAATCGGATGCGGGTCGAATCGTTAACGTGGCATCGGTCTCGGGTCCGGTGCTCGCGTTCCGTGGCGATGTCGGCTATCACGCGGCAAAGGCCGGCATGGTCGGGCTAACCCGCGCGCTGGCCGTTGACCTTGCCGAGGCCGGGATTACCGCGAATGCTGTCGCACCGGGATGGATTGATACCGGCTCGGCGACGGATGAAGAGCGCGAGTTCGGCCGCCACGTACCGATGCGTCGTTCGGGCACTGCGGATGAGGTGGCGGCAGCGGTTGCGTTCCTCGCGTCGCCCAGCGCCTCGTATGTGACCGGGCAGGTGCTGGTGGTTGATGGCGGCAATGCGATCCAAGAGGAGCGCGAGTAGCTCGCCGCATGGCGCAGCTAGTTTCGAGTGATTTTCCCTAGGTACGGTGCCGCAATCCCAATGGCCAGGACGAGCGCGGCAACCGGCAGCACCCACGGCATCATGGCGATGACCGAAGCGTCACCGTGGGCCAGGAGCAGCCAGAGGTTGATGATGAGCGCCAGCCCGCCCCAACCGATCAGGATGCCCGCGAAGATCCACGTCACCCGTCGGGGATTTGGGATGCGGTGGGAGTAGTTCGCCATGCCGCCGAGCCCCATGAGGGCGATGATCAGCGCAACCACGAGCATCCCAAGTGACTCTAGAAACGAAAAATATCCGTTTGCCGGGTTGATCAGGGCGGTGATTGCGATGCCGATTGTGGAGAGGATCAGAATGACGCCGACTGCGCCGAGGATCGCTGACCGGTCGGCCTGCTGCCGCAGTCGGCGCGGTTCTCGCGCTCGGCGGTTCCGTTCAACGAAATTCAAATACCCCATGCAGCTAGTCTGCTGCGGCGGACAGCGACTCGGTAGTGAACAGTGCTAACTCCATCTTGACGGCTGATGGAATATCCGACTCGAGCATGGCGTCGTCGCTCGCGAACACTGATGCTGTTGACACGCCCACAACCCACCAGCGTACGATTGAGTACGCCTGTTCCCAATGATTGGACCGACATGATTCTTGCTCCGCGCAACTAACCCGCGTCGTTCGAGCACCCGCTCCGGCGCAGCACTTCGTACGCAGGAGCAACCATGTCTATTACGTTCAATAACTGTTCTTTCCAGTTCGCCGCATCCGAACCGATGCTGTTCGACGGGATCAACCTCACGCTGTCGGCGCGACAAACCGGCATCATTGGCCGCAATGGTTCCGGCAAATCAACGCTGCTCAAATGCATTGCCGGTGAGCTGCAACCCACCTCGGGCACCATCCGTGTACGCGGTTCGGTGGCACGACTCCCGCAAGATTTGCTGCAGCTCGATGACCGCACGATCGCGTCGGTGCTCGGTGTCGAGCCGGTTATCGCTGCACTCGACCGCATCGGGGCCGGCAGCGTCAACCCGGCCGATTACAACGCGGTCGGTGACGACTGGGATGTTCGGGCCCGCGCCGAAGCCATCATTGCCCGCCGCATCCCCTCGTTAGCACTCGATGGCGTACTCGAGCGTCCGACATCCACATGTTCGGGTGGCGAACTCGTGCAGCTCGGCTTAGCTGCACTCGAGTTGTCGGGCGCCACGATCGCGTTGCTCGATGAGCCAACTAATAATTTGGATGCTCGTGCTCGCGCCGCGCTTAAAGAGTCGCTTGCGAGTTGGCCTGGCCAGGTCGTGGTGGTGAGCCACGACACCGAGCTGCTCAACACCATGGATGAAATCGTTGAACTCCACGACGGCACCGCATCCGTGTATGGCGGCAACTACGAACTGTACGTTGCCGAACGGCAGGCTGCTCAGGATGCGGCCCTGCGTGCAGAGCGCGATGCCAGGGCCGATGTGCGCCGTCAAGAACGCGAACGACAACAGGTGGAAACCGCGCTGGCGCGACGCGCCAATCGGGGTGCTCGCCTCGCCGCAAACAAGCGAGCGTCGGGCATGGCGATGGGCAATTGGAAGAACAATGCCGAACGCACCCGAGGTAGCGAACGCAATCAGGCTGCCGGCAAAGTGCAAGCCGCAAAGGCACGGTTGGCTTCGGCGGCCGCTGCGGTGCGCGATGACGATTCGATCCGCATCCCGATCATTACTCCGTTGTCGACCGCGAATCGGCATCTGTTGGACCTCGTGGGCACCAACCAGACGCTGTCGATGCGCACGGGTGAGCGCTGGGCACTCATTGGCGACAATGGCGTGGGCAAGTCGACGTTGCTGAAACAATCGTTGGCAAACGCTCCACGCACGCATGCGGGTGTGCTTGATCAGCGCCTCGAGTTGCCTGAGGGCACCGTGTTCGATGTCGTTTCCGCTGCCGCACCCGACCGCCCGCCGCATGACACGCACGCACTGTTGGCGAAGTTCTTGTTTCGCGGTGACACCGTCAATCGCCCGGTGTCGTTGTGTTCCGGTGGTGAACGGTTCCGTGTGGCGTTGGCCAGAGTGTTGCTGGCCGATCCACCGCCCGAGCTGCTCGTGCTGGATGAGCCCAGCAATAACCTCGATACCGAGTCCGTGGCGCAATTGGTGTCGGCACTTGCGAGTTACCGAGGTGCGCTGCTGATCGTGAGCCATGACGAAGGACTGCTGGCACAGCTGGGCCTGCATCGCACCGTCGAGTTACATGCCGACGGGGCGCTGGTGTGACTCTGTTGAGTTGCTCCGACGAAGCACGCCAGGTGCGTACACTGCTGTCCCGCATATCCAACGGATGTTTGCCCGTTAGCGATTCGGCCGTCTGGGCGAAGTAGTCGGTGAGGCGCGGCAGGATGCCACTGAGCAGGCGCGAGCTGTTCGACCGTTTGCAGCACACGCAGCTGCTGGCCGATGCGGATTTCACCGCCCCTAACACGGTGAAACGGAACGATGAAGACAGTCGACCACACGGTGCGGTTATCGCTCAATCCCGATCCAGGTGGCGATGAGCGGCAGAATCCATCGTCCGCCAGCCATCAGGAACCCGGTGACCGAAAATACGATGAACAAGCCGATCTTGCTTTGATTCGCACCAACAGTGTCGAATTTGGATTCGTCATTCGCGTCGATGAACACTTCAACTTCAAACGGAAACTTCGGTTTCCGCAGCCGAGATGTGGCCAATGTGCTTTCGCACTGATGCAGCACACCATTTGCATCACGACGTTCGAGCACGAGTGCGTAGCGCGATTGCATGTGATCGCCACGGACACTATCCACGCGCTCGACTTCGCCGACGGCAGTTGCGGTGCCGCGACGCCACGTGCGACGTCGGCGAATCTCGACGATGACCCCGGTGACGCCCGCAATCAGGAAAATGAGGCCAACGGTAATGGCCAGGAACAACAAGAAGTTGTCCATCTGCTGCATGCGCGGGTTCATTCCGAAGATTGTAGATCGTGCTGGCCACCCCGGCTGCCAGCACCATTGCAGGTGCCGCGTCGCCCCCTAGGCAGTGGGCTTATCGATCACGCATTGCCCTCACGCACCACAGAAACGTCACGAAACGCACGCAATGCGCGGAGCCTCGACGCCGCAGCGGGGGTCCAGAAGCTACCCCAACCGTGCGGAAGGCACGGTCGGGGCCCCTCGCTCGTGGGGCCCCTGTTATCCCTTCCAAAAGCAAAAACACCGCCTGTTGGCGGTGTTTTTGCTTTGTCGGGCTACGCCCTGCTGCGGCCTCCACGCATTGCCCTCACGCACCACAGAAACGTCACGAAACGCACGCAATGCGCGGAGCCTCGACGCCGCAGCAGGGGCCCAGAAGTTACCCCGAGCAATAGGGAGAGGCCCCACCAAAAGGTGGGGCCTCTCCCTATTACGTCGGGCTAACAGGATTTGAACCTGCGACCCCTTGACCCCCAGTCAAGTGCGCTACCAAACTGCGCCATAGCCCGTTGCGTTATGCGAGATAACAACTGCAGTAGTCTACCCCATTCACAGCGTGCCATGCACGCCCGCTCAACCACGCGCATCCGCAGTACCCGACAAACTCCCAGCAGAAACATTCACGAAACGCTTGTGGATGCCCCGGCCTGCTGTAGGCTCTGAAGTGTTGATGCACCCGGCACGGTGTCAAACCCGGCCAACTTGTTCTACGCATCAGTTCCACGTCATCGGATCGTTGACTCAAGATCCTGGCGATCAACACCCGCCAGCGCGACTTCACGCTTCACCCGAAGTTACGCATTTCGCAACCGGGCAATCTGCCCGTACGCGTCTCAACATCTGTTCTGACGCATCCGCGCACACACAAGGTGCTGTGCGGCAAGACTCCACGATGGAGTCAGCATTACCGGCCCCACGGGGCTAAGAAGGAAATACGACATGGCTACTGGCATCGTCAAATGGTTCAACTCGGACAAGGGCTACGGCTTCATCGCTCCAGACGACGGTTCGGCTGACCTCTTTGCACACTTCTCAGCTATCAACGCAACCGGTCGTCGCGACCTCGTTGAAGGCGAACGCGTCGAGTTCGACACCGAACCCGGCCAAAAGGGTATGCAGGCGACTAACATCACCAAGCTCTAACCCAAACGCTTAGGAACGCGCCCGGAACCAGCTCTGCTGCGGACGGGCGCGTTTCGCGTTTGTACTCCGGCCTGCGAAACTCAAAGCACTATGACTTCTCGCCCACAGCAGCTTCGCGTCGATGTCCACGTCGCGATCCTTGTGGGCGGCAATGTGGATGCGGATGCCGCGCTCCGCACCCTCGTCACGCGAATCTCCGGTCGCGACCCGGGCCACCCCACCAGATCATGTCGCAGCTGCGGCAGCAGCAACCATGGGCGGCCAGTGTTTCGCACACCTACGCACGAACCCACAACGTGTCACCGCCGACGAACGCACCACTACGTCTCGATCTCTCGCACCCGCGACCGCGACGTGACGGCACTCGCCTACTGCCCGACGCATCCGGTCGGTATCGATATCGAAACCGTGAACGCTGCCGCATTCGACGGGTTCGACGCCGTCGCCCTGCATCCATACGAACACTGCGAGAACGACCGCGAGCGCACGCAATTGTGGGTGCGCAAAGAGGCACTACTGAAGGCGCACGGAACGGGTCTTGCCACCGATCCGCGCCGCATCCAGCTCGCGGCAACCGGCGAAATCATCGCGGGACCGCTAGGAACCGTCACCGACCTCGACTTACCCGCGTCTGCACCCGGCATCGAATGTCAGGCCGCGATTGCGGTCACGCTCCCCCACGCCGATGTTCACTGCCACGTGTGGCAGCTGCCAAATCGCTAGCCCGCGTAAACCGGAAGCGGCGGCAACTCCGGGGCATACAGCCACGCCCGCAAGAGTGCTTCGATTCGTTCGCCGTCGTCGCCCGCCATGACGCGGCAGTGGTCGACAAACTGTTCGGTCGTGATCGTGCTGCCCGCGTTCTCGGCAACCCACGCCTGCAGGATGTCAAAAAAGAGCGAGTCGCCGCAGGCCACGCGCAGTGCGTGCAGGGTCAGCGCACCGCGCTTGTACACCCAGTCGTCAAAGAGGTGTTTCATACCGGGGTCGGCGAGCGTGGCACCCGCGGGCATCGGTGGCAGTTTGGCGTAGTGTTCCGCCGCGCGCTGCTGCACGCCCGGACGCATCCGGTGCCAGCGCCGCGAATAGTCCGACCACAACCATTCCGAGTAGCAAGCGAAGCCTTCGTGCAACCACATGTCGTGTAGCTGTTTGCTGGTGACGCAATTGCCGAACCACTGGTGGGCGAGCTCGTGCGCAACGAGGCGTTCGTTGTTCCAATCCGGCGTCACGAAGTTGCGGCCAAAGCTGCTGAGCCCCTGGGCTTCGAGCGGGATCTCGAGCTCGTCGTCAACGATCACCGCGCGGTATTCGTTGAACGGGTAGTTGCCGTAGCAGCCGACGAAAAAGTCGACCATATCGGCCTGCTTAGCGAATGCGGTGCCGGGGCCCACCGGCACCCGCGGTGGGTGCACGATCGAAACCGGCACGATCGCATCCCGGTACGACTCCCGGTACTTACCGATCTGCACCGTAGCCAGGTACGGCGACATCGGCTCGTTCATTTCGTATACCCAGGCGATGTTGCCACCCGTCGTGGTTCGGCTGGTGAGTGTGCCGTTCGCGATGACGGTGTATCCGGCGGCGCAGGTGACGCGGATGCGGTAGGTCGCTTTGTCTCCGGCGTCGTTGTTGCAGGGGAACCAGCTCGGGGCACCCTGCGGCTGTGAGCCGACCATCGCACCGTCCGTGAGTTCTTCCCAGCCCGCTTCGCCGTGCACGCCGGGCATCGGCCCGGGCTTTCCCGCCACGCGCAGTTCGAGCACGAACCGCTCCCCTACGAGCCGCTCGCCGACCTCGACCGAAATTCCGTTTGGCTTGCGGCGGTGCCGTGCTGGCGTACCGTCGAGCAACACTTTCGATACGTTCAACCCAACCAAGTCCACATCGATGCGCGAAGTTGGCCTGGCAATTTCGATGTGCAGCTTGGCTACCTCGTCGAGACGGTTGGTGACGATCTTGTACTGCAGGTCGAGATCGTAGTGACGCACGTGATAGCGCAGGTCACCGTGTCCGGGCAGGTAGGGGTCTGGAGTGTGCATGGTTCCGTTCAACGTAGGTGGATGCGTCGGGTGCAGATCTGCAGGCCGGCTCGCGGCAGGCCCGATCGAGCCAGGCTAGTCGAGCCAGGGCCCGATCGGGTTACCCGTCCAGCGCGTCTTGTCGGGCGCGGCTTCACCGCGCATCACCAGTGAGCCGGGCCCAACGGTGGTGTGACGGCCAAGGGTTGCGGCCGGCAGAATCACCGAGTTTGGTCCGAGCGTCGCGCCTGCTGCGAGGGTCACAGTGTCCATCGAGAGCACACGGTCGTGGAAGAGGTGCGTTTGCACGACGCAACCGCGGTTGACGGTCACGCCGTCGCCGAGGGAAATCAGGTCGTGCTCTGGCAGCCAGTAGGTTTCGCACCACACGCCGTGGCCGACCTTGGCGCCCATCATGCGGAAGTACACGTTAATGAGCGAGGTACCTGGAATGAACCGCAGTAGCCACGGCACGGCAACCGACTCGACGAACGCATCCGCGAGCTCGCTGCGCCACACCATGCTCGACCACAGTGGATGTTCCGAAGGACGCCACTTGCCGATAAGCAGCCACTTCGCGATCACCGCAACCAGTACCGCGACGGCACCACCAACGAGCAGCAGCACACCACTGCCGACGGCGGGCAGCCACCATCCGGCGACCGATGCCAACCAAACGAGCGCGGCCGCACCGGCAGCGTGCAGACCAACGTGAATCAGCAGCGCCAGGATGCGGCAGGTTTCGACCAATCCGCGCGCGATCCGTAGGCGCATCGGCGGTTCGTAGGTGCGTGATGCATCCACCTCGCTGTGCGTACGGCGTAGCTTCTCTGGTGGCGAGCCAACCCACGACGCACCGGCTTTGGCCTTCTTCCGTCGAGGAGCTGCGGACAGCACGGCCACGAGCGACTTCTTTGGCACCTTGCGGCCGGGCGAGGTCATACCCGAGTTGCCGATGAATGCGCCGCGACCGACCTTGACGCGCTCGATGCGCAACCACCCGCCGCCGAGTTCGTAGCCGCCGATGAGGGTGTCGTCGGCGAGGAAGGCGCCCTCGCCGATGCGCGTCAGGCTCGGGATCATGAGCACGGTCGAGGCTTCCGCGTCCTTGCCCATCTCAGCCCCGAGCATCCGCAACCAAACGGTCGTGAGTGCACCACCGTAGAGCGGGAATAGCCACGTGCGGGCTTCGTCCATGACGCGCAGCGTCGCCCAAGCCTGCAGTGCCCGCAGCCCCTGCGTTGGGTGGTGGCCGGGTTTCAAACCGATCGCGCAGATTCGCACGAAGATCAGAATCATCAGCGCCAGCGCGGCGTACCCGGCGATTGCGGCGAGCGGCAGCCAGCACAGCGTGGTGAGTGCGACTTCACCAAACGTGGTGGTGGTGTGGAGCGGCCACCACAGAACCGCAGCGCCGACCGCCATCGCGAGAATTGGCAGCAGCGAAATCAGTACACCGGTCGCGGCGTACATTCCGACGAAGATGCGGCGCTGCTTGGGGCGTGACTCCCACGGGCCGCGAGCATCGCCGATGTGCACGGCAGGGCTTCCCGACCAGCGCTGGCCCCCCTTGACGTTTTCCATCACGGTCGAACCGGCAGCGATTTCTGCTTCGGCACCGATCTTCGTTTCGCCCGTTTCAGCGTTGGCGATGATGGTCGAGCGGGCACCGATGCGCGCTTGGCGGCCGATCTTGATGGCGCCGACGTGGACGGTCTCGCCGTCGATCCAGTGGCCCTGCAGGTCGACTTCAGGTTCAATCGAGCAGCCTTCGCCGAGCGTCAGGTCGCCCGTGATTGGCGGCATGGTGTGCAGGTCGACGTCCTTGCCGACGGATGCGCCGAGCAGGCGCGCGTACCAGCGTACGAGGCCTGCTCCGGCAATCTTGCCGGCGCCCAGTTCGTCGGCGAAGCGTTCGGCCAGCCACAGGCGCAGGTGAACTCCCCCGCCTCGCTGGTACGTGCCGGGTTCGATGCCGCGCAGCGTGAGGCGCGCGAACGCGGCCGAAAGCGCCAAGCGCCCGGGAGCAAATACGAGCAGCAACCACATGCATCCCAATGCCCACCAGGGCATGAGTGGTGCGATCTGACCGGGTAGTTCCCATCCGAGCAGGTCGGCGATTCGGGCACCGAGCGCGAGCCAGAACACCCAGCGCAGACCGGTGATCGTGCGTAAGAACGGCAGCGCGAGCAATTGCAGCGCCTGGGTGGATTTCTTGACCGGGCGCACCTGTTCGTTCATGCGGCCGCCGGCCGATTCCAGACCGTCGAGCCAGGATGCGAACCCACCGAGCGTGTGGTGTTGGTACAGATCCGCGACGGTTGCGGTCACGAACCGTTCGCGCACTCGAGCGATGATCTGGGCGGCGGGTAGCGATCCGCCACCGAGTGCGAAGAAGTCCTCATCGACGCTCGCGGGTCGGCTTCCGAGCACGTCGTTCCAGATACCCGCGAGCCAATTGGCGGTGTCACCGAGGTCTGCGGATGCACCGTGTTCGTCTTCGGGCAGCGGCCACGGCAGCGCGTTGCGGTCGATCTTGCCCGAGGTGCGGGTGGGCAGGTCATCAACGATCGCCAGTCGCGGTACGAGCGCTGCCGGCATATCGGCGCGCAAACATTCGAGGCTGGCCGCGCGGTCGAAGGTGTCGTCGACGGTGATGTAGCCGACGATGAGCGCATTGCCGCTAGCGGTCTTGCGGACGGCGGCAGCAGCGCCACCGACTCCGGGAAGGGCAAGCAGTGCAGCGTCAATCTCGCCGAGTTCAATGCGGCGCCCGCCGACCTTCACCTGGTCGTCGGCGCGGCCACGGAACAGCAAGCCTTCCGGATCGTTTACGACAACGTCACCAGAGCGGTACGCGCGCTCCCAGCCGAGTGTCGGCATCGGGCCGTACTTTTCGGCGTCCTTGACGGGGTCGAGGTATCGGGCCAGGCCTACGCCACCGATGATCAGTTCACCCTCTTCGCCGGGACCAACCGGGTGACCTTCCGCGTCCACCACGGCAAGGTCCCAACCGGCCAGTGGCAAGCCGATTCGTACGGGTGGGGTGCCATCCAGCTGCGCACCGCATGACACGACGGTGGCTTCGGTCGGCCCGTAGGTGTTCCACACTTCGCGGTGTTCATTGGCGAACCGTGCACCGAGCTCTGGCGGGCAAGCCTCGCCGCCCACGATCAGCAGACGCACCTTGTCCATCGCTTCTGCAGGCCACAGCGACACCAGCGTCGGCACGGTCGAAACAATGGTGATGTCGTTAGCGATCAGCCAGGGGCCTAGATCCATACCCGACTTAACCAGCGAGCGCGGGGCCGGCACCAAACAGGCACCGTACGCCCATGCGAGCCACATCTCTTCACAGCTCGCGTCAAACGCGACCGAGAGACCGGCCATAACTCGGTCACGCGGACCGATCGGCGCCTTCTGCAAGAACATCTGCGCTTCGGCATCAACGAATGCGGCACCGCTTCGGTGCGTTACGGCAACACCCTTTGGCTTACCCGTCGAGCCCGACGTAAAGATGACCCAGCAGTCATCTTCGAGGCCCGGACCGGTCAGTTTAATCGGCTCGCGCGGAGCATCGAGTCGACTCGTAATCACAAGGTCAGTCGTGATGATTGCGGCAGCGTTCGACTCCTCGAACACGGTGCGGGCACGCTCATCAGGGTCTTCCGCATCCACCGGCACATAGGCCGCACCGGCGAGCAGAATGCCGAGAATAGCGGTGTAGAGGTCGGCGGTACCCGAGGGCACACGCACACCAACCTTGTCGCCCGAGCCGATGCCGAGTTCGGCGAGGGATGCGGCGACTTCGGTCGCGGCGTCGTGGAACTCGTCATAGGTCAGGACGGTTCCGCCAGCCTCGATAGCCGGGGCGTCACCATACCGGTCGACGGTGTCAAGAAAAATGTCTACGAGGGTGCGCGGCGATGGAGCTCGATTGCCGGCCAACAGGGGATCACTGGATGAGGGCAAGAGATTCTGAGGCACACCCGATTGTCTCTGATTCCCCAGGTTTTTGCAGGAGGCGCACCGCCCGACCCGCAAACCCACGTTTCCCTGACATTAACCTGTCGTTCACATTCTACGATTGCACAATACCCCTTAGGGTATACGCTAAGTGAACTGCAACCGCAGCCCCGAACGATGCGCGTGCGCACTGACCGTACCGACCGCATCCCACCGATTGGAGCGCCGATGTACCAGGACGACCCCGAAACAATGCGCAAGATCCGCAACCGCCTCAGCCGCGCCCGCGGCCAACTCGATGCGGTCATTGCGGCAGTCGACAATGGCGGCTCGTGCCGCGAAGTCGTCACACAGCTTTCGGCCGTCTCGAGCGCCCTTGATCGTGCCGGATTCCAGATCATCGCCACCGCGATGAAGGACTGCCTCGTTGACGACGAACATGACGGCGAGAACACCGACCGGCTGACCACGGCGGAGCTCGAGAAGCTCTTCATGTCGCTCGCCTAGCGAGCATCCGCGCCACTCGTTTTTACCCTGCGAGCGAGCGCTACCCACTACGACCCCATCTGTTCAAGGAGCCCCATACTCATGTGTTACGCCACCAAGTGTCGCAAATGCGGCAAGACCACCTGGGCCGGATGCGGCAACCACGTTGCCAACGTCAAGCGCCAGGTACCCGCCAGCCAGTGGTGCAACGGCCACGCCAAGGACGAGAAGGCGTCGATCGCAACCGACAAGCCCGCCGGTTTCTTCGCCCGCCTGTTCAACCGTTAGCCCACCCCCATTCGCAACGGCCGCCCCAGTATCACCTGCGTTAGCTGGCTAACGACAGCGCCCTGCAGCGGCCGATACTCACCTATTAGAAAATGTCGCAATGAACGATTCCACCCCGAACACCACCGCCAGCGGTTGCACCCAGCAGTCCGCATCCGCACCTACCGAACACCGCACCGCCGCCGAGTTTTGGGAAGACCGCTACCGCAGCGCTGCACAGGTGTGGTCGGGTAACCCGAACGCCACCCTGGTTGATCTGGTCAGCGATCTTGCACCCGGCACCGCGGTTGATCTCGGATGCGGTGAGGGTGCGGATGTCGTGTGGCTCGCGGAGCAGGGGTGGCACACGCTCGGTGTCGACATCTCCCCCAGCGCGGTGGCGCGCGGGCGCAATCTCGCGGCCCGGCGCGAAGTCAGCGACCTGGCACAGTTCGAAGTCGCGAACCTCGACGAATGGGAAGGAACCGAAGCCGACCTGATCGTCGCAACGTTCTTGCACTCGCCCGCCGAACTCGCGCGCACCCGCATCCTGCAAACGGCTGCGGCAAACGTGAAACCTGGCGGCCACCTCGCGGTGATTTCGCATGCGGCTCCCCCGCCGTGGGCCACTCAGCACGCACACCGTGCCGATATGCATCGCAGCGCAAAGGCCGAGTTCGAGTCGCTTGACCTTGGAAGCGACTGGCGCGTGCTCGTGCTCGAAGAACGCACGCGACCGGCCACCTCGCCCGACGGCGAACCGGCCGAGCTTGTCGACGCAGTCATGCTCATCCAGCGCCTGCACTAGCGGCACCGCACTTCGCACTACACTCACCGCACCTCACACCACACTCACCGCACGATCCAGCATTTTGCGGCCCACTTTGCACAGCATTCGAGACAGAACACATGCAAAATGGGCCACAAATGTGTGCGCAGGTCAACGCTGAGGCCCAGTTTGCACATTTGGCCTCGGCACCACGCCCGTCAAACTCGACCTATGATTGGGCATCAACCAGCGGCCCACCGTGGGTCGCCGTCTGACGAGGAGCCAGGTCGTGACCAACACCACGCCCCAAGCCGCTTCAGCTGCTGAATCGGCAACCGCAAAACCCGCACTCATCGAGCGCAACGGCATCGAGATCATTGCCGAAGCCGAGCGCACCGCCAAGCCACGTGACCTGTTCTGGCCGTGGTTCGCCGCGAACGTTTCGGTCTTCGGGATGAGCTACGGCACCTGGATCTTCGGATTCGGCGTCTCGTTCTGGCAGGCAACGCTCGTTGCCCTCATCGGCATTCCGGTTTCGTTCGCGCTATGCGGCCTGATCGCAATCGCCGGTAAGCGTGGCAGCGCACCCACGATGGTGCTTTCGCGCGCCGCATTCGGCGTGCACGGACAGAAAGTGCCCGGCATCGTCAGCTGGCTGACCTCGATCGGTTGGGAGACTTTCCTCGCGATTATGGCGACTCTCGCCACGGCGACGGTCTTCGCCAAGCTCGGCCTGCCGAGCGGCACCGGCGTGCTCATCGCCGCCGCTATCGCCGTCGCGGCACTCATCGTTGTCGCCAGCGTGCTCGGCTATCACACGATCATGAAGCTGCAGGGTGTCCTCACCTGGATCACCGGCGCCGTCACGATTCTCTACATCATCCTCACCATCCCGCACATCAACATGGATGCGGTCATGGCCATCCCCGCAGGCTCCCCGCAGGCAGTCATCGGTGCGCTGGTCATGGTGATGACCGGTTTTGGCCTGGGCTGGATCAACATTGCCGCTGACTGGTCGCGCTATCAAAAGCGCAGCGCCTCGGATGCGTCGATTGTCGCGTGGAACACCTTCGGTGGCGCCGTCGCACCAGTCCTGCTCGTGGTCTTCGGCCTGTTGCTCGCCGGAAGTGACCCGGCCCTCATGGATCAGATCTCGTACGACCCGATCGGCGCGCTCGCATCCATCCTGCCAATCTGGGTACTCATCCCGTTTTGGCTGACCGCCGTGCTCGCACTCGTGTCGGGTGCCGTACTCGGCATCTACTCGTCGGGCCTCACCCTGCTGAGCCTCGGCATCAAGATTCCGCGCCCGGCTGCCGCCGCGATCGACGGTGTCATCCTCACAATCGGCACGATCTATGTGGTCTTCTTTGCGCAGAGCTTCATCGATCCGTTCCAGAGCTTCCTCATCACTCTCGGTGTGCCACTGGCGTCGTGGGCCGGTGTACTGATCGCCGATGTACTCACCCGTCGCGTCGACTACGACGAGAACGCACTCTTCGACGCGAACGGCCGCTACGGCGCGTTCGACTGGATCTCGTTGGGCACGCTTGTCGTGGCTTCGGTCATCGGTTGGGGTCTGGTCATTAACCAGTTCGCCGATGCCGCGTCGTGGAACAACTGGCAGGGCTACCTGCTGGAGCCGCTCGGACTCGGCGGTGTCGACGGCCCGTGGGCATACTCGAACATCGGTGTGCTTGTCTCGCTGGTATTCAGCTTTGTGGTGACGCTGCTGCTGCGCCGCGGCAAGATCCGCCGCCAAGAAGCGGCCCCAGCAACCGACGGCGACAACTAGCAGTCAAGATGAACGGTGATGCCCAAATGTCCGACCAGACAGTTCCAGCAACCAGCGCAGCGACGGATGCATTCGCGCCGGAGCATTCCGCGCGCCCGTGGCTAATCGTGGTCGACCCGCAGCGCATCTTCGCGGATCCCGCATCCGATTGGGCATCACCGTTCTTCACCGACGCATTCACCAACATCAAACGCCTCGCCGCGGCGTTCGGCGACCGCGTCATTGTGACGCGGTGGCTACCGACGGCCGACCGCACGACCGCTTGGGGCGACTATTTCGCGCAGTGGACCTTTGCCGATGTCGCACCCGATGACCCGCTCTACGACCTCGTTCCCGAGGCCCTCGATCTCAGCCCACATCCAACCATCGACGAGCCGACATTCGGCAAGTGGACGCTCGCATTGCAGGACCTCGTCGGCGATGGCGCTCGACTGGTCGTCACCGGCGTCTCCACCGATTGCTGCGTCATCACCACGGCGCTGGCTGCGGCGGATGCGGGTGCTTGGGTTTCCGTGCCAACGGATGCGGTGGCGCATTCGACTGCCGAGAACGGTGCGGCAGCACTCCACACCATGAGCCTGTTCGAACCACAGCTCACGCTGACCACGACAGACGACCTGCTCGAACGCCTCGCGACCGACACGCGGTAGCCGTGCCGCCGCATCCGTGAATCTGCTGAGGGCGAGCCTGCCACCGGTGAATTCTGCACCACGCGGTCTACGCTCGCCCCATGACGAATTCAACGAAGAAGATCGCATTTCTCGTAGCCGCCGCTGGCGTTGAGGAGATTGAGCTCACGTCGCCGTGGCAAGCAATGCTCGACGCCGGGTTCACACCGGCGTTGCTCAGCCCAGAAGTCGGCGAGGTTCAAGCGTTCAATCACCTGGATCGCGCGGGCACGTTCCCCGTTGACGTAGCCGTCGCCGATGCTGCGCTCGAGGACTATGCTGCGCTCGTCCTCCCCGGCGGGGTCGTCAACCCAGATTCCTTGCGGTGCAATGCGGATGCGGTGCATTTCGTTCGTGAGTTCGTGGCGGTGGGCAAGCCGGTCGCCGCGATCTGCCACGCTCCGGCGGTACTGATCGAGGCCGATCAGGTTTCGGGCCGAATGGTGACGTCGTGGCCGAGCATCCGCACTGATCTCAACAATGCCGGCGCAATCGTAGTTGACGAACCGGTTGTCGTCGACGGCAATCTCATCACTTCGCGCAAGCCAGACGATCTGCAGGCATTCAACACGGCGATCATCGAGGCCGTTCGCGGCGCGTAGCGCCGCTCCTTCCCCGCGCTCTGGGCCCTCTGCTCTATCTGCATGCTCCGCGCTTGTCCGCACCGCCAGTAACCCCACCAAACCGCTCCGGCTAGCACCGGGGCGGTCTGCGTTTCCACCGCGACGCTTGCAAGCAATGTCGTTTCACTCATCATTTCGCTCCAAAACCAAGCAATACGGGCCGCAACATCGCAAATTGATGAGCCAAACGACGCCCGTGTGTGCTCCGACTCATCAATCCGGCACTTTCTATGCACCAAGCGGGCCAAATGCTCGAAATTGATGAGCCGCGGCACGCCCAACAGCCGCGCTCGAGCTTGCACGTCGGGCTTGTCCAGAACGGCATCGTCGAGAAGTTCAGCCTGATCTACTTCGTGCTGCTGGCGGTCAACCTTGCGGTGCAGGCGATCACGATCGGTGGCATCGTGACGCTGCTGCGTAACCAGCTATTGCGCACGGATGCGGCCAGCACGCAGGCTACGGCAACCCGCCGTCCGGTCGCGCACGCGACGGAATCGGAGCGCAGCGAACCAGAGCTGGCAAACTTCACCCGCTAGTCGCGTCCCGCTCGCACTGTTGGTGCCCGCGTCTTCGCGCCGGGCACCAACAGTGGTTTCCGGCACGATTGCTGCAGCCCCGTGCGCTGCCCAGTAGCCTTGATGCGTCATGCCTATCCCCGCCAACACACCCGAAACCACTTCCCCGGCCACGCGCATCCTGACGCGCCCGAAGTGGCAGGCCGCCGCGAACGAACACCGCGAACGCGCCGAAGCGCTGACCGCGACGTTCCGCGAGTTTCGCGCGCGCGGCAAGAAGCATGCCATCGATGATTTCTTGTTCACGTACTACTCGTATCGCCCAGCGCTGCTGCACAAGTGGCATCCGGGTATCGGGCTCGAGCTCGCCGATGCACCCGAGTACGCCTCGCAACGCTGGTACACGACATCTGGCACGGATGCGGATGCCACAGTTCGCGTTGACGTTGCCGCCTTGCTCGCCTCGCGTCATGACCTCGTCACCCATATCCGCACGCTCAGTCAGGCCGTGCTTGATCGCCCGGCGCAGTTCGGCTGTTTCGGGCTGCATGAGTGGGCCATGGTTTACAAGCAGGAGGAACACCGCCACCCGATTCCGCTGCGACTCGGCCAGGCACCGACCGATGCGGTTGTCGAATCGCATCGCATTCAGTGCAGCCATTTCGACGCATTCCGGTTCTTCACGCCCGCAGCTCGCCCGCTGAACCAGCTGCAGCCGACGCGGGCGCAGCAGTGCGCACTCGACCAGGCCGGTTGTCTGCACGCCAACATGGACCTGTACAAGTGGGCGATCAAGCTCGGCCCGCTGGTGCCGGGCGCGCTGTTGCTGGATGCATTCGAGCTCGCGCGCGAGATTCGCTGGCTCGACATGCGCGCATCCCCCTATGACGTGAGTGACTATGGCGTCGCACCGGTCGCGATCGAAACGCCCGAAGGCAAAGCGCAATACGTACGGATGCAGCGGGAATTTTCGCAGCGTGCGCAGGCGATCCGCGCGCGCCTGCTCGAGGTAATCACCGCGGCTGAGGCTGCCGTCGGCCAGTGAGCGCGCCTTCGTTCGCTAAGTGTCACCGTTTCCAGCCGAATCCAACCGAATCGACTGCCACACCTTGAAATCGGTGGCAGGTAGAACACTTCGCGTCATCCAACGCCGCCACCACGCGGAAACGCAATGTGCCCCGCAGCAAATTCTGCGGGGCACATTCGCGTGAGCTACACGTCAACCGACGGGCTTAGACGTCGAGGACGTCCTTACGGTGCGGGACAACAGCTGGGTGTACGCCACCGATCTTCTCGATGACACGAACAACCTGCTTCGAGTAGCCGAACTCGTTGTCGTACCAAACGTAGAGCACGAGGTTGCGGCCGTTGGCGATGGTTGCGAGACCGTCAACGATGCCGGCGCGGTCGTGGCCGATGAAGTCGGTCGAAACGATGTCGGTCGATTCAACGTAGTCGATCTGCTGACGCAGGTTCGAGTGAAGCGATACCTGGCGCAGGTACTCGTTGACCTGTTCCTTGGTGACCTCAGTCTCGAGGGTCAGGTTGAGCACGGCCATCGAAACGTCCGGGGTGGGAACGCGGATTGCGTTACCGGTGAGCTTGCCAGCGAATTCTGGCAGGGCCTTCGAAACCGCCTTGGCGGCACCGGTCTCGGTGAGCACCATGTTCAGGGTGGCAGCGCGACCACGGCGGGCAGCCTTGTGGTAGTTGTCGATGAGGTTCTGGTCGTTCGTGAACGAGTGAACCGTCTCGACGTGACCGTGGCTAACGCCGAACTTCTTGTCGAGTGCGTGCAGCACTGGGGTGATGCCGTTGGTGGTGCAGGATGCGGCCGAGAGGATCTTGTCCTCGTCGGTGATGTCCTTGTCGTTGATGCCGAAGACGACGTTGCGGATGTCGCCCTTGCCCGGTGCGGTGAGCAGCACGCGCGAAACACCCTTGGCCTGCAGGTGCTGGCCAAGACCTTCTTCGTCGCGCCAGCGGCCGGTGTTGTCTACGACGATGGCGTCGTTGATGCCGTACTGGGTGTAGTCAACCGAGGCTGGGTCGCTCGAGTAAATAACCTGGATGAGCGTGCCGTTCGCAAGGATCGTGTTGTCTTCCTTGTTGACCTCGATGGTGCCGCTGAATGGACCGTGAACCGAGTCACGGCGAAGCAGCTGGGCACGCTTCTCGAGGTCGTCGTCGCCGTTCTTGCGAACAACGATGGCGCGCAGACGCAGACCCGGGCCAGTGAGTGCCTGGTCAACGAGGATGCGGGCCAGCAGACGGCCGATACGACCGAAACCGTAGAGGACGACGTCCGAACCGGTCTGTGCTGGGTCAGCGTGCTTAACTTCCTTGAGCTGCTCGGCGAGGAATGCGTCAACATCAGTGTTGCCGCTGGCCACAAAGAGCTGCGAGAGCGCGCCGAGGTCAACCGACGCAGTGGTCAGGTCCATGCGCACGACCGCTTCAAGGAGCTGCTTAGTGGTCGAAAGCTCGATGCCTTCGCCGCCACCGGCGTGGTGGCGTGCGGCACGGTGAGCCTTGATGATGTCAATCGCAGAAAGATTGATCAGGCGGCGACCGTGAATCGAGGTCACGATGTTGTGCTCGCGGTAAAGCTTGGAGATCAGCGGGATGAGCTGCTCTGCTGCTGCGACGCGGTCAAACCACTCCGCTTGGGCGGTTGAGTGCACTTGGGTCATGAGGACGTCCTCCGTTGGTCCGTGTTGGCGCATGTACGTGGAGACCACGCGCCGTTAGCCTACCGAATTTACGTAACGCGCGAATGGCCGCGCCCCGAGAATTCGGAACACGGCCATTCGACACTGTGGATGCGTTACTTGTTGCGCTTGCGACGCTCACGCACGCGCATGTTGACTTGCAGCGGCGTTCCCACGAAACCGAAGACTTCGCGCAGGCGACGCTGCACGAAACGGCGGTATCCGGGGTCGAGGAATCCGCTGGTGAACAGTACGAACGTTGGCGGTCGCGTCTGCGCCTGGGTCGCAAACAGGATGCGGGGCTGCTTGCCGCCGCGCAGCGGGTGCGGGAATTCCTGTGCGAGTTCGGTAAGGAACGCGTTGAGCTTTCCGGTGGCGATGCGGGTGTCCCACGATGCGAGCGCAACCGTCAGCGCGGGTACGAGTTTCTCGAGGTGACGACCGGTCTTCGCCGAGAGGTTCACGCGTGGCGCCCACGCCACGTGTGCGAGGTCGCGTTCAATTTCGCGTTCGAGCTGCCAGCGGCGTTCGTCGTCCAGCAGATCCCACTTGTTGTACGCCAAGACCAACGCCCGCCCGGCTTGCAGCACGAGTTCGATGATGCGCAGGTCTTGCACGCCGATCGGTTCGGTAACGTCGAGCACCACCACAACGGCTTCGGCCTTTTCGATGGCGGCAGCGGTACGCAGCGTGGCGTAGAAGTCGGCACCCTTTTGCAGGTGGACCCGCTTACGAATACCGGCAGTGTCAACCAACCGCCAGGTGCGCCCGCCAAGTTCGACGAGTTCATCCACCGGGTCACGGGTGGTACCGGCAAGTTCGTTCACGACAACGCGCTCTTCACCTGCGGCCTTGTTCAGCAGGCTCGACTTGCCGACGTTGGGTCGACCAACGATCGCGACGCGTCGCGGTCCACCAACTTCTTCTTTTGCGACCTTCGATTGCTTCGGCAGGATGCGCATGGCTTCGTCGAGCATGTCGGCAACGCCGCGGCCGTGCAGGGCCGAAACGGTCCAGGGCTGGCCGAGGCCGAGATTCCACAATGCCGCCGCATTGGGTTCCTGCACCGCGTCATCAACCTTGTTGGCGACCAGCAGTACCGGACGGTCGCTGCGGCGCAAGAGCCGCACGACGTCTTCATCCGTCGACGTCGCGCCCACGTTCGCATCCACGACGAACAGCACCGCATCCGCGAGTTCGATCGCGATTTCGGCCTGTTCCGCGACGGAGCGGTCGATGCCCTTTGCGTCGGGTTCCCAACCACCCGTGTCAACCAGCGTGAAGTTACGGTCGAGCCACTGCGCACGGTACGAAACTCGGTCGCGAGTCACACCGGGCACGTCCTCGACAACCGCCTCGCGGCGACCGATGATGCGGTTAACCAGCGCCGACTTACCGACGTTTGGGCGACCGACAACGGCCAGTACCGGCAGCGCTGGCATGAGGAACGTGCCGTCATCGGCGAAGCGTCCCGACAGAATGTCGAGGTCGTCGTTCTCAAGTTCGTACTCGTCGAGGGCTCGGCGCAGCACTTCGGCGCGCTGCTCGGCGAGGTCGTCGTCGATTTCTTCGATGCGTGCCGCGAGCGCTTCGTCATCAATGTCGATGCCGTTGAACTGTTCGTCGTCGCGCACGTATTCGCGTTCGTAGTGGGGATGTTCGATGCGTTCCATGCGGGCCGCAGCGCTGCCATCCATCAAGTTGTCGTCAAGATCGGCCATTGCCGGTCCTTTCTGCAATGATCTCGAGCACCGCGTCGGTGACCGCGGCAAGATCCATGTGAGTCGAGTCAATCACGTCCACGCCCGGCGCGGCCTCAGTGAAGTTGGTGACACGCCCGTCTTTCGCATCGCGAAGCGCGACCGAGCGCGCAACCGCCTCGGGATTGTCATTACCGCGCTCGGCTTGGCGACGCTGGATGCGTACCGATTCGTCGGCGGTGAGCAGGATGCGTACGGTTGCGTCGGGCACGACGACCGTGGTCATATCGCGGCCTTCGGTGACGATCCCGGCAGCGGTGGCGCCGTGCAGGATCTCGCGAAAACGCTGGTTGATCGCCGCGCGAACGGGCATGATGCCGGCCACATGCGAAACCTGATTTGAAATCTCGGTCGCGCGAATCGCATCCGTTACGTCAATGCCGTCAACGCGCACCCAGCGCTCCCCCGGCGTCAGCGAGAGTTCCCACACCTGCAGGAATGCAGGCGTCGCGGCGAGCACCGCTTCGGCGTCGGTCAGGTCGATTCCCTGCTGCTGGCAGTACCAGGTCAGAGCGCGGTAGACCGAGCCGGTGTCAAGCAGCTGCCAGCCGAGGCGTTCGGCGAGGATGCGGGTGACGGTCGATTTCCCGGATCCGGCGGGACCGTCGATCGCGACGATGGTCGGGGTCATTCGGCCACCTTCCAATCGCGATTGCGCAGCTCATCCATGATTGTGGTCAAGGATTCGGGAAGCACCGAGATCTGCGCGAGACCCATATTGGCGCCCGGCGCGTGTTCGATCTGCAGCTCTTCGACGTTCACCTCAACTTCGCCAATATCGCTGAACAGCTTCGCGAGCTGGCCCGGGGCGTCATCGATCATGACGGTGAACGTGGCGAAGGTCTGGCTGATTCCGTGCTTGCCCGGGATGCGAGCAACGCCCTGGTTTCCGGCGATCATGTGGTCGGCGACGATGCGGCGAGCGCCCGGTACCGACATGTCCTCGAGCGCGGTCGCGAGCTCGGTGATGTCACTAGCAACATCGCGCAGGATGGTCGCAACTCGCGGTCCGTTGGCCGCGAGGATCTGGTTCCACATGGTCGGGTCGCTCGCGGCGATGCGCGTAACATCGCGCAGTCCGCCGCCCGCGAGGGCGCTCGCGCCGGCGTCGTCGTTGAGTAGCTGCGCGGCCATGACGCTAGATACGAGCTGCGGGACGTGTGAGATCAGCGCGACCGCACTGTCGTGCGCTTCCGCATCCATGTTGACGACGGTCGCGCCGAGGTCGAGTGCCAGGCCTTCAATCTCTTGCAGGGCTTGCACCGAGGTTTCGGCGTGGCTGGTGATGACCCAGGGGCGGCCCAAGAAGAGGTTGGCGCGTCCGGCGAGCGGCCCGCCGGTTTCGCGTCCGGCCATCGGGTGCGAGCCTAGGTAGCGGCGCAGGTCGCCGCCATGCTCGCGCACGTAGTCAAGGGGCGCGGCTTTCACGCTGGTTACGTCGGTGACGATGGCGTCTGGCCAGGCGGTGAGCTGTTCCATCACAACCTGCCCGGCAACGTCCGGCGGCACGCACACGACGACGATCTTCGGGGTATTGGCCTCGGCGTCATCGAGCGCTGCCGCGGCGGTCGCCGAAGTGGCAGGCGCGATGCGCCCCGCGCCATAGTCGGCGGCGAGACCGAGCGCCACGGGTGAGGCGTCATTCAGCAAGACGTCAACACCCTGGCTACGCAGGCCAAGTGCTACCGAGGTGCCGAGCAGCCCGGTGCCGACTACGAGAATTGGCGAAACGGTGCGTACCGGGGTCACTCGTTAGTTCCTTCTTCGGATGCGGTCGGTTGCGACGACGCAGCGCCCTCTGCGGTTGCGCCGTCGGTCGTCTTCGTCGCCGCATTTTCTGCGCGGCGGCCGAGCTTGAGCAGCTTGCCGAGTTCCTGCGCGCTGAGTTCGCGCACATCACCGGACCTCAGCGTGCCCAACTGCAGTGGCCCAAAGCTTCGACGAACGAGCGACTCGACCGGGTGCCCGACATGGTCAAACATGCGTCGAACAATGCGGTTACGGCCCGAGTGCAGCGTGATCTCAACGATCGTGGACCGACCACCTGCGGCACGGTCAACGATGTGGCCCGAGTCAGCCTTAATGAAGCCGTCTTCGAGGTGAATACCGTCGAGAAGCTCTTTCATGGTGCCCGGGCTGAGCTTGCCGCGGACCTTCGCCACGTAGGTCTTCGTGACACCGAACGATGGATGCGCCAGCACGTGCGCGAGTTCGCCGTCGTTGGTGAGGATCAGCAGTCCGCTTGTGTCGCCGTCGAGTCGGCCCACGTTGTAGACGCGCGATTCGATGTGCTTCGTGAACTGACGAAGGTCGGGGCGGCCGGCATCGTCGTGCATCGTGCAGACCACGCCGGTGGGCTTGTTCAGCATGAAGTACTGGCGTGACTGGTCGAACTGCACTGGTGTGCCGTTAACGCTGACCTTGTCGCGTTCGGGGTCGATGCGCGTGCCGAGTTCGGTAACCCGCTTGCCATTGACGCGAACCTTGCCGTCAATGATGAGATTTTCGGATGCACGGCGCGAGGCTACGCCCGCGTTTGCGAGGGCTTTCTGCAAGCGCACGCCTTCGACGGACTCGTCGATCTTCGGTGCGGCGGCTTCGGGCCGGTGCTCCGGGTGGAACGGGATGTCGTCAAAGTCTGCCAGGCTGTAGCCATCGCGTGGGCGTTCGTTGATGGCGCGGCGCACGGCCTCGCGCTCCTGACGCATCTCTTGAGCGCGTTCGATGCGTGCGGCTTCGCGTTCGCTGTCGTACGGACGGTAGTCGCGGCGACCGTCACGGGCGTTACCACGACGGTCGTGTGGACGCCGTTCGCCTCGAGACTGGTATCCGCGCCGATCGTCACGGCCGCCGCGTTCACCGTCACGCCGTTCGTAGCGGCGCTCGCTGCTGCCTCGGTCATCGCGGCGGTCGTAGCGGCGCTCACCGTCACGACGGTCATATCGACGTTCCCCGTCACGCCGCTCGTAGCGACGTTCGCTGCCCCCACGGTCGTCACGGCGGTCGTAGCGACGTTCACCGTCACGACCCTGTCGGCGATCATCAAATCCGCCACGACGGCTGTCGTTGCTGCGTTCGCTTCGGCGTCCGCCAAAGCGGTCATCACGGCCCTGGTGGTCGCGGCCACGTCCCGATCGATTGTCGCGACGCTGGCCGTCTCGGCCACTATCGCCAAATCGGCGTCCGCCGCCACGTCCCTGTCGGTTATCCCTGTTCATCAAATCCATCCCGTCCGTCGTCGAGCAGCGGCGAAATCTTGGGGAGCTCTTCTAGCGAATTAATTCCCAAACACTCCAACAGCAGTGGCGTCGTTTCATACAGAATCGCGCCGGTGACCTCTTCATGGCCGCATTCAGTGATCAATCCCCTGCTCACCAGGGTACGAACTACTGAATCAACGTTTACTGCTCGTATTTGCGCAACCTGTGCGCGTGACACCGGTTGCTTGTACGCGATCACGGTGAGTGTTTCCATGGCCGCCTGCGACAGCTTCGACGGTTGTCGCACCGACACGTAGTCGCCAACGATTGCATCAAATTCGGCCCGCACATACATGCGCCAACCGCCACCGACCTCGCGTAGCTCGAAGCCGCGTCGCGGCCCCGCATCCTCCCCATTGTAGTCGCGAACGAGCGCCGCAACCGCTTCTCGCACTTTCGCAACCGGATGCGAGACGGCAGTTGCCAGCGTCACGAGCGAAACGGGTTCGTCGCTTACGAACAAAATCGCTTCGAGCGCCCGCGCCAACGCGTGCTGCTCCCCCGCATCCGCGAGCGCCGCCGAAGCGTCCGTTTCGACGACCGCATCCGTGTCAACCGCAGACGGTGTTTCGATTTCTGGATTATTGGTCATAGTCGCTCCCCAGCGTCGCCAGCGATTCGTCGTTCCATTCGTCGGCCGCCCAACTCACCGTGAGCTCTGCCAGCGGCTCGGGCTGTACGAGCATGACCGCGGCACGTCGATACAGTTCGAGTACCGCCAAGAATCTGGCAACGACCACTCCCGGGGCATCCGCATCCGCCACGAGTTCGCGAAACGTTGCCGGTTTCCCATTTCGTAGGCGGCCAACCAGAATACTCGCCTGCTCGCGAATCGACACGAGCGGCGCGTGCAGGTGGTCAAGCCCCACCGTCGGCACTTCTCTCGGAGTGAAAACGAGAGTGGCGATGGCGGCGAAGTCTTCGAGCGAGTGCCGCCACACGAGTTCCGGTGCTCGTTCCAAGTAGCGTGCCTCAAGCGGAACCTGACGCGGATGCCGAGCCGATTCCAACTGCATCCGCTCACCGAACCAATCAGCAGCCCGCTTGAACGCACGGTACTGCAGCAAGCGTGCAAACAAGAGGTCACGTGCTTCGAGCACGGCCACGTCTTCGGCATCGACGTACTCGCCCTGCGGCAGCAGGCTGACGAGCTTCATGTCGAGCAGCGTGGCGGCAACAACGATGAACTCGCTTGCTCGATCGAGTTCATCGTTTGTCTCGATCCGCGCCACATGCGCGATGAATTCGTCGGTCACCGCCGACAGCGAGATTTCGGTGATGTCGAGTTCGTGCCGGGTAATGAGTTGCAGGAGCAGATCGAAGGGCCCGGCGAAATTCTCGAGTTCTACCCGAAACCGATCGTCGCAATCGTCCGTCGCGGCTCCGGATGCGGCCTCTACCGCCACGTCGTGCGCAGCGGCATCCGCTTCGTCGTGCGTATTAGGCAGCGGCACCGCGAGCCACCAGCTCACGTGCGAGCTGTCGGTAGGCCTGGGCGGCCGGGTGGTTCGGTGCGAACTCAACGATTGGCACACCGGCGACGGAGGCATCCGGGAACTTCACGGTTCGTCCAATCACGGTGTCAAACACCTTGTCGCCGAACACTTCGAAGACGCGGTCGAGCACTTCGCGGCTGTGCAGGGTGCGGCCGTCGAACATTGTCGGCAGGATGCCGTCGAGTTCGAGCGACGGGTTGAGTCGCGAACGCACCTTGTCGATCGTTTCGATCAGCAGCGCAACACCGCGAAGGGCGAAGTATTCGCACTCAAGTGGAATCATGACGCCGTGGCTGGCGGTCAGCGCGTTGACCGTGAGCAGGCCAAGCGATGGCTGGCAGTCGACGATAACCAGGTCGTATTCGTCGGCGATGCGGCGAATGATGGATGCGAGGATCTGTTCGCGCGCAACCTCGGTTACCAGGTGCACTTCGGCCGCTGAAAGGTCGATGTTCGCCGGAATAACGTCGAGGTTCTCGAACTCGGTGGGCTGGATCGCTTGGTGCGGGTCGGAGATACGGCCGATGAGGAGGTCGTAGATCGTCGAGACGTTGTGCGTGGTCAACCCCAGACCGGCAGAGAGCGCGCCCTGCGGGTCAAAGTCGATGCAGAGCACGCGACGGCCGTAACCGGCGAGCGATGCGGCGAGGTTGATCGACGTGGTCGTCTTGCCCACGCCACCCTTCTGGTTGCACATGGCGATGACGCGTGCCGGTCCGTGACCGCTAAGCGGAGCCGGGATCGGGAACTTCTGATAGTTCCGAGTGGACACCGCTTCAGCCGAGCGAATGTCGCCCGGCTTGCTGCCTTCGGCAGGCGGGTTGTTCGGGGCGGGTTCCTGCTGTCGCGACGGCCCAGAGCTCGTTGGTTTCAGCAGCTGTTCTGGCACTTCCAGTCCCGGAAGTTCCGGCAGTCCCGACTGTTCGGCTTCGCTGGTCGACATCGCGCTGGTCCGCCTCCTCGTTCCCTCTTGGTGGTTGTGCAGCGCTGGCGCCCTGCCCGGTGTCAGTACTCGCGGACGGTGGCCGCCCGTGGCACTAATGCGGGCAGTTCCTGCCCTGTCCCACCGATGCTAATGCCGGGCTGCTGGGCTACCGGGGAGGATCATCGGTTCGCCAGGAAGCCACCTCAAGCTCAACTTGAGGGTTCAACTCAGTGCGAGCAACGCCAAATTTAACGTGCGCGCGGATGCGAGAGCGCGTACATCTCGCGCAGCGCATCCACCGTCACCTTCGTGTAGATCTGCGTAGTCGAAACCGATGCGTGCCCCAAGAGTTCCTGCACGACGCGCACATCGGCACCGCCCTGCATCAGATGCGTTGCAAACGAGTGCCGCAGCGTGTGCGGCGAGACGTGCACGTCGAGCTCCGCGCGTTCCGCCACGCGCTGCAGGATGTTCCACGCCGAGTTGCGTGACAGGGCACCACCGCGCACACCCAAGAACAGCGCCGGACTACCGCTACCCCGCGCAGCAAACAACGGTCGTGCGCGCACCAGGTACGCGTCCAATGCATCCTGTGCAAACGACCCGAGCGGCACCACACGCTGCTTATCACCCTTACCGCGCACTCGGATCATGTCGCGGTCAATCACATCGTCGACGGCAAGCCCAATCGCTTCCGAGATTCGCGCACCGGATGCATACAGCAGCTCAAGCAGGGCACGGTCTCGCAACTGTTCTGGTTCGTCTCCCCCGGCCGCATCCAACAGCCGCTGCACCTGTTCAATCGTCAGTGCCTTTGGCAGACGTGCCGGGAGCTTGGGCGAGGTGAGATCGCGCGTGACGTCATCATCGATCACGCCCTCTTCATCCATAAACTTGTGAAACCCGCGCACGCTCGACGCGATACGCGCCGCCGATGACGCCGAAAGTTCGCAGCCGCCTTCGGTAGCCGGCGCACGGAGCCACGACATGAACGCCTGCGTCATTGGCGCCGTAATCGCGTTTGGTTCAGTCGTACCCTCACCCGCGAGATATTCGGTATACCGTGCCAGGTCGCGCCGGTAGGCGTCGAGTGAGTTGGCCGACAGCCCTCGTTCGATAGTGAGGTGTCGCAAATACTGTTCGCGAAGGCGATCCAGCGCTGCCCGGCTCACGCGTGGCCGCCGCCTTCAAGTGCGCGCGGTACGGGCAGGAGCTCCGGCGATCGTGTCGGCCAGGGCGCATCAGCGTCGCGAAGCGTCCGCCAGCTGCGTCGCCGTGATTCGCTCGCGGCAAAGAGCGCTTGCAGCAGGGCCGGGTTGTGCAGCCGGTCGTCGAGTACCGCGTCGATTGCGGCGTCGAGGTCAAGCCAGCAGTGCTCGATATCTGCTTCTTCGTGGATGCGGGCAAATGGTTGTGCAGTCGGGCGCAGGTCACGTGCCAAGAAGATCCGGATCGATTCGTTTGAACCACCGGGTGTGGTCCAAAAGTCCAGCAGCACGTGCCAGGTATCAGCCTGCAGGTCGGCTTCTTCTGCGAGTTCGCGCACGGCAGCTTCGCGAGGTGACTCGTTCGGTCCGCCGTCGAGCAGGCCCGCCGGAATCTCCCAGTTGCGCATGCGCACGGGGTGCCGGTACTGAGAAATCAGCAGCACGCGACCCTGCGCATCCATCGCCAAAATGGCGACCGCGCTGGTGTGCGCGATGTATTCGCGGTGGATCGTATCGGCACCGTAGCTGATCGAGTCGCTGGCAACATTCCAAACCCAGCCGTGATGCACCGTTTCGGTTGCGGTCACCGGGTGGGTTTCGGGAAGGTCAGCGATCTCGTTCGCGGCGTTTGGGCGTTCCTGCACTGCGACAGCGTTCGCTAGGCGTCAGTGGGTTCGGTGCTCGCAGCGTCGGCCGCGGCGTTGTCGCTTGGCGGGTCAACCTCGACGAGACGGCTCGCTGCCTGACGGTCAACCGCGGCGGCGATCAGCCCGGCAAACAGTGGGTGTGCCTTGTTCGGACGCGACTTGAGTTCCGGGTGCGCCTGGGTGGCGATGTAGAACGGGTGCTGGTCGCCTGGCAGCTCGACGAATTCAACGAGCTGGCCGTCTGGCGACAGGCCCGAGAACGACATGCCGGCGGCAGCGATCTGGTCGCGGTACTTGTTGTTCACCTCGTAGCGGTGACGGTGACGCTCGGTGATTTCGGATGCGTCGTACAGGCGTTCCGCGAGCGATCCGCTGGCGAGCGCGGCCGGGTACGAGCCCAGACGCATCGTGCCGCCGAGGTTGCCGCCGTCGATAATGTCGACCTGCTCAGCCATCGTGGCGATGACCGGGGCTGCCGTTTCTGGGTCGAACTCGGTCGAGCTGGCGTCTGGAATACCGGCAACGTTGCGGGCGTATTCGATCACCATGCACTGCATGCCCAGGCACAGGCCCAGGGTCGGGATGCGGTTTTCACGAGCGAACTTGAGCGCGCCGAGCTTGCCCTCGATACCGCGGATACCGAAGCCACCGGGGACACAAATGCCGTCGACGTCGCCGAGCTGCTCCGCGGCGCCTTCTGGTGTGTCGCAGAGGTCGGAGGCCACCCACTTGAGGTTGATCTTCGCGTCGTTCGCGAATCCACCGGCACGAAGTGCTTCGGTGACCGAAAGGTAGGCGTCGGGCAGGTCGATGTACTTGCCGACGAGTGCAATGTTGACGGTGCGCTTGGGGTTGCGCACAACCGAAAGCAGGCGCATCCAGTCGTCGAACGCGAACTCGTCCTTCACCGGCAAATCGAGCTGCTTGATGATGTAGTTGTCCAGGCCCTGCTCGTGCAGCTTGGTCGGGATCTCGTAGATTGACGAGAGGTCCGGAGTGTTCACTACGGCTTCTTCGTCAACGTCACACATGAGCGCGATCTTGGCGGCGTTGTGTTCGGTTACCGGGCGGTCGCTACGCAACACGAGTGCATCCGGCTGAATACCGTAAGAGCGCAGCGCCGCAACCGAGTGCTGCGTGGGCTTCGTCTTCTGCTCACCCGAAGCGCCCATGAACGGCACCAGCGATACGTGCACGAAGAACACGTTGCTGCGGCCGAGTTCATGGCGAATCTGGCGAGCGGCTTCGATGAACGGCAGCGATTCAATGTCACCGATGGTGCCGCCGACTTCGGTGATGATGACGTCTGGGCGCGGCGTCTCGGACGCCTGCAGGCGCATACGGCGCTTGATTTCGTCGGTGATGTGCGGAATGACCTGCACCGTGTCACCAAGGAATTCGCCGCGACGCTCGCGTGCGATCACCGTCGAGTAGATCTGACCGGTGGTGACGTTTGCCGCTTCGGTGAGGTCAACGTCGAGGAATCGTTCGTAGTGGCCGATGTCGAGGTCGGTTTCGGCACCGTCGTTCGTGACGAACACTTCACCGTGCTGGAACGGGTTCATCGTGCCCGGGTCGACGTTGAGGTACGGGTCGAGCTTCTGCATAACGACGCGCAGTCCGCGAGCAGTAAGCAAGTTACCGAGACTTGCTGCGGTGAGCCCCTTGCCAAGCGAAGAGACCACACCTCCGGTGACGAAGATCTGCTTGACCGGGGTTTCCCGCTGACCTGCAAGTGCGTTTGCGCTGTTCACGGACTCTAAGCCTACCCCAGAACAACCCAGAATCGGCACTACATTTTCGGTAGTCGTGTTGCGTGTCACCGGGGGTTTCCGCGTCAGCGTGCGGCAGCGCGCCCTGCGCGAGCCAGCAGTTCTTCGGCGTGTGCGCGGCCCGACTCCGATTCCGTAAGGCCAGACAGCAGCCGAGTCATCTCGGCAACGCGACCGGATGCATCCAGCTCAGTAATCGTCGAGCTCGTTACTTCACCGTCGGTCGACTTGCTGATCTGCACGTGATGATCCGCAAATGCGGCGACCTGCGCGAGGTGCGTCACCACGATTACCTGACTCGTCTGCGCGAGCCTCTGCAACCGGGCACCGATCTCCAGCGCGGCAGCGCCACCAACACCCGCATCAACCTCGTCGAAGATGAGTGTGGGTACGGGGTTGGCAGCCGCGAGCACGACTTCGAGTGCGAGCATGATGCGGCTAAGTTCACCGCCCGAAGCGCTCGTGCCGACGGGCGCCGGATCAGTGCCCGGATGCGGTGCGAGTCGGAACTGCACGAGATCTTGCCCGTGTGCACGAACCTGCTCGGCCGTTTCAAGCGACACCGTAAATGCGGCGTGTGGCATGGCGAGGGCGTGCAGTTCCTCGTCGACGCGGAGGGCGAGTTCTGCCGCTGCGGCCTGTCGAATGGCAGTGAGCGCGTCAGCTGCCTGCTGCAGTTCTGTCGTCGCCTGCCCAAGTTCGTCACGCAATTCGGGGATGCGGGTGGCATCGTCACCGAGCGCCAAGAGTTCTCGGTCGGCATCGCTGGTGGCCGTTAGCAACGCATCAAGGCTATCGGCCTGAAACTTGCGTTTGCAGTCTTCGATCGTCGCCAGGCGTTCATTCAACAGTTCGAGTTCGCCGACGCCCTCGGTGTCGAGATCTGCGAGATACCCGGCCAATTGCGTGGTGAGGTCATCGATCGTGTATTCGAGGTCGCTCGCGGCTTCGGAAATCACTTCGAGCGAGGCGTCGTTTCGCTGGGCACGCGCGATGGCGGCGCTGATGCTGCGGGCTTGATCTCGCATCGAAAGCGGCGCTCCCCCGAGTTGCGCCGCATCGCCGGCAAGCTGCGCATGTGCCTCGCCGATGTCCTGGCGTAATGCCTCGCGGTTGCTCAGACGTTCAATACGCGCGAGCAGGCTTGTGTCTTCACCGGGCTCTGGGGCGACGTCGGCCATGGTGTCCGTGAGTTCTTGGAGGGCCACCCGGCGCTGCGCCCGCTCATTGGCCGTGCGCTCAAGCAGATCGAGTTCATCGGCCAGGGCACGCACCCGCGCGTGCTGCTCGCCAACGCGCGCGAGCGCATCCGCTGCCGGTTGTCCGCCAAACCGGTCAAGGGCATCGCGCTGCGTGTGTTCTTGAGTGAGGCGCAATTGCTCGCTCTGCCCGTGAACCGCCACGAGCAGTTCGCCGGCTTCCGCGAGCTTTCCGGCCGGTACCGGACGCCCGCCGAGCCAGGCGCGCGAACGGCCAGAGGCCTGCACCTGTCGACTCACGATCAATGCGGCCTGCTCGTCGCCTGCGGGTTCGGTGTCGCCGCCACATTCGTCAACGAGGTCAACGACCGCATGCGTGCGATCCACCACGATGTGGCCGTCAACGCTCGCGCGGTCGGCGCCCTTGCGCACCGCATCCGCCGATGCTCGCCCACCGAGCAGCAGCCCGAGCGCCGTCACCACCATGGTCTTACCCGCACCGGTTTCACCTGTAATCGCAGTGAACCCAGGGCCTAGGGGCAGCACCGCTTCGTCAATGACGCCGAGTCCGCGGATTGAAATATCGTCGAGCATTAGCGCTTTCCTCGCCAACCAACGATCGGCAATTGGAACTTCTTCACCAGGCGCGTCGTGAACGGTCCCGGGTGGATGCGCGCCAGCCGTACGGGCTTGTTCGAGCGGGTGCCGGTCACGCGTGCGCCCGGATGCAAGTCGATCGAGCGGCGGCCATCAAGCCACAGGATCGCGGCCGGTCCGTTGGGACTAGTCTGCACCGCAAGTTGTGAGTCCGGCGCGACGACAATTGGCTTCGTGAACAGTGCGTGCGCCGATACGGGCACGAGTAGCAGCGCGGCAACGGCTGGCCAAACGATCGGTCCACCGGCCGAGAACGAATATGCCGTTGACCCGGTCGGTGTCGAAAACAGCACGCCGTCGCATCCGAAGCTCGAGAATGGCTCGCCATCGACGTCGATCGCGACTTCGAGCATCCGCTGCCGCTCGCCTTTCTCAACCGAGGCTTCGTTGAGCGCCCAGCTCGAGACGCGGGTGCCGTCTGGGTTCTCGACATCAACGTGCAGTGCCATGCGCTCTTCGACGTCGTAGTTGCGCTCGATGACGGCCTGCATGACCTCGGGCAGCGTTTCGCGCTCGCTCTCGGCGAGGAAGCCGACGTGGCCGAGGTTTACCCCCAAGACAGGAACATTGGGCTCTCGTGCCATTTCAACACCGCGCAGAATGGTGCCATCGCCGCCGAGCACGGCAACGAGTTCGCAATCGTTGATGCTGCAGTCGACATCGAGCAGGTCGATCTTCTTGGGCATGAGGTCGGGCCAGCGTGACCGCAATGACTCGTGCTCATCGGGTTCGAGCACGGGGCGAACACCGTGTGTCGACAGGTAGTTGAGTGTCTCGAGGGTCGCCTGTATCGCGTCATTTCGCGCAAGGTGGCAGACCACCAGGATCCGGCGGGTTACGTCGGTCGTGTCACCACTCATGTCGGGTTGCCTCCTGGAATTGGTCGTCCGACGATCTTACGAACGTAGCGTTCCATCGACTCCCAGGCAGCGGGAATTTCATCGAGATTGGCAGGGTGGTCGGCGCTGCGAGCAGTCGATGAATCCGCGCCACCGTCCACCGTTGCGGGTGGATGCGGTTGCAGCCACAGCAGGTATTCCCGGTTTCCGTGTGTGCCGGTAATGGGCGAAGGTGCGAGCCAGCGAGGTGTGAAGCCGAGTTCTCGCGCGCATCCGATTACTTCGCACACCGCATCCACGGCCGCATCATCGCTCGATACGATGCCGCCGCGTACACCGGTTCGTCCGACTTCAAACTGCGGTTTCACCAGCAAGATCGCATCCCGTAGGTTCACGACACTCGCACGAATCGCTGGCAAGATATGCCGCAGCGAGATGAACGAGAGGTCGCCCACCACAAGGTCGATGTCCGCTGCGGTCATCGTTTCGTTACTGGCTTCGCTGGATGCAGTTGTTTCGTCACGCTGCTGTACGAGTTCAGTGAGGCGCGCGGCCGTCAGGTACCGCGCATTCTCCCCCTCAACGACGGTAACCCTCGCATCGGCACGGATGCGCGCATCAAGTTGGTCGTGGCCAACATCGAGTGCGACAACTCGGGCAGCATCCTCGCGCAGGCATACCTGCGTGAATCCGCCGGTTGAGGCGCCGAGGTCAAGCACGGTTCGCCCGGCCACCGGTACGTCAAAGGTTTCGATGGCAGCAACGAGCTTCGCTGCGGCGCGCGAAACGAACCCGTCAGATTCCGCGACGGCAAGCACGTCAGCGTCGGTTACTTGCTGTGATGCGCGAGCGGCGACCTTGCCGTTAACGGTCACTTCACCGGCATCGATTCGTCGGGCGGCCTCGGTTCGGCTCTTGACGAGTCCCCGCTGAGCCAGCGCCCGGTCGAGTCGTTCGCTCACTCTCCAAGCTCCGTGTCATCAGACTCGGCTGGTTCAGGCCCAGCCTGCTCGGTTCCGCGGCTTGCCAGCTCAGTCCCCGCAGCCTCGGGAAGCGGCGCCGAGGGATCATCGAGCGCCCGCTTGAGCTGATCGAGCTCGGCCTGATACGCCCCGGCATGTTTCGCCAGTGGCAGCCCTGGTTGCTCTCCATCGGTGTGCGACTGGTTGTTGTTCATCGCTGCCGATTCCGCTTCGTGTCCGGATGCAGTCATGCCGTTCACGCTGCCCCGTTCGCGCTGTCCGTTTCGGGGTTCCATGCGCGAAGCATCGACTCAGGAATCTCAAGCGCATAGATGAGCTTGTCCGAGTTCCAGATCGCGGCGCAGCTGGCGCGAATCACGTCGATGCGGTCATGCGAACGCGACCGAACCGAAAGCGTCACACCATCGAGCACCACATGCGCGCTACCGACTTTCGCTTCCACGACTTCGGCGCGGGGGTGCGTCACGGTGACGGCCGGATACGGTTCAGCAATCCCCCGCATGTCCTCGAGGATGTAATCCGGGCGTTCGTCTGGTCCGGCAGCAATGAGCTGTTTCGGTCCATCGATACCCGTCAGCACGAGTGCTGAGCGGATGCCGGCACGCTTGGCGCCCTTGATATCGGTATCGAGTCGGTCGCCGATCATGAGCGCCGACTTGGCGTCGAACCGTTCGACTGCCGTTTCAAACAGCGGTGTTTCGGGCTTACCGGCCACGATGGGCAGTTTCTGCACTGCGGTGTGGACTGCGCTCACGAGCGTGCCGTTACCGGGGGCGATGCCACGCGCAACGGGAATCGTCCAGTCTTGGTTGGTGGCGATCCAGGGGATCTCGCGCGTTAGCGCAAACGACGCTTCGGCCAGGTGCGCCCAACCCACATCCTGCGCGAATCCCTGCACCACCGCATCCGGGGTATCGTCGGCGCTGCGCGTGACTCGATATCCGGCCTTGGTCAGCTCGTCGACGAGGCCGTCGCCACCAACTACGAGCACCAGTCCATCCGGCGCCAGGTGCTCGCGAAGTAAATGCACGGCAGCCTGCGGGCTCGTCACCACATCTTCGGCAGCCGTGTGCAGCCCGAACCCGGCCAGTTGCGCAGCAACGGCCGCATCCGTGCGGCTGGCGTTGTTCGTGATGTAGCCAACGCGGATGCCCTGACTCGCGTATGCGTTGATGGCATCGACCGCGTGTGGAACCGCATTCGCGCCCCGGTAGACAACCCCATCGAGATCGCAAAGTAGCGTGTCAATGCCCTCGATTGGCGCCGGCTGATTCTCGGTGCGCGATTTACGAAACAAACCCATGAAGTGTCTCCTCGTGTGTTGCGGTCGCCTGCGCGTACTGGAGACACAGGCGACCTCGAGTCAAGCTGGATGCAGCTGGTGCTGGTGCGTGCTAGAAGTCGAACAGCGACGGCTGGTTCGGGTCCTGTTCCGCGTCGTCGTCCGACTCGGATGTTGTCGCGCGCTGGTCGCTTTCCTTGATGTCACCGTTGGCGTTGTCAGTCTCGACAGCAACAGTTTCGTCAGCGTCAGCTACAGCAGCCTGCTCGGCCATTGGTTCCGGCTCGACCACTGCCTTGTCCTCGGCGGCGGCGTCATCAGCTGGTGCCGGATCCGTCTGTTCGGCATCGCTCTGTTCGTCAGCATCCGCCTGAGCTTCGGACTTGTGTTCAATTTCGGCGTCAACGACCGCGGCCGCATCGGTGCCGCCCGTCGTGTCCTGAACCGGCTCGGTAACGGCGGCTTCCACTTCGGCCAAGATCTCCTGATACTCGGCTTCGATCTGTTCCTGAATGGATGCGCTGTCAAACGAGTCCGGGTCAAACGCACCTTCCACAGGTGCCTCCGCCGCTACCTCTACCGTGTCGTTGTTGTCGGCTTCGGATGCATCCGCATCTGCATCCCCAGCGGGAGCGAGTTCTGCCTCCGATTCGGTCTGGCCCTCTGCCGCGTCTTCGGCGTCCTCGGCCTCGTTTTCGAAGGGGTCGCCGTGGATCTCAGGGTCGTAGTCTGGGTTGGCTTCCGAGATCACTTCCAGGGCTTCGTACTCGTCATGCTCAGCGGCCTCGAGGGCTTCGGCAGCAATGTCTGCCGCACGGTGCCAATCCTTGGCTTCGAGGTCTCGACCGAGCTCTTCGAGCACGGTGGCGTACGCCGTAAAGAGCGCCGGACTCCACGAGTAGGCACGCTTCCGGTCAAGCTGCGGGATTTCGAGTTCGGCCAGAGCCAGTTCATTCTGTCCCTGGTCGAGGCGTGCACCCGACATGACAATCGCCAATTGCACCTGCTGGGCAACGTCAAGCTTGTTGACGTCTACCGAGCGGCCAAGCTCGAGCGCACGGTCGGGACGCCCCAAGCCGCGCTCAGAGTCAACCATGAGCGCAATTTGGTCGTCACGACCAGAAATGCGTCGGTAAGTGCGCAACTCGCGCAGGGCAAGTGCGTAATCACCCTTACGGTAGGCGGTGATGGCCAGGGTTTCGCGAACCATGGCGATACGTCCACCACGGCGGGATGCGCTAACCGCGTGCAGGTGCGCTTGCTCGGGATCGTCGTCAACCAACATTGCGGCCATGACCAGGTGCTTGGCGACGAATTCTGCGTTCTCTTTCGCAAGCGTCTTCAACTCATTACGCGCGCCCATCGGCAGGTCACGCTCGGTGATGCCTTCGGGAATCTCCGGGTCGATGTGCTCGTCACGAATCGCGCGCAGGTGTTCGGGACGCTGCGGCTGCAGACGCGCATTGTCCTGTGAACCGCGGTCTTCGTTGCGGTCACGGTCGAAGCGACGGCCGCCGTCGTGGCGATCGTTGCGCTCGAAGCGGTCGTTGCGACCGCCTCGGTCATTGCGGTCGAAACGACGTTCGCCAAACGACTTGCGCTCACCATCACGACCGTAGCCACGGTCGTCACGGCCATAGCCGCGTGAATCCCGACCTGCACGATCGTCACGACCGTACCCGCGTGAATCCCGACCGCGATCGTCGCGGCGATCACCGTACGACTTGCGACCGCCATCACGATCATTGCGATCGAACCCGCGCCTGTCTCGACGATCATCACGACGTTCACCGCTGCGCTCACCGTAGGGCTTGCGTTCACGATCGTCACGGCCGTAGCCACGACCACCCTGGTCGCGGTCACCGCGTCGCTCGTCGAAGCGGCGGTCCTCGTCACGTCGGGAGCTACGGTAACCGCCATCGTTGGAACGGCCGCGGTCATCACGGCCATACCGGTCGCCGCGACCAGATCGCTCGGCGCCACTACGGTCGTCTCGCCAGTTGCGGTTGCCGCCGCGTTCTGCTCGGCCACCGCGGTCATCACGATCAAACCGACCGCCACGTCCGCCGCGGTCGAAACGGTCACCCCGTCCTCCGCGGTCATCACGGGATGCGTACCGGTCGCGCGAGTAGCCCCCGTCGCGTCCCCCACGTTCCTCACGGTCCGAACGGCGACCGTTGTCGAAGCGGTTACTGCGCTCCTCACTGCCACCACCGCTGTTACGGTCGAAACGACCGCCACGGTCGTCTCGACCGTCACGGTCGTCTCGACCGTCACGTCCATAGCGGGAATAGCCGCCGCGCTCATTGTCGCGGCCTCGGAATCCACCATCGCGACCGCCGCCACGTCCTGCGTCACCTCGAGAGTAGCCAGATCGGCCACCAGCGCGACCGGAACCGCCTGAATTACCGCCGCGAGCTCCATTGCCTCGTGCATTACCTCGGTCCGAACGGTTGTACCCGTCTCCGCGCTGATCTGACATTCATATCCCCTTCGTAGGTGCGCTGTGAAGTTTTCTCGCATTGAGTCTACGCGTACTTGACGCAATCATGCGGTCCCGACTTCAACATGTGCACACCAATACTCTCGAACCAACCTGGTCGTCTGACGAGCGGGCGCGATTGTTCGAGAATACGACTGGAGTCCGGCCGGGTGTGGTGTATCTGCGGGCACCGCGGATTCACCACACACCCAACACCAACACACAACCCCAACCACCCCGGAAACCAAAAAACGAGCCCACCCAAACAAGACAGACCCGCAAACAAACAAACAAACAAACACACCACAACAACACACACCAACCAACCACACAACCCAAACCACCCACAACCCAAACAACCACACAACCCAAACAACCACACAACCAACCCGGAAAACAGTAGAAGGGCCCAACCAAAACAG
>NZ_BCSP01000002.1 GCF_001570925.1 [Zimmermannella] bifida NBRC 103089
CCTGTTTGGTTGGGCCCTTCTACTGTTTTCCGGCCGATATTGTTTGGTCGGTTGGGTTTGTTGGTTGTGTTGGGTCTGCCTTGTTGGGTGGGCCCGTTTTTTGGTTTCCGGGGTGGTTGGGGTTGTGTGTTGGTGTTGGGTGTGTGGTGAATCCGCGGTGCCCGCAGATACACCACACCCTGCCGGATTCCAGTCGTATTCCCGACCGATCGCGTCCGTTCTGTGGCTGTTGTCACATGCTCTTCGTTCATGTATCGCTGGTTTGGTGGCTGCGCTATCGTCTGAGCTTTCGAGGAAGGAAGTCCCCGGTTGTAAGGCACACTGGTGCGAAGGCTGTTGATGCTCTGTAAGGTGTTTTGATCGGTAGCGCGGAATCGAGTAATAACACGTCCTATGGGTGGCTGGTCTGCCGAACCATAGGGCGTGTGTCTATTCGGAGGGCGTGTGTCTATTCGGGTGGGTTGCGCAGGAAGTTTTTTTATCAGGATCTGGTTTGTATTTGCGTGTGAAGCGTCGATATGCCATCACTGCGACTATTAATAGTGCGAATACAACTGTTGCAATGAGCGCGGATGTCAGATTCCAGCCAATTATTCCGTCCACATTATCCCCAACTCTCTACAGGGTTACCCTTGGTGACCTTGAGTTGTAGCCACATGGTGGTCGTGTAGGGCACGCATGCGCTTGCCGTGATTGTCATTCGGGCTGTGTTGAAGGCGGTGTTCTTTAACGATGTGAGTGAAACGCTGCAGGCACCGATAACCGTCCAACTCGGCGAATTCGCCCCCCCAAACTTTGTCAGTTGCCGTAAGTGTTGAGAGTGCCGTCATGAATCGCTTGTTGAAGTTCACGATGATCTCCTTGTGTTAGCGCCATTGCTGATTGCAGGTTAATCAGTGATGAGAAGGAGTGTCAAGAGCGTTTGGGTGAGAGGTGTTGGCGCGCGAACGCGAGGGTTTCTTGCAACTGGTGCACTCGCATCCCTGTATCGCCACCGGCAGCGCGAGTGTTGATCTCGGCGACCACATCACCCTGCCACCCACTCGTCCGCAGGAACTCGAGTGTCTCGGCTACTGGTTGGCTGCCCTGCCCCGGCAGCAGATGCTCATCGATGAGCTTCGGGTTCTCGGCCGTGCTGTCTCCATCGCACAGGTGTACGTGCTTCAGCCGCGCTCCCGCATCCTTGGCCATCTCGAGGGCATTGTCGTGCGAGAGTGCCGCGTGCGAAAAGTCGAGCGTGATTGAGGGCACATCCATTTCGATCGGATTCGTACCCGGTAGATACAGTTGCTGGGCCCCACCCAAGTGCCAGGGGAACATGTTCTCGACTGCCACCGTGACACCTGTGGTTTCCTCGAGCTCGCGCACCAACTGGGTGAACTCGCGGGCGTAACGGTACTGCCAACGAAACGGTGGGTGTACGACGACCGTCGACGCATCCACCTGCGAAGCGAGTTCGACCGAACGACGGAGTTTCGCCGCGGGGCTCGTGCCCCACACGAAATGCGTGAACAGGAGCACCGGTGCGTGGATCGAGCAGATGGGCAGGTCGTACTTGTCGCGGTAGCGCCGCAGCGTATCTGGATCGCGCGTGCTGTCTGCCGTCGAAACCATGATCTCGATGGCGTCGTACCCGATTCGAGACGCGAGTCGAAACGCTTCCTCGGTCGAAGAGGGGAACGTACAAGTGGTGCTCATGCCGATCTGGATCATCGCGACCAACGCTAGGGGAGTGAAGTGACCAGATGCCGCGAACCCTGCCGGTTGACGTGGTCGGCCGCATGAATGCGCCTGCATGGGTGCATCCCATTCAGTTAGACTTATCAAGATTTTTTCGTCGTTACTTGTGTGAGGTGTTGCCTGTGGCCTGGTTACTCGCGCTTTTTGCAGTAACCAGCGTGTCGCTGCCACTTCTTCGCCGCCAGCTCGGCACTGGCGTCTTTGCCATTGCGGCCATTGTGTCTGCCGCTGCAGCGGTCGTGACCGCATTGCAGCTTCCCGAGATTCTCAGCACCGGCGCGATCACCGAAACGGCGCCGTGGGTACCGCAGCTCGGGCTGAACCTGGACGTGCGGATCGATGCGCTCGGATGGCTCATGGCCATGATCGTTACCGGTATCGGCACTCTCGTGCTCGGCTATTGCCACCGATACTTCGACAACGATGAGCCAGGCCTTGGCCGGTTCGCGGCAGCACTGCTCGGCTTTGCCGGTGTGATGTACGGGCTCGTGACCACCGACAACATTTACCTGTTGTTCGTGTTCTGGGAGATCACGAGCGTGCTGTCGTTCGTGCTGATCGGTCACTACACCGGTCGTCGCCCTTCACGCGGTGCTGCCATGCAGGCGCTGCTGGTCACGACGCTCGGTGGTCTGGCGATGATGATCGGCGTGGTGATCCTGGCGACAACCGCGCAAACCCCGTTGCTTCACGAGATCGTGGCGCATGATTTTCCGCACTCGCCGCTGGTGATCACCGCGGTGATGCTGGTGCTCGCCGGGGCCATCACCAAATCGGCAATCGTGCCATTCCACTTCTGGCTACCCGGTGCCATGGCAGCACCGACGCCGGTCTCGGCCTACCTGCACGCCGCATCCATGGTGAAAGCGGGCATTTATCTGGTGCTTCGTCTCGCCCCCGGAATTGCCGAGGTTCCTGGTGTGCGTGAAACGCTCATCGTCCTGGGGATCTGGACGATGCTCGTTGGCGGATGGCGGTCGCTGCGGCAGTTCGACCTCAAGCTGATTCTTGCGTTCGGCACGGTATCGCAACTCGGATTCCTCATGGTTGTGGCTGGGTTCGGCACACGAGATGCCGTGCACGCGGCCATGGCGATGCTGCTCGGCCACGCACTGTTCAAAGCAGCGCTCTTCCTCTGCGTCGGTACCATCGACCACCGGTTTGGTACGCGCGATGTCCGTAAGCTCAGCGGCCTCGGCCGGACCATGCCGGTACTTGCTGCCACGGCGATCATTTCGGGTGCATCCATGGCGGGTATCGCGCCGCTGTGGGGATTCGTCGCCAAAGAAGCGGTATTTACCGCGTTCATCCAGGGCATGGCACACGGTGACACCTGGGCACTGGTCGCCTGTATTGGCACGGCGATCGGTTCGGTACTCACGGTCGCATACACCGCGCGGTTACTCTACGGCGCGTTCGCACAGAAGCCCGGTCGTACACCGACAGCGGCAACACACAGTGATCCGCTCGAGCTGATTTCTCCGATCGTGCTGACGATCATTACCGTCGCGCTGCCGTTTGTCGCCAGCAACGTTGACCCGGTGTTGGCGCACTATGCCGACGGCGTTCCTGCACTTGACCCCGCGCATCCGTACCACCTGGCAATTTGGCACGGTTTCGAACCGGCGCTATGGATCTCGCTGGGTACGCTCGCGCTCGGCATTGTCTTGTTTGTCGGGCGCAGCGCGGTCGCGCGGATCCAATCGCTCGTACCACCACTATTTGAATCGGCGCGTGGTTACTGGGCGACGCTGCGCCTGGTCGACTTGACCGCAACGCAGGTCACCTCGGCCACACAGCGAGGTTCGCTGCCGTTCTATCTGACCTGCATCTACCTGGTGCTGATCGTGGCGATGGTTGCGTCATTCGTGCGCATCGACATTGGCGCGTTGGACCTCGAACTCAGCCTGAACTGGCCGCAGACCGCCGGCGTCATTGCCATGTGCGCCGCCGCGATTGCCGCAACCGGTGCCCAGCGACGCTTCCAGGGCGTCGTCTTGGTCGGCGTGACGGGGTACGCCATGGCGGCCGTCTTCGGATTCTCGGGCGCTCCTGACCTCGCTACCACGCAGGCACTCATCGAGACCATGTCGCTCGTTGTGTTCGTGCTCGTGTTGCGCCGGCTTCCGGCCAAGCACGCGGTAAGTCAATCGAACCTGCCTCGTTTGCTGCGATGGGGAATTGCCATCGGCGTTGCCACCGTCATTGGTGGTGCGGTCCTTATCGCGATGGGTAACCGGATCTTCCCGTCGGACGGACTTGCGTTCAGTGATATGGCGGTGCACGGCGGTCACGGTACCAACGTCGTGAACGTGACCCTGGTCGATATTCGCGGTTGGGACACCATGGGCGAGCTATCGGTATTGATCGCGGCGGCGACCGGCGTCGCGAGCCTGATCTACCTGAAGCAGCGCAGCCGTCATACGAGCCAGTCGAGCGTCGGTTCGCAAGACCGCACGCTGCTGCGTCGCCTGGTAACTTCGGCGCCGACGCCGGAGATGCTCGAACGTCGCCGGGCCGATGAATCTCGACGCATGTGGCTGATTGCCGGACACTCGCTTGCGCCAGAGCACCGTTCGATCGTGGTCGAAGTGCTCGTGCGTCTGATCTTCCATGCCATGATCATCACTTCGCTGTTCCTGCTCTTTGCCGGGCACAACGAACCTGGCGGCGGTTTCGCGGGCGGCGTGGTCGCCGGACTCGCACTTACCGCGCGGTACCTTGCGGGCGGCTATCAAGAACTCGACGAAGCCGTGCGAATTGATGCCGGTCGATTGCTCGGTATCGGGATGGTGCTGGCTGCGGGCAGTGCGCTGGTACCGATGTTCTTCGGCCAGGCTCCGCTGACCTCGTCGTGGATCGATACCGAAATTCCGTTCCTTGGCGATTTCGTGTTTGTGAGCTCCACGGTCTTTGACGTGGGCGTGTATCTCGTGGTCGTGGGTCTGGTCATCGACATTCTGCGATCGTTGGCTAGCCAGCTCGACCGCTGGGCAGAGAACGAAGAACTCGGGCGCGATGACATCAGCGCGGTCGTGCTTGACGAATCTGAGATTCGTTGGCAGCACCGTGGCGACCGACCGATGACCCAACGCATCCAAATCATGCGAGAACGGGGGCAACAGAAATGACACTGAACCTCGTTTGCTTCATCGGCATGATCATTTGCTACGCCTGCGGTGTCTACATGCTGCTCGAACGCAGCTTCACCCGCATCATTCTCGGCACGTTGCTGATCGGCAACGCCACCAATCTGTTGCTGTTCCTCACCGCTGGCAACGTTGGTGACGCCCCGCTCATGGGCGGGGGAGCCGACCCGGAAACCTTCACCGACCCGCTGCCGCAGGCGTTCATCCTGACCGCCATTGTGATTACCTTCGCGACGACCGCATTCATGCTCGCGCTGCTCTATCGCTCGTGGCGAATCGCTCGGGAAGACAGCATCAAGGATGACCAAGAATCGGTCGAATTGCGCGACGTTGATCCCGAAGCCGATGACGAAGTGTTTGACGAGTCCGACTCGGGCGACACGGAATTCGACGATGACGATCACGAACCCGCACGAGAGGAGGGCCGCCCATGAACTGGCTCGTGCCCCTAATCGTGTTGGTGCCGCTCTTGGGCGCCGCATTTACCCTGATCGCGTCGAAGCGGCAGCGCCTGCAGATCGCACTCGCCGGCGGCACGATGGTCATCGCGCTCGGCGTATCGGTCGCGATGCTGGTTACCGTGCACAGCACCGACCAAGCGCTCGCGGTTCAGGTCGGTGGATGGGCCGCCCCCTTCGGAATTTCGCTGGTTGTTGATCGTCTGGCCGCGCTCATGGTCACCGTCACCAGCGTGGTGTTAATTGCGGTGATGGCCTTCTCGATCGGCCAGGGTGCCGCCGACGGTGATGATGAGACACCGGTGTCGATCTTCTATCCCACCTATCTCGTTCTCGCCGCGGGCGTCTACAACGCCTTCATCGCTGGCGACCTGTTTAACCTCTTCGTCGGCTTCGAGATTCTGCTCGTGGCCAGCTTCGTGCTGATCACGCTCGGCGGTACCGTTTCGCGCATCCGCGCCGGTGTCACCTACATCGTGGTGTCGCTCGTGTCGTCGCTGCTCTTCTTGGCAGCGATTGCCGCGATCTTTGCGGCCCTCGGCACGGTGAACTTCGCCGAGATCGCCGTGCGCATGGTCGAGCTGCCCGAGCCGATCCAGATGTTGCTGCACCTCATGTTGCTGATCGCCTTCGGCATTAAGGCGGCGCTCTTCCCGTTGTCGTTCTGGCTGCCCGACTCGTACCCCTCGGCACCCGCACCCGTCACCGCCGTGTTCGCGGGCCTGCTCACCAAAGTGGGTGTGTACGCAATTCTGCGCACCGAATCGCTGCTGTTCATGGAACACGATATTTCGACGATGCTCATCGTGGTGGCGATGCTCACCATGCTCGTGGGAATTCTCGGTGCCGTAGCCCAGGCCGGCATCCGCCGATTGCTCTCGTTCACGCTCGTCAGCCACATCGGCTACATGATCTTCGGCATTGCCATCGGCACCGAAGCTGGCTGGTCGGCAACCGTCTATTACATTGCCCACCACATTTTGGTGCAGACCACGCTCTTTCTCGTGACCGGACTCATCGAGCGCGTCGCCGGTACCGCAACGCTTACCCACCTGGGCGGGATGCTCAAACGGGCACCGTTCGTCGCATTGCTGTTCTTTATTCCGATGCTGAACCTTGGCGGGCTCCCGCCGTTCTCGGGCTTCCTCGGCAAACTCGGCCTGTTCATCGCCGGCGCCGAAGGTACCGCGCTCGGTGCGCCCACCGGACTCGTCTGGGTCGCAATGGGTGTCGGTGCCCTCACCAGCCTGCTGACGCTATATGCCCTCATCCGTGTTTGGAACCTCGGATTCTGGCGAACCCAAGACGAAGTGGGCGAGTCGACGCAGCGCTTGAGCGACCAACTTGAACAGAGCCCCGATGACATCGTGACGGAGCAGCGCAACAACTCGCTGCTGATGAACTCGGCCACCGCGGGCATGGTGCTCGTTACCCTCGCTATGACGGTGTTCGCCGGTCCACTCTTTGACTACGCCGACAGCTCCGCCAAGGGGCTCACGGTTCCCGAACGGTATATCGAACGGGTCGACGACATCGAAGGGAGCAAACCATGACCCCACCAGCTCCCGGAAACGTGCGCATGGAGCGCCGAGCCGCGCGCCCAACCGAGGCACGGCATCCCGAACCCGAACCGGTAGCCCTGCTCACGCAACTACCGCTCGTGCTCGGGCTGGTGCTGTTGTGGTGCGTTCTGTGGCGCAGCGCAGCACCGCTGACCATCATTACCGGTACGGCCATCGCCCTCATTGTGGTGCGCATGTTCTACTTGCCACCGGTGCGGTTCTCGGGCCGCGTGAGCATTTGGTATTCGTTTGTCTTGCTCTGCAAGACCTTGTGGTGGCTCGTTGAATCGAACTTCCAGATGGCGTGGATCGCGATCCGGCCGCAACCGGCACCGACCGCATCCATCATTGCCGTGCGCCTGCGCACCCACTCGGACTGGCTGCTCACCGTTTGCGCTGAGATCAACATGCTCGTGCCCGGATCTGTGGTGGTCGAGGTCGACCGCATGCGCAGCATTATTTACCTGCACGTGCTCAACGGCGACAACGACGACAAGGTGCGCCAGGCTCGCGCGCAGTCACTGCGGATTGAGGATGCGGTCGTGCTCGCGCTCGGCAACCGCAACGATATTGCGGCCATCAACCATTGGCGACGGGAACACGACCAACCTGCCTTGCTCGCATCCAGCCGTCAATTGGCACACGAAGACGAAGTCGAGGCCGAACGTCTGCGCCGCGAACGCGAATGGGAGGCGAGCCTGTAATGAACACAGTTGAATTCTGGATGCTCGTGCTCGCGGGAATCATGTTCGCTTCGGCATCGCTGATGGCCATTGTGCGCATTGTGCGCGGGCCCTCCATCGTGGACCGAGTTGTCGGTTCTGACACGCTCGCGACGATCGTGATTTGTGCGCTGCTTGCCGACATGACGATTCGCGGCCATGCGACGACGCTGCCACTCGTGCTGGGACTGGCGATGACCGCATCCATCGGCACTATGGCGGTCGCTCGCTTCGTATCGCGCTCGCGGCCCGGGACGGCGACGAGCGGCGATGCTCGGGTGGCTGCGGCCACACACCCGCAGACCGGCGCGCTCGATAAGATCAGCGCGGCCGCCGCCCTGGCCGAAGAAGGGATGCGCGATCAAGGGCCGGAACCCGATGATTCGGCGCACGGTCACGATGCGGTTCTCGGCGCGCGCACTGATACGAATCCGGCAACCGAAGATGAGCACGGGCAAGGAAACGCTGGAGGTGCGGCATGACCGGATTGAGCGGAACCCTCTGGCTTGACGTCACCAGTTGTGCGCTGGTGCTGCTCGGCGCCTTCCTATCGTTTGCTGCAGGTGTCGGGCTGTTGCGCTTTGGCGACCTCATGGGGCGACTGCACTCGCAGGCAAAGCCGCAATCGCTCGGACTGTTGTTGATGCTCCTTGCCATGGCGCTGCAGCAAACCGAAGTCGGCATCGTGCTGTTCCTGCTGCCAGTGGCGCTATTTCAGTTCATCACCACCCCCGCGGCGGGCATGGTGCTCGCACGTGGTGGCTATCGCTCGCGTCACTATGAGCACGTACCGTTGTTTGTGGATGAACTCGAAGACGAAGTCGATCGAGCGCAGCGTGCCGAAGAAGCGGCAGCGATTCGTGAGCAGCGCCCGATCTTGCCCGACGCCTCCGACGAGCCTGAACCGCATGAACCTAACCCGAATGCGCCAACACTTTGACACAAAAATCGGGCCTGGTATTTACAGTTTGTAAGCTGCTGGCTGGTTGTTTTGTCAATATCTGATTAGGATATGGATATGAGTGAGCAAAACATCGACATCAAGCCCAAATCCCGCGCGGTAACTGACGGTCTCGAAGCCACGGCTTCGCGAGGCATGCTTCGCGCTGTGGGCATGGGAGATGACGATTGGAGCAAGCCGCAGATTGGTATTGCGAGCTCCTGGAATGAGATCACTCCCTGCAACCTCAGCCTGAACCGCCTGGCCCAGGCCTGCAAGGAAGGCGTGCACGCCGGCGGCGGTTACCCGCTGCAGTTCGGTACCGTGTCGGTATCTGACGGCATCTCGATGGGCCACGAGGGGATGCATTTCTCGCTCGTTTCGCGTGAGGTCATCGCCGACTCGGTTGAGGTGGTCATGGAGGCCGAGCGTCTCGACGGTTCGGTGCTGCTGGCTGGGTGCGATAAGTCGCTCCCCGGCATGCTCATGGCTGCCGCTCGACTCGGGCTCGCGAGCGTATTCCTCTACGCCGGTTCGATCTACCCTGGCCGCGTTCGTCTGACCGACGGCACCGTCAAGGAAAACGTCACGGTCATCGACGCGTTCGAAGCTGTCGGTGCCTGCAAGGCCGGGCTCATGTCCGAAGAAGACCGCAAGCGCATCGAAGAAGCAATCTGCCCGGGTGAGGGTGCGTGTGGTGGGTTCTACACCGCAAACACCATGGCGTCGGTTGCCGAAGCGCTCGGTATGTCGATCCCCGGATCCGCAGCACCCGCATCCGCCGACCGCCGCCGCGACTACTTCGCACACAAGTCGGGCGAGGCGGTCGTCAACATGCTCCGCAAGGGCATCACGACCCGCGACATCCTCACCAAGGAAGCGTTCGAAAACGCGATCGCTGTGGTCATGTGCATGGGCGGTTCGACGAACGCCGTGCTGCACCTGCTCGCGATCGCACGCGAAGCCCAGGTTGACCTCACCCTCGACGACTTCAACCGCATCGCCGACCGCGTACCGCACCTGGCCGACATGAAGCCGTTCGGTAAGTACGTCATGAACGATCTCGACAGCGTTGGCGGTATTCCGGTCGTCATGAAGGCGCTGCTCGACGCCGGGCTGATCCACGGCGGTGCCATGACCTGCACCGGCAAGACCGTTGCCGAGAACCTCGAAGAACTGCAGCCAATGCCGCTCGACGGCGAGGTCATGCACACGCTTGACAACCCCATCCACGAAACCGGTGGTATTTCGATTCTGCACGGCTCGCTGGCGCCCGAGGGTGCCGTCGTGAAGTCGGCCGGATTCGACCTCGACGTATTTGAAGGCCCCGCTCGCGTATTCGAGCGCGAACGCGAGGCAATGGATGCGCTGACCGAGGGCAAGATTAGCCACGGAGATGTCGTCGTGATCCGTTACGAAGGCCCGAAGGGCGGCCCCGGTATGCGCGAGATGCTCGCGATCACGGGTGCGATCAAGGGCGCCGGTCTCGGCAAGGATGTACTATTGCTGACCGACGGTCGATTCTCAGGCGGCACAACTGGCCTGTGCATCGGCCACGTTGCGCCCGAAGCCGTAGATGCTGGACCCATCGCTTTCGTGCGCGACGGTGATCGTATTCGAGTTGATATTGCGGCCCGTTCGATCGACCTACTTGTCGATGACGCCGAACTCGCAGCCCGACGTGAAGGCTGGGAGCCGCTCCCTCCGCGGTACACGCGCGGCGTACTGTCGAAGTACGCGAAGCTCGTGCGCTCCGCATCCGAAGGTGCCATCACCGGTTAGTCCGGTGATCTGGCGTACCCGCGAGCACCCCGTACCTGTTACGGGTTCGGTTGCGGTATGCCACCTTGATATCGACCCGTTACGAACGAAGAGTGTCCTACGAAATGGGAAAGCATCCGATGACTACTGCAGCTGCCCCTGAGCGTCTCACTGGAGCCGCTTCGGTCGTGCGCACCCTGGAGCTGCTGGGAGTGACCGACGTATTCGGCCTGCCTGGCGGCGCAATCCTGCCCGCGTACGACGCAATTCTTGACGCTACCGAGCTCAATCACATCCTCGTCCGCCACGAACAGGGCGCCGGTCACGCAGCCGAAGGCTATGCCGCGGCCAGTGGCAAGGTTGGTGTGTGTATCGCGACCTCTGGTCCCGGTGCAACCAACCTCGTTACGGCAATTGCGGATGCGTACATGGACTCGGTGCCACTGCTCGCGATTACTGGTCAGGTGTTTTCGACGCTGATGGGAACGGATGCGTTCCAGGAAGCTGACATCGTTGGTATCACGATGCCGGTGACCAAGCACTCGTTCTTGGTGAAGCGTGCCGAAGACATTCCAAAGGCCCTGGTGAGCGCTTACCACCTCGCTTCGTCGGGACGCCCCGGCCCGGTGCTCGTGGACATCACCAAGGACGCGCAACAGGACGAGTTTGATTTCCACTGGCCGGTACAGATGGACCTGCCCGGCTACCGTCCGATCACCAAAGCGCACGGTAAGCAGATTCTTGCGGCTTGCAACGAACTGAAGAACGCGAAGCGACCCGTCATCTACGCGGGTGGCGGTGTCGGTCGAGCCGGTGCATCCGCTGAACTTCGCCTGCTTGCTGAACTGACCGGTGCGCCGGTGGTTACGACGCTGATGGGTCGCGGCGTGTTCCCGGACACGCACCCGCAGATGCTCGGCATGCCCGGTATGCACGGCACCGTGCCGGCGGTGCTCGCGCTGCAGGAAGCCGACCTGTTGTTTACCGTTGGTGCTCGATTTGACGACCGCGTGACCGGTAAGGCGGAGCTGTTCGCCCCGGATGCCCGCGTCGTGCACATTGACATTGACCCGGCTGAGATCTCGAAGATTCGCTTTGCAGATGTGCCGATCGTTGGTGACGCGAAGATCATCCTCGGTGACATCGTGGATGCGATTCGTGCGGCAGACCAACCGAAGCCTGATCTGCAGGAATGGTGGCAGCACCTGAACGGTCTGCTCGAGGAGTTCCCGCGCGGATACGCCCCAACCACCGACGGTCTGCTCTCACCGCAGTATGTGATCGAACGCATCGGTGAACTCGCATCGGACGACGCGGTGTATGCGACCGGCGTTGGTCAACACCAGATGTGGTCGGCGCAGTTCTTGCCGCTGAACCAGCCAAACTCGTTCCTCACCTCGGGTGGTGCGGGCACGATGGGCTACTCGATTCCGGCAGCCATGGGTGCCAAGGTCGCTTGCCCAGATCGCGAAGTCTGGGCGATCGACGGCGACGGTTGCTTCCAGATGACCAACCAGGAGCTCGCGACCTGCATGATCTCGGAGATTCCGATCAAGGTCGCCATCATCAACAACTCGTCGCTCGGCATGGTGCGCCAGTGGCAGACGCTGTTCTACGACGGCCGCTACTCGCACACGCACCTGGACACCGGCCACGAATCCCGCCGCATCCCGGACTTCGTCAAGCTCGCCGAAGCCTACGGCGCCGTCGGTATTCGCGTGACCCGCGCCGAAGACGTGGATGCGGCCATTCAGCAGGCGCGCGCGATTAATGATCGTCCGGTCGTGATTGATTTTGTCGTCTCGGCCGACTCGATGGTGTGGCCGATGGTGCCGCAGGGAGTCTCCAACAGCTTTATCCAATACGCACGTGACGCCAGCCCGGCATACGAGGGGGAGTAGACCATGTCACAACACATCCTTTCGCTGCTGGTCGAAGACAAACCGGGTCTGCTGACCCGAGTCGCGGGCCTGTTCGCTCGTCGTGGCTTCAACATTGACTCGCTCGCAGTGGGTGTGAGCGAAGTCCCCGGACTGTCGCGCATGACGGTCGTGGTGAGCGTGGACGATTTCCCGCTCGAACAGGTCACGAAGCAGCTGAACAAGCTGGTAAACGTCATCAAGATCGTTGAGCTCGAACCCGGCAACCGGGTTGAGCGCGAGCATGTGCTCGTCAAGGTTCGCGTCGACAACCAGACGCGTTCGCAGGTCATCGAAGCCGTCAACCTTTTCCGCGCGCGCGTGGTTGATGTTGACCAGGACTCGCTCGTCATCGAGACCACCGGTGACACGGGTAAAGTTCAGGCGCTATTGAAGATGCTTGAACCATATGGAATCCGCGAACTCGTGCAATCGGGACTGATTTCGATTGGCCGCGGACCCCGTTCCATCACCGAGCGTGTGCAGCGCTCGTAGCGCGCGCCAGTAGCAGACCAACGCAGTTAGACCACAAGAAACAAGGAGAACCTCACGCATGGCTGAGATCATTTACGACAAGGACGCCGACCTCTCGATCATCCAAGGCAAGAAGGTTGCTGTTGTGGGCTACGGCTCGCAGGGTCACGCCCACGCAATGAACCTTCGTGATTCGGGCGTTGAGGTAGTTATCGCGCTTCGCGAAGGCTCGAAGTCGATTGCCAAGGCCGAAGAGGCTGGCTTCAAGGTCATGAGCAACGCCGACGCCGCGGCATGGGCCGACCTCATCATGATCCTCGCCCCAGACCAGGTGCAGCGCACGATCTACAAGAACGAGATCGAGCCAAACCTTGCCCCGGGCAAGACCCTTGCTTTCGCGCACGGTTTCAACATTCGCTTTGGCTACATCACCGCTCCTGAGGGCGTCGACGTCATCATGATTGCGCCGAAGGGCCCTGGCCACACGGTTCGTCGTGAGTACGAAGCTGGCCGCGGCGTGCCAGTGATCGGGGCCGTTGAGGTTGACGCATCGGGCTCGGCTTGGGACACCACCTGGAGCTACGCCAAGGCCATGGGCGCACTGCGTGCCGGTGGTATCAAGACCACCTTCACCGAAGAGACCGAAACCGACCTCTTCGGTGAGCAGGCTGTGCTCTGCGGTGGTACCTCGCGCCTGATCCAGGCTGGTTTCGAGACCCTCGTTGAGGCCGGCTACCAGCCCGAGATCGCCTACTTCGAGGTGCTGCACGAGCTCAAGCTCATCGTTGACCTCATCTGGGAGGGCGGCATCTCGAAGCAGCGCTGGAGCATCTCGGACACCGCTGAGTTCGGCGACTACGTTTCGGGACCGCGCGTTATCGACGACAGCGTCAAGCAGAACATGAAGGCCGTACTCGAGGACATCCAGACCGGTGCCTTCGCCAAGCGCTTCATCGACGACCAGGATGCAGGTGCTCCGGAGTTCAAGAAGCTGCGCGAAGCCGGCGAGTCGCACCCGATCGAGACCACCGGTCGCGAACTGCGCAAGCTCTTCGCATGGCGTCCACAGGACGAGGACTACACCGAGGGCTCGGCCGCACGCTAACGCACCGTGTTGCGGTCAGCGTGACTGATCGCATCCATACGAAAACGGGCACTCAGCCAAAAGGTTGGGTGCCCGTTTCATGTTGACCGGCGCCGGTTCAGAACGTTGTTCGGCCGCGGGGTTAGAGCCACTTGTTGCGCTTGAAGATGGCGTAGAGCACGCCGCCCATGGCGACGATGATCGCGTTCGATACCCACCAGGTTTCGACCGAACCGAACCCGGGGAAGTCGAGGTTCTGCCCGAAATACCCCGTGATTGCCGTCGGTACCGCGATGATCGCGGCCCAGGAGGTGACCTGCTTCATGGTCTCGTTCATTTGATTGCTCTGGAGCGCGAGGTTGGTGTCGAGCACCGATGAGAGATGTTCGCGCACTGAGTCGGCCCAGTCGCTGGTGTTGACGATGTGGTCGTAGACATCGGAAAAGTACGGCTCGAGGCCATTTACCCGCAGGCCTGGTGCGCGTCGCAGGATCGCGTTGACGACGTCGCGCAGCGGGAAGGTTGCGTGCTGCAGCACCGCGAGTGAACGACGCAGCGTATAGGCACGGTGTTGTACATCGACCGTGTTGCGATCGGCGGCAAAGAGGACCACCGAGAGGTCTTCGGTCGCGTCGTCGATGAGCTCGAGGGTTTCTGCGTGGTCATCAACCACGGTGTCGAGTACTGCCCACAGCAGGAATGCAACGCCGGAATCGGACAATTCGAGATTGGCGGTGATGAGCTCAGCAACATCGTCTATGGGGAAGTCGGGCTCGCGCACTGACACCAGCAATTGCGGGAAAACGAAACCGGTGAATCGCTGTAACGACACGTGATGAGTGGATTCGTCGAGCGTCGACGCCGACAGCGTCAACACCTGGTGGCTGGTGAACCGGCCGAGCTTCGGGCGCTCGTATTCGCTCAGCGCGTCTTCAACGGCGAGCTCGTGCAGATCGAGCAACTCCGCGAGTTCGTGCAGGAGTGTTACCTCTTCGACCGTCAGGTCAATCCATCCGAACGCATCGCTGTTTGCGCGAAGCCGCTGCACCAACTCCTGTGGAGATTCCATTTCGGACTGGGCTGTGTGTTCGAACAAGCGCACGGAAGGCATGTGCCGAGTGTAGTAGCAGTGTAGTGGGCGAGCGTAATGGCGTGGTGGGCGTACGTCTCGCTGGAACGCAGGCGCCGTGCCACGGGGCAGGGAACGCAACCGGAACGCAACCGTCATGCCCGGCGCGAACAGCCTCGGCTGCGCTACCCGAACCAGATAGGTTAGGAAGGTGTCTGCGCTTATTCGGTTGTTTCGGTTCACTAAAGAACTCACCCCGTACTACATCGCCATTGTGGTGTGTGCGGTTATCGGTGCAATTGCTGGTCTGGTCGTACCGTTTCTTATTGGTGCGGCAACCGACCACATCGTCGCGGTAGCAAACGGTAAGACCCCGTTCGAGCAGGGCATCGTCACCGTCATCTGGTTTGCGGTGGCATTCCTCATCGCCGAGATTTTCGCCGTGATTGCTTCGGCGATCGGCGGCTACTTCGGCGACGTCATGTCGGCACGGATGCGGGCAACGATGTCGAACCGGTACTACGACAAGCTGCTGCAGCTGCCGCAGTCGTACTTCGACGACGAACTTACCGGCACCATCGTCTCGCGACTCGACCGCACCATTACCGAAGTCACGCACTTCATCAAAGCGTTCTCGAACAACTTCTTCACCATGATGATCACCACCGCCGCGGTGCTGGTGATCTCAGCCCTCTATGCCTGGCCCCTCGCACTCCTGCTAGCGCTGATTTTTCCGGTCTACATCTGGCTCACCGCCCTCACCTCGAAGCACTGGCAGCGGTACGAAGGCGACAAGAATGAGCATGTGGATGCGGCCCGCGGTCGGTTCAGCGAAGTCATGCAGCAAATGCAGGTGGTTAAGTCGTTCGTGCAAGAACGCCACGAGCGCAAGGTGTTCCGCGGCCACTTTGGCGCCACCATCGACCTCACTAAGCAGCAGTCCACGCATTGGCACCGCCTCGACGCGCTGCGCCGGATAGTGCTGGCGGTGGTGTTCTTCGCCATCTACCTGATCATTTTTTGGCAGACGGCCACGGGCGTGTTCTCGCTCGGCTCGATGGTGCTGCTCATTCAGCTCGTTTCTATGGCGCGCACTCCGGTCACGATGATGAGCTACATCATCGACACGGCACAGCACGCCATCGCCGGTTCGAAGGACTACTTCGAAGTGATGGCGCTGCAGCCCGACCCGCGCGAGTACCTGAGCGAGAGCGACGACGAACCCACCGCATCCGCCGAACTGAGCGGAGCCGTTGATACCGAACGCGACGCAATCGCATTCCACAATGTGGACTTTGCCTACGAAACCGATCGCGAAGTCCTGCAAGACGTGAGCTTCACGATTCGCCGCGGTGAGCGCGTTGCGTTCGTGAGTGAATCGGGCGGTGGCAAGTCGACAATCGTGAGCCTGCTGCTTGGGTTCTACCCGGTTACCAGCGGGCGCGTAGAACTGTTTGGCCGCGATATCGCGCAGCAGCGGATGGCCGGGGTCCGGCAGCAGATCGGCGTCGTGTTCCAGCGCCCCGCACTGTTCTCGGGCACGATTCGCGAGAACATCGCCTACGCGAATCCGAACGCGAACGAAGCGGAAATCATCGCGGCGGCCAAACGCGCGAACGCGTGGGACTTTATCGAACGCGCGCCGGAAGGTCTCGACTCACTCATCGGCGAACAGGGGCTGAAGCTCTCGGGCGGGCAGCAGCAGCGCATCGCGGTGGCGCGAGCCATGCTCAAGGACGCCCCGGTGCTGATTCTGGATGAAGCCACGAGCGCCCTCGATACGCGTTCAGAACGCCTGGTGCAGCAGGGCATTGACGAACTCATGCTCGGACGCACCAGCCTGATCATCGCGCACCGGCTCTCGACCATCGCCAGCGTCGATCGCATCGTAACCATTCGCGATGGCCGAGTCGACGAAGTTGGATCACCAGATGAGTTGGCGACGACCGGCGGCATTTACGCGGAACTGCTCGCACTGCAGCTCGACGGCAGTGCGAAGAGCAAGGCACAGCTCAAGAAACGGTTCGGCATCACCACCTAGCCACACCGCCGATAGCGCTCGCGGGGGTATTGCGGCCTGGGCTATAGTCACTCGCAACGGCGCCTGCACCGGATGCGGGCACCCGACGCAAGGAGGCGTTATGTCTGACCCGCACGTGCCCGACTACCTCGAAGACTTACGGCCCGACCCCAATCGCGGGGTTGAGGTCGACCACAAATCACCGGGTGAGCTCGCGCCCGGTATCGAACCAAAGGCGAACACGACCCGCTGGGTCGGGTTTTTCGTAGGACTCGCGGTGGCTGCCGCGGTGTTTTTCTTGCTGCCGGCTGAAATGCCACACAATGCGCGCGTAACCGCAGCGGTTGCCGTGCTCATGGCCGCTTGGTGGATGACCGAAGCGCTACCGATTCCGGCAACCGCACTGGTGCCGCTGGTCGCGTTCCCGCTCCTGTGCGTTCCGATCGTTGACGATGCCGGCGAAGCCGTACCCGTCAGCTTCAAGGACGTCGCCGCACCCTATGCGGGCGATGTCATCTTCTTGTTCATGGGTGGGTTCTTCATCGCCCTGGCGATGCAGCGCTGGAACCTGCACCGACGCATCGCATTGCTCACCCTGCGAGTGATGCCGAACAAGCCCGGCGCCATGATTGCCGGGTTCATGATCGCCACCGGCTTCGTCTCGATGTGGGTGTCGAACACCGCAACCGCAGTCATGATGCTGCCGATCGGTATGTCGGTGCTCGGTCTCGTTAACCAGATCACGCACCCGGATGCATCCGGTCGCGACGGCGTCGCCGGTGCGGTTGACCTCATCCGCACGAATTTCGGTACCGCACTCATGCTCGGTATCGCGTACGCCGCATCGCTCGGATCGCTCGGCACGCTCATCGGTACCCCGCCAAACGCGTTCCTGGCCGGATACATGAGCGAATCGCACGGTGTCGACATCGGTTTCGCTCAGTGGATGGTCGTGGGTATTCCGATTTCGGTGGTGATGATGGTCGTCTGCTGGTTCCTCTTGGTGAAGGTCATTTTCAAGCCGGAGATCACCGAGATCCCGGGTGGCCGTCAGCTCATCGAAAGCGAGCTCGAGAAACTCGGTCCAGTATCCAAGGGTGAGCTTCGCGTCATCACCGTATTCGTACTGACCGCAATCGCCTGGATCGTCATCCCGCTTATTCCACTTATCTACCCAGAATCCAATGGGGGAGAGCCCTACATTTCTGACGCAGGCATTGCGATGGCTGCCGGCCTGGTGCTGTTCTTGCTCCCGGGCGGCGCCCAGCGCGGTGTGAAGCTGCTCGACTGGCAGAGCGCCAAAGAACTGCCGTGGGATGTGCTGCTGCTCTTTGGTGGCGGGCTTTCCCTTTCGAGCATGTTCTCGGCAACTGGCCTAACCGAATCTATTGCCGAGTTCGCCAGTGGCATGGAAGGGCTGCCGGTCATCCTCATCATGGCCGCACTCACCGCCGCAATCCTCTTCCTTACTGAGCTGACCTCGAACACTGCCACCGCAGCTACGTTCATTCCAGTTGCCGGTGGTTTGGCAATGGGGATGGGCGTGGACCCGCTCACCTTCGCCGCTCCCGTCGCGCTCGCGGCAACTTGTGCGTTCATGCTGCCGGTGGCAACTCCGCCGAACGCGGTGGCGTACGGTTCGGGCTACGTGACGATCGGTCAAATGGTCCGGGGTGGACTCTGGCTGAATTTGATCGGTATTGTGGTCATCACCGCATGCTCAGCAACGTTGCTGGTCTCGGTATTTGGTTTGGCGCTGTAAGCCAACAGCTTGTAGTGCACCTCACAATTTGCGCGGAAATATGAGGTGAAACATCAGGGCATTACAACGTTTTGTGCAGGATGTTTTCAACTTGTCATGTTTGCGGGTAAATTAACACCCTAATAACCCACGTTTGCGAATACGTTCCGAGCACCGGGCTCGTCACGAATCGCGGCACTCACTCACAAAGGAGAAAGAGTGAAAACCAAACGTATCCTTTCGGTAATCGCAGCCTCGGCGGCTGCGGTGCTCGCCCTCGCCGGTTGCGCCGGTGGCGACGCTGGTAGCGATGGAGCTGCCATCATCTCGGTCAACGGTTCGGAACCACAGAACCCGCTGATTCCAACGAACACCAACGAGACCGGTGGTGGTCACGTTGTTGACGAGCTGCACGCACGCCTCGTCTCGTACAAGGCGGACGGCTCGACCGAGAACGAGCTCGCCGAGTCGATTGAGCCAGACGCTGAGAACAAGGTCTGGACCATCAAGCTCCGCAACGACATCAAGTTCAGCGACGGTTCGCCAATCACCGCCGACAACTTCATCAAGGCGTGGAACTACGGTGCGAACCCGAAGAATGCTCAGCTGAACTCGTACTTCTTCGAGCTCATCGAGGGCTACAGCGTTGAAGAGGGCAAGGACGTTCAGGAGCTCAAGGGTCTCGAAAAGGTCGACGACCAGACCTTCAAGGTCACCCTGACCGCCCCAACCGCCGACTTCGCAATGCGCCTCGGCTACTCGGCATATGCGCCGCTGCCTGATGTTGCGTTCGATGACATGGATGCGTACGGCAAGAACCCCACGGTTGTTTCGGGTCCGTACAAGTTCGAGGCTTGGGACAACAACGTTGAGATTCGCCTCGTTGCGAACGAAAACTACGACGGACCTCGCAAGCCGGCCAACGATGGCCTGACCTTCAAGCTGTACGCACAGCTTGACGCTGCCTACTCGGACCTGCTTGCTGGCAACCTTGACGTTCTCGACACTATCCCGGACGCTTCGTTCGGTACCTACGAGAGCGAACTCGGTGGCAACTCGGTTAACCAGCCGGGCGCCGTCTTCCAGGCCTTCATCATTCCAGAGCGCCTCGACCACTTTGGTGGCGAAGAGGGCAAGCTCCGTCGCCAGGCAATCTCGATGGCGATCAACCGTGAAGAAGTCACAGACAAGATCTTCCAGGGCACCCGTACCCCGGCAACCGACTTCACCTCGCCGGTAATTGACGGTCACAGCGATGACCTCAAGGGCGTCGAGAACGTTCAGTTCAACCCAGAAAAGGCTAAGGAACTCTGGGCCAAGGCTGACGCAATCAGCCCATGGGACGGCACCTTCGAAATCGCCTACAACTCGGACGGCGGACACCAGCCTTGGGTTGACGCAGTCAGCAACCAGATCAAGAACAACCTCGGCATCGAGGCGCAGGGCAAGCCCTACGCTTCGTTCGCCGAACTGCGCACCGACATCACCGAAGAAAAGATTCAGGTTGCCTTCCGCTCGGGTTGGCAGGCCGACTACCCGGGACTCAACAACTTCCTCGCTCCGCTGTACACCACGACCGGTAGCTCGAACGACGGTAAGTACTCGAACCCTGAGGTCGACAAGCTGATCGCCGAAGGCGACGCCGCAGCCTCGGTTGACGCTGCAAACGAGAAGTACAACCAGGCACAGGAAGTCCTGCTGGAAGACCTCCCCGCAATTCCGCTCTGGTACCAGAACTCGGTAGCGGGCTGGGCCAGCACGGTCCAGAACGTTGAGATTGGGTACAACTCGATTCCGGCTTACCACAAGATCACGAAGGAGTAAGCAACCTTCGCGATAACCTAGTGCGTGATCGGGGGCCGCAAACCGGCCCCCGATCATTGCCCGTTTTACCGCGTCGATAGCTGAAAACCCCACATCATGCTGAGATATCTCGGACGACGACTCCTACAAATCATCCCGGTGTTCTTCGGGGCGACCTTCCTCATTTTCTCGTTGGTCTACCTCATGCCCGGCGACCCCGTGCAAGCACTCGGCGGTGACCGCGGACTCTCCGAAGCCGCGGCAAATCAAATTCGCGAACGCTACAACCTCGATCAACCCCTGATCATGCAATACCTGCTGTATCTCAAGGGTGTTGTCACACTTGACTTCGGAATGACCTTCTCTGGCCGTCCAGTGCTCGACGTGATGGCCAAGGCGTTCCCCGTAACGATCCAACTTGCCGTCATGGCGTTGGTCTTTGAAGCCGTTTTTGGCATCCTGTTTGGTGTTTGGGCGGGTATTCGCCGCGGTGGCATCTTTGACTCCACCGTTCTGGTCGCGACCCTCACCGTCATCGCAGTACCGACGTTCGTTATTGGTTTTGTGCTGCAGTTCTTCATCGGTGTGAAACTTGGAATATTGCCCACCACCGTCGGGCCGAAACCGACATTCACGTCGCTGCTCATGCCGGCGATCGTGCTCGGTGCCGTATCGCTCGCTTACGTGGTGCGGCTCACTCGTCAGTCGGTATCGGAAAACCTCTCGAGTGACTTCGTGCGCACTGCGCGCGCTAAGGGTCTTCCGGAAGGTCAGGTATTCCGCCGTCACGTGCTGCGTAACTCGTTGATTCCGGTCGTGACCTTCTTGGGCGGCGACCTTGGGACGCTGATGGCTGGCGCCATTGTTACCGAAGGTATTTTCGCCATCAACGGTGTTGGCGGAACCCTGTATCAGGCAATTATTCGTGGCGAAGCAACGACCGTGGTGTCCTTCACGACCGTGTTGGTGCTGGTTTACATCATCGCCAACCTGCTAGTAGACCTGCTCTACGCCGCACTCGACCCGAGGATCCGTTATGAATAAGACAATCACGCATCTTCCTGGCCAGGAACGCTGGGTTGCCGAAATCGACGAAACCGGGCTCGGCGCGGTTGACGCGGTACGCGACGAAAGCGCACCGCGATCAGTCATGGGTGAAGCTTGGGTCGCTATGCGACGTCGCCCAATGTTCTGGGTATCGGCCGCGCTCATCCTTCTCGTACTCCTCATGGCGCTCCTGCCAAAGCTCTTCACAGGCGTTGACCCCAACTTCTGTGAAACGGGTCGTTCGCTTGAGGGGCCTTCGGCTGGCCACATTTTTGGCTTGAACAAGCAGGGATGTGACATCTACGCACGCGTCATTCACGGTGCCGGAAACTCGCTTGCAGTGGGCGTGCTCACTACCGCATTCGTTGTCCTGATCGGTGTGGCGTTTGGCGCTATCGCTGGTTATGTCGGAGGCTGGATGGACTCGCTCCTCTCGCGTCTCACCGACATCTTCTTCGCCGTGCCGTTCGTGCTCGGTGCCATCGTGTTCATGCAGATGTTCAAGGACAGCCGAAACATCTGGATGGTTATGCTCGTGCTCGGGGTCTTTGGCTGGCCACAGATTGCCCGCATTACTCGCGGTGCGGTCATGGAAACCAAGTCCGGTGAGTACGTCGCAGCCGCGCGCGCTATCGGAGTTCCCGAGTGGCGCATCCTGCTCGGTCACGTTCTGCCGAACGCCACCGCGCCGATCATCGTCTACGCGACCGTCGCACTCGGTACCTTTATCGTTGCCGAAGCAACGCTCTCGTTCCTCGGCCTGGGTCTACCCTCGAGTGAAGTCTCGTGGGGTGGCGACATTGCCACGGCTCAGCAGACCATTCGTACCTCACCGATGACGTTGTTCTACCCGTCGATCGCGCTTGGTCTGACGGTGCTCAGCTTCATCATGATGGGTGACGTCATCCGTGACGCCCTGAACCCGAAGGGGGCCAAGCGCTAATGGCCGAACAGAAGAACAACGAAACCCAGGCCACCACTGGCGGTGAGCTGAAACCACTGCTGCGCCTGACCGATCTCGAAGTCGCCTTTGAGTCGTCGACGGGAACCGTTCCCGCCGTTCGCGGCGTGAACCTTACGGTCTACCCGGGCCAGTCGATCGCCATTGTTGGTGAATCAGGTTCGGGTAAGTCGACCACCGCGTCTGCGGTCATCGGCCTGCTGCCCGGCACCGGTAAGGTCACCGGCGGCACCATCGAGTTCGATGGCCGGGACATCACCAACCTCTCGAAGCGCGAAATGATCGCGCTTCGCGGTAGCGAAATCGGCATGATTCCGCAGGACCCGATGTCGAACCTCAACCCGGTGTGGCGTATCGGCACGCAGGTTGAAGAGGCGCTCGTTGCGAACGGCATGCCGAAGGGTTCCGCCGCGCGTGCCCGCACCATCGAGGTGCTCGGTGAGGCGGGTTTGCCGGATGCGGAACGTCGCGCCAAACAGTTCCCGCACGAGTTCTCGGGCGGTATGCGTCAGCGCGCGCTGATCGCTATCGGTCTCTCCTCGAACCCGAAGCTGCTGATCGCCGACGAACCAACCAGCGCGCTCGACGTCACCGTGCAGCGTCAGATTCTCGACCACCTCGAGACCCTGACCACCTCGCGCGGAACTGCCGTCATGTTCATTACGCACGACCTCGGCCTCGCCGCTGAGCGTGCCTCGCACCTGGTGGTCATGCACCGCGGTCGCGTCGTGGAATCGGGCCCATCGCTCGAGATCCTGACTAACCCGCAGCACCCGTATACCAAGCGCCTCGTATCGGCCGCACCATCGATTGCCTCGCACCGCGTCAAGGTTGACTACACACAGCGCATCCCGGTCATCGATGAGAACACCGAGGCTGCGCTGGACGCGACCGATCGCCCGGCCGCCGCCGAGCACACCGAACTGGGTGACGCATCCAGCGCCATCATTCAGGTGCGCGACCTGGTCAAGGAGTTCCCGGTACGCGGCAGCAAGGAGTCATTCCGCGCGGTCGACAACGTGTCGTTCGACGTGCGAAAGGGCACCACGCTCGCCGTTGTTGGTGAGTCCGGCTCGGGAAAGTCGACCGTCGCCAATATGGTGCTGCGCCTGCTCGAACCGACCAGCGGTACCGTGAAGTTCGATGGTGTCGACATCACTTCGATGAACCGCAAGGAACTGTTCGCGATGCGCCGCCGCATGCAGGTCGTCTTCCAGAACCCATACGGTTCGCTCGACCCCACCTACTCGGTGTACCGCGTCGTCGAAGAGCCGCTGCGCACGCACGGATTCGCTGCCGTGCCAGAACAAACCGGCGCCGAAGGTGAAGCCATTGAACGTGCGCAGAAGCTCAGCCGTCGCCAGCTGCGCAAGGAACGCGAGAAGTGGATTGCTGAGCTGCTCGAGATGGTGTCGCTGCCGAAGTCGGCAATGCGTCGCTTCCCGAACGAGCTTTCGGGTGGTCAGCGTCAGCGTGTGGCAATCGCCCGTGCGCTCGCGCTCAAGCCTGAGGTCATCGTGCTCGACGAGGCCGTATCGGCGCTCGACGTGCTGGTACAAGACCAGATTCTCGATTTGCTCAATGAGCTGCAGCGCGAACTAGGTCTCTCGTACCTGTTCATCACGCACGACCTCGCCGTCGTACGTGAGAACGCCGACGACATTGTCGTGATGGAACGCGGCAAGCTGGTCGAACACGGTAAGGCATCGGACGTCTTCGCCAACCCGAAGACCGACTACACGCGCGAACTCATCGAAGCCGTCCCGGGCGGAACCCTTCCCATCGGTCGCTTCGCGGACCTCGACGCGTAACCAATCGCATCCCGCCGTCGATATTTCGGCACGGAACGCAACAACGCAACAGCGCGGTGGAGTCATTGCCACCGCGCTGTTGCGTACCCACCAACAATTGTGGGCGTGCTAAACCGCACCGACAGCGCTTGTGCGCTTGCCCAGGGCAACCGGGCTTCGGGCGGGCGTAGGCTATTACGAATTCTCAACGAAAGGATGCGCTCGTGGCAGAAGCAATCAATCTCGCGGTAATTCCCGGTGACGGTATCGGGCCGGAGGTGATTGCCGAGGCGCGCAAGGTGCTTCGTGCCGCACTACCCGCATCGGTTGCGCTCACCGAAACCGAGTACCCGTTCAGCGCCCGCCACTATCTCGAAACTGGCGAAGTGCTCTCGGACGACTCGTTGGACGCACTCGCCACACACGACGCAATCCTGCTCGGCGCGGTCGGGGGAGACCCCAACGACCCGCGCCTGGCTGGCGGCATCCTCGAACGTGGCCTGCTGCTCAAGCTGCGCTTCGCGTTCGACCACTACATCAACCTGCGCCCATCGAAGCTCTGGCCGAGCGCATCCAGCCCGCTGAAACACCCCGGCGACATTGACTTCGTCGTCGTGCGCGAGGGCACCGAAGGCCTCTACACCGGTAACGGCGGCGTCGTACGTGCCGGTACCCCGCACGAAATTGCCACCGAAGTTTCGGTGAACACGGCCTACGGTGTGGAGCGCACCGTGCGCTACGCCTTCGAACTCGCGCGCACTCGTCGCAAGAAGCTCACGCTCGTGCATAAGAAGAACGTGCTCGTCAACGCAGGCCTGATGTGGAACCGCATCGTCGACGAGGTCGCCGCCGAGTACCCGGACGTCGAAGTCAACTACCTGCACATCGACGCCGTCACAATCTTCTTCGTCACCGATCCGCAGCGCTTTGACGTGATCGTGACCGACAACATTTTTGGTGACATCATCACCGACCTCGCCGGCGCCGTAACTGGCGGCATCGGCCTCGCAGCCTCAGGAAACCTCAACCCCGAGGGCGCTTTCCCGAGCATGTTTGAACCCGTCCACGGTTCGGCCCCCGACATTGCCGGAACCGGCAAGGCCGACCCGACCGCGGCCATCCTGTCGACCGCACTGCTGCTGCGCCACTTCGGCCACGACGAAGCCGCAGACCGTGTCGAAGCCGCCTGTGAAGCTGATATGCGGATGCGCGACGGAAACGCTCGCAGCACCAGCGAAATCGGCGACGCGATTCTGGCGCAGCTACAGGCCTAGGCCCGCGTTCACACGGCGGCACGCCCGGCCGGTGGCCGCCACCACGACTCAACATTTGAACGCAGATCGCGCATCTGCCACGCAGAAAGTACGTCAATGACTGACAACATCAATTTCGCAATCGAACGAAACCCCAACCCCGCCGATGCAGCGAAGATCGCCGAGGCGCACGCCAACCCCGGATTCGGTAACTACTTCACCGACCACATGGTGATCATCGACTGGACTCGCGAGGCAGGCTGGCATGACGCCCGCATCGTGCCCTACGGTCCGATCTCGCTCAACCCGGCGAATGCCGTGCTGCACTACGGCCAGGAAGTGTTTGAGGGCATCAAAGCGTACCGTCACGCCGATGGCACGACGCACATCTTCCGCCCCGACGAAAACGCCGCACGCCTGCAGTGCTCGTCGAAGCGCCTTGCGCTGCCAGCACTGCCAACCGAGCTGTTTGTGGAATCGCTGCGCCAGCTCGTGGCTCTTGACGAAGCCTGGGTACCCCCGCACGGTGAAGACAAGTCGCTCTACCTGCGCCCGTTCATCATCGCGAATGAAGACTTCCTTGGTGTTCGCGCTGCACAGCGGGCTACCTACATGGTGATTGCCTGCCCAGCAGGCGGTTACTTCAGCGACCCAACGCAGCCGGTCAACATTTGGCTTGAAGCCGAACTCGCTCGTGCTGGCCGCGGTGGTACCGGTGCTGCAAAGTGTGGCGGTAACTATGCCGCGTCGCTGCTGCCGCAAGAAACCGCCTACGCCAACGGATGCGAGCAGGTACTGTTCCTTGACTCGTGCGAGGGAAAGTACATCGAAGAACTCGGTGGCATGAACATCGTGTTCGCCTACCGCGACGGCACGATCGTGACGCCCGAATCAGACTCGATCCTCGCATCCATCACGAACAAGTCGCTGCTGCAGCTGGCTGCCGATGCCGGGATGCGCGTCGAGCGTCGCAAGGTGACGATCGACGAGTGGCGCGAGGGTGCTGCAACCGGTGACATCGTTGAAGCCTTTGCCGTTGGTACCGCGGCAGTGGTGGCGCCAATCGGCCTGCTCAAGTCGCAGGACTTCACGATTGAAAACCCGCCGGTAACGGAAGACTCGGTGGCGATGCGTTTGCGCGCGCAGCTCACCGGTATTCAGAACGGTGATGTTGTGGACACCCACGGCTGGATGGTTGCGACCAAGTAGCTAGATTAAATAAACCGCGCCCTGACTTTGGTTGGGGCGCGGTTTCGTGTTGGTTGTTGTGCTTGGATGTTGTGCTTAGGACTGAAAGTCGTCGGATGCGTGAATCGCGGGCGACAGCTTACGAGCCATGAGCGCGAGCGATAGTTGCACCACGTCGTTAGTCACGCGCGGGTCGAAGCCGGTAAGGGTAGCGATCTGCCCGATGCGGTAGCGCACCGTATTGCGGTGCGTGCCGAGGGCGGTGGCGACTTCGGCCACCGCACCCGAATGCGAGATCCAGGCCTCGAGCGTTTCGATCAGGTGGGTGCCCTGGGTGTCGGCGTCTTCGAGCGGTTCGAGGATGCGTTCAGCGAGTTCTCCGACCGGCACGCCTTCGGCGCTCAGAATCAGCGACGCCATCGATAGGGCTGGTGCCTCGCCGATCTCTTCGCCGTCTGCCAAGCGTGTGAGTGCGTCCTTGGCTTCGAACCAACCCCACCGCAGTGCATCGGCCGCCGGATACACGCCGCCGATACCGATGCGGGTCGAGTGGCCGATTGCGCGGCAGGCCGCGCTGATCGACTCGGCCTTGATGCGGCCATCGGTGCCGTCGCGGGGCACAAACACGACGAGACGGCCTTCGACGAGCGCGGTCAGTGGGGCATCGATACCCGAGGGCATGTGCATGCGGCCGATCTCATCACGGCTGCTGGCTTGACTCGCCACCACAAAGGTGCGGTAGCGCAGGCCTGGATTGAACCCGTACGATTCGAGTCGGGAGACGGCAACATCGGGCGCGATATTGCCCCGGTTGAGTTCTTCGATGACGTGCCCGGCATCCTGGCGGGAGGTGTGCAGGCGGCGGGCGGTCTGCGAGAGGTGCAGGCCAACCAGGGATCGGGCCGTGTTGACGGCCGAGTCGTCGCGCGGGCGCGATGCGTGCAGCGTCGCCTGGGTAGAGTCAGCGAGCGCAATCGGCAGCGCATCCCAACCGGTCACCGAGTCGTCATCGATCTCAAGTGCGCCCGAAACAACTTCACCGTTCACCGAAACCGCGAAGTGCGCGTGCGAAAGACGCCCGAGCTCGTGGAGCATCGCATCCAGCCCGCCATCGCCAAGCAGCAGCTCGACCAGGTGGTGTCGGCGGCGGTACTGCGACTCGAGTGACGCGAGGCGTGCGCTCACGTTCGTTTCGGCGATATAGCGAGTGATCTCGGCGAACGAGACGTGCATGGGCACTTCGAGCACGGCAACGCCGGCAGCCTTCGCCGCTTCGAGTAGCGCGCGGGGGACATCATCGTGGCTGACGCCGGTGCCGAAACCGATGCCCGCGCATCCTGCCTGTGCCGCTGCCGCGACGTAGGTGCGGCAGGCGCGAGCGGTACGAAGCTGCACGCCGGCAGTGAGTACGAGCTCATCGCCGGTTAGTGACGGCGACGGGTCAACGAGCTCGCTCACCGTAGCCCAGTCAATGCGCTGGCGCATGGCATCGGCACTGGCATGGCGGATGCGGAGCCCCAGTTCGGTTTGACGGAGCAGCTCGGCAATTGTCGTTGACATGAACCCATCGTACTCGTTCATGCGAACGCACAATGGCTTCAGGGAACTCCGTGCAAGGTCACATAATCGGCAGGGGGTGGGAGTCGTATGGTTATTCCAGTGCGGCAGTCAGCTCGTCGTCGCAATACCGATCAATAGAAAGGCAGAGCAATGGAGTTCCGTCTCGAGCAGAAGCGTCAAGTTGTTACCGAGATTCCAGGCCCAAAGTCGAAGGCTTTCCAGGCCGACCGTGAAAAGTACGTAAGCAACTCGATTGGTTCGTCGCTTCCCGGCTACATCGAGGCCGCCGACGGCGCAATCCTGCGCGACGTTGATGGCAACCAGTTCATCGACTTCGGTTCGGGCATCGGCGTTACCACCGTCGGTAACTCGAACCCGAAGGTAGTTAAGGCTGTTCAGGACGCTGCGGCTGCTGGTACCCACCTGCAGATCAACACCGCTCCCTACGGCAGCTACATTGAGCTCTGCAAGCGCCTCACCGAACTCACCCCTGGTGACTTCCCGAAGAAGGCTGCACTGTTCAACACCGGTGCTGAAGCACTCGAGAACGCCGTCAAGATCGCCCGCAAGTACACCGGCCGCCAGGCAATCGTTGTGTTCGAGCACGCATTCCACGGCCGCACCAACCTCACCATGGCAATGACCGCAAAGGCTGCGCCATACAAGATCGGCTTCGGTCCGTTCGCTCCTGAGGTCTACCGCATGCCGCTGAGCTACCCGTTCCGCGACCCAGAAGGCATGACCGGTGAAGAGGCTGCAAAGCGCACCATCACCATGATCGAGAAGCAGATTGGCGCCGAGAACGTTGCTGCCATCATCCTCGAGCCAGTGGTTGGTGAAGGCGGCTTCATCGTTCCTGCTGACGGCTTCATGTCGTCGCTCGTTAAGTTCGCTAAGGACAACGGCATCGTTTACGTCTCCGACGAGGTTCAGTCGGGTATGGCACGTACCGGTAAGTGGTTCGCTTCGGAATGGTCGGGCATCGAGCCAGACCTCATCACCTCGGCCAAGGGCCTCGGTGGCGGTATGCCGATCTCGGCTGTCATCGGTCGCGCCGAAATCATGGACGCGCCTCAGCCTGGTGGCATCGGCGGTACCTACTCGGGTAACCCAGTTTCGAACGCTTCGGCGCTCGCAACCATCGAGGCGTACGAAGAAGAGAACCTGCTCGACGCGGCACTGCGCATCGAGGAAATCTTCCGCGAGATGCTCGAGCCAGTTGTTGCTGAAGTTGGCATCGTTGGTGAAATCCGCGGTCGCGGCGCCATGCTCGCCATCGAGTTCGTACAGGACGGCTCGAAGGAGCCTAACGCTGCTGTCGTGAAGCAGATCGTCGACGACGCTCTCGCACAGGGCGCTATGTTCCTCACCTGCGGTACCTACGGCAACGTCATCCGTCTGCTGCCTCCGCTGGTTATGACCGAAGAGCTCCTGCGCGACGGTCTGCAGGTCCTCATCGACGCAATCCGCAAGGCTGCTGCCTAAGCGCATGAATGCGTAACGCATCCGCGGTAATTGGATGCAATAGAAACTGCCCCGGGCTTCGGCTCGGGGCAGTTTTTGTTGTTGCGGATGCGCGTGGATGCGTCGGGTGCGCGGGGGTGCGCAGTGCTCGCTACGCGATACCGAGGCGGTCGGCGCTCCACGCGACGATGGCGTCAAAGCCGAGGTCGAAGAGCTCGTTGTTGACTTCTTCTTGTGCACGTCGTGGCTGCGCATCCACCGCGGCTTGGAAGGTTGGGGCGAGCTCGGCGAGCTGGCCCACTTCAAAGATCGTTTCGGGCGCGAACTCGTTCACCGCGTTGCCGTAGATAAATGACTCAAGCGCGGTGACGAACGGAACGATCGAACCCATCGGCCAGCCCGCATCCACGAGCGCCTTCGACACCGCTTCGTACATCGCGACCGTGCGCGGCGAATCGCGTACCTCGGTGGTGGCAATCGAGGTGATGAGTCCGAAGTTGTCGGCCATGATGTCGCGGTAGCTGCGCGCCCAGGTGCGCAGCGCATCCCGCCACGGCTGCTCACCAAACGCGGAGGTGTCGACTTCGCCCATGATGTCGTCTTCGACCCAGCGCAGGATCTCCTGCTTGGACTCGGCGTGGTTGTAGACCGCCGATGGCGTAACGCCGAGCTCACTGGCAAGGTGCGTCATCGTGAAGCGATCTACACCGGATTCGGCGACAAGGTTTCGTGCGGCGGTGGTGATCACTTGGCGGTCAAGGATGCGAGTTTTTGGTCGGCCTGCGGGCCGGCGAGTGCTGGTCATTTGGGGAGTTCCTGCCACTAATACGACTTTGTATTCATGCCAGGGTATCGAAAATGATTGAGGTTCACGAAGTAACCCAACGGGGGTAGGATTATTGGGCACGCATAGTCGCGAAAGCTGACAGGAGTCTGCAAATGACGAACCCCCAATCGCATCGGGAAAGCGTGATCGTTGGCTACGTTGCCGACGGCCGCGGATACGATGCGCTTGAGTTTGCTGGGTTTCTTGCCCGGGAAAGCAACCTCGATCTCATTATCACCATGGTGATGCCGGTTCCTAGCCTGTACGCAGGCGGACACATCGGGCCGTTCACCCCCGAAGACCCGATCTTGGCGGAGCAATTGCAGGCGTGGGAAACCGACGCCCTGTCGCGCCTGCCAGAAGGTGTCAATGCCAAGATGGAGCTGCGGTACGCGCACGGCGAGGCGCACGGCCTGCTGGATGCGGTTGCCGAACACGACGCATCGATGATCATCGTTGGTGCTAAAGCATCCCCGCTGCTGCGTGCCTTCACGATCGGTAGCGTTGCAAACGCACTGCTGCACGCGGCATCCGTTCCGGTCGCACTGGTGCCGAACGGCTACGAAGCGCCAGCTGCGAAGGTTACGCGTATCACTGGTATTTACGGCGCGCACCCGGGTTCCGAGGTTGTTATTGGCCGTGCCGTGCAGCGTTCGGTTGAGCGCAAGGTGCCGCTGCGCCTGCTCTCGCTGGTGCAGGTCGACCAGACTGCCCCGCGTGACCAGCGCGAAGTCAGCGATGAAGTTCGTGACTTTGGTGGCCGCCACCTGCAGGAGATCGCGATCGGCATGCTCGACTCCGGTCGCGCAACGATCGAAATCGCCGAGGGTGAAAGCTTCGAGGATGCACTCCGCAACGTTGAGTGGGTCGACAGCGAAGTTGCGCTGCTCGGCTCAAGCCGCCTGGCCAAGCAGGGCAGTGTGTTCCTTGGCCAGCGTGCCCGCCGAATCCTCGGCGCACTTCCGGTTCCCGCAATCGTGCTGCCAAGCAGCTACCAGGGACCGCGTTACCACGAGAGCCCGACCGGTGCTCTGCCCATCGTTCTGAGCAACGACGATTAGTTGCCCGACCCCAAAAATTTGAGAGAGCTTAGGTAATGTCCGATTCGAAGACGAACACTCGCACTGCTGCGATGGCGCCCGGTTCAAAGGGCCTCAGCATCGGTAAGGTCGGTGTTCTCGGCGGTGCCGTTATCGGTATTTCGACCGTCGCCCCCGCATATACACTGACCTCGGGTCTTGGCCCGACGGTTTCGGAAGTCGGCCTGCAGACTCCGGCGATCATGCTCATCGGTTTCATCCCGATGCTGCTCGTCCTGTTCGGCTACCGCGAACTAAACAGCGCACTGCCCGACTCGGGTACCTCGTTCACCTGGGGTTCGCGCGCCTTTGGTCCGTGGATCGGTTGGATGAGCGGATGGGGCCTGATTTCGGCCACCGTGCTCGTGCTCTCGAACCTCGCAGCGGTTGCGACGGACTTCTTCTTTATTCTGATCAGCCAGGTGTTCCACAACCCGGACCTCGCGACGGTTCCGGCGGAAAACCTGCTCATCAACATCCTGGTTACGACGCTCTTCGTCGTTGCCGCTGCCTACGTCGGCTACCGCGGTATTGAAGCCACCGAGCGCGTGCAGTGGGGTCTGGTCATCCTGCAGCTCGTGGTCATGGTCTGGTACGGCATTGCCGCCATCATCTCGGCGACCAACGGTGACGCCTACGACTACACGCCATTCGAACTCGAGTGGCTCAACCCGGCTGCGGTCGGCGACCTCTCGATCATCGTTGCCGGTGTATCGCTCTCGATCTTCATGTTCTGGGGCTGGGACACGGTTATCACCATGAACGAAGAGACCCGCGACCCCAAGCGCACCCCGGCGCAGGCGTCGGTGGTGACGATCGTTTCGATCATCGCCCTGTACCTGCTCGTGACCATCGGTACGCTCATGTGGTCGGGTATTGGTACCGGCGAACTTGGCGCGGGTAACCCCGAGAACCAGGAGTCGATCTTCGCGGTGCTCGCACCGCAGATCATGGGGCCGTTCGCCATCATGATGTCGGTCGCGATCCTGACCTCGTCGCTCTCGTCGCTGAACGCCACCATGGTCTCGCCCGCTCGTACGCTGCTGGCAATGGGCTACTACAAGGCACTGCCGCCGTCGTTCGCCAAGATCTCGCCTCGCTACAAGTCGCCTGCAGTGGCCACGTTCTGGGCTGCCGGTGCCTCGATCGTGTTCTACATCGTCATGCGCCTGCTCAGCGAGAACGCGCTTTGGGACACGATTACCGCGCTCGGCATGATGGTCTGCTTCTACTACGGTGTTACCGGTCTTGCTGCGGTCTGGTACTTCCGCAAGAGCTGGTTCACCAGCGTTCGCAACTTCTTCATGCGTCTGCTGCTGCCACTGCTCGGTGGCCTGGCACTCATGTACATGTTCGTACTCACCTGCGTTGACTCGATGTCGCCGAGCTACGGTTCGGGTTCGGCAATTTTCGCTACCTCGTACGACGCCGATGGCGTGGCACAGGATGGCTTGGGTCTCGTATTCGTGCTCGGTATCGGCGTGCTGCTGCTCGGCGTGATCATCATGGTCGTCATGCGCTTCCGTCAGCCCGAGTTCTTCCGTCAGGAAACCATCGAGGTTTCGGAATACGAACGCGACCAGGCTGAGGGCGTCGAGATCCTTCCTGAGGACGCCTAACCGCATCCGCGCACGCATAACCACAAGTTTCATGGCGCTCATCCGACTAGGGTGGGCGCCATGAAACTTGCGCGCTTCGAATACCAAGGTCAGCTCTCGTTCGGTGTTCTCGACGAAGAAACCAATGAGTTCATCACCATCGAAGGTGATCCGCTCTACTCGCTCGCGAACGCCACCGACCCGAACAGCGACACCGGCGGGTTTGCGAGTGACGGCACGCGCATCCCAGTGGATGCGGTGCGTTTGCTCGCCCCCGTAATCCCACGTTCCAAAGTGGTCGGGTTCGGTCGCAACTATGCGGCGCACGCCGAAGAGCTCGGCAATGAGGTGCCGGGTGAGCCGCTCATGTTCTTGAAGCCGAACACCGCGATCGTGGGCCCCGGCCACCCGATCGTGCTGCCGGCCGAGTCGCAGCAGGTGGAGCACGAAGTTGAGCTCGCCGTGGTGATCGGCAAGGTCGCGCGTAATGTGCCTGCTGACCGCGTTGACGAAGTGATCTTCGGGTACACCGTGGCCAATGACGTCACGGCCCGTGACCTGCAGCAGCGTGACGGTCAGTGGGCGCGTGCAAAGGGCTTTGACTCGTTCTGTCCGCTTGGCCCGTACATTGACACCGATTACGACATCGCGTCGGGTGGAATTGGTTGCCAGGTGAACGGCGTCACGCGTCAGGAGAGCAACCTTTCGCTCATGGAGCGCTCGGTTGGCGAGCTCGTGTCGTACGCATCGAGCGTGTTTACGTTGCTGCCCGGCGATGTGGTGCTCACCGGTACGCCAGCCGGTGTGAGCGCGCTGCAGGCTGGCGATGAGGTGACCTGCGCCATCGAGTCACTGGGCCGACTCACTAACCCGGTCGTGGCCGCGCAGTAGCCTCGCTGCTGACAACGAATTCGCCCCGCACAGTGCTGCAAACGAGCAGCGGACTGTGCGGGGCGAACTGGTTAGTTGGCGAGGCCGAGACTCACCGCAATGGTGTCTACTCACCGGCGACGACGTCACCGTTTGGCCACGTCTGCTTGATGTATTCCTTGACCTCGGGGGAGTGCAGCAGCTCTTCGAGCTTCTGAATGTTCGGGTCGGTCGAGTCCTTGTGCCACACGAGTACGTTCGAGTACGGGTTGTTCTCGACAGTTTCGGCAAAGATGGCGTCCTCTGGCTTGAGTCCGGCCGAAAGTACGAAGTTGGCGTTGATGATTGCGGCGTCAACCTTCGGGTCTTCGATGAGCTGCACCACGATCTCTGGCTGCGTTTCTTCGAACTTCAGGTTCTTCGGGTTCTGCTCGGCGGCGAGGTTCAGCACCGACGATTCGGTAGTGATGTCCTTGAGTAGGCCAGCTTCCTGCAACAGCAGCAGGCCGCGTGCCTGGTTCGACACGTCGTTCGTGATGGCGATCGTGGCGCCGTCCTTGATGTCGTCCGGCGACTTTACCTTCGAGGAGTAGAGACGGATCGGCTCAATGTGCACGCCTTCGCCGTGCTCGAAGGCATAGCCCTTTTCAGCGATTTCGCTTTCGAGGTAGGGGAGGTGCTGGAAGTAGTTGGCGTCGAGTTCGCCATCGTTCAGCGCCTGGTTCGGCAGCACGTAGTCGTCGAATTCCTTGATGGTGATCTTGATGCCGGCGTCTTCGGCAAGGTTGTCTCGAACGAACTCGAGCACCTGTGCGTGTGGTACCGGGCTGGCACCGACGATGATCTCGTTTTCGGCGCCCGCATCCTGACCGCCGGTGGCGGCACAGCCGCTGAGGGCGAGGGCAGCCGCGGCGGTGGCGGCAAAGGCAGCAATGAACTTACGCATGATGTGATTCCTTGAGTGTTGGGGTGGTCGGCCGATAGCGCCGTGCGATCGGCGGCCGTGAGTGCAATGACTCGGTACAGCAAAACGGTGTTGCGTGACACCTCATTGTTGCTGAGGTGTCGGTGCAGTTGAAAGCTGAGCGGCGCATCAGCTGGATGCGCGGGGCTCAGTGGTAGGCAAAAGTTGGGTGGGTGCCGCGGCACCTAGCGCATTCGCATCATCGGTGATCGACCGCCTTTGCGATGGCATCGCCAATGAACTGAATCGCTTGAACCAGCACGATCAGGATGATGATGGTCGCGAGCATGACTTCGGGCATGAAGCGCTGGTAGCCGTAGTTGTATGCCAGGCGTCCCAGCCCGCCGCCGCCGATGATTCCCGCCATCGCCGAATACCCAACGAGGGTGACCAGTGTGGTCGTGACCGCGGATACGAGCGTGGGGAGGGCCTCTGGCAGCCAGACCTTGGTCACGAGCTGCCAGGGTGAAGAGCCCATCGCCAATGCGGCATCGGTCTTACCTGCGGGCAGATCGATCAGCGCGCGCTCAACGAGGCGGGCGAAGAACGGGATGGCCGCAACGGTGAGCGAAACGCTCGCGGCGACCGGGCCAAACGTCGTCTGCACAATGGCCTTGGTAAATGGCAGCAACCACACCATCAGCACGGCATACGGGAAGGACCGCACCACGTTGACGAGGAATCCAACGAGCAGGTTGACCAGGCGACCGGACGGGCCACGTCGAGCGAGCGAAAACAGCAGCACGCCCAGCGGGAAACCGAGTAGCACCGAGGCGACGCCAGAGATGCCGACCATGGCCAACGTCTGGCCGAGGCCAAGAAGAATGGCATCCCAAATCTGCGGAGTAATCGAAGCAAACATTAGGCGGCTGCCTCCTGTGCGTCGGCACCCTGCAACTCAGACGTGAGGCAGGCGTCGGCTCCCTGCGATTTCAGGATGCGGATGACTTCGGCAGCGTCGGTACCTTCCGGTACCGCCAGGCGCAAGTGCGAGAACGTGGTGCCAGCGAGGTGTTCGACACTGCCGGCGATGATCGCGAGCTCGGCCCCGACGGCTGCCGATGTGTGTGCGATAACGGGACGCGCCGCATCCGAACCGCGACTGAGAACGTCGACGAGGGTGCCCGGGACCGACTCGTGTGCGCTGATGCCGAGCAATTGCTGGCTCAACTTGCCGCTGAGCGTCGAGACCACATCGGTCAACGACCCCGACTCGACAATCTGCCCGCGTTCGAGCAGCGATACCGAATCGCAAATGCGCTTGATGACGTGCATCTCGTGGGTGATCACGATCATGGCGAGGTCAGGTCGACGCAGGTGCGTAATAAGGTCGAGGATTTCGTCGGTCGTGCGCGGGTCGAGCGCCGAGGTGGGCTCGTCAAAGAGCAGCACGTCGGGGTTCACGGCGAGCGCGCGAGCGATACCAACGCGCTGACGCATGCCGCCCGAAAGCTGTGACGGATACACCTGCGTGGCGTCGCCGAGTCCGACGAGCTCGAGGAGCTCGGCAGCGCGAGCGCGACGTTCCGACTTCTTGACGCCCGCGATTTCTTGCGGATACGCGACATTGTCGAGCACGGTGCGTGCGTCAAAGAGATTGGCGTGCTGAAAGACCAGGCCGATGCGACGGCGAGCGCTGCGCAAGTCTTTCGCGGTTGCGGTCGTCAGATTGGCGTCGTTGATCGTAATGTCGCCCGAGGTCGGGCGGTCGAGTCCGGCGAGGCAGCGCACGAGCGTGGACTTACCAGCGCCGGAGTGGCCGATGATGCCGTGGATTTCGCCCGCTGGCACCGTAAGCGTGACGCCATCGAGCGCGCGCACATCGCGAGACGCGGTGCGGTACTCCTTGACGAGGTTGGTGACGGAAATCATTGGGCTGCCTTTCGTATAGGCATTATTCAACCAAGTGATAATCCATCCACAAAAAGCGTGTGACGCGAGGCGTAATAAATCGTCTGCACGGCGGGTGCTAGTTGTCGGAATCGTTGCGTTGCTGCGCCAGCAGTAACTGCTTGATCTCGGCAAGCTCGGCGCGCACCTTCGTGAGCTCCGAATCGGTGCCGAACAGGGCGTGTTCGGGGCGCACCCCGTCGGATTCCTGAGCTGCCTGCGGGTTCGGTGCCGAAGCGGTGCCGGTCTGCGTGGCCGTGAGATTCGACATGGTGTCGACCATGACTGCGACGAATAGGTTCAGCATGACGAATGCCGACACCAAGATGAACGGTACGAAGAACACCCACGCCAGCGGGAAGACCTCCATTACCGGGCGCACGATGCCCATCGACCAGGACTCGAGGGTCATCACCTGAAACAGCGAATAGAGCGAAGCCGGGATGTCGCCGAACCACTCCGGGAATTCCTGCCCGAAGAGCATGGTCGCCATGACCGCGCCAACGTAGAAGATGATGCACATGAGCGCGGCAATGGCACCGATTCCGGGCACGGCGCTGATGATTGCGGCCGCAATGCGGCGAAGCTGCGGCATGCGATTGATGAGTCGGAGCACGCGCAGAATGCGCAGCGAACGCAGCACCGTGAGCGGCCCGGTCGCCGGAATCAGCGAGATTGCCACAATGATGAAGTCGAAGATGTTCCAGCCATCGCGCACGAAGCGAACGTCGAGCACCACCAGCTTGCACACGATCTCTACAACAAAGATGCCGAGCGCGATCGTGTCGAGCGCATGCAATACCGGTCCGTATTGATCCATGACCGCCGGAATGGTTTCGAGGCCGAGGGCGATGGCATTGAACACGATCAACCAAATGATTGCGCCTTGCACCCGGTCGCTGAGCACGACTTCGCCCAGTTTTCGACGCCAACCGCGGGCGTTTGGGTTTGGCGGCCAGGGCAGGGATGCGGATGTGGATGCGTCAGTCACGCAAGCAGCGTATGGATTCGGTGACTCGATCCGCGTCGTTCGACTGGATGAATGGGCCATATCCGGATGATGATGTTCCGTGTTTGGGCAGCAGCCTCGGGATGCCTGGACGAACCGGCGGTGCCGCCGCGTCAGGCGCACTAGAATGGAATGCACCATGACTGCTTCAACTGCGCCTTTCGCATCCGCTACCGGCTCTGATATTCGAGTTCGTTTCTGCCCATCGCCTACGGGCACCCCACACGTCGGGTTGATCCGAACCGCACTGTTCAACTGGGCCTACGCCAAGCATGTGGGCGGCACGATGGTGTTCCGCATTGAAGACACCGACGCGGAACGCGACTCTGAAGAGAGCTTCGAAATGATCCTCGAAGCCCTCGGCTGGCTCGGCATCGACTGGAGCGAAGGCGTCGGCGTGGGTGGCCCCCACGAGCCGTACCGCCAGTCGCAGCGCGGCGACATCTACGCCGAAGTCATCGAGAAGCTCAAGGACGGCGGTTTCCTTTACGAGTCGTTCGCAACGGCCGAAGAAATCGAAGCTCGCAACATCGCCAACGGTCGCGACCCACGTCAGGGCTACGACAACTTCGAACGCGACCTGACGGACGAGCAGAAGGCGGCCTACCGTGCCGAGGGCCGCATCCCGAGCCTGCGACTGCGAGTACCCGACACCGACCTCTCGTTCGACGACCTGGTTCGCGGTGAGATCACGTTCAAGGCCGGATCGTTCCCCGACTTCGTCGTCGTGCGCCCGAACGGCAAGCCGCTCTATACGCTGGTCAACCCCGTCGACGACGCGCTCATGGGCATCACCCACGTGCTGCGCGGCGAAGACTTGCTCTCGTCGACGCCACGTCAGATCGCCCTCTACCACGCGCTGATCGAAGTCGGCGTGGCCGAGTTCATCCCGCAATTCGGTCACCTGCCGTACGTGATGGGTGAGGGTAACAAGAAGCTTTCGAAGCGCGACCCCGAGTCGAACCTCTTCCACCACCGCGACCGCGGCTTCCTGCCTGAGGGCCTGCTGAACTACCTGTCACTGCTCGGCTGGTCGATCGCTGCCGACCGCGACGTGTTCACCATTGACGAGATGACGGCCGCCTTCGATGTTGCCGACGTGAACCCCAACCCGGCGCGCTTTGACCTCAAGAAGGCCGAAGCCATCAACGGCGAGCACATGCGTCGCCTTGACCCCGAGACGTTCACCCAGCGCATGGTGCCGTACCTGGTCGAGTTCTTCGCTGGCGGCACCCCAACGGATGCGCAGCTCGAGACCCTGCGTCAGGCCACGCCGCTCGTGCAGGAGCGCATGCAGCTGCTCGGCGAAGCACCGGGCATGCTCGGTTTCCTGTTCACCGCGACCGACGACCTCGAATACGCCGAAGACGCGCTCAAGACGCTCAAGGACGGCGCCGGGGCAACGCTCGACGCAACCACCGCGGCGCTGGAGCCGCTGACCGACTGGACCACCGCAGCCATCGAAGAAGCCATGCGTGCCAAGCTGCTTGACGAACTCGAACTCAAGCCGCGCCTGGCCTTTGGCCCTGGACGGGTGGCGATCTCAGGTCGCCGCGTATCGCCGCCACTGTTTGAGTCGATGGAGTTGCTCGGCAAGACCGAGACGCTCGCGCGCCTGGCTAAGCTGCGCGCCATCACCACTAAGTAAGCGAACCGCGCGACGTTCGCGCACACGACGCAACCGCATCAACCACTAGGGGCCTTCATGACCGCAGTGACGGAATTTGCTGAAAACGACCGATATGAGGTCGTCGTTGTGGGCGGTGGGCCGGCGGGGTTGCAGGCAGCGCTGCTGCTTGCCCGCCAGCTTCGCCGCGTGCTCGTGCTCGACAGCAACCGTCCGCGGCATTCGGCCACGCTTGAGGCGCACGGGTTCCTTTCGCGCGACAACATCCCGCCCAACGAGTTGCGTGCCGCCGGGCGCGAATCGGTGCAGGCGTACGAGAACGCCGAAGTGCAATTTGCGCAGGTGCAGCGGATCCGACGCCAAGGTGACGGATTTGTGGTGTCGGCGAGGGGCGTGCGCGGTACGCCGAACCGTGAAGTGTTCGCTGATCGGGTGATTCTGGCGACCGGGCTCAAGGAGCTGCTGCCACAGCTACCGTCGCTGCGTGCGTTCTACGGCACCGACATCCACTCTTGCGTGGTGTGCGATGCCTGGAACGAACGTGATGAGCGCATCGCCGTGTTTGGTGCGCCGGGTGCCGCCACGCTGGCCTACCGCGCCGCGCAGCTCTCGCGAATTGGCTCGCACGTCACCGTGTTCGCCAACGAGACGCAGATTTCTGCCGCGGATGCGGACGAGTTGCGCTCGCGGGGTATCGTCGTTGACCGTCGCGAAATCGACGACGTTGTTGGCGAGCGCGCCACGCTCACCGGAGTTCGCACCGTTGATGGCGAAATCACCCCGGTTGACGCCGCGTTTGTGCTCCCCGACTTTGCGGCACAATTTGATTTTCTCGACGACGATATTCGCCCCGATACGGATGCGCGGGGGCTCGTTGCTGCCGACGAGTTCGGCCGCACGTCGGTCGCTGGGCTCTATGCCACGGGTGAGCTCACGGCTCCCGGCCCCGAGGTGCTGATTATCGCGGCTGGCAAGGGTGCGCGCACCGCTATCGCCGCACACCGCGACGCCGTCGGGCTCTAGGCGAGTAGGTGCGAACTAGGGGAGTTCGCCAAGCTGTGTGATCGCATCGGCAAGGATGCGGAGCCGGTTGTGTACCGCGCGCTGCGAGTTTGCTGACGCCGAGATGCCCAATTTTGTTGCCGCATCCTGATTCGAAAGCCCGGCCACGATGTACCCGAGACTGTGCTGCGAAGCTGGCCGCAGCGCATCCATTTGGGCGTCGATGAGCTGCAGTGCGGCGTTCACCGTGCCGTTGGCAGCCTCGGTGCGGCGGTCGATCACGAGCGTGCGCACGCAGTCGTAGTGCGTGAGTTCGGCGAGGGATTCGACCTGGTTGATGGCGTCGCGAGCGGCCCACCATGCCGAGCCGTCTTGGATGCCGCGGTCGGCGTCGACCACCGTGACTTCGCCACCACCCACACCGAAGCGCAGTGCAATGGGTTCGTGCTGTTCGGGGGATGCGGCTGCGAACCGCAGCGCGAAGGCCGCTGTTAGGGCGTCGCCAAGCGTTGCGTAAATGCCCTGTACTTCGTCGCCGACCGTGGTTCGCAGCGGATCAAGCGCGGGATGGGTCTCGTTGACCTGGTCGATCGCGCGCAGCATGGCCTGGTGGTTGCGCGCGCGGTGGTCGCCGCGCGACCCGATGATGTCGACGAGCAGGGCGACGCAGGATGGATACGTATCCGACATATGTAGATAGTATCGAAAGATCTGCAACATGAAAGAAATATCTTAATGTTGTTGAAGTGAAGTTGCTCGGTTGTTGCGCAGCGGGGTGTGCAGTCTGTTGGGATTGATGTCGGTGGGGGTTACTACAATCGGTGCCGTTGCGTTCACTGCTGGTGCTGGCTTGGGTTTGGTAGCGGATGCGGTTGTGGTCAGCGTGCCGCACAGTGCTTGGGAAGTTGTTCGGGGGTTGCGTGGATACGACGGTGCTCATTGACGTGGCGACCATTGCCATCTGTGGCATTGGCGCGGTCCTTGCGAATCCGGTGATCCGTTTCCTGTTGCAGCGAATTGCGCCCGCGCCAGCGGTGGATGCGCGCGGCCCGCAGCTGCTTGATGCGGAACGCGAGCTGCCGGGTGGTCGCTGGATCGGCATTCTTGAGCGCATCGCCGTCTATGCCAGCCTGGTGGCGGCATTCCCTGCTGGTCTCGCATTCGTGATTGCGATTAAGGGGCTCGGGCGATATCCAGAGCTTCGTGCGCAGAAAAACCCGCGCGTAGGGGAGCTGTTCATCATCGGTACGTTTGCCAGCATGCTCTGGGCGGCGGCATTCGCTGGAATTGCAGTGGGAGTGATGCACTGGTGGTAGTGGAATCAATTGGTCGATCGTTCGATGATCTGCCCGGTGCGACTGAGCTGGATGGTGGCGTGCGACGTCGCCTGCTGGAGCGGTGGCAAGAACCGCACCGCAAGTACCACGGTGTTGCTCACCTGCAATACGGCTTGCAGGTGCTGGATGAGCTCGGCGGTCAGCGGCTCGAGCGCATTGCCTATTGGTGTCACGACATCGTGCACACCAACACCTCGCCGCGTGACGAATACGCATCCGTTGATCTCACCGAAGAGCTCCTCTGGGGGAGGATCTCGGACGTGGAACTCGACGAAGTGACCCGGCTCATCCTCATTACGATCAAACATGCGCCCGCGGCAGGTGACGATGCCGGCGCACGCATTTCGGATGCTGACCTCGCGGGGCTTGCGCTCGATTGGGATGCGTACCTCGAAAACGTTGCCGGGATTCGGGCAGAATTGCCGCATCTGAGCGAAGCGCAGTGGCGTTCGCGGCGTCAGCGGCAGCTCAGCGGGCTGCTCGAGCGCGACCGAATTTTCCACACGGCACACGGCTATTCGGCTTGGGAAGACCGTGCGCGGGTCAACATGTTGCGCGAGTTGGGTGCAATGCGTTAAGCTTTTCTGGTGCTGTGAATGCGCAAGCGTTTACGCGCCATGGGGTATGGTGTAATTGGCAACACGGCTGATTCTGGTTCAGTTGTTCTTGGTTCGAGTCCAGGTACCCCAGCCAACAATCCCAACCGATTTGGTTGGGATATTTTGTTGCCCGCTATACGGGCCGCCTCTGAGCGTCTGGTTTCTTTGCTGCTTGCGGCCCGGTGATGCACCCTGCCGACATGTTCGCCTCCGACCTGGCTCGCCTCCGGTTTGGTGCAGGATTCGGGGGTGGCGGGGTGTTATTCGCCTCGGGTCGCTGCGGATTGCACCATCTTGGAGATTTTCCTCCGGGACTCTTCTGCGGTGTCGCCGCGCCCAGTAGCGCCTCACACCGCAAATCCTCGGGTGGAGCCGCCTCGGGCATTTGGTGGAGGATCTCCAAGCTGGTGCAGAGTTCGGGGTCTGGAGGTGCTATTCACCTCGCAGCGCTGCGGATTGCACCATGTTGGAGATTTTCGACTCTTGGGGTTCTGTCGGGTGCAGCAACCCGTTGAGTGGGGCCACCTCGAAGCGTCGAACTGTCGAGGTGATGCATTGCTGAGGTATTGGAGGTCGGGCGTCTCGAGGGTGGTGCAGGATTCGGGGTCTCGGGGTGTTATTCACCTCGAGGCACCGCAGGCTGCACCACCTTGGAGATCTTCGACCCCGGGGCCACTTACCGCGCGGCAAATCTCAGCTACTGAGCACCCACGAGCCGGTACCCCATCCCCGGCTCCGTGAGGATGTGTTCGGGACTCGCCGGGTCCACCTCGAGTTTGCGGCGCAGTTGCGATACGTACAGTCGCAGGTACCCGGTGTCTTCGGCGTGATCGGTACCCCAGATGTGCTTCAGAATGGTTTGGCGCGTCACGAGCTTCCCGGCATTCCGCACCAGAATCTCCAGGAACTGCCACTCGGTCGGGGTGAGGCGCACCGAACGAGTCTCACCGTTGCTCGTGCGCGTCACGCTATGCGCAGCAAGATCAACGGCCACCTCGCCGAAACGCACCTGCGGTGCGGCGCTCACCGGTTCGTCCTTCGGGAGCCGACGGGTCAGCGCCCGCACCCGGGCGAGCAGCTCCTCAATCGCGAACGGTTTCACGATGTAGTCGTCCGCACCCGCATCCAGCACCTCGACCTTATTTGCGGCACCCGCGCGGCCCGAGACGACCAGGATCGGCACCTGCGACCATCCCCGAATTGCGTGAATCACCTCGACCCCGTCGAGCCGGGGCATCCCCAGGTCGAGCAGCACGAGGTCGGGATGGTGCTCGATCGCGGCCGCAATGGTCTCCGCACCGTCGGCGGCCGTGAAAATACGGTAGCCCTTGGCGGTGAGGGTAATGCGCAGCGCCCGCAAAATCTGCGGGTCATCGTCGGCGATCAGGATATTCATCATTGGTCCTACAGCGTATCGTCACCGGCGTCGGTGCCCGTCGCGGCGGCGGCGCGGGGCACCGTGATCACCATGGTCAACCCGCCACCCGGGGTCGCCTCGGGTGTCAGCGTGCCGTTCATCGATTCAACAAAGCCGCGCGAGAGCGCCAATCCAAGACCGAGGCCGGTCGAGTTATCAGTATCTCCCAGGCGCTGGAACGGCACAAAGATCTGGTCGTGTCGCTCGGGCTCCACACCCGGTCCGCGGTCGATGACGCGGATCTCGACGGTATCGCCGAACACACTCGTGCTCACGTGCACCGGCACGTCCACGGGGCTGTGCCGCTCGGCATTGGTGAGCAGGTTTACGAGCGCGCGCTGCAACAGCACCGGGTCGATCATCGCCAGCGCACCGTCGTGGTTGAGGCCGAGGGTCACGCGGTCGGGGCCAGCACCGAGTTCATCCAGGGCCGCGGCGATCGGCTCGGCCGGGTCGTTCGGCGAACAGTGCAATCGCAGGGTGCCCGCCTGGATGCGGGTGACATCCAGCAGGTCCGTCACGAGGGCGCCAAGCGAGGTCAGGCTCTCCTCCGCGGTGGCCAGCAGCTCCTCGCGATCATCCTCCGACAGCTGCGGGCCCGCGAGCCGGATCCCGCCGATCGCGGCGGTGGCCGCAGCCAGCGGCTTGCGCAGATCGTGACTGAGCGCCGACAGCAAAGCACCGCGGATGCGGTCGGATGCGGCAAGCGGCTCGATGCTCTTTGCCGTTTCGCTCAGCTCCTCGAACTCCATCGCGGCCGTCAGCTGCGCCGTGATGACCGCGAGCAAGCGCTGCTCGGAGGCGTGCAGCTCGGCGCCGTGCAGCTCGAGCACGGCGGTCTCGCCGATCGGGATGCTCGTGAATCGCTCATCGCGCACCGGTTCGCCCGCGGTGGCGAGCACCGTGTCGCCCGCCTCCCCGGAACCCCCAGCGTTCGCAGCGTCGGTTCGCACTAGCCGCACCCCGGGAATCTGCAGGGCTTCGCGGGTGCGATCCACGAGCGCCTGGATCGCATTATCGCCGCGCAGCACGCTACCGGCGACGGTTTGAATCAGCTCCGACTCGGCGGCGGCGCGCCGTGCGATGCGGGTGCGGCGCGCGGCGCGGTCCACGATGAAGCTCACCAGCGCTGCGGCAACCACCGACATGAGCAGGGCCAGCCAGTGCTCGGGCTGATAGATGTGCACTGTCGAGTACGGCTCGATGAAGTAGTAGTCGATTGTCACGCCCGACAGCACCGCGGTGATGAGCGCCGGCCACAGGCCGCCGACCAGCGCCGTAACCACAATCAGCAGCTGGTAGCAAATACCGATGCTCCACACCGCATCCGGCCCTCGGAACGGGAAGAGCGCGGCGGTGAGCAGCGGCCCACCGATGAGGGCGAGCACAAAACCGAGGATGCGGCGCAGTCGCGTGAGTGCGCCGGTGATGCGGGGGAGGGTCCAGCGCTCGGCGGCCCCGGCAATATTGACCATGTGCACGTCGATATCGCCGGATTCGCGCACGACCGTGGCGCCGATTCCGCGCCCGGTGAGGGCGGAGACGAGCCAGCCGCGTCGACTCGCGCCGAGCACGAGCTGGGTGGCGTTCACGGACTTCGCGAACTCGACCAGCGCGGCGGGGATATCGTTCCCGGCAACCTGGTGGTAGCTGCCGTTGAGCTGTTCCACCAGCGCCCGCTGCATGGCGAGGGCCGCCGGGTTCCCGGAGCGCAGGCCATCCTGGCTGGTGACGTGCACGGCGAGCAGCTCGCCACCGGCACGGGCGGCGATCCGCGCGCCGCGACGCAGCAGCGTCTCACCCTCGGGGCCGCCGGTGAGGGCGACCACGACCCGCTCGCGCGCCTCCCAGGTCGCGCCGATGCCGTACATTTCGCGATACCGCTGGAGGGCGATATCGACCTCATCCACGAGCCAGATCAGCGTCAATTCGCGCAGTGCCGTGAGGTTACCGAGGCGGAAGTAGTTCGAAAGGGCCGCGTCGATGCGGTCGGGCGGGTAGACCACGCCGCGCGTGAGCCGGTCGCGCAGTGCCTGCGGGGCGAGGTCAACCAGCTCGATCTGATCGGCGGTGCGCAGCACCGAGTCGGGTACGGTTTCGCGCTGCGGCACCCCGGTGATCTGCTCGACCACATCGTTGAGGGATTCGATGTGCTGAATGTTGAGCGTCGAGATGACGTCGATGCCCGCCGCGAGGAGTTCCTCTACGTCCTGCCAGCGCTTGTTGTGGCGCGGGCCGGTGGCGTCATCGGCGTGGGTGTTGGTGTGCGCCAGCTCATCGACCAGCGCGATTTCGGGTCGGCGGGTGAGCACGGCGTCGAGGTCCATCTCCTCAACTTCGACACCGCGATACGTCACCCGCGCCCGGGGGACGGACGGCAGGCCCTCGGCCATGCGGGCAGTGGCCTGCCGTCCATGTGTTTCGAGAAAGCCGACCACCACATCCTTGCCCTCAGCAAGGAGGCGTTGGCCCTCTTCGAGCATGGTGAACGTCTTGCCGACACCTGGAGCCGCTCCGAGGAGGACTCGGAGCCGACCGCGTTCGCCCATGACTATCCCTTCAGTTCGTCGAGCGCGACGTTGAGTTCGAGGACGTTGACGACCGGTTCGCCCACGTATCCGAGGTCACGACCGGAGGTGTGTTCGGCCACGAGTGTACGCACGGTTGCTTCGTCGATTCCGCGAGCCTTGGCGACTCGGGCGACCTGAATTTCGGCGTACTCGGGGCTGATGTGCGGGTCGAGACCCGAGGACGAGGCGGTGACCGCGTCCGCGGGAACTGCATCCGGCGACACCCCGTTGAACTCGGCGATCTGCTGCTTGCGTTCGGTCACCGAGGCAATCAGATCCGGGTTCTCCGGGCCGTAGTTGGTGCCGGATGAACCGCCACCGTCGTAACCGTTGTCACCGGCAGCAGAGGGTCGCGACTGGAAGTACTCCGGCAGCGGATTGCCCTGCTCGTCGGTGAAGTTCTGGCCGATGAGGGACGAGCCCACGACGCGACCGTCGGTGGTGGTGACCATCGAACCGTTTGCCTGCGCGGGCAGCGTCAGCTGCAGGATCCCGGTCATCAGCGCCGTGTAGCCGACGCCGAGGACAAGGGTGAGGAACACCATCGAGCGGGTGGCGACCCACACGATGCGCCAGGTTTGGCGTGCTGAGTTGTGCATGATGATTGCTTCTCCTAAGCGCTGTTAGAAGCCGGGGATCAGGCGGACCAGCAGGTCGATGAGCCCGATACCAATGAACGGAGTGATGATGCCGCCCAGGCCGTAGATCGTGAGATTACGGGCCAGGATGTTGGATGCGGCCGTGGCCCGGTACTTCACGCCGCGCAGGGCGAGCGGGATGAGGAAGATGATCACGATCGCGTTGAAGATGATCGCCGACAGCACCGCCGAGGCGGGGGAGTGCAAGCCCATGATGTTGAGCGCGCCCAACTGCGGGAAGACCCCCATGAACATCGCGGGGATGATGGCGAAGTACTTCGCCACGTCGTTCGCGATCGAGAAGGTAGTGAGTGCACCGCGCGTGATCAGCAGCTGCTTACCGATGCGAACGATTTCGATCAGCTTCGACGGGTCGGAGTCGAGATCAACCATGTTGCCCGCCTCCTTCGCTGCCGACGTACCGGTGTTCATCGCCACACCCACGTCGGCCTGAGCCAGTGCGGGCGCGTCGTTGGTGCCGTCACCGGTCATCGCGACCAGGTTGCCACCCTCTTGCTCCTTCTTGATGTAGGCGAGCTTGTCTTCCGGGGTGGCCTCGGCGAGGAAGTCATCCACGCCGGCCTCCTCGGCGATCGCCTTCGCGGTGAGCGGGTTGTCACCGGTGATCATGACGGTGCGGATACCCATGGCGCGAAGCTCCTTAAACTTCGCCGGCAGCCCCTCCTTCACGACGTCCTTGAGGTGGACGACACCGAGGAGTCGAGTTTCGCCCTCGGCGGAGCGCTGGGCCACCACCAGGGGCGTACCACCCTGCTGCGAGATATCGGACACGAGCCGGTCAAGCTGGATCGAGATCGATACGGGCACGTGGGCACCCGCATCCTGCACCCAGGCGCTGACGGTGGAGCCGGCACCCTTACGGATCTGCGTGCCGTCGGGCAAGTCGAGACCAGACATGCGGGTTTCGGCGGTGAACGGAACGACCTCGCCGTCGACATCGGCATCGAGCGTCCAGCCCTGTTTTTCAGCGAGCTCGACGATCGATACACCCTCGGGGGTGGGGTCGGCAGCCGATGAGAGCGCGGCGGCGCGGATGAGTTCCTGTTCGCTCACGCCGTCGACCGGCAGGAAGGCGCTGGCGCGACGGTTTCCGTACGTGATCGTGCCGGTCTTGTCGAGCAGCAGCGTCGTCACGTCACCGGCGGCCTCGACCGCGCGGCCCGACATGGCGAGTACGTTGCGCTGGACGAGGCGGTCCATACCCGCGATACCAATCGCGCTCAATAGCGCGCCGATGGTGGTGGGGATGAGGCAGACCAACAGGGCGACCAGCACGGTCACGCTCACCGGCGCGGCGGCATAGGTCGCCATCGGGTTGAGAGTGAGCACGACCACCATGAAGATGATCGACAGCGAGGCGAGGAGAATGTTCAGCGCGATCTCGTTCGGCGTCTTCTGACGCGCGGCCCCTTCAACGAGGGCGATCATGCGGTCGACGAAGGTGGCGCCGGGCTTCGAGGTGATGCGCACGACGATGCGGTCGGACAGCACGCGCGTACCACCGGTGACGGCGGAGCGGTCACCACCGGACTCGCGCACAACCGGCGCGGACTCACCGGTAATGGCCGATTCATCCACCGAGGCGATACCCCAGATGATGTCGCCATCGCCGGGGATGAGCTCACCGGCAGTCACCGTGACAATGTCGCCGATCTTGAGCTCGGCCGAGCTCACCTGGATGGAGGTGGCGCGTTCGGCTGCGGCGTCGCCGGTGGCGTCGTAGTGTTCGATGAGGGTCGCCATGGTGTTGCTGCGGGTCTGCTTCAGCGTCTCGGCCTGTGCCTTACCGCGGCCCTCTGCGACCGCTTCGGCGATGTTGGCGAAGAACACCGTCGCCCACAGCCACAGCGCAATGATCGGGGTGAACGACCACGGCACCTCGGCGCCGCCAGAAGCGGTCGGGCCACCGAGCATGGGTTCGACGATGGCGAGCAGGGTGGTCAGCGCGGCACCGACCCACACGATGAACATGACGGGGTTACGCCACTGTTCGGTGGGGTTCAGCTTGCGCGCCGCATCCGGCAGCGCCTCGCGCAACTGTGCCCAGCTAAATCCGCTCTGGTTCCGAGCGGCGTTGCGACGTTCGGTCTTCTTATCGAGACGTTCGCGGTCGCGTTGGAGTGAGGATGTGTTTGACATTGATCTATATGAGCCCTTCTGCGAGCGGTCCCACAGCAAGTACAGGGAAGAAGGTGAGTGCCGAAACCAGCAGGGTGACGGCGGTCAGGATGCCGACAAACAGCGGTCGGTGCGTCGGGAGCGTGCCCGAGGTCTCGGGCACCTTGTCCTGAGCGGCAAGAGCGCCGGCCAGCGCCAGGGCAAACACCATGGGCAGGAAGCGGCCCACCAGGATGGCCACACCGAGCGCAGTCGCCAGCCACGGGGTGTCCGCGGTGAGACCGGCGAACGCCGAACCGTTGTTGTTTGCGGCCGAGGTGAAGGCATACAGCACCTCCGACATACCGTGCGAACCGGTGTTGTTCAACGCGTTGTTGATGACGTCCTCGCTGATGCCCGGCAGCGCGAAGCTGAGGGCGGTGCCCGAGAGCACGAGCGTCGGCATCACGAGGATGTACAGCGCAGCGAGCTTGATCTCCTTCGGGCCGATCTTCTTACCGAGGTATTCGGGGGTGCGGCCAATGAGCAGGCCCGAGATGAACACCGAGATCACCGCGAGGATGAGGATGCCGTACAGACCCGATCCCACACCACCGGGGGAGACCTCACCGAGCATCATGTTGAGCATCGGCATCATTCCGCCCAGGCCGGTAAACGAGTCGTGCATCGCGTTGACGGCACCGGTCGAAGTGCCGGTACTGGTGGTACCGAAGATCGCGGTGCCGATGACACCGAAGCGCGCTTCCTTACCCTCCATGGCGCCGCCGGCCAGCTGCGGGGCGGTGCCGTGCGCCATCGACTCGAAGGCGACGAGCGCGCTGTACGAGCCGATGTAGAGGATGCCCATGGCCGCGAGGATCGCGTAGCCCTGGCGGCGGTCGCCGACCATCGTGCCGAAGGTGCGCGGCAGCGAGAACGGAATCGCCAGCATTAGCAGTACTTCAAAGAGGTTGGTCCAGGCGTTCGGGTTCTCGAAGGGGTGCGACGAGTTCGCGTTGAAGAATCCCCCACCGTTGGTTCCGAGCAGCTTGATGACTTCCTGGGATGCGGTCGGACCGCCCGGGATGGTCTGTGCGGCACCCGTGAGGGTTTCGACGCTCGTGAATCCGTTGAAGTTCTGGATCACACCGCCGAGCGCCAGCACAATGGCGCCGAGGATCGACAGCGGCAGCAGGATGCGGTACAGCCCGCGCGTGAGGTCGACCCAGAAGTTTCCGATCGTGCCGGTACGGCGTAGCGCGAATCCGCGCACGAGTGCGACCGCGACGGCCATACCAACCGCGGCCGAGACGAAGTTCTGCACCGTCAGACCGGCCAGCTGGGCGGTGTAGCCGAGCGTGGTTTCCGGAGCGTAGGACTGCCAGTTGGTGTTACCCACGAATGAGGCGGCGGTGTTGAACGCGAGCGGTTCGTAGGGTGCATCCAGACCCAGCGAGTAGGGCAGGATCGGCTGGATGCGTTGAATGGTGTACAGCAGCAGCAGACCCACGGCCGAGAACGCGAGCACGCTGCGCAGGTAGGCCTGCCAGGTCTGTGGCGACTCGGGGTCCACCCCAAAGACGCGGTACACCACGCGCTCGGCGCGCAGGTCCTTATTGGAGGTGTACACCCACGCCATGTAGTCACCAAACGGGCGGTGGATAACGGCCAGCGCGAGCGCGACCGTGAGCAGGGTAAGCAGTGCAAATAGCCAGGTCATTTAGAACTTCTCCGGCTTCACGAGGGCGTAGACGAGGTACGCGATGGCGCCGAGGGCGAGGACGGTTGCGATGGCTTGGATGACGATCACAGCTTGTCCACCGCCTTACCAATGAGGCCGATGCAAACGAAGAGTGCAATCACGCCGAGGAAATAAACGGCATCGATCATGTTGAGCTCCACTTGAGGGGGTCATCGACGAGGGATCCTTCGTCGAGCGTCGGTTGACGCATGTCTCGAGTGAAGTCGAGCGCGACAGGGCTGTGTGCCCGTCCTAACGGAATCCATACGGGTGCGCGAAACGCGCTAACGGATGCCTAACGATGTCGGGCAGAGGCGCGCACCGGGGCAGCAATTCGACGCTGCACCCCGCTATCGGGCGCTCAATTGGGTGAGGATGCGGGCCAGCTCGTGCACCGCCGGCGGCGTGTGCTCGGGGTGGGATGCGAGGGCAACCAGGCGCTCTCCGAGGGGCTGGATTGCGGGTCGGAGCGTGACCTCAAGCTGCGGAACCGTGGCGGATTCGGTGATGACGGCCATCCCCAACCCGGCCGCGACCAGCCCGTGGATCATGAGGAGATCATCGGTGCGAATGAGCTCTTTTGGGATGAACCCAGCGCCGCGGCAAGCGCGCTGTAGTGCTCGTCCGGGCGATTCGTCTTCGTGGCGAGCGCAAATCCAGCTCACATCGCGCAACTGCGTGAAATCGAGTTGGCTGCGCTGTGCCAGCGGATGATTCTTGGCAATGAGGACTTGGTATGGCTCGCGTTGTAAGTGCGTCAATTGCAGCCCAGTAGCAGAAAAAGAGGGATCGTCAGCGAAGTCGTAAATGAGTCCGGCGTGGATTTCTTGTCGCTGCAGCATCGAAACAACGGTGGTCGGTTCTGCCTCGATTACTTCAACCTGCACTTGGAATTGTGATTGCAATTGGCGGATTGCCGAAGGCAGTAGTCGTGAGCCGCTTGACGCAAATGTGCCGATTCGTAGGGTCGCGACTCCCGCATCTTTTAACTGGGCGACTGATTTGTGCAGGTGCTGGGCGCGACCAAGAATTCCGTGTGCTTCTTGGAGCACGACGTTTCCCATTTCGGTGAGTCTGACACCGCGGGGTGTGCGCTCCACAAGTTGAACCTCGAGCTCGCGTTCGAGTGCGTTCAAGTGGTGAGTCATGGTCGGCGTTCCGTAATTGAGCGCCTCGGCAGCACGGGCGAGGCTTCCGTGGTCAGCGACGGCGGTCAGGACGCGTAATTGTTGAATCGTGAGCACGCTGTCAGTCTGGCATGGAATCACCTGCATGATTGCGCGCGATATCGCACGACAAATGAATACAATTCATCTGAAAATGAATAGCTGTAATTAAATTGCTCGGTCGTTGCGAGTGGAATACTGGCTATGCCGCTGTGCTCGAATACTTGATATTCCGCAGCGCGCGGCTCGGGATTACCGTGCTAGATATGCGTGTTACTTCAGTAAATGCGCTGTGCGATGAAGCACAGCGTTCGGTGGGAAATCCCCACAGTGTTGCGCCGTATGCAGAGGCGCTTCGCTCGCTCGCCGCCCGTAATTGGCAGCGACTGCACGTTCCAGGTCACCAGGCCAACCCGGAAAACGTGCCTGGACTGGTTGACATCGTTGGAGAAGAAGCCCTCCGCTTGGATTTTCCGATGCTGTTCAGCGGGATCGACCAGCACACTTGGCGCAGTGTAGGCCCCGGACAAAAGACACCGCTCGAGCAGGCTCAATACCTTGCGGCCGATGCGTGGGGAGCCAGCCGCACCTGGTTCGTAACCAATGGTGCATCCGGCTGTAATCACATTGCGACCAACGTCATCCGTGGTTTGGGCGAGGAATTTATTGCGCAGCGAAGCGTGCACTCAAGTGTTATTGACGGCATGATTCATGTCGGTCTTGACCCGGTATTTGTGCAAGGCTCCGTCGACACTGGACTCGGTGCCGCCAATGGTGTGACCGCCGCCCAAATCGAACAGGCCCTGCGCGAAAACCCGCAGGCAAGTGCGGTGTTTATTGTCACGCCAAGCTACTTCGGGGCTGTTGCCGATGTTTCGAGCATTGCGCGGGTCGCGCACGATCACGGTGTGCCGCTTATTGTTGATGAAGCCTGGGGATCGCATTTTGGGTTTCACGAAGGGCTGCCCACCAATGCGGTTCGGCTTGGCGCCGACCTGGTGATCTCGTCGACGCACAAGGCTGCCGGCTCGCTCACCCAGACCGCCATGCTGCAGCTTGGCCACGGTCCGCTGGCGAAACAGATGGAGTCCCTGGTTGACCGCGTCGTGCGCTCCTACCAGTCAACGAGCTGCTCATCGCTCTTGCTGGCTTCGATCGACGAGGCGCGACGCAACCTCATGACCTCGGGGCACGAGCGGATCACGCTTGCGTTGGAATCAGCTGAGGCTGTCCGTCGCGGCATTCGTGAGCAGGGACGCTTCGGTGACGCGACGCCAGCAATCCGCGGTTTGGCGGATGCGGTTGATCACGACCCGTTTAAGATCGTCATCGACATGCGCAACTCGGGTATCACTGGAACTGAAGCGCACTATCTGCTGACTCGCGACCACGGCGTCGTGATCGAGCTCGCAACCGCGAGTGCCATCATCCTGCTCGTGGGTGCAACTTCGCCGATTGACTCGGAGCGAGTATTGCGCGCGCTCCATGCGTTGCCCCGGACGAACTGTACGGATGCATCCACGATGCGCCCGATCCCAGCCCAGGGGGAGCGCGTGTTGAAGCCGTCGGATGCATTCTTTGCGCCGATTGAGATCGTTTCGGCGGCTGAGGCGGTCGGACGGGTGTCTGCCGACTCGCTGGCGGCGTATCCTCCGGGTGTGCCCAATGTGATTCCTGGAGAGCGACTGACGCAGGAAGTCGTTGATTTTCTGCGTTCTGCCGGTGCTGCGCCATCGGGCTATGTGCGCGGGGCAAACGACCCAAAGCTCGACACCTTCCGCGTGCTGCGGTAGTACTTCGAGCGCCGACTGCCTCGCTACCAGCCATTGCGCTCGGCGTTCGTAGCCGTGCTTGTATCCGTCAGGTACGAGCACGGCTGATGATCACAAACCTGTTTTGTCACAAAGGAGTGAAGTCTTGTCGCCACAATTAGCTGGTGCCGTTGATTCGGTCACCACGGAACCACCGCAGATGGAACGCGGCATCAAGAATCGCCACCTGCAACTCATTGCTATCGGTGGCTCGATCGGTACCGGTCTATTCATGGGTTCTGGTGAACTCATCAAGAACGCCGGCCCCGGAATCGTGCTGGTGTACCTGGCAATTGGCCTGTTCGTATTCTTGATCATGCGGATGCTCGGTGAGCTGCTGCTCTCGAACCTGCACTACAAGACCTTCGGCGACGTCGCCAAACACCAGGTCGGGCCCTGGGCCGGGTTCTTTGTTTCGTGGAACTACTGGTTCAGCTGGGTCGTGGCCTGTATTGCAGACATCATCGCGATCACCGGATACGTCAAGTTCTTCAACGCCGACGTGCCAGTTTGGATTCCGGCGCTGATTTCGTGCCTCGTGCTCACCGGCCTCAACCTGCTGCCAGTGAAGTGGTTCGGTGAAGCCGAATTCTGGTTCGCGATCATCAAGATCGTGGCCATTCTGGGGCTCATCGCCGTGGGTATCTACCTGGTGATCACCGGGTTCACGAACCCTGATGGCGTGCAGGCAAAGGTCTCAAACCTTTGGGAATACGGTGGATTCCTGCCAATGGGAATCAGTGGCCTGCTGCTCGGTTTCCAGATGGGCATCTTCTCGTTCATTGGCGTTGAGCTCGTTGGCACCGCGGCTGCAGAAACTGAGAACCCGCGCAAGACCCTGCCGAAGGCGATCAACTCGATCGTGGTCCGCATCCTGATCTTCTACATCGGTGCGCTGCTGGTCATCATGATGGTGACGCCGTGGGTCGATATTGACCCCGAAACCAGCCCGTTCGTTTCGACGCTCTCGCTTGCCGGGTTCGGTATTGCGGCTGCCGTGATCAACCTGGTTGTGCTGACTTCGGCGGCATCGAGTGCAAACTCGGGTCTGTACTCAGACACCCGCATGCTCTTTGCGCTCGCGCACGACGGCCATGCACCAAAGCGGATGGGGGACCTTGCCGAGAACGGTATTCCACGCAAGGCGGTGCTGTTCACGTGTGCGTTCCTGTTCCTGTCGATTCCGGTGCTGCTCGCAGGTGACTCGGTCATTCAGGGATTCATCTTCGTTTCGTCGATCTGCGCCACCCTGGTGCTGTTCACCTGGGGCATGATCTGCGTTTCGTTCATCTGTTACCTGCGCAAGCACCCCGAAAAGCACGCAAACTCGGGATTCAAGACGCCAATTGCGGCGGTCGCACCCTGGCTCGTACTGGCGTTCTTTGTGTTCATTGCCGTGCTATTGGTGTCAGCAGAGGGCACGCGAATGGCGTTCCTGTGCGCACCGATCTGGTTCGTTGTGCTGACGGTGCTGTGGCAGCTGCGTAAGCGCACCCTCGAGAAGGAGGGGCGCCCCATCACCGGCATGATTCCGACCGTGGCGCACCCGCTCGACCTCGAAGACGGTGAGCAATAAGCGCGCCGGGTCAGGCTGCATCGCAAAAAATATCGTGGATGAGTTGACAACAAGAAAATGCTTGTGGCAGACTAGGTGAGTTGTCATCGCGGCCCCATCGTTTAGCGGCCTAGGACACCGCCCTCTCACGGCGGCAGCGCGGGTTCAAATCCCGCTGGGGTCACCACGAACAACACGAAACACCCTCGCTTCGGCGGGGGTGTTTCGCATTTCAGCTATGTCGTCGTGCGCGTTCCGGGTGGTCGCAAGCTGTCCTGCATTGCACTAGGGTTCCGGCGCGCAAGAAATGCGCGGCGAAAATCCCGCGAAAGGACTACGCAAACTGCAGCTAAATGCGTGCGTCCGACCAGGCAAAGGCGATACAGTTTGGGGGCGCCGTTTTGCGGCGTATTTCGGAATCGGGGGATAAGTTGACGAGTCTGGTAGAAACCAGCGCTGGTGAAATTGCCATTCGCGCGGATGCGGTAACCGACGTCGGCAATGTACGCGCCGTCAACGAAGATGCAGTTCTCGCCCAATCCCCAATCTTCCTTGTGGCCGACGGTATGGGTGGTCACTCCTACGGTGACCGCGCCAGCCAAACCGTGGTCGAGACCTTTGCGGAGGCCTTCGCCGACGAAACGCTGGCAGAGCCCGAAGCTGTGCTCGGCGCCATCGACGTCGCGAACCAGCGCATCCAAGAACTCGTTAATGAAGCCGACGGCCCGGGCGCCGTTGCTGGCACTACGCTCACCGGTATGGCGCTGGTCGATGTTGCACCGGCTGATGGCGAGTCGAGTGCGCCGCACTGGATGATCTACAACGTCGGTGACTCGCGCGTCTACGGATGGAACGGCCGCGACCTCGTGCAGATCACGGTCGACCACTCGGCAGTACAAGAACTGGTTGCCCTCGGGATCATCACCCCAGACGAAGCGGAACAGCACCCCGACCGCAACGTCATCACCCGCGCGGTAGGATCAGAGCCAAGCGTTGAGACGGATCTTTGGCTCATGCCGGTCCAAGGCCACCAGCTGTTTCTCGTGTGCTCCGACGGTCTTAACAAAGAACTCGTCGATGCCGATATCGCTGCGATCATTCGCGAATATCTGGCCGAATCTGCACCCGAAGTCTCGCTCGCGCAAGAACTCGTCAACGAAGCCATCTCCCGTGGCGGACGCGACAACATCAGCGTCGTCATCGTTGAATCCAGCGTGCAGGCTGCCGAAGGGGTAGAGGCTCCGCCCCGTCAGTAGCGGGATGCACGTTGGTACCATGACGGACACCGACAATGTGTAGGAAGACCTCGAATGACTACTGAACAACCAGCGGCTGCAGCGCCGAAAACGTTGGCCGAAAAAGTGTGGGATGCACACGTCGTCACCCGTGGCGAGAGCGGAAATCCCGACCTGCTCTACATCGACCTCCACATCATGCATGAGGTCACCAGCCCGCAGGCGTTTGACGGGCTTCGTCAGGCAGGACGCCAGGTGCGCCGCCTCGAGCAGACGATCGCGACCGAGGACCACAACACTCCGACGGTGAACATCCTCAACACCATCGCCGACGAAACCTCGCGCACGCAGATTGACACGCTGCGCCGCAACGCCAAGGAGTTTGGTGTGCGACTGCACTCGCTCGGCGACCGCGAACAGGGCATCGTGCACGTCGTGGGCCCGCAGCTCGGCCTGACCATGCCGGGCATCACCGTTGTCTGCGGTGACTCGCACACTTCGACGCACGGCGCGTTCGGCGCTATGGCGTTCGGTATCGGTACCAGTGAAGTTGAGCACGTGCTGGCCACGTCGACGCTACCGTTGAAGCCCTTCAAGACCATGGCGGTCAATGTTGAGGGCACGCTGCGCGAAGGCGTTACGGCCAAGGACATCATTCTTGCGGTCATCGCCAAGATTGGCACCGGTGGCGGTGCCGGCTACGTGCTGGAATACCGCGGCTCCGCAATTCGTTCCCTCTCGATGGAGGGACGCATGACCATTTGCAATATGTCGATTGAAGCGGGTGCACGCGCCGGTATGGTCGCGCCCGACGAGACGACATTCGAGTACCTCAAGGGTCGTCCGCACGCACCACAGGGCGACCTGTGGGACGAAGCCGTCGACTACTGGCGCACGCTGCCAACCGACGAAGGTGCATCCTTCGACGCCGAAATTCACATTGACGCGGATGCGCTTGAGCCGTTCGTGACCTGGGGCACGAACCCCGGTCAGGGGCTGCCGCTGTCGCACAACGTGCCGTCGCCTGAAGACTTTGCCGACCCTAACGACCGCGCCGCCGCCGAGCGCGCGCTCGAGTACATGGACCTGACGCCGGGTACCCCGCTCAAAGACGTCAAGGTCGACACCGTGTTCATGGGTTCGTGCACCAACTCGCGCATCGAAGACCTGCGCGCGTTCGCGAGCATCATCGAAGGCCGTAAGAAGGCTGACGGGATGCGTGTCCTGGTCGTTCCTGGCTCTGCCCGCGTGCGTCTGCAGGCCGAAGCCGAAGGCATCGACAAGATCGTCACCGACTTTGGTGGCGAATGGCGATTTGCTGGCTGCTCCATGTGCCTGGGGATGAACCCCGACCAGCTCGCACCGGGCGAACGGTGCGCATCCACTTCGAACCGAAACTTTGAAGGTCGCCAGGGCAAAGGTGGCCGTACGCACCTCGTCTCGCCCGTCGTTGCTGCAGCAACTGCCGTTCGCGGCACGCTGTCGAGCCCGAGCGATCTGAACGACAACACCGCGGAGGTCGCAGCGTAATGGAAGCCATCACCACCGTCACTGGCGTTGCAGTACCGCTGCAGCGTTCGAACATCGACACCGACCAGATCATCCCGGCCGTCTACCTCAAGCGTGTCACCAAGACCGGCTTTGAAGACGCGCTCTTCGCCAGCTGGCGACAGGATGACTCGTTCGTGCTGAACCAGCCCGCGTACGAGGGTGCCACGGTGCTGTTTCCTGGACCAGACTTCGGTACCGGTTCGAGCCGCGAACACGCCGTGTGGGCGCTGCGCGACTACGGCTTCCGCGCCGTTATCGGTTCCCGCTTCGGCGAGATCTTCCGCGGTAACGCGGGCAAGCAGGGCCTGCTGGTTGGCGTCATCACCGAAGCCGAGGTCCAAGAAATCTGGGCGACGCTTGAAGCAAACCCGGGGATGCAGGTCACGGTTGACCTCGAATCGCGCACGGTAACCGTTGGCGATGCTTCATATGCGTTCGAAATCGACGATTACACTCGTTGGCGGCTCATGGAAGGCCTCGACGATATTGCGCTGACGCTTCGTGATGAAACTGCAATCGATGACTTTGAAGCAACTCGCCCGGGTTGGATGCCGAAAACGCTGCCAGCTTTGGGAGACTCTGAGCCTGGGACAATCATCCCGGTCACAACCACCTCTGGAGGGACCCGCTAGTGAGCACGCTGACGGAGGACGCCGCACGCTTCGCGAAGTTCTCAGGCCTTGAAGCCGACACCATCACCTTTAACGGCGGGCAACCGTTGAACGGTCGCGTATTGGTGCGCGGGGCCAAGAACTTCGTAACCAAGGCGATGGTGGCAGCCCTCCTGGGCGATTCGCCGAGTGTGCTGCGCAACGTGCCGGACATCTCGGATGTCCGCATCGTTGCAGGTCTGCTCGGCGTTCACGGCGTAACCATCTCGCACAATGTTGAAACCGGTGAAGTACACCTTGACCCGACCAAGGTCAAGAGCGCGCACATGGCCGAAATCAACGCGCACGCCGGCTCCAGCCGCATCCCGATTCTGTTCTGCGGCCCGCTGCTGCACCAGCTTGGCGAAGCGTTCATCCCAGACCTCGGTGGTTGCCGCATCGGTGATCGTCCGATCGACTTCCACCTTTCGGCGCTGCGCTCGTTCGGTGCCGTCGTTGACAAGCTGCCTGAGGGTATCCACCTGACCGCACCAAACGGTCTGCTTGGCGCCAAGATCACGCTCGACTACCCATCCGTCGGCGCCACCGAACAGGTGCTGCTGACCGCGGTTCGCGCGCAGGGACTCACCGAGCTCTCGAACGCCGCGATCGAGCCCGAGATCATGGACCTCATCAACGTGCTGCAGAAGATGGGCGCCATCATCTCGGTCGACGCCGACCGCGTCATTCGCATTGAGGGTGTTCCCAACCTGCACGGCTACGACCACAAGTCAATCTTCGACCGCAACGAAGCCGCCAGCTGGGCTGCTGCCGCGCTCGCGACGCAGGGCGACATCTTTGTTGAAGGTGCCCGCCAGCCAGAGATGCTGACCTTCTTGAACGTCTTCCGCAAGGCCGGCGGCAAGTTCGAGATTCACGACGACGGTATTCGCTTCTTCCACCCGGGCGAGAGTCTCAGCCCGGTGGTGATTGAAACGGATGTGCACCCTGGCTTCATGACCGACTGGCAGCAGCCGCTCGTGGTCGCGTTGACTCAAGCAACCGGTGTCTCGATCGTGCACGAGACCGTGTACGAACAGCGCTTCGGCTTCACCGAAGCCCTCGTGAAGATGGGTGCCACTATCGAGCTCCACCGCGAATGCCTCGGTGGTCAGAAGTGCCGTTTCGGGCAGCAAAACTTCGTGCACTCGGCCGTCATCTCGGGTCCGTCAAAACTCACCGGTGCCGATATCGAAGTACCCGACCTGCGAGGCGGATTCAGCCACCTCATCGCCGCGTTGATGGCGAAGGGACACTCGCGCGTGTCGAACGTGGGCATCATTGCTCGCGGATACGAGAACTTCCTCGCCAAGCTGCGCACGCTGGGCGCCGAATTCGAAGTCGAGAACTAGCACATGGCCGCACCGAGCACATCGGAAGGCGCCTCTCGTAAGCGAACGGTGTATCCGGAGCGCCGCAAGCCCTCGTTCTTTTGGCTGCTGGCACCAATAGCGCTGCCGGCGATGGGCCTGTTATTCAAGTACGACATTAAGGGTTCGTTGCCGCCAACCGGTCCGGTCATCCTGTGCGGAAACCACTACTCCGACCTCGACCCCGTGGCTAACGGCGTTGGTGTTTGGAAGCTTGGCCGCATGCCGCGGTTTATGGCGAAGGCCTCGCTGTTCAAGGTGCCGGTCCTCGGCTGGGTGATGCGTGCCAGCGGGCAGATTCCCGTGGAACGCGAGCGCGGCGCGAACCGTAGCGGTGCCATGAGCGCCGCCCAGCAACTCATCGCTGCCGACGGGCTCGTCATCATTTACCCCGAGGGCACGCTCACGCGCGAACCCGACTACTGGCCAATGCGCGGTAAGTCGGGTGCGGTGCGCCTGGCCCTGGAGCACAACATTCCCATCATTCCGATGGCGTCGTGGGGTGCTCAGGAAGTCATGCCGCGCTTCGAGAAGAAGTTCCGGTTCCGATTCCGTACGCCCCTGCACATTCGGGTTGGGGATCCGGTCGACCTATCGGCGTGGCAGGGCAAGCACGCGTCCCGTACCGCAAACCAGGAAGCGACCGAAGCTGTCATGCGCGAGATCACCGCGCTCTTGGAAACTATTCGTGGTGGTACGGCGCCAGCCGAACTGTATGATCCGGTAGCGCACGGTGAAACAGAATTCGGCATGCCAACCGGGGCCGCGAAACCGTCGGCCTCACGACGCAAGCGCTTCGGGAAACGGACCAAGGACAGTAAATGAGCGGGATTGCCGTAGTCGGCGGCGGTAACTGGGGAACCACATTCGCCAAGGTGCTTGCTGACGGCGGGCATGACGTGACGCTCGCGGTGCGCCGGGCCGAGATGGCCGAAGAGATCAACGACGCGCACCGCAACACCGCGTACCTTCCGGGGATTAACCTGCCCGACCGCATCCGCGCCACAACCGACCTGCGCGAAGCGATTACGGACACGGATTACGTGTTTCTTTCGGTGCCGGCGCAGTCGTGCCGTGAAAACCTCGAGGAGATTCGCCCGCTGCTCTCGGATTCGGCCGCCGTCATTAGCCTGATGAAGGGCGTTGAACGCTCGACCGGTAAGCGCATGAGCGAAGTTATTGCTGAAGTTGCTGCGATCGGTAGCGACCGGGTGGCAGTTGCCAGTGGCCCGAATATCGCACTCGAAATCGCGCAGGGCCAGCCGACCGCGATCCTGGTTGCGAGCGAATCCGATGACCTCGCGATGCGCGTTGCCCGAATCGCGCGCTGTTCGTACCTGCGATCGTTCGTCAGTAACGATGTCATCGGTACCGAGTTCGGTGGTGTACTGAAGAACCTCATCGCCATCGCCATTGGTATCGCGGACGGTGTTGGCTTCGGTGAGAACACCAAAGCTTCGATCATGACCCGTGGCCTGGCGGAGATCACCGAGTTCGCCGAAGCGCTTGGCGCGCACCGCGACACGATGATGGGGCTCGCCGGTATGGGCGACCTGATTGCCACGTGTATGTCGCCACTGTCACGAAACTTTACGGCCGGACGCCTGCTTGGCCAGGGATACAGCTATGTTGACGTGAACAGTCGAATGCAGCAGACCGCGGAAGGTTTGCGGTCGGTCGATTCGATTCTTGAAATTGCCAGCGAAGAGGGCGTACCCATGCCCATCGTGCAACAGATCGCCGCGGTGCTCGACGGCCGGATGCATCCGACCGAGCTTGCGCCACACCTTGCCACAGACGACGACGAAAACCCGAAGGGTGAAACTGCATGACCGAAACAACGAACCGGACGCGCGTAATGGTGTGCTTTGGTGGTCGCTCGAGCGAGCACCAGATCTCGTGCGCGACGGCGGCGGGCGTGCTCAACGCGATCAACCGCGACAAGTTTGAGGTGATTCCGGTTGGTATCACGCGTCAGGGACAGTGGGTACTCGAAGAAGACCGCCCCGAAAAGTTCCGTCTCGACCCCGAAAACATGCCCGAGGTCGTCGACAATGGCACGCGCATCCTGCTGCCCGATGCGGTAACCCACCGCGAAGTACGCGTCATTCGTGACGGCGAAATTTCGTCGCTCGGTGAGATCGACATTGTGTTCCCGCTGCTGCACGGCCCCTACGGCGAAGACGGCACCGTGCAGGGGATGCTCGAACTCGTTGGTCTGCCGTTCGTCGGTTCCGGCGTGCTCGCCAGCGCCGCCGGTATGGACAAGCACTACACGAAGCTGGTGCTCGCCTCGGCTGGCGTGCGCGTGGCGCCAGGCCTCACCGTGCAGCAACACGACTGGGAGACCGCACACGATGACGTCACCGCGAAGATCTTCGACACCTGCGACTTCCCAATGTTTGTGAAGCCCGCCCGTGCCGGTTCTTCAGTTGGGGTGTCCAAGGTCAAGGCAGCGGCCGAGCTTGATGAAGCGATGCGCGTTGCGTTTGCCGAAGACGATCACGTGCTGATCGAAACCGGGATCGACGGTCGCGAACTTGAGGTCGCGGTACTCGAATCGCGCCCGGGGGAGCGAGCCCGCGCATCCGTGGCCGGTGAAATTGTGATGGAACGCGGCGAGTTCTACGACTTCGAGTCGAAGTACCTCGATGCCTCGGCTGCGCGACTGACTTGCCCGGCTGATCTCACCGACGCTGAACTTGCCGAAATGCAGGAACTCGCGATCCGCTCATTCGAAGCGCTCGGCTGCTCGAGCCTCTCGCGCGTGGACTTCTTCTTGGACGCCGACGGCTTCTTGGTCAACGAGATCAACACGATGCCCGGGTTCACACCAATCTCGATGTTCCCGCGCTGCTGGGCCGAAACTGGCCTGGAATACCCCGAACTCATTACCGAATTGATCGAGGTCGCGCTGGCACACGCCAAGCGCTAGCGGATGCATCCGGTCGCGAAGATGTGACTGGAATACTGCAAAATTTGTTGCCTGAGAAGGCTGCTATCGACATATATGTTTCAGAGGCGTTCTCAGGCAACAATTCTTTCCCGCGGTGGCCCGCGAGCGGAATGCACGGGCGAGCGACAACAGCCTGGACACGATTTAGGCTGGGAATTTCCCGCAGTTGCCATTTATGAACGGGATACACTAACGGCACCGCCGTACAAGAACGTGCGGAGACAAGCAACGACGCTTTCGGGAGCAACATGACATCAGCAACGGTGTTCACCCACGCTCGCATCTACGCGCGCGTTAATCAGCCGCCAACTTCTGGCGGCATCGCGGTCCAAGACGGCAAGGTCATCGCCGTCGGTGACCTTGACCACTGTCGTGCGGCAGCCGGTGCGGATGCGGCGACGGTCGCGCTCTCGGGTGCCGCGGTATTCCCCGGGTTCCATGATGCCCACATCCACACGGGCGCACTGGCGCTGCAATTTGATGCGCCGGATGTAAGCGAAGCGACTTCGTTGACGGAGGCTCTGGCACTGCTCGCGCGCTGGGCCGACGCACACCCGGGCGACGGGTGGGTTGTCGGCGGGCGTTGGGACGCAAACGAATGGGGCGAGGGCGAAACGCTGCACCGTGAACTGCTCGATGAGATTTTCGGCGACCGTCCGGTCGTGCTCAATACGGTGGATGCGCACTCGGTTTGCGCGAGTTCGCGGGCTCTCGAGATTGCCGGCATCACCGCGGATACTGAAGCAGCACCCGGCTCGGTCATCGAACGGGATGCCGACGGACAGCTCAACGGCATCCTGCGTGAAAATGCGAGTGACAGCATCCGCGCCATCGCCAACCGCCAGCTGCTCGCCGACGCCGCCGACCTGCTTGCGGGAGTGCAGCGCCACCTGCACGCGCGAGGAATCACCGCGATCACCGACTTCGATGGTGAAGAGGTGCGTCAGGGGTTCACCGCGCTGGCCGCAGCCGGAAAGCTGCGTCTGCGCGTGCGCAAGGGGATTCCCATGGGCGAGCTGGATCGCGCCATTGCCGAGGGGCGAACATCGGGTGACGGCGACGATTGGCTGATCACCGGCCCGGTCAAGCTGTTCAGCGACGGCGCGCTCGGCTCGCACACCGCGCTGATGCACGAGGGTTACGAAGGCGACCGTTGCAATTGCGGTGTCGAAGTGATCAGCGTGCCAAACCTCACCGAGACGGTGGAGCGCGCGAACTCGAACGGAATTGCCGTTGCCACCCATGCGATTGGTGACCGCGCGAATACCAACGTGCTCGATGCGTACGAAGCCACGAAGGATTGCACCCGCGCTAACGACCTCCACAACAGCATCGAACATGCCCAGCACCTCGCACCGCGCGACATCGAACGGTTCTACGAGCTGCAGGTGACCGCATCCATGCAACCAATTCACTGCACGGGTGATTTTCCGCTCAGCGTCAACCTGCTCGGCGAACGCGACACCCTCCACTACCCGTGGTGCACGCTACGCAAGGCGGGCGTACGGGTTGCATTCGGCTCAGATGGGCCGATCGAGCCTGTGGAACCGATGTACGGCATCCACGCTGCCGTGACCCGGCAACGTCGCGACAACGAACCTGCCGGCGGGCGCGAACCGAGCGAGCGGCTGCCACTCGACCAAGCGCTGCTGGCCTACACCGAAGCGCCCGCATCGATGGATGAGCGCGAAGCTGTGCGAGGACGCATCGAACCGGGCGCCTATGCCGACTTCGTGGCCCTCAACGCCGACCCGTACGACACCCATCCCGCCGACCTATGGAAGCTCGGCGTCACCGAAACGATCGTCGCGGGTGAACCCGTGTACCGAACCGAAGGAGCAGCGTAATGAGCTGGATTCGACGCGCGGGCGTGCTTGCCACCACCGCCGCACTGACCGTGTCACTCACCGGATGCGGCGGCCAATGGCTGTGGGAAGTTGAAGAACAAAAGCACGTCGATCTTGCCGATGTCCAATACTGGCCAGTGCCCGGAGAAGAGCGCGCCAAGGACGTGATTGAAGCGATTGAGCCAGATGCCGATATCAACGCCATGGTGCCCGACGAATACCGCGGTCGCGCGGTCAAATGGACCACCTCGGTCGGGTATCCGCCGATGGAGATGTACGCCTCAAACGGCAAAGACATCATCGGTGTGGATGCGGCGATCAGCCAGGCGGTCATGCGCCGGATGGGGCTCGAGATGTCGATCGAGAACCAGGAATTCAACTCACAGATCCCGGGCATCATGTCGGGCCGCTACGACGTGGTGATCAGCTCGATGACCGACAACGAAGAGCGTCGTCAAACAACCACCTTCGTTGACTACGTGCAGGCGGGTAACGCCTTCTTGGTGCCGAAGGGCAACCCCGACGGTGTGAACGAACCGATGGATCTGTGCGGTAAGACCATCGCAGTTGTTGACGCCGGTTCGAGCGCCGCCGTCGTCGAAGAGTTCTCGAAGGGCTGCACCGAAGCGGGAAAGCCGGAATACAAGATCCTGCCGTTTGAGGGTGACCAGAACGTCAACCTGGCGCTCAAGAGCGGCCGCGCCGACGCCACCGTCACCGACTATCCAGTCGCGCAATGGCACGCATCCAAGCCCGAAAACAACATGACCTCGGTGCCGATCGAAGGCGGCGAGAGCATCTGGGGCATCGGTCTCGGTAATGACGACCCAGAGTTCGCGAAGGCCATGCAGGCGTCGCTGCAGTCACTCATCGACGACGGAACCTACGCCGAGATCCTCAAGGCCTGGGACGTCGAAAACATGGCGATCGACAGCGCCACCATCAACGGCGGCGAATAGCCCGTCCCGACACCCAACGATTGGAAACCACTCATGTCGCAACGACGGACAACGCCGTTCGTAGCTGAAGACGGAGCCGAGATCGGTATCGCCCGCCGTCACCACCCGATGCGGTGGGTGATTGGCGCCATCGCCCTCGGCATCGCCATCTGGATCCTGAGCATCGTGCTCTTCAACCCGAAGATCCACTGGAACGAAGTCGGCAAGTACCTCTTCGACGAACGCATTCTCGCGGGTATTTGGGTCACCATCATCATCAGTATCGTGGCGACGGTGCTCGGCCTCGTGCTCGGTGTGGTCATCGCCGTGATGAAGCTCTCGCACAACCCCGTGCTCAAATGGCTTGCCGAAGGGTACATCTGGTTCTTCCGCGGCACACCCGTGCTCGTGCAACTGATCTTCTGGTTCAACCTGGCATTCCTGCTGCCGTACATCACCATCCAAATTCCGTGGACTCTCATCGGCTATCGCTGGGACACAAACGTCCTCATCGCCGGCAACACCGCGGCCGTGCTCGGACTGGGCCTCAACCTCGCCGCCTACTTTGCCGAAACCGTGCGTGCAGGCATCCTGGCCATCGACACCGGTCAGACCGAAGCCGCGCTCGCGGGTGGAATGACCCGCAGCCAAGCAATGCGCCTGGTGGTGCTGCCACAGGCCCTGCGCATCATCATTCCGCCCACCGCCAACGAGTTCATCTCGATGCTCAAGACCACATCGCTCATCGTGGTTGTGGCCGGCAACGACCTCATGACCGAAGCCAGCAAGATCTACAAGCAGAACAACATGATCATCGAGCTGCTGATCGTGGCGAGCATCTGGTACATGGTGATGACCGCGATCGCGACGTACTTCCAATCGTTGCTCGAGAAGCGATTCGGTAAGGATCGCGTGCGACAAATGAAGCCGGGAAGCACCCAAAGTCGCATTCTGAATCTCGCAACTGGCAGCATCCGGTTGCCGAACCGTCAGGGGAAGTAAACATGAACGAGACGAATACGCCACTGGTGCGGGCGCGAGGCGTTCGCAAGTCGTTTGGCGACGTCGAGGTGCTCAAAGGCATCGACTTTGAAGTGGCACGCGGCGAAGTCAGCGTGATCATCGGGCCGTCGGGCTCGGGCAAATCGACGTTCTTGCGTGCCATGAACGGTCTCGAGACGATCGATGCCGGCAGCCTGAAGGTGTGCGGCGACGAGGTCGGTTACACGTTTGCGGATGGCCGAGCGCACGAGTGGACTGACAAGCGTTTTGCGCAGTTCCGTTCGAAGATCGGCATGGTGTTTCAGCGGTTCAACCTGTACTCGCACATGGACGCGATGGAAAACGTGGCGCTGAGCCTGATCCACGTCAAGGGGATGAAGGCGAAGGATGCGCACGAAATCGCGCGCGAAGAGCTGGCGCGGGTTGGTCTTGCCGATCACGCGACGAAGCGGCCGCATCAGCTTTCGGGCGGTCAACAACAGCGCGTGGCGATTGCGCGGGCGCTGGCATTGAAGCCCGAGTTGATGCTCTTTGATGAGCCGACCTCGGCGCTTGACCCGGAGCTGGTGGGAGAGGTGCTGCAGATCATGAAGCAGCTCGCGGCCGAGGGCATGACGATGGTTGTGGTCACGCACGAGATCGGGTTCGCGCGTGAGGTGGGGGACTCGCTGGCGTTCTTTGACCAGGGCGTTGTGGTTGAGAAGCGCGCGCCGCGTGAGCTGTTGACCGAGACCTCGTCGATCCGCATCAAGAACTTCTTGGATGCGGTGAAGTAGGCGCGGTTCGACCTCGCAGCGGGCCGAACCGGCAAGAATTGTTGCCTGAGCGGGCCTCCAACGACATATGTGTGTCGGAGGTGCGCTCAGGCAACAATATTTTTCGGGCGTGGATGCGGCGGCTGGGTCTAGTCTTCGAGTTCTGCGAGCTGTTCGGGCGTGAGCAGCGGGCGTTTGCCCGAGGTTGCGGTGAATCCGGTGTGACTGCCGTCCTTGACGGTTGCCCAGACGTAGCCGCCGTTGGCGCTATCGATCCAGATGAAATGCGTGAGCCCTGGGGACTCGTTGACGATCTCGCAGTGGTCATAACCAATTTTGGGAAACAGCGCTTCCCCCATGCGCTCCACCATGGCGTGGGGGAGCGCTGCTGTCCTCATCGGTGAAGTCCGGTACTCACCGGTTTCGGAAGCTGGCATGAGCTGCAATTGGTGCCGGGGTGCTGTGCTGAGCGGCGCCCAAGTGGTGCCACCTTGGTCCTCAAGGTCTGAGATGAATGTGTCGATGATCGGAATGACCGTCTTGCTATAGTGCGCAGTCGTCTCCCGTTCTGCAAAAGGGCTGGTGTATTCGCGTTCTAATAGCAGCGCGACGGCAATTTCGTTCAACGATCCACTTACTTTCTGTCTTTATCTACGACGACGCCGGCAAGGTCGTCAATAATTGGAGAGCGAACGGTGCCGCGCAAATCGTTTTGCTTTCCTTGTTGCTCGCCATCCCAGGTGAATTGGTCAGGATTATTTGGGTTTGGCAGGTAAGCGCCATGCTCGCTAATAGGATTGACCCTGCTAATAGGATTGACGAAGTCGAAGGCTTGTTTTAGCAGGCCGGGCTTGTTTTCTGTGCCGCCGGTTACCGTAAGGGATGCATCATCGGAAAGCTCGTTGATGCCGTCCATGTCGGAAGGGTTGATACCAAACTCATCTGCGTAGTCCGAAGCGCCTGAGATGTCCACATTGTATTTGGGGTGTCGCCCGGTCGTATCGGTCTCGATCTTAATGTCGTCCTTCGTGGCATTGAGGATGTCAGCGCCAAGAGCGATGTTGCCGCCGATGCCTTGGATCGCATCTTTAGACGGGACCGCCGATACGTGGGCGGTGCCACTGTCGAGATTGTATTCTCTGATATCGCTGGCGCCAGCTCCAGGCGAACCAAACATGGCGAGGTCGTCAACGACATCATTGTCAACCTGTGTTGCGGCCATTCCAGCGGTCGTTGAGCCATAGGAATGTCCCATGAGCGTCATGTGGGGCTCGGGGTTTGTAGCGTTGTAGGCTCGCGACGCGCTGACACCTTCGAGGAAGTTGGTGAGATTCCCAGCGCCTTCGCGAGCACGTGCCGTTGGATCAGCGACGTCGCCTGCGAGTTCGAGAGTTGTTGGTGGCTCGTAATCGAGATATGTGATGGTTGCAATATCCGACTTGTCAATGCCGTGGTTTGCGGCGGCTACATTTCGTAGATTCTCGTTTGCATCTACGTATCCAAAGAAGTTCTCATCAATATCGGTGTTCATTCCGGGGACGAACGTATTGATATACGCCGCATTGTCGATGTCGCCGGTCGCGACAATTGCACGATCTATTTCAATACCGTCTTTATCGAGTGCGTAGTACAGTAGTGAAGTATCGGACCGACTGTTAAGTTCATCCTTGAACTTCGTCACGCTGTCCCGATGCCTAACAGCATCGTTATATTTCTCGATTGATCCGAACTCTTCCGCAGCTAGCTCTTCGAATCGTTGATATGCGAGCCCGGCTTGGTAAGGGTTTCCGTTACGTTCATGCTCTTGAGCCGTCAAGAGCGCATCGTGGGCAGCCGAGTTATCAAGCCGTTCCCTGGCCATGCGAATCTGATTATCCAGGCTCAATCGCGCCGCTTTATCTCTGGACGCCCCATCGATACCATCAAGTCCCATAATGAGGTCCGGATCCTCGGCGATCAGTCGGTCTTTTTCGTCCTGTGACAGCGCGCTCCACGCGGCTGCAGCTTCCTTTGGGGTCATCGACGCGTTGATAGGACCACTTGCTGACATGGAAGGTTCGATATCGCCCGCTTCAACTGAACTCAGCGACGCAGAGTAGCCGGTATCGACGCGCCGAGCGTCATCGAGTACCGCGTGCGTGCGTTGTTCCAGTGCGCTGCGTTGTCTCTCGGCTTCCATCGATTCCGCCATATACAACTCTGGAAAATTCGGTAGATACGCCTCAATACGTGCAAGCCGTCCTGGAGATACCGAAACGTTTCCAGCGCCACCTTCAATGACAAGTTCTTGCACCGATGCGGTTTGTTCGCAAGCTTCTGCATCCTGCTTGCAACATTCAACGCCTTCTTGTGCCGTACTGGTCGCCTCGATCGCGTACGTGAGCGATGCTTCAACCTTGGCGAGTTCGCCAACGCGGTGGCTGAACCAAGACTTCATCTTTCGAACAGTGTCGCCGTCTGAAGCGATGGCACCGCTTGCGCCATTCAGCTGAATGCTGGCATTCAAAACGTTGGCGCGGTTTGTCTTCAGCTCCATGCCGGCTCGATCGAGTTCCGAGGCCCGCCACATGAGGATGTTGCTCCAAGTAACCATCGCGATACTCCTTAATAGCCTCGGTAGTTCGAGTCAACCGGCGCGTCCTTGTACGTACCAGCGCTCGTGACGTCAGTGTCTTGGAACTCGGCATCGGTCACGCGGACGTTGCCAGCGTCGCCCTCGATGGCATCTGCAGATTTGATCAGGGTCGCGTCCAGCACTTCGCCTGCGGCACTTGCGGCAGCCCCAGATTGTGCACCGGGCATACCTGACGCAACAGCAGCCAGCGCAGACGCATTCTTCTGAGCATCGCTCACAAGCCCGGCGATCGCATCAAGCGCACCTGCGAGGCCCTCGAGATCGCCATCGACAATGAGCGTTTCATCCACCGCAATACCTCCGCTGAGAATCGATTCCTCGAGAGCGTAGGTAGGGCAGGAAACGTCTACCTGAGAGCGAATTACTGGGCTGGCACCCTAGTTTGCCGACCCCGAAGCAGTCGGTGCCGCCGAGTCGGTTGGCGCAGGCGTTGCACCTTCGAGCTCAAGCAGGTCATCGGCGCCGACGCAGGCACCGGTCTTCGGCAGGTAGTTCACGGCCTCGCCCAGGTCGGTGAGCGCCGTCATGCCAGAAACGCCAGACTCCGCATCAATAACCACCTCAACTGCAGGAGTGCGGCCGTAGGTTGTGTAGCGGTAGCGCGGTGCCTCAGAAGGGTCTTCGATCCAGTCAACATCGTTGATCGAAATGCAGCGGTCGGTGGTCGGCGGGGGAGACGGCACTCCGCAACGAAGCAACACGGCCGAGGGATTGCCCCACGCACCCGTGGCCTGCGCGTTCGTGTGCCGAGTGCCCAGGCCCGCAACTGTCTCGGGCAACCGCACCGATACCTCGGCGCATTCCGGAGCGGGCGCATCCTTTGCCGGCTGCATCGGCACCACAGGACCAGAACACGCGCACAACAGCAACGCTGCGGCCGCAACAGACAACAAACGCACAGAACGAGACATGGTCTACTCAGGGTATCGTGACCGCGTGGTTTCTATTGGCGACATCGGCGAGCGCGCGCTGCTTTCTCGCATTCTCGAACGAATGCCAACCGGGCGCGAACACACCCTGCTCGGCCCCGGCGATGACGCCGCGATCCTTGCCGCCCCCGACAATCGCACCGTCATCAGCACCGACACCCTCATCGAAGGCCCGGATTTCCGCCTCGACTGGTCGACACCGCAGCAGCTCGGGCACAAAGCCATCGTCGTCAACCTCGCCGATATCGCCGCCATGGGCGCCCGCCCAACTGGTCTCGTCGTCGCCCTTGCGGCACCCGCCGACACCGAAGTCGCATTTCTCGAATCACTCGCATCCGGCATGGCCGATGCGCTGCAACGGCAGGCACCCGACATCGGGATCGTCGGCGGCGACCTCGCAACCGCCCCGCAACTCGTCATCGCGGTCACCGTTTTCGGCACCCTCGATGGCGCCGCACCAGTGACCCGCAGCGGTGCGAACCCGGGCGACATCGTCGCCATCGCGGGCGCCATGGGACACGCTGCCGCGGGGCTCGACCTCTGTTTTGGTGGGGCACTGCAGGCGGGCGCACCAGCATTGCCTGCCGCCCAGCGGCAATTGATCGAACACCAATTGGCACCCAACCCGCCCATTGACGCGGGCGTGACGGCACGCATCCACGGTGCCACCGCCATGCTCGACGTTTCTGACGGTCTGCTGCTGGATGCACACCGGCTCGCGCAGGCAAGCGGCGTCACACTCGACTTGCGACCGGCGCGCTGGCGCGACGAAACACTCGCCCTGGCTGCCAAACGCGGCTGCAGCAACGAAGAAGCGCTCGCATTCGAACTCAACGGGGGAGAAGACCACGCGCTCTTGGCGACATTCCCCGCCACTGTCGACGACGCGCCAACGAGCCTACCCGTACCGTTTCGGCAGATCGGTGTTGTGCAACAGTCCGCAGACGCACCGGTCACCGTCGACGGGGCAGCAGCACCAGCAACTGGCTGGGACCCCTACGCGGCCGCGTCGACCGGGACGACTTCGAGGTAGCTGAGTCGCGTTTCGCCGTAGTCACGCTCGCGCCACAGCGCGTACCCCTGCGGCAGCGTCATTGGCGTCGTGCGCGTTGACCGCTCCACGACAACGACCGAATCTTCGTGCAATCGTGGATGCAGTAGGGCAAGATCCCCCTCAAGGATCTCGGTCGCGAGGTCGTACGGCGGGTCAAGAAACACGAGGTCGAACGTGCCGATCGCGTTCGCGAGCCAGGTGCGAACCGACGTGTTCACCACCGAAGTCTGCGGCAGTGGATCACTGCAGCGCACCACAACTTTGGACGCATTCGCGCGTGCAAGCCGCGCTGCCTGCGCCGACTGCTCAACCATGACGAGCGACTCCGCACCACGCGAAACCGCCTCAAGCCCCAGCGCCCCAGAACCGGCATAGCAGTCGAGTACGCGCGCATCCGAGAAATCAAACGTCGACTCGAGCGACGAAAACAGTGCTTCGCGCACTTTGTCGCTCGTTGGACGCGTACCACGAGCGGGCACCTCGAGGTAGGTGGATGCGGCGGCTCCGGCAATGATTCGCGTCATAGTGTCGATGCTAATCGTGCAAGCGGCGTGGTGGCAGTGATCGTCCCGTGAACCGCATTCGGACAATCCCGCCACATGCATGGAAAGATGGCAGGTATGACTGACCGCACAGACTCGTCGAACCAGCTCTTCCAGAACGCCGCACACCTGCGTCAGGCCGTGGGCAGCGTCGTTGTTGGAAAGTCCGAGCAGGTGAAGATCGCCGTCACGGTGCTCCTTGCCGGCGGACACCTGCTGATGGAGGACGTACCCGGTGTCGGTAAGACCGTGCTGGCGAAGACGCTCGCCCGCGCGATGGACACGCGCGTGAACCGCATCCAGTTCACCCCCGACATGCTGCCGAGCGACGTAACCGGCGTGGCCATCTACGACCAGGGCAACGGCAAGTTCGACTTCCAGCCCGGCCCGATCTTCGCGAATGTGGTCATCGGCGACGAGATTAACCGTGCGTCGCCAAAGACGCAGTCGGCGCTGCTTGAGTGCATGGAAGAACGCCAAGTTTCGGTCGACGGTGAAACCCACCGCCTGCCCGACCCATTCACCGTATTTGCCACGCAGAACCCTGCCGAGATGGAAGGCACCTACCCGCTTCCCGAGGCGCAGCGCGACCGATTCATGGCGCGCATCTCGATGGGCTACCCCGACCGCGAGGCCGAGCTGTCGATGCTCGAATCGCGTGACGGTGCCGACCCGCTGAATGCGCTGCGTCCGGTGCTCTCGGCGGATGACGTTCGCGCGATGATTCTGCAGGTGCAGCAGGTGTTCGTAGCCCCGAGCATTAAGCGGTACGTTGTCGACCTCGCCCGCGCGACCCGCGAGCATCCAGCCGTTCGCGTTGGTGTGAGCCCACGTGCTTCGCTGCAGCTCTTGCGCGCTGCCAAGGCCGCGGCAGCAATTGCCGGCCGTGGCTACGTCGTACCCGACGATGTCCAGCAGCTGCTCAAGCCAGTGTTTGCGCACCGACTCGTACTCGGCAACCGCGGTGGCCGACAGCAGCATGGCTACACCGAAGCTGAGCGGGTTGTCGAAGAGATCACCGCACAGGTGCCCGCACCGACGGGAGCGTAAGTGCACTCCCAGACGCTCGATTCGTCTGACCTCAACGGACGCCCAATTCGCCTCACCCGCCGCGGTGTGGCGCTGCTCATTGCCGGATGCGTCGTGGCGGTTGCCGGTGAAGTGCTCGGCAGCACCGAGCTGCGGTTTTTCGGTCTCGCCATGCTCGCGCTGCCGCTGGTGATGGTGCTGCTGAAATGCATCGTGCCGCCGCGGCTCGAAGTTACGCGCACTGTGTACCCGACGACGGTCGCCGCAGGCGATCGCCTGCGCGTGGTCACCGAGCTGCGAAACACGTCAGTCTTTGGCGTTGAACCGAGCTCGTACGCCGACATTGTCACCGGTGCCGACCGGAGCCACGTGGGCGGTGTGCTGCCCGCAATCGCGACCCGCATGCATCCCCGTGAAGGCCGTCGACGCCGCCGCATTGCCTATAGCTTGAACCGGATGCGTCGCGGTGTTCGGCAGGTTGGCCCATTGCTGTACGAAAACATCGACGGTTTGGGTTTGACCCGTCGCGTGCACCGACTCGGCGAGATCACCCCGATCGAGGTGTGGCCGCAGGTGCACGATGTGGATGCGTTTGAAATTCCGGCATTGCGATCGGGCCGCGAGATTGAAGTTTCGCTCGGCCGCGGCGGCGAGGCCGACGACGTCATCACCCGCGAATATCGCCACGGTGACCCGCTGCGACGCGTGCACTGGAAAGCGACCGCGCGTTCTGGAGAGCTGCGGATCCGCCAGGAAGAACACCACTCCGAAGCCGTCGGCATGCTGATTCTCGACACGAGCGACTGCGGTGATGTCTTGCATGACGACGCGTTCGAGCTGAGCGTGTCGGTTGCCGCGTCGGTGATCACTCGATTGCACGCGCTCGGTTTCGACACCGAACTCTGCGGAACCCAAGAAACCGAAGACATTGAGGGCGACAGCCTCGAGGATCTGCGGGTAACCGCAACCGCACCGCTCGACTTGCTCATGCGCAAACTGATGCTGTTGCACTGGGCGAAACCGGATGCATCCTCGCAAGTCGACGCGATCGAAGCGCGAGTCGCTCGCACCGGTAACGGGCCACTGGTCTACGTTGGGCGCGGCTTCGACGACGAAGCCATCGAGCTTGCTGGCTACGGCAACCCCGCGATCGCCGTGATCTGCGCCGACTCGCCAAACTTCGACGAAGCAAACGAAGCTGCCTACGCCTTCCAACAGGCGGGCTGGGACGTCATCGTGATGAATGCCGCCGCGCGCGACCCGTGGGCGAAACTGCGCCGAATGGAGGCAAGCGCATGAGCGTGCAATCCATGCTGAATCCTCGGCGCGACACCGTGCTCAAACGCGTGGCCGCAGACTCGGTTCGCACCGGTTCGTGGCCGCTGAGCATCGGCATCATCGTCTTTTTTGCGGCAGCCATCGCGTTGGCCATGCCGCTGGTCAGCGACGAAAGCTGGTATCTGGCCTCGCTCGGTACGGTTGCGGCCGTGACGCTGGGCGCACAGGCCGTTCGCCAGCTCACCGGAAATCACGGACTCGCTGCGCTCGGCGGTGTGCTCGCGTTGGTGATCGCCGTGACCGTCGTTGCTGCACCCGCTTCGATGCCGGATGCGCTGACCGCGATTGGCGTGCGGGCGGCAGAATTCGGGCAGCAGTTCGCGAGCGACCAACCGCCACTGCGCGGTACCGTCGCGGTCTCAACCGTGATGGCGGCGTTGAGCGGTGCCCTCGCGGTACTTGCCGATATCTGCGCGCTGGCGTGGCGCCGCATCCTGCTGGTGCCACTCACCACCGTGCCGCTGGTGATCTTGCCGGTGCTGATGGGCCTGCCTCCGGTGGATTGGTGGCTGTGGGTCGCGGCAGTCGCGGCGCTCGTGCTGCTGATCTACTTGGGCAACCGGTTGATTCTGCGCGGCGATGACGAAGCCCGCACCTCAGCGGGATTCACTGCCGATGGGCGCCGTCTGGGCGGTATCTCGGGCGCGATTACCGGCGGTATCGCGGCGATTGCTGCGGTCGGGCTTGTTGGCAGCCTGCTGCCGCCAAGCTCCGGCGCGCTGTGGAACGCCATTGGCGGCGGACAAATCTTGTCGACCACCCGCGTCAACCCGATCATCGACCTCGGGGATGACCTTCGCCGCGGTGCACCCACCGACGTGCTGCGCTACGCGACTTCAATTCCCGAAGGCAAGCTGCCCTACATTTCGCTGACTTCGCTCACCAAGCTGGAATCCGGCACCGAATGGCAACCCGACGAGTTTCGCGGCATGCCCATCGACGGCAATGGCACCCTGCCCAAACCGCAATCGCTCGAGCACGCGACCAACCTGCAGCAGGTGAACTATCACTTCGTGATGGATGCGGGCGTCAGCCCCTACCTGCCGAAGATCGGCGTACCGAGCGGTGTGCAGGGCGTTACCGGCAATTACCAGCGCGACGAACGCACCGGCGATATTCGCGAGACGCGCAACGAAGCCCTCGCGCAGAGTTTCCAATCGGAGTCGTTGCTGGCACAGCCATCGCCCGAAGAAATTGCGGCGGCAACGGCTGAGGTTCCCGAGTCGATGCGGCCGTATCTTGAGCTGCCTGACGACCAGGCGCTCGAGTCGATCCGCGCGGCAATGAACGAAGTCGTCGACCCGAACGCAACGCCGTTCCAACAGGCACAGCAATTGCAGCAGTGGATGGCCGGGGGCGCGTTTACGTACTCGGAGCACGCTCCCGTTTCGGGCGGCTACGACGGCACGAGCCTCGATGTTGTGGCGCAGTTCTTGCAGTACCGCAGCGGCTACTGCGTGCACTTTGCGAGTGCCATGGCCGTGATGGGACGCATGCTCAACATCCCCACGCGGGTGCAGGTCGGGTTCACTCCCGGAACGCCCGAAGGCGTCAACGAAATCGGTCAGACCATCTACGTCGTCACCACCGATGACCTGCATGCCTGGGCTGAGTACTGGGTGCCCGGCTACGGCTGGGTGCCGATGGAAACGACGCCGAGTTCGGCGCTGAACCAGCAGGAAGTCGCACCGGCTCCAGACACGCAGCCAACGCAATCGCTGCCCGAAGAGCAGCCGACGCCGACCCCAACGCCACCGACCACGCCCACCCCAACGCCAGAAGGTGGCGACCGTGGCGGCACCCCAACGCCGACCGCCGAACCGCAACTCGAACGCGAAGCCGGTGGCCTTTCGCCCGAAACCATGCGCATCCTCGGCATCATGTTTGCCGTGGCGGCCGTGGTCGCGCTCTTGATGCTGATCGCCGGGGCACCGGCCATGCTGCGCGCGAATACGCGACGTTCACGTCGCCAGCATGTCTCTTCTGGTGACGCGATGGCCGCGACATCGGCTGCGTGGCACGAGGTCTTGGACACCGCAAAGGACTACGGGGCGAGCGTACCCACCGGCGGCACCACCAAAAAGCAGCTGCGAGCGCTGGCGGTGCACTTCGAATGGGCGCCCGGAACCGAGAACTACGAGGCTGCCAGCCAACTCGGCACCGCCTACGACGCCGCCTGGTTCGGTAACCCGGATGCACCCGAAACCGTTTCGGTGCGGTGGGATGCGGTTGCCGGTTTGCGTGACTCGATGCGGGAGGCGACACCGGCGGCGGTTCGCCGACGTGCACGCTGGCTTCCGAGGTCGCTCGTCGAACGCCTACGCGCCAACCATGCCACCAAGCGCGCGGGGAAGCAGGCCGCAGGCGTTGACGGGGCACAGGCTAGCGGACCGGCCGCGGACTCAGCCTTGATGTCGGGCGCCGGAACTGGGGGAGCGGACGACGCATTCCGCCCTGGAGCCGGACAGTGACTGAAGCATCGCCGGCACACGCGGCGGGAGCGGTACCCGCCGCATCCGCCACGCTCGTGCCGCCGGAAACACCGCTCGCGAAGCTGGTGACCGCCGCCGAAGCGAAGAAACTCGCCAAAGCGTTTGATATGCACACCGCTTCCGACTTGCTGGCACACCTGCCGCGGCGGCACGCGCAGCGCGGCGAGCTCACCCGCATGTCGCAGCTTGAAGCGGGCGAAGAAGTCACGCTCGTTGCCGAGGTCGTCAGCACCGGTTCGCGACGCATGCACAACCGGCGAGGTGAGCTATTTACCGCCACGATCACCGATGGCCACGGCCAGGTGCAGCTCACCTGGTTTAGCGGCGGCAAGGTGCTCGGTCAGCACCTGACGCCGGGGCGACGAGGCATGTTCTCGGGCAAGGTCAGCTACTACGGTGGCACGCTGCAACTGACGCACCCCGACTTTCAACTTTTTGACGAGCAGTCGCAGCAAACCGACGCGGCCGAACGCTGGGCACGCGAGCCGATCGCGATCTACCCCGGCACCTCGGCCGTGCGGTCGTGGCAGTTCGCGACGATCCTCGCGCGCGTCATCGACCGCATCACGCCGCTCGCCGACCCGGTACCGGCCGCCGTTCGTGACGAAATCGGCGGCATGCACTACGACGAAGCGGTGCGTCGATTCCACCTGCCGCGCTCGCCCGAAGACATTGAACGGGCGCGCGAAGCGTTGAAATTTACCGAGGCATTCGTGCTGCAGGCGGCCCTGGCGCATCAGCGGGCCGTCGCTGCGCAACGCCGAGCGGTGCCGCGGCCGCTGCCGAGCACCGAAGTTACCGAGGGCAGCCTACGAGCGCGACTGGACGCATCCCTACCGTTCTCGCTCACCGACGACCAGCAAACCGCGGGCGATGAAATCGCGGCCGACCTGGCGCAGTCAACGCCGATGCAGCGATTGCTGCAGGGTGAGGTCGGTTCGGGTAAGACGCTCGTTGCGGTGCGCGCCATGCTGCAGGTCGCCGAGCACGGCGGCCAATCGGCGCTGCTGGCCCCGACCGAAGTGCTCGCAAGCCAGCACCTGGCCTCGATTACGGATGCGCTCGGCCCCGAACTCGCAGAGCAGTTGCGCCCGCGGCTGCTGACCGGGTCAATGACCAAGTCAGAACGCCAACGCGTGATGCTTGACATCGTCACCGGCGAGACCTCGATCGTGGTCGGCACGCACGCACTGCTCAGTGACGGCGTGGAATTTGCCGATCTGGGCTTATTGATCGTGGATGAACAGCACCGGTTTGGTGTGGAACAGCGCGAAACGCTGCGGCGACGCGGCGCGGCAACCCCGCACCTGCTGGTGTTGACCGCAACACCAATTCCGCGAACGGTGGCGATGACCGCATTCGGAGATCTCGAAATCTCGACGCTGCGCACCATGCCTGCTGGACGCCAGGGGATCGAAACGTTCGCGGTGAATTTGGAACGGCATCCCACCCATATTCACCGCGTATGGCAGCGGATTCGCGAAGAAATTGATGCAGGCCGACAAGCGTTTGTGGTGTGCCCCGCAATCGAAGCGAACGAGGACGCCGAAGACGATCGTGACACCGCAAATGTGGCGGAGATTGTTGACGTGCTCGAGCGTTTGCCGGTGCTGGCCGGAGTACGCATTGCGATGCTGCACGGCAAGTTGCCGGGGGCCGAGAAAACCGAAATCATGCGCGCCTTCGAACGCCACGAGATCGATGTGCTCGTGGCCACGACCGTGATTGAAGTGGGCGTGAACGTGCCGAATGCGTCGGTGATGGCGGTGCTGGATGCGGACCGCTTCGGTATTGCGCAATTGCACCAGTTGCGCGGTCGCGTGGGTCGTGGCCAGTGGCCGGGGCTGTGCCTGCTCGTGACCCGGATGGCGCCCGAATCGATGTCGTTTGCGCGGATCGAAGCCGTCGCCGAGACCCTTGACGGTTTCGCGCTCGCGGAGCGCGACCTGGAGCTGCGCCGCGAAGGTGATGTGCTCGGGTCGGTGCAGTCGGGTGGTAGGTCGTCGCTGAAGGTCTTGCGCGTGGCCCGCGATGGTGACGTAATTGCGCAAGCGCGAGCACACGCATCCGCACTCTTAGCACGTGACCCGCACCTGCAACAGGCACCCGCCTTGCGTGATGCGCTCAACGCGCTTGGTGGCGAGCAACTCGAACACCTGGGCATGGGCTAGGGGACTGCGCTGCTGGATGTGTAGGCAACCAGTGCGCGCGAACCAGCCGCGGCAGCGGTGCAACACACCCACCACAGGCTCGGATGCGGCAGGTACAGTTACGGCTATCTGCGCTCTGTGTTTGAGCGCCCGAATTCGTTCCGTAGAAAGACAACCGTGACCGCGATTTCTCGTACTGCTCGCATTACCTCGACGCTTGCCGCGTTCATCCTTGCTCTTGCTATCGGTGTTGGCCTACCGCTCGGTGGGAGTGCTGCTGAGGCTCACGACCAGCTCATTCGGTCGACGCCCGAAAGCGGCGCCGTGCTTGACGCGGCACCGACCGAAGCCTCGCTCGTGTTCTCGGGCACTATTTCAGAGCTCGGTTCAGAGGTTGCGTTGCTGCGCGGCGGTGCTCCGGTGGAACTCAGCGATGAGCTCAAGGTTGACGGGGCTGAGGTTAAGGTCGCGCTGCCCGCGCTTGAAGACGGCGCATATGAACTGAACTGGCGTGTCGTCTCTTCGGACGGTCACCCGATTTCTGGCACGGTGCCGTTTACTATCGGAAACCCTGCGGCGGGCGGCGGTAGCGACGCCGTCGGTGGTGTGAACAACCAGCCGAATGACCCCGAGAATTTCGATGCCGAGGGCGACTCGAATAGCGGAGGAAATTCGTTGGCGATGATTGCCATGGGTGTGGTTGGTGTAGCTGTGATCGGTGCGGCAGCCGTACTGATGGTTAAGCGTTTCAAGAACGGCAATTCGCCGATGCGTCCCGACGTGTTCTCGGCCTCGGGTTCCACGGCAGAAACTGCTGATGCAGCCCACGCAGACCACGCAGACACTGATGACACCGGCGACGCCGCGCAAAAGGACAACTAGTACATGACCCAGATCGCCGTAATTCCCGGCTCGTTTGATCCCGTAACGCACGGCCACCTCGACGTCATTCGTCGTGCCGCGAGCGTGTTCGACGAGGTGCACGTGTTGGTGGTGCACAATCCCGACAAGCAGGCCATGATTCCGATCTCGCGCCGCGTTGAACTCATTGAGTCGGCACTGGTGCAGGCAACGGGCCAGCGGAATGTGGTGGTTCGTTCTTGGAACGTCGGCCTACTGGTCGACTACTGCACGGATGTGGGTGCTCGCGTCATCGTGAAGGGCGTGCGAAACACTGCCGACTTTGAGTACGAGCAGCCAATGGCCATCGTGAACCGACACCTCGGCAAGATCGAGACGATGTTCATGATGCCGAGCCCACAACACGCTCACGTGTCGAGCTCGCTGGTGCGCCAGGTCGCCTCGCTTGGGGGAGACGTAAGCCCGTACGTTCCCGATGTCGTACGAGAATTCCTGCAGGGTGATATGCGCCCCGACCTGTCGATTTAGCGACGCATCGAACCGCCCGGGTGTGAAACTTCTCGCACGGATGCGTTAGGCGGCATAGACTCGAAGGCATGGTTGATTCTGCCTTTTCAGTGAACGTTGCCACGATCATGCACAAGCCCGGCACGATGCGGGAGCTTGAGCTCGACGTGGTGGTTCCCGAACGAATCGGCGAGGGCATGCTCTACTTCGATCGCGGAGCAGAACTCGAAATCGACCTGCGCCTCGAAACGCTCGTTGACGGCATCCTGGCAACTGCCGATGTGCACGGAACCCTGACCGGTCAGTGCAGCCGATGCCTCGACGACATTGCCCAAGAATGGGACGGGCACATCGCCGAGCTGTATGGCTATGAACTCGACGAATCGATCGAATACGCGATTACGGACGACCGAATCGACCTCGAAGGGCCGATTCGGGATGCGGTCGTGCTGGAGCTGCCGTTCCAGCCGCTGTGCGCAGAAGACTGCTACGGCCTTGATCCAGAAACCGGTGAAAAGCGCACCGCACCCGCGGCCGAGCCAACACCGGAGCTTGACCCACGATGGGCAGCCCTCGAAGGGCTGCTCAGCAACAACGACGGGGACGCGTTGACCGACGCCGCTCCCGAAACGAAGTAGAACCAAACTCTAGATGGCGCGAGCGGTAAAACTCGCGTAAACTTGGCTGTTGGTTCTGAGGCTGCCCGAAGATCGATACCTACTCGAACAAATAGCAGCCGCCTGACTTCACCGCCCGGCGCGCAGAGATTGCTTGCGCCGCGTGCGAAGAAACGAACAAAATTTAACTAGAAGGAATACCGCTCATGGCACTCCCAAAGCGCAAGATGAGCCGTGCAAACACTCGTGCACGTCGCTCGCAGTGGAAGGCTCAGGCCCCCGCTCTCGTAAAGACCATTGAAAACGGCAAGGTTGTTTACAGCCTGCCGCACCGCGCCAAGCTCGTTGAAGACGAAGCTGGCACGCCTACGCACTACGAGTACAAGGGCCGCAAGGTCGCTGACGCGTAAGACGATTTAGTCGGTGGCAACACGACGTAAACAACACGACCCCGAGATTGTTGATCCAGCTCCGCTGGCATCACGTCTCGGGGTCGAGTTCGTTCCCGAACTGCTCGACTTGGCGCTCACGCACTCGTCGTGGGCGTACGAGCACGGCAAAGTTGCCGACAACGAACGGCTCGAATTCTTGGGCGACTCGGTGCTGGGGCTCGCAGCGGCGCAGCTGCTATACCGCGAGCATCCCGATCTAAGCGAAGGCGAGCTCTCGCCGCGTAAGCACGGCCTGGTTTCGACGGTGACGCTCGCCGAAATTGGCCGAACGATCGAAGTTGGCGGATATCTGCGTCTTGGACGCAGTGAGCAAATCACTGGCGGGAATGACAAAGATTCGATCCTGGCCGATGCGGTCGAGGCGCTGATCGGCGCGGCATACCTGTCGACCGACTATCTTACGGCCGAAGCGATGGTCTTGCGCCTGCTTGAACCATATGTCGACCAGGTGGACCGCCTGGGTGCCGCGATGGACCCAAAGACGGCGCTGCAAGAGGTGGCTTCGGCTCGCGGCGCGCAGGCGCCTGAATACACCGTTACCGGGAGCGGGCCGGCGCATGCGCAGGTTTTCACGGCTACGGTGTATCTGATTCGTGACGGCGTACGCGTCTACAAGTGCAGCGCCACCGGAACCAGCAAGAAGCAGGCGGAACTAGCGGCAGCGCTCGATGCCTGGCACGAGCTGACCGGCACCGCCAAACCCGGCGACCACTAGCGCGCTGCAACCTCTTTTTGGTGACGCTACATGCCTGAACTTCCCGAAGTCGAAGTGGTGCGCCTGGGGCTGCGCCCGGCGGTGACCGGCGCGCGGGTCAGGGGCGTCGACGTGCTTGATGCGAGGTCGCTCAAGCGACACCGCGATGCGGCAGGTGTCGTGAAGAACGCCGCTGACTTTGTGGCAGCGCTCGAAGGCGCCGAGCTTTGTGCACCGCAGCGGCGGGGCAAGTTTCTGTGGATTCCGATCGAACCGGCCCGTGATGAGGTGCCGCGTGCACTGATTGCGCACCTGGGGATGAGCGGCCAGCTGCTGGTGCGCGAACCCGGCGCGCTCGACGACCGACACACACGCATCCGCATCCGCATCGAAAACCCGCGGGGTGATGTGTATGAACTGCGGTTTGCCGACCAGCGTTGCTTTGGTTCGCTGGCGGTGGATGCACTCGTTTCGGTGGGTGCGTCGGTTGTGCCGTCGCAGGTGATGCATATTGCGCGCGACCCGCTCGATGCAGCATTTGACGCGGTCGCCGTGCGCAACCGCATCCGGTCGAGTTCGCGCGCGATTAAAGCGGTGCTGCTCGATCAGCAGGTGGTTTCGGGCGTCGGCAATATCTATGCCGATGAGGCGCTGTGGCGGGCGCGGATGCACTGGGCTCGGCCGGCGAGTTCCGTTTCGGCGCGCAAGGTCGACGAGCTGCTCGTGCACGCACGCGCGGTGATGGAGCAGGCGCTGGCCGAGGGCGGCACGTCGTTTGACGCCCTGTACGTGAACGTGAATGGCGAGTCGGGCTACTTTGCTCGCAGTCTGCAGGTGTACGGGCGTGCGGGGGAGCCGTGCAATCGCTGCGGCACCGTGATCGTGCGCGAGCCGTTTGTGAATCGCTCGTCGTATCGCTGCCCGCGCTGCCAGCGGCAGAGGTGATCGCAGTCGATAGGATCGCGCCATGATGGCCCTTGAATTGCGACCGCTTCGATCCGAAGAGACGTCATTGCTGCAGCGTGCGACCTTGGGCAATATGAACTGGTGCGGCGAGCGTTTCACGATGGATGACGTTGTGACCCGTCCAGAATTCTCGCACTACGTGACCATTCGCCCTGAGCGTGGCGACTTCGGAGTCGTCGCGGAGGTCGAGGGAAACCCGATCGGGGTCTGCTGGGCCCAGTTCCTGCCGGCGGATGACTCCGGGTACGGCTTCGTCGATGAGCAGACGCCTGAGGCAAGCCTGTGGGTGTCACGCGATGCCAGAGGCCAAGGTCTGGGGCGCCGCCTGCTTCAAGCGCTTGTCTCCGAGGCAAAGGCTCGGGGACTTGGCCGGATCAGCCTGTCCGTGGAGCCTGACAATTTCGCCAAGCAGCTCTACGGCTCTCTCGGATTCGAGCCCGTTGCTGGCCGTGAGGGCGACGGCGTGATGTTGCTGCTTGTGTAGCTCGTGAACAAAGATCGGCACATTCCGGCACGCATCGGCCATGTGAGCGCAACAACGTCGTGGAGTCGGGCTACTTCGACAGAAAATTTGGATGCACATGGGCGTGAGGCCTGCCGTGCAAGTGGTGTGGGACGCAGATGAAGCGCATCCAGTTCATGAATCGGAGTTCGACGTTCTGCCCGTGGTGCCAGCGGCTGCGGTAACAGAGGGGTACCTCATCATGGTCGTTCCGATTTGGTGCGGGTTACGTCTCCTGCAGCCCGGCCTTGGGATCCCAGCTCCAGCGTACCCCGAGTGGATCGGTGAAGCGGATCGACTCGACCGCATATTTCTTCGTCTGCATGATGGGGCTCAAGTTCTTGGCGTCATCGATGAGTACGGGGAAAGGCCACGGCGTCGTGCTCTCCACAAAGAAGTCCCCAGGCGGTAGGCACTCGATCCGGATGGGCTCAGTGTTGTAGGAGTTGCCTCTCACGGACACCTCGACTTGGTGGAACACCGTCGGTGTCGTTCCCCGATTGGACACGAAAACGCCCCATCGCTCATCAGCGGCAACCCACCATGCTTGGAGTGCTGACGCTAGATGGCGCCGATCTCGAGAGTGTTCGCGTTTCTCGGCTTGCGCGGCCGCAAACTCGGCCGTGTCGTTGGCCGCGCGTGCGATTTTGAGCGCGACGATGGTGAGGACCGTGCTTGCGAGAGCCGCCACCGCGGCAATGATCTCGGCCACGTTGCCGATTTGGAGATCGAGTGATGCCATATGCCCATTACACCATGGCGCGGGATCAAGGGGGCTGTCGCATCGTCGAGCGGCGGCGTTGCGAGGAAGGCGCCACGGATCTGATGTTGGAATCGTCCAGCGATGCACGAAGCTGCGGCAAAGGTGCATGTTGTCCACGTGCGGCCAACATTCACGAACTTCGTGTGATCAGGGGTTCGGGCTAATCCGGTGTTCGCCGGAGCAGGCGATTGCCAGAGAGTCATGTTGTCGGGTCTCCACCACGTGCATCTCGACACCTCTGGGTCGGAAAGCCTGCCGCGCAAGCGGTGCGGGACGCCGGTGATGCGTCGAGATTTCATGAGCCGAAACTCGATGCTTGCGGATGTGCACGCACTGCGAATGACCCCAGAGCGGGGTGCGTGCAACAAGTTCGCCGTCAAAACAGGTGAATGAGAAACTACGCTCGGCGTGCGGCAACTTGATGAGCTGTGTCGCCGCAGCGGTGCTAGTCGGTGGCGCTTGGATCGAAGTACCGGGAGTTATCGAACTCGGTGGAGTCCTCCGGCCAATACTCGAAACCGCCCGAGCCACCGGGGCTGACGTTTGAAGGCGTTGAGATGTCGTCAGTCGGTGCGTCCATCGGCTGCGAAGGCGACTCCTCCTCAGACGGCTCCGGCGCTGGTGCCGGGTTCGGTGGCTGCTGCTTTGGTGTCGACTTCTTGACGCCGTCGGCACTACCGCCCGAGCCGCTACCAGAGTCTGGCGCGGAACCTGACGGAGCACCCGCATCCGCATCGCCGCCGTCGGGCGCTGAATCTGCACCGCCCGAGCCGTTCGCATACTGCGAATCATCGGGCAGCATCGAGCCGTCCTCGGACGGCACCGAACTCGGCGAAACCGACTGGTCTGGCATAAGCGGCGTGCGCGAAGGCTGCGGCTTCGACGTAAAGTTTCGAGGTTCCGGCGTCGTGGTCGGCCCATCGCGGTGAAACGCCGAGGACACTGCCGGTGCCAGCACGCATCCGGCAAGGCAGCATGCCGAAATGAACGACATCGCCGCTGCGAGGGTGACGCGCCGAACATCCATACGTTCTAGCTTATTCGTGCGGTGCGGTACTGGCTAGTGCAAACGCGCGTTACGACGTGCGCGACGCCAAACAGCGGGCCAGCGTTGTGGCGGTGATGGCGCCGCCCAATTGCAAGCCGGCCAACACGATCAACTGAAACAGGCCCGCATCCACCGGAGACGCACCGGCAAATACCGCGCCGACAAACGCGCCGGGCAGCGTCACCAGGCCGGTTGTCTTTGCCGAATCCATGCCCGGAATCAACGCGAGTTTCACCGACGCGCGGCGAAAGCGAACCGTCGCGACCGGCGCGGTTGCACCAAGCGCTAACCACCCCTCGACCTCACCTCGATGCACCTGCAATTGCTCGCGCAGGTGCTTGCCTGTCAGCGTGCAGATCGACATCACGTTGCCGGTCACAATGCCGCCGAGCGCCAGCAAATACTGGGTGCCGAACGTCACCGCGCCAGTGGCGAACGCGCACAACACCGCCGCGCTCAGCCCGAGCGAAATTGAGAACAGGATCGCCAGCCACAGGCTCCGATCGTGCCGCAGCGCCTGCGGGTCAATGCGACGAGCTGCCGTGATTGAAGCCACGACAACCATCAGCACCAAGAACGCCAGCACCCACAACACATCGGTGACGATGAACTGCAACACGAGTGCCAATAGCGCCAGCTGCATCCCTGCCCGCAGAATCGCGATGATGGGTTCCCATCGAAGGGAGACACGCATCGACGCGAGTACTGCCACCGCCGACAGTGACATACCCACACAAACGGCGAGCACCAGCGGCAAATTCATCGGATGATCCACGCCGCAAGCGTACCGGCGAACAACAACGCAACAACTAGGCTTGACCTATGCATTTGAAGCGCCTAACACTCAAGGGCTTCAAGTCGTTCGCAAAACCGACCACCCTTGAGTTTGAGCCGGGGGTGACCTGTGTGGTCGGCCCGAACGGTTCGGGCAAATCAAACGTCGTGGATGCACTCGCCTGGGTCATGGGCGAGCAGGGCGCGAAATCGCTTCGCGGCGGCAAGATGGAAGACGTCATCTTTGCCGGTACCGCAACCCGCGGCCCCCTCGGCCGCGCAGAAGTCACGCTGACGATCGACAATAGCGACGGCGCGCTACCGATCGACTATTCCGAAGTCACGATTCAGCGCACGCTGTTCCGCACCGGCGGCAGCGAATACGCCATCAACGGCGAACACGTGCGATTGCTCGACGTGCAAGAACTGCTCAGCGACTCGGGCCTCGGGCGCGAAATGCACGTCATCGTAGGCCAGGGACGACTCGATACCGTGCTGCGCGCGACGCCCGAAGAACGTCGCGGGTTTGTCGAAGAAGCTGCCGGTGTGCTCAAGCACCGCCGCCGCAAAGAGAAAACCGTGCGAAAACTCGAGGGCATGGAGCAGAACCTGCAGCGTCTGCGCGACCTCGTCACCGAAGTGCGCCGCCAGCTCAAACCTCTTGGCCGACAAGCCGAAGTTGCCCGCCGAGCGCAGGAAATCGCCGCGGTTGCTCGCGATGCCAAGGCCCGCTTGATGGCGGACGATGTGCAGCGGTTGCGGCAGCAACTTCGCGATGCGAACTCGACCGAACAGGCCCGTAGCACCGAGCGCATGGTGCTGAAAGAAAAACTCGACCGTGCCGTGCTGCGAATTCAGCAGATCCAGCAATCGCAGCGGTCGGATGCGGTGGATGCGGCCCGTCGCGTCGCCTTTGATCTCGAGAGCGTGCGCGAACGCGTCCAGAACTTCCATATGCTCGTCGCCCAGCGCGAATCCCTACTCGAAGCTCGTCTGGCCGAACCGGCACTCTCGGTATCGGTGAGCTCGCAGGCAATTGACGACGCCGCCGAGCAGGTGCGCGAACTCGAGACCCGTTCGCACGCATCCCAACAGCAGTGGGAAGCGGCGAAACAAGCAACGGTCACTGCACGCGCAACGCTTGATGATCTTGACCGTGAAATCGCCGCGCAATCGGCGCTGCTTTCGCAACACGAACTGCGCACCACTGAGCTGCAGGGTAAAGCCGATGCTGCGGCGAGCCGCTTGGCTGCGGTTCGCGGCGAAGTGCTGCGAAGTGAGCATGCCCACCGTGCCGCGAACGATCGACTCGAAACCGCGCGGCAAAAACTCGCCGAAGCCGAATCGCAGGCTAGCGACGGCGAAGCCGACTCGCACGGCCTCGACGAAGCGTACGAGCAGGCACAGCAGGCGGTTTCGGCGGCGCAGCAGGTCGTTGATGAGCTGCGCGATCGCGAACACGAGCTCCGCCGTGAACGCGACGCCCTGGACGCACGCGCGAGCGCACTCGCCCTCGCCGCCCAGGTGAACGACGGTGCGCAGGCGCTGCTTGCCAGCAACCCGGCGGGGGTACGTGGCCGCCTCAGCGATGTCATCCGAGTGGAACCGGGATACGAGCGCGCCATCGCCGCGGCGTTGGGAGCGACGGCGGACGCGATCGTGACCGAAACGGCCGAGCGGGCGCTGGAATTGATCTCGGGTGATGCATCCGCAGGCCGCCTGCACCTGGTGGCAGCATTTGTCGAAGCCGCGGCCGACCCCGCGATGACCGCCGAGATCGCCGGTGCCGACGCTCGCATTGCTGCCGACCTCGTGCAGGGCGCCGACGCACTGACCGCGCTCTTGCAGCGCACGGTCGTGGTGCCGGAGCTTCCGGATGCAGCCGGTGCCGCGGCGCTTTTGCGGGCGCTCCCGAATGGTGCGCGCCTGGTTTCGATGCGCGGTGACGTGCTGGATGCGGGCACGCTCGTTTCGGGAAGCGACGATACCGAAAGCGGCGCGAGTCGAATCGAACTTGTCGCCGAACGCGAACGGGCACTTGCCGAGCTGGAAACCGTCGACACCCAGCTCGAAGATATTGGCGGTCAGCTTGCCGATCGTCGCGCCGAATTGCAGCGGGCAACAGGACAGTCGGATGCGGCGCTCGCGAAACTGCGCGGGTTCGATGCCGAACTCGCCAGCCGCCGCGAACAACTCAACCGAGCCAAAGCCAACGTCGAATCGGCCACAGCCGAGCTCGCCCGCGCCGAGAAATCCCACAGCGTGGCCGGTGCCAACGTCGACGAAGCCGTAGCCCGCGCCGATGCCGCCAAGCACGAGCTCGAAGTGCACCAATCGCAGCCGCGCCCGATGCTGGATGCGTCGCGTCGCGAATCGTTTGTCGCCGAGCTCGAGCGTGCCCGCGAAGCCGAAGTCGAGGCACGCTTGCAGGTCGAGACGCTGCGTGAACGCCTGCGTTCCGAGCAATTGCGCGTGCGCGACCTCGAAACCCAGCGCGAGGCCGAGCGCGAAGCTGCCGAGAAAGCCGCGCGCGAAACGGTATTGCGCCGACGCGACCTGGAACGTACCCGCGCGGTGCTGGCGCGCATCCCGCAGCTTGCCGAACACATCGACGCGAGCCTGAAACTGGCACAGGCCGAATTGCATGACCGCCAGCGCGAGCGCTCAGAACAAGACCAGCAGCTCGGCGAATTGCGCCGCGACGAACAACAATTGCGCACGCGACTGACGCAGATCACCGAAGACGTGCACCAGCTCGAATTGCAGATCTACGAGCGAAAGCTGCAGCTCTCGAACATCCTCGAGCGTGCGGCCAGCGAACTATCGCTCAGCGAAGCGGTGCTGCTTGCCGAATACGCGCCGGATGCGGCACCACCGCAGGCGGGTGCGGTCGCGGGCGAAGATGGTGCGGCATCCGATGTTGACACCGAGGGCGCCGAGACCGAGGGCGCTGCCGCCGATCTGCACGACATCGACGATGCCGCGGACGCAAGCGAACGGCCGGTGCGAATCGTGTTCGATCGCAAGGAACAAGAAACGCGCCTTGCAACCGCCGAGCGCGACCTGCAGCGACTCGGGCGCATCAACCCGCTCGCGCTCGAAGAGTTCGCCGCGCTTGAACAGCGCCACACGTACCTGCAAGAACAGCTCGACGACCTGACACAAACTCGCGCCGACCTGATGCAGATCGTTAGCGACATCGACACGCGTATGCGCGAAGTGTTTGCGGCGGCGTTTGCGGATACGCGCGAAGCATTCCACGAAGTATTCCCGGTGCTTTTCCCGGGCGGATCGGGCGATATCTCGTTGACCAATCCCGACGACATGCTCACGACTGGCATCGAAGTTGCCGTGAAACCCGCAGGTAAGAAGATCGACAAGCTCTCGCTGCTGTCTGGTGGTGAGCGCTCGCTGGTCGCCGTCGCGCTGCTCGTCGCGATCTTCAAGGCCCGACCGAGCCCGTTCTACATCATGGACGAGGTCGAAGCCGCCCTCGATGACGCCAACCTCGGCCGCTTGCTTGAGGTGTTCGAGAACCTGCGAGACTCGAGCCAGCTCATCGTGATCACCCACCAGAAGCGCACGATGGAAATTGCGGATGCGCTCTACGGCGTCTCGATGCACCGCGATGGTGTCTCGACGGTCGTGGGGCAGCGGGTGCGTGAACTGACCAAGCGTGAGGAGCGTGCCGCCGACGGTGCCTCCGAAACCGAGGGCGATGCATCCGCCTAGCGCGGCAATGACCTGACCGAATCACGTTGAACAACGGAGTTTGATGATGACTGACGAAACCGTGACTGAGTCCATGACCGCGACTGCGACGGCAGCGAAGGGAACACTTCGCGTTGCCGCCGCGCAGCTCGCACCGCTCCCGATCGGCGCCGCAATCGCGCCGTTCGCCGAGCAGCTGGCGCGCATTGTGGCCGAACATCGGCCCGACCTGGTGATCTTCCCCGAACTGCACTGCTTTGGCGCCGACGATTCCGACCTACAGCGTCAGAACGCGCGCCTGCGTGCGGGCGCGGTCACTATCGACGAATTCGTGGATGCGGTGGGCCCGATCGTGCGTCAGCACGGTGTTTGGTGCGTACCCGGCTCAATCGTGGAACGCGGCACCGACGGTGAGGTGTTCAATACCCAAGTGGTGATCGACCCGCAGGGGCGTGAGCGCTGCCGGTACCGAAAAGTATTCCCGTGGCGACCGACCGAACCGTATGCGCCCGGCGATGCCTTCGCAGTCTGCACCATGACCGACGACCCAGCAAACGCAGCGCCAGGCAGCACCCCCGTGCTCGGCATGTCGATCTGCTACGACGCCTGGTGGCCCGAAGTCACCCGCCACCTCGCCTGGCTCGGCGCCGAGGTCGTCTGCAATGTCGTGAAAACCACCACGCCCGATCGCGATCAAGAGGTGATCCTGGCACGAGCAAACTCGATCGTGAACCAAAACTTCACGTGCAGCGTCAATGTCGCAGGCCCACTCGGCGGGGGCAAGAGCCTCATCGTGGGGCCAGAAGGCGAAGTGCTCGCCGAATCGACCAACGCGAGCGAATGCATCCTGGTCGCTGAACTCGATCTCGATCGCGTGGCCCAGGTGCGGCAGCACGGTACCTGCGGCAGCGTGGTGCCGTGGCAACAATTTCAGGATGCGGATGCACCGATTTCGATGCCGCTGTACGGCGGCGAGTTGGCCCCGCGGAATTGGGCGCCGGGCGGGCGCCGCTACCGTTAGCCCGCGGGCGGAAGCAGTAAGACAGCGTCGTTTGAAGAAGACGGCCGCGAACGGCGTGCGACAGACAGACCCCAGTATGTCTGTGCGCAATCCGTCCGCGGCCGTGGGTTCGCGGTCTTCGAGGTGGAGGCCTACGAAACCGGAACCGTCCGGAGCACCTCAGCTACCGCATCCAGCGCGCGCCGCATTTCGTCGGCGGTGATCACGCACGGGGGTACGAGGTGAAGTCGGTTGTTGGCAATGAACGGCACAACGCCGCGTTCGAGCAGGGCAGTCTTGACCGAATTCATGTAGGCGTCCGACACCGGCGTACGCGCGGTGGCATCGGAGACCAGCTCGATCGCCCAGAAGACGCCCACGCCGCGGGTTTCGCCGACGACGTCGAGTTCGGCTTCGAGTTCGGCCAATGCTGGGCCAATGACCTCGCAGCCAAGTGCACGGGCGTGATCAATCACCCCTTCGTTGCGCATGGCTTCAATAGCGCCGACGGCTGCCGCACAGGCGAGCGGGTGGCCCGAATAGGTGAGTCCACCCGGGAATACGCGGTCCTCGAAGCTCGCCGCAATTTCGGGCGAGATGATCACGCCACCCAGCGGTACGTAACCGCTATTGACGCCCTTCGCGAAGGTGATGAGGTCGGCGCGAACACTGTGGGCCGTGTGCGCGAACCATTCGCCGGCACGGCCAAAACCACTCATGACCTCATCGATGATGAGCACGATGCCGAACTCGTCACATAGCTCACGAACGCCGCGCAGGTATCCCGGCGGCGGCACCATGATGCCGGCAGTGCCGGGGATCGCCTCGAGAAGGATTGCCGCGATCGTATCGGCGCCCTCGGCCTCGATGATGCGGCGCAGGTGGTGGAGTGCGCGTGCACATTCTTCGGCCTCGGTTTCGGCCCAGAACTCGCTGCGGTACAGGTAAGGTCCGAAGACGTGCACGTGCCCGCGGGCGTATTCATTCGGCATCCGTCGCCAATCGCCCGTCGCGACAATCGCGGCACCCGTGTTGCCGTGATACGAGCGGTAGCGCGAGATCACCTTGTCGCGACCGGTGTGCAACCGAGCCATGCGAATCGCGTTTTCGTTCGCATCCGCACCGCCATTGGTAAAGAACACCTTTTCGTACCCGTCGGGCGCAACATCGAGGATGCACTGGGCCGCGCGGGCGCGCATGTCGTTCGAGACCGCGGGGGCGACGGTCGGCAGCTGCGCAAGCTGCTGCTCGATGGCGGCGAGCACGCGCGGGTGCTGGTAGCCGATGTTGGCGTACACGAGCTGGCTCGTGAGGTCGAGGTATTCCTTACCGTCGTAGTCGACGACGGTGGCACCGTGGCCGGTCTGCAACGCCAGGGGATTGAGCTTGCCCTGTGCCGACCAAGAATGGAAAACGGTTGCAGTGTCGTCGTGCACGACCTGTGCGTTTGACAGCGCCGACATGGGCAAGCTCCTTTGCTTGTAGTTTCGTGGCTGGGCCTGATGCGTGTTGGTGCGGCTGCATCCGTGCATCGACTCCATTGATCGTGTCGCAGGTGTCATCCCGACACGAGTGCCAATCTGGCGAAGAATCCCCAACTTGCTCGACGATGCGGCAGGTAGGCTCACCGGCATGCCCGTCACGCTGCGAACGCTTCTTGATCACGCTGAACTTGGCCTGCGCCTGCACCCTTCACTGGTTGAACTTGCCTCGCGCGCGGGCGGCATCGCGCAGGCGCTTGATAGCGAGCTGACCTGGGTGCATTCATCTGACCTTGTCGACCCGACGCCGTGGCTGCGCGCGGGGCAGGTGCTGTTGACCGATGGCTCACAATTCGCGGATGCGGAAACCTCGCGCGATGTGGATTTCGCGCGTGCGTATGTGGACCGGCTCGCGAACACCGGCGTGGTGGGGTTGGGATTCGCAGTCGGTGTCGTGCTTGATCGCATTCCGGAAGCGCTCGTGGCCGCCTGTGTCGAGGCCGAGCTGCCGATATTTATCGTGCCGACCGCGATGCCATTCCTGCGTATTTCGCGGCACGTTGCCGACGTCGCCAATGCCGACCGCACGGCGCGGCTCACCTGGCTGATCGATGCGCATCGGGCCATTGCGAATGCCACGCTCAAACCCGACGGCCTGGGGGCGACGCTGCGCGAACTCGAGGTGCAGCTCGGTTGCTGGGTGGCGCTCTACGATCGCCTGGGCCGTCGCATTCGCGTGCGCACGCGGTTCTCGGTGCCCGATGACATCGTGGCCGAGTTGGATGCGGCGGTGCAAGACCCGATTTCGCGTGGACGACCGGCCGCAACCCGGTTTGTTGCCGGTACCCACGAGGTGACGTTGCAAACGATCGGGCAGCGAGGCAATCTGCGTGGGGTGCTCGCAGTGGGAACATCCGCACCGCTGGACCATGCCGGAAACGATCTGCTGGCGAGCGTCATTGGTATCGCATCCATCGCCGTGGAACAGGAACGTGCGCTCGACCAATCGCGCTCGATGCTGCGCCGCGGCGTGCTCGAACTCGTACTCGCCGGTGCCACCAAGCCCGCGCTCGAAGCCATGAAGTCGCTCGGTTCGTGGCTGCCCGATGGTGATGTGTGCGCCGCCATCGTCACGGATGGCGGCGGGCAGTCGGTGCGTTCAACGATGCTCAGCGAACTCGAACTACGGGCCGAAGGCGAACCGTTCACCTTCGCGCCGCTCGACGACGAAGTACTGCTGGTGTGGGGCGACGAAGAACCCACAGCGACGCTCGAATACTTACAACACCTTGGTTGCCGTATCGGTGTTTCGGAACCGGTTGCGGTTGGCCGGTTGCGCACGGCACTGGATGAAGCTCGCCGGGCACTGCAACGTGCGAATCTGGCGGGGGAGCGCGTCGACTTCGCGAGCCTTTGCAGCAGTGGATTGGTGGGATGGCTCGCTGAATCGGATGCGCAGTCACAGGCAGCGCATCTGCTCGCGCCCCTGCGCGCTCGCGAGGATGCGGACACGCTCTTGGCCGCGGCGCGTGCCTGGTTTACGCACAATTGCGCTTGGGATCCGGCCGCACGCGACCTTGATATTCACCGGCACACATTGCGGGCCCGCATCGACACGGTGGCAGAGGTCGTGGAGCTCAACCTCGAGCAGTTCAGCGACCGAGCGCAATTGTGGGCGGCGCTGCAGTTGCTTGAGGTACGGCCAAGGCAGAACTAACCACCCGGCCGGTGGGGCAATCTCCAATATGGTGCTCGACAGGCGGGTCGGAGGTGCTGAGCACCTCCGACGCCGAATATTTGCACCAACTTGGAGATTTGCAGGGTGGGCTAGTCGTTCTGCGGGAAACCGAGGTTGATGCCGCCGTGCGACGGGTCGAGCCAGCGGGTGGTCACCGCCTTTTCGGCAGTGAAGAACTTCACGCCCTCGGCGCCGTGTGCCTTCGTGTCGCCAAAGATCGAGGCCTTCCAGCCGCCGAATGAATAGGCCGCGATCGGTACCGGAATCGGCACGTTGACGCCGACCATACCGACCTCAATCTCCCGGGCGAAGCGGCGAGCGGCGCCACCGTCATTGGTGAACACGGCGGTGCCGTTACCGAAGGCACCGTTGTTAATCAGGTCGATGCCTTCGTCGAACGAGTCAACGCGCACGATCGAGAGCACCGGTCCGAAGATTTCGTCGGTGTAGACGCGCGACGAGGTCGGTACCCGGTCGAGCAGCGTCGGGCCGAGCCAGAAGCCGTCGGGTTCGCCATCGACGTCGATACCACGGCCATCCACCACAACGTCGGCACCGTCTTCGCGGGCAATGTCGATGTACGAAGCGACCTTGTCGCGGTGTGCTTCGGTCACCAGCGGACCCATGTCGCAGGCGCGGCGGCCATCACCCACGCGGAGGTTCGCCATGCGTTCGGTGAGCTTTGGCACCAGCCGGTCGGCAACATCACCTACGGCAACGACCACCGAAATCGCCATGCAACGCTCACCTGCGGCACCGAACCCAGCGTTGATTGCCGAGTCAGCAACCAGGTCGATATCGGCGTCGGGGAGCACGAGCATGTGGTTCTTTGCGCCACCGAGCGCCTGTACGCGCTTACCGTTGCGGGTACCGGTTTCGTAGACGTACTGGGCGATCGGGGTCGAGCCCACGAACGAAACCGAAGCGACCTTCGGGTGCTCGAGCAGCGCATCCACTGCCGTCTTGTCACCATTCAGCACCGTGAACACGCCATCGGGCAGGCCCGCTTCGCGCCAGAGCTCGGCCATCCACAGCTGCGCGGAGGGGTTCTTCTCGCTCGGCTTGACGACCACTGCATTGCCGGCCGCAATCGCGATTGGGAAGAACCACATGGGGACCATGGCCGGGAAGTTGAACGGCGAGATGATCGCCGCAACACCGATTGGCTGGCGCACCGAGTGGATGTCGAATCCGGTCGAGACCTGCTCGGAGAAGTGGCCGCGCAGGTGCGAGGTGATGCCGCACGCGTATTCGACGACTTCCTGACCGCGGGCAATCTCACCGAGCGCGTCGTCGAGCACCTTGCCCTGCTCTTCGGTGATGATGGCCGCAAGCTCGCCCTTGCGCGCGTTCAGCAGTTCGCGGAATTTGAACAGGATCGCGGTGCGTTTTGCGAGCGACATGTCGCGCCAGGCCAGGTGCGCGGCATGTGCCGACTCGATCGCACGGTCGGCATCTTCGCGGCTTGCCAGCGCCACGCGGCGGATCTCGCGGCCGAGGGCCGGGTCAAATACGGGCCCGGTGCGGGTGTCCGCGGGCAGATCTGCCTGTCCCGAAATCCAGTGGGGAATGACTGCGGCGGGCATCTGATCGTTCGTCATCGAGCGGTCCTTTCGTGCGGGCGGGCACATTGGTAAACATGCCGGATGACGATCACCCTACGAACCGAATCGCCGGGTCAACGATCGGCAGAATGTCGAGTTGCGGCGGATGCGGTCGACAGAACGGCATTCGCGCTCGCGCGGGTGCCCCGTCAGGCTGGTGAACACTGACAATTACTGACAAGACGCGCACGTGTGCCCGGGCGCTACGCTCAAAGGGCATATCGAAGGAGCATCGCAAATGACATCATCACCAACACCTGTCGCCGATTTGGCATGGAACCGCCCGCTCAACTTCATTGACGGCGAGTTCGTTGCTGGTGAAGGCACCCGTCGCGTTGAAGTACGCGACCCGGCACAGGACACGGTGGTGGTCGACCAGCCGGAGGCATCGGCCGAACAGGTCGACGCCGCGGTTCGTGCCGCCCGTCGCGCCTATGCGACCTGGTCGCGCATGACTCCCGGCGAACGCAGCGACCTCATGCACGCTTGGGCCCGTGACCTCACCGAGCACGCCGACGAACTCGCCCGCTGGGAATCCCGCCAGTGCGGTAAGCCGCTCAAGCTCACCACCCAGTTCGACGTGGCCGGTTCGATCGACAACGTCGTCTTCTACGCTGGCGCCGCCCGCAACTTCGAGGGCAAGTCGCAGGGTGAATACTCGCCCGACCACACGTCGTCGATTCGCCGCGAACCGATTGGCGTCGTCGGCTCTATCGCACCGTGGAACTATCCGCTGCAAATGGCGGCCTGGAAGATCCTGCCTGCCATCGCTGCGGGGAACACCATCGTGCTCAAGCCTGCCGAAATCACCCCGATCACCTCGCTGCTCTTCGCCGAATCCGCGCACCGCGCGGGGATTCCGGCCGGTGTCATCAACATCGTCACCGGTGGCGGCCGCAGCGTCGGAACCGCACTGACCGGCCACGACGAAGTCGACATGGTCTCGTTCACCGGCTCCACCGCCGTTGGCGAATCCATTGCCGCGAGCGTTCCCGGCAAGCGCACCCACCTCGAACTCGGCGGCAAGGCACCGTTCGTCGTATTCGACGATGCCGACATCGAAGCCGCCGCACAGGGCGCGGTAGCCGCATCCTGCATCAATACCGGTCAGGACTGCACCGCAGCGACGCGTGCCTATGTGCACGCCAGCAAGTTCGACGAGTTCGTCAACCGCACAGCCGAACTGCTCGACACCGTCGTGCTCGGCGACCCAGAAGACCCGGCCACCGACCTCGGACCGCTTTCGTCGCAGCGACACCAAGAAAAGGTTGGCGAAATGGTTGACCGCGCCCGCGAGGCCGGCGCCACCATCGTGCGTGGTGGCAGCCGCCCTGACCGCGACGGGTACTTCTACGCGCCAACGCTGATCACCGGCGCAGCGCAGGATTCCGAAATCGTGCAGGACGAGGTCTTCGGTCCGGTGCTCGTCGTACTGCCGTTCGAGACCGACGACGAAGCCATCGAACTCGCCAACGATACGCCCTACGGTCTGGCCGCATCCGCCTGGACCCGCGACGTCTACCGTGCCGGGCGCGCATCCCGCGAAATTGCTGCCGGATGCGTCTGGATCAACGACCACATCCCGATCATCTCTGAGATGCCACACGGCGGCTACAAGGCATCGGGCCACGGCAACGACATGTCGACCTACTCGCTTGAGGAGTACACCAACATCAAGCACGTGTCGGTGGACATCACTGGCAACGCCCGCAAGCACTGGCACCGCATCATCTTCAAGGGCGAGTAGCCACCTGAGTTAATGCCGGCGTGCATCCGGTTTCGTATTGGCGACCGGATGCGCGCCAGCAGTCGTTTCCGTCAGGATGCGGCAGTAGTTCTGTCCGCGCAGGTGATTCGGCCCAGGAAATTTGGCTCAGGAAATTTTGGGTGGGGAACTCGGCTAGGGCGGAGTTCTGGCTGTTAGCGTTTGCGACACCGCTTACGCCAGAAAGGTGGCAGTCATGCCCCAATGCACCCCAATCCTGATCGACCACGCGCCAGCGACGCATACCGCCGTAGTGCGCGCCACGCAGCTACCGGTAAGCGAACTTGGTCCGTTCATGGACGCCGCTTACCGGGCGCTCGGCGAAGCCATCGCGAGTGGTCGCATCCACCCAATCGGTGCCGCCGTATCGCGCTACGACAGCGAGTTCGGGGCGACCGTTGACCTCGAAGCGGGGTTCCCGATCGCCGAGCCCCTCACTGAGTCGGTCGTCATCAACGACATCGAGATCGTGCCCTCAGCGCTGCCCGCGGGCGAAACCGCAACCACAACGCTCACCGGTGGCTACGACCAATTGGCACCCGCTTGGGAACAGCTCATGGCCGGCGTGAATGAAGCCGGCCGCACCCCGGCGATGCCGTTCTGGGAGATCTACCAGACCAAGCCCATGCCCGGTATCGATCCCGACACCATGCAAACGCAGCTCGTCATCCTGCTGCAGCCGCAGGGGGAGTAGTCATCCACGGAGCCGCAGCCACATCGGTGCGGTGCCTCGCGACCCCGGGGTATCAAGCGTGCGCATGGGAGGATAGGCACGATGACTGCGTTCCTGCCTGACTGCATCCCGACCCTCGCCGACCCCGACGCGCCGTACGACGAAAATCAAGTCTTCGAAGCGTTTCTCGAATGGACGATGGGGCGGGGAATCGAGCTGTACCCGGCGCAAGAAGAAGCCGTGATGCACCTGGTCGACGGGGCCAATGTCATTTTGGCGACCCCGACCGGTAGCGGTAAATCGCTGGTGGCGATTGCTGCGCACGCGCTCGCGGTGGCCGCTGGCAAGCGCACGTACTACACGGCGCCGATCAAGGCGTTGGTGAGTGAGAAGTTCTTCGCGCTAGTCGAGGTGTTTGGTGCCGAACGCGTGGGCATGGTCACCGGCGATAGCTCGGTCAATCCCGATGCGCCGATCGTGTGCTGCACCGCCGAAATCCTGGCGAATCTCGCGCTGCGTGAGGGGCCGGATGCGGCGGTCGATCAGGTTGTCATGGACGAGTTCCACTACTACGGTGACCCGCAGCGCGGCTGGGCTTGGCAGGTGCCGCTGCTGCTCCTACCGCGCGCGCAGTTCTTGCTGATGAGCGCGACGCTCGGCGACACCACCAAGCTGCAAGAAGATCTCACGCGTCGCACGGGCCGTGCCACCGAACTCGTCGCCGGTGCCGAACGTCCGGTGCCGTTGAGCTTCCGCTATGTGCTGACTCCCGTTCATGAAACGGTTGAGACGCTGCTGGATGAGGGCGAAGCGCCGATCTACATCGTGCACTTTTCGCAGGCTGCCGCGGTCGAGCGCGCCCAGGCGCTCTCGAGCATCAAAGTGGCTACGCGCGAACAGCGCGACGAGATCGCCCGCACGATCGGTGAGTTCCGATTCACTACGACCTTCGGTAAGTCACTTTCGCGCTTGCTGCGCCAAGGGATCGGCGTGCACCACGCCGGTATGCTGCCGCGCTACCGACGCCTCGTCGAGGTGCTGGCGCAGCGCGGTCTGCTGCGCGTCATCTGCGGTACCGACACTCTTGGCGTGGGTATCAACGTGCCGATTCGCAGCGTGCTCATCACCGCACTGTCGAAGTTTGATGGGCAGCGGATGCGGCACCTTACGGCGCGTGAGTACCACCAGATCGCGGGGCGTGCAGGTCGTGCCGGGTACGACGTGCACGGCACGGTTGTCGTCGAAGCACCCGAGCACGTGATCGAATACGAGCATGCGATGAACAAGGCTGCCGGTGATCCGAAGAAGCAGCGCAAAGTGACGCGAAAGCAGCCACCGAAGGGCTTCGTGAACTGGACCGAGCAAACCTTTGAGCGGCTGAACTCGGCCGAACCCGAAACGCTTACGAGTCACATGCAAATCACCTCGGCGATGCTGCTGAACGTGGTCGCGCGCGGGGGAGACGTGTTCGAAAACGTCCGTCAGCTGTGCTTCGACAACCACGAATCGCGTTCGACGCAGCGAGCACTCGCCCTGCGCGCACTCGAGATCGGGCGCACGCTGATCGAAGCCGGTATCGTCGAAGTTGACCGCGAGCACACGCATCCGCACCCGACTAACCCCGCGTTGCCGGGACGACCGACGCTGCGACTTACCGTTGACTTGCAACCGAATTTTGCGCTCAACCAGCCGCTGTCACCGTTTGCGGTGGCAATGCTTGACGTGATCGACCGCGAAAACGCGCTTGATGTGGTGAGCGCAATTGAAGCGACGCTGGATGACCCGCGTCCGGTGCTACGCGGTCAAGAATTCAAGGCCAAGGGCGAAGCCGCAAACGCGATGAAGCTCGATGGGGTTGACTACGAAGACCGGATGGAACGGCTCGAAACCATCACTTATCCAAAGCCGCTTGCCGAGCTGCTCGAACAGTGCTTCGAGGATTACGCCCAGTCGAGCCCGTGGGTGCGAGACTTCGAGCTCGCCCCTAAAGCTGTCGTGCGCGACATGTACGAACGCGGGCTGAGCTTTAGCGAATACGTTGCGTTCTACGACCTTGCCCGCTCCGAAGGCGTGGTGCTGCGGTATCTTTCGGATGCGTATCGGGCACTTTCGCACACCGTTCCCGATGGGCAGCGTGGCGAAGAACTCGATGACCTCATCGCCTGGCTCGGCGAGCTGCTGCGGCAGGTCGACTCGAGCCTGGTGGACGAGTGGGAATCCCTGGTGGCCCCGCCGGCCGATGCCGAAGCCGAAGTCGTGCCGCCGGCACCGAGCAGTGTCGTCACCAACGAGCGTGCCTTCCGCGTACTCGTGCGCAACGAGCTCTGGCGCCGTGTGTATCTCGCGGCGCTCGAGCGCGACGATGACTTGCTCGCGCTCGACCCGAAAATCGACTGGCCCGACGTGCTCGACCGCTACTACGAGGAGTACGACGACATCGGCATCGATGGTGCGGCTCGTGCACCCAAGTACTGCGCGATTGATCAGGCGCGCGCCGCGAGCGGGTACTGGGATGTTGAGCAGACGATTGTTGACCCCGAGGGCGTACATGATTGGCGCATCCGCGCGACCGTCGACCTTGCCGCATCCGCCGAAGCTGGCGAAGCCGTGGTGGACGTGACCGAAGTCGTGCAGCTCTAGCTTCGGTTTCGATTTCACCCCGTCGGCAACGGAAACGCCAAAGTGGTGCAGATTTCGGCAGCTAGAGGTGTGTGCCACCTCGAGCCCCGTGCTACTGCACCACTTTGCCAATACGCCGGTTGTTAGGCCGTAACCTCGGCGTCGGTCGAGTCCGACTCGCCGTTTTCGACGGCTGCGTCGTCGCTGTTTCCGGATGAGTACACGATCGAGGCGACGGCCGCGATCGTGAGCACGCCGAAGATGAACAGCAATGAGAACCAGGTTGGGATCTCGGGAACCCACATCACCGGCTCACCGCCGTTGATAAACGGCAGCTCGTTGACGTGTAGGGCGTGGAAGACGAGCTTGACGCCGATGAACCCGAGCACGAATGCGAGTCCGAGGTCGAGGAACACCAGGCGCGAGAGCAGGCCGTCGAGCAGGAAGTACAGCTGGCGCAGGCCCAGCAGTGCGAGCGCGTTGGCCATGAACATCAGGTACGGCTCCTGCGTGACACCGAAGATGGCGGGGATGGAGTCGAGTGCGAAGAGCAGATCGGTAAACCCGAGCGCGACGGTCACGAGCACGAGCGGCGTGAACATCTTCTGGCCGTTCTCAACGATGGTCCACTTGTCGTCGTTGTAGTTTTCGGACGACGGAATGAACTTCTTGATGTGCGACACCCAGCCGGGCATCTCGGGGTCCTCGTCCTTGAACGAATCAACGAACTGGCGGATTGCCATGAGCAGCAGCCACGCCCCGAAGATGTAGAACACCCACGAGAGCTGTTCGAGCACCCACACGCCCGCGATGATGAAGATCGTGCGCATGATGAGCGCGATCGCGATGCCGAGCAGCAGTACCTTTTGCTGCGCGATCTTCGGCACCTTGAAGCTCGTCATGATGAGCAGGAAGACGAATAGGTTGTCGACCGACAGGGCTTTCTCGGTGGCATAACCGGTGATGAAGTCACCGGCATGGCCCCAGTCCCATTGCCAGGCGACAAGGCCCATAAAGGCGAAGGCCATGACGATGTAGAAGAGTGACCAGAAGCTGGCTTCCTTCATCGACGGCACATGCGCGTGCTTGACGTGTGAGTAGAAATCAAAGAAAAAGAAGCCAACGACAACCGCGACGCTGATGCCCCAAATCCACAGGTCAACATGACCCATACAGGTTCCTCCAGATGGTTCGCTTGAACGGCACTGAAGGTCTCTTCCACTGCGAGTTGCAGCCGATGTCCCCGGGATAGCGAGCGCTAATCCGTGATGACGAAAACACCGCGTGAGGAATACTCCCCTTCACTGAAGTTCCAAGAGTACACGCTGGTTGTCCATGCGTGTCGGGAGTTAGCGCGAAAGTGGGTAGCCGTTCGCGACGCGCACGACAAAGCCGCTCGGTGCATCCGCCGTCTCAAGCTCGGAATACCCAAGATTGCTAATGCGAGGCGCCTTTCGGCCGAGAATGTGTTGCAACACCAATCGCACGACGCTGCCGTGCGTAATCACCAGCACATGTTCGTCGGGATGCACGCGGGCAAGTTCGCGAAGCGCCGCGAGCACACGATCCACGACCGCGCTTTCTGGCTCGACCGTCGGATGATCCAGATCGGTCCGGGTTCCGTCGTCGCGGTAGACCGGCTCGCCCTCGAGCTCGCCGAAGCTGCGCTCGATGACCTCGGGAAGGATCCGCGGTGCATCCGCACCGATTGCCTTGGCAAAGAACGCCGCCGTGTCACGGGTGCGCTGCAGCGGCGAGCAGTACACGGCAGCCCACTCATCGGCGCGCACAAACGACGCGGCATCTTGAGCCTGGCTTACGCCCCGGGCGTTGAGCGGAATATCGGTGGTTCCCTGCAGACGTCCTGCGGCGTTCCAGTCGGTTTCGTCATGACGGATCAGACCAATTCGCATAGATTCCACCATATGCGCAACGGTTGACCGCCTCGGCGGGCCCGATGCCCGTCCTGCGGCCAGCCTTCACCGCGGCGGTATCGCTTACCCTGGAGGCATGGCAGAACGACGCTCTTGGTCACTCGGTAGCGCCCTCCGTGGCATGTTCACTCGGGAACGCATTGACGAGCAGACCTGGGAAGACCTCGAGGACGCGCTGATTACGGCCGACTTTGGTCCCGACATCACCGATGAGATCCTCGACCACCTGCGCTCGGAAGTCGCACGCCTGGGTACCGACGACCCGCGCGACCTCAAGCGCATGCTGCGTGAAACGATCGAAGATCGCCTCGCGAAGTTCGACCCCACGCTGAAGCTCTCGGCGCGTCCTGCCGTCACGCTCGTCGTGGGCGTTAACGGTGTTGGTAAAACCACCACGATCGGCAAGTTCGCGCGATTCCTGCGCAACTTCAATCGCACCGTCGTCGTTGGCGCGGCCGACACCTTCCGCGCCGCCGCGGTCGAACAGCTCGATACTTGGGCGATGCGCGCCGACGTACGGATCGTGCGCCCGCAGCACTTCGGGCAAGATCCCGCATCCGTTGCGTACCAAACGGTAGAAACCGCGATGCGCGACGGCATCGAGATGGTCGTGATCGACACCGCTGGCCGCTTGCAGACCAAGGCCGGGCTCATGGATGAGCTCACGAAGATTCACCGCGTTATCGAAAAGCTCACGCCGGTTGCTGAGGTACTGCTCGTGCTCGACGCCACCACCGGCCAGAACGGTGTGATGCAGGCTGAAGCGTTCATCGAACACGCCGGCGTTACTGGACTGGTTATTACCAAGCTCGACGGCTCGGCTAAGGGCGGATTTGTGCTCGCGGTGCAGGAGCGCACGGGCTTGCCGATCAAGCTCATCGGTACTGGGGAGGGCATCAATGACCTCACCGGTTTCACGCCGCACGTGTTTGCCGAGCAGTTGCTCGCCGACGCCTAGCAGCTGCGGGCTCGACGGGTCGCGTCGGCCGCATCGACACGGCGCGAGGCGTTGCGTAACGCACGCCCGCTATGTTCGGATGCATGCCAAAATTCGACCTGGAATCGCTCGCGCTATTCGTGCAGGTAGTCGACTCGGGCAGCATCAATGCCGCTGCGGCCGCGGTCGAGCGTTCGCAGCAGTCCGTATCGGTGCGGATGCGGAAACTCGAGGATGATCTCGGCGTCGGCTTGCTCTCGCGCGGTTCGCGCGGTTCGCAGCCGACCGAAGCCGGGCTGCTCGTGGCCGAATGGGCCGCAGAACTGTTGCAGTCGCAGGAGCTATTTGCCGACCGGCTCGCCACGCTTCGCTCGGAGCGAGAGCACGACCTGCGCGTTGCCGCCTCGCAGACGATCGCCGGATATCTGCTGCCGGCCTGGCTGGGGGAGTTGCGGCGCACCCGAGGTGCCCAAACGCATCCGTTTGTGCACGCGGTGAACTCACACGACGTGATCGAGGAAGTTCGGCAGGGCGAGGTCGCGCTCGGATTCATTGAGTCGTTCGACACCACCGCCGGGCTCGGGCACCAAGTCATCGGACATGACGAACTCGTTGTCGTCGTGTCACCCGACCACCCTTGGGCCAAGCGCGAGCACATCGACATCGCCGAGCTTGCAGCCACCCCGCTCGTGGTGCGCGAAGAAGGATCCGGCACCCGACAGGTACTGGAATCGCTGCTTGCCCAGACGCATCCTGAACTCGAACTTGCCCCACCCGCAGCCGAGTTCTCGGCAGTCATGTCGGTTCGTAACGCGGTAGCGGCAGGGATGGGGCCGTCGGTGATGAGCCTGGTCACAGTTGGTGACGACTTGGCGGCGGGCCGGTTGCGGCAGGTGCCGGTGGCCGGGATGCAGTTCCGTCGTCCGTTTACGGCGATCTGGCGCGAAGATCAGCCGCTGCCAGCAGGCGCGGCCGCACTCGTGGCGTTCGCGGCAGAGGCTGGCGCCAAGGCCTAACACCGCAGCGCGCGTCGCGCACGGCGGCTTGAAGCCGGATGCATTTCGCTCGCGCCTGCGCGTACGCGTAATGCCCGGTAGAATGGCCGGACTATGGCCTTGTTCGGTAACCTCTCAGATCGCCTCGTCGACGCCCTCGGCAACCTTCGTTCCAAGGGAAAGCTCACTGCGGCAGACATTGACAGCACTGTCCGCGAGATCCGTCGCGCGCTCCTCGAAGCCGACGTTGCGCTGCCCGTCGTAAAGGCATTCGTTGCGCACGTGCGCGAACGCGCACTCGGTGACGAAGTCAATCGCGCCCTCAACCCGGCGCAGCAGGTCGTTCAGATCGTGAACGACGAGCTCATCCGCATCCTCGGTGGTGACCAGGACCGCAAGCTGCAGTTTGCCAAGCGTCCGCCGACGGTCATCATGCTCGTTGGTTTGCAGGGTGCCGGTAAGACCACGCTCGCTGGAAAGCTCGCAAAGTGGCTGGCGAACGAGCAACACACGCCGATGCTTGTGGCTGCCGACTTGCAGCGCCCGAACGCGGTAACCCAGCTGCAGATTGTTGGTGACCAGGCAGGCGTGCCGGTATTTGCGCCCGAGCCCGGAAACGGTGTCGGCGACCCGGTTCGCGTCGCCCGCGAATCGATGCGCATCGCCGAAGCCAAGCACCACGACGTTGTCATTATTGACACGGCTGGTCGACTCGGTGTTGACGAAGAACTCATGGGTCAGGCCCGTCGCATTAAAGAGGCGACGAACCCGGATGAAGTGCTCTTCGTTATCGACGCAATGATCGGTCAGGATGCGGTTGCGACCGCGCGCGCCTTCCAAGAGGGTGTCGACTTCACCGGTGTCGTACTGACCAAGCTCGACGGTGACGCTCGCGGTGGTGCCGCCCTTTCGGTGGCGCAGACCACCGAGCGCCCGATCATGTTTGCGTCGGTTGGTGAGCGACTCGAAGACTTCGAACCGTTCCACCCAGACCGTATGGCAGGCCGCATCCTGAACATGGGTGACGTCCTGTCGCTCATCGAAGAAGCCCAGCGTGCCTTTGACGAAGAAGAAGCGCGCAAGTCGGCCGAGAAACTGGCTCGTAACGAGTACACGCTTGAAGACTTCCTCAAGCAGATGCAGCAGATCCGCAAGGCAGGCAACTTCAAGAAGATGCTCAGCCTGTTGCCGAACGTGCCGAAGGAACTCAAGAGCGAGATCGACAACTTTGACGACTCGGCGCTTATCCGCATCGAAGCGATCATTCAGTCGATGACGCCGCAAGAGCGCAACAACCCGAAGATTCTGAACGGTTCGCGTCGTTCACGTATTGCTCGCGGTTCGGGTACCGAAGTACGCGACGTGAACGACCTCGTCAAGCGTTTCGAAATGATGGCGAAGATGATGCGCTCGGCTGCCCGCGGTGAAAACCCGGGTATGCCCGGTATGCCGGGCATGGGCGGTCTAGCCGGCCCAGGTCGCGGACGCGGTGCCGCGAAGAAGGCTGCCGGCAAGAAGAAGGGCAAGAAGTTCTCGGGTAACCCCGCGAAGCGTCTCGACCAGGCCCAGCCACAGCAGCAGGCGGCGCGAGGTGGCGCAGCCTTTGGCGGCGGCGCATTCGGTGCCGGAACCGGCGGTCTCGGTGCCTTCGGTGGCGGTGGCGACGGTGCACCATCGGCCGAAGAGCTCGAGAAGCTGCAGAAGTTCCTGCGCAAGTAGGCGCAACCCGAAACGGGGCCCGGCTCAGTGAGTCGCGGCCCCGTTGTTATCTGGCTTGCCGCGCTGCACGGTGGCAGGTTGTGGTGCCTTGGCACGCTTGGCAGATTGTGTTCGGTGACTACGAACGGATGCGGTTGCTACTGCTCGTTCGCCCATGCTGCGTAGAGGTCGGGGCGCACTCGCTGGGTGCGCTCGACCTGCTGCTCGTGTCGCCACGCAGCAATGTTGGCGTGGTGACCGCTGAGCAAGATGCTTGGCACTTCACGATCGCGCCAAACGGCAGGCTTCGTGTAGCTCGGGTACTCGAGCAGTCCCTGTTCGTGCGATTCCTCGACGAGTGATTCAGGGTTGCCGACGACCCCCGGGATGAGTCGCCCGAAGGCTTCGATCATCGCCATGACGGCGACTTCACCGCCGTTTAGGACGTAATCGCCGAGCGAAACGAGCTGGACGCGGGCGCGGGATGCGGCGTATTCGAATACGCGCTGGTCGATGCCCTCGTACCGGCCGCATCCGAAAATAATGTGCGATTCACGCGAAAGTTCGTGCGCGTATGGCTGGGTAAATGTGGTGCCGGCAGGGGAGGGAAAAACCACGAGCGGTGAGTCCACCGGCGATGCCTCAAAGATCGCGTCGAGGGTTTCGCCCCAGGGCTCGGGTTTCATGACCATGCCGGCGCCGCCGCCGTACGGTGTGTCATCAACGGCGCGGTGTCGATCGTGCGTGGCATCACGCAGATCGTGAACGTGCAGGTCAATGATTCCCTGGGCGCGAGCCTTGCCGAGCAGTGAGAGGTCGAGGATGTCGAAGAACTGCGGGAAGATCGTGACGATGTCGATGCGCACGACTAGCTCGCGGTCTCGGAGTCGCCGTTAGCGTCCGCGTTCGATTCGGGCTCAGCAGTTGCTGCTGAAGTCTCGGGGCTGGCTGACGCTGCCGCAGGCTCGCTGTCGGCAGGCTCGCTTGCAGTTGCATCGGTGGATGCAGCAGCGGCGCGTTCCGCAGGCGTCTGCTGTCCCGCTGGGCGCGCTTCGATGGCCTGGTCATCAAACAAGCCACCGGGCGGGGTAATCGTGACGATGCCAGCTTCGAGGTCGACCGCGGGCACGATCTCCTTCACAAACGGCACCATGACGTCGCCATTGCCGGTGGCAATGACCAGCAGGTCTTGGGCAGGAAAGTGCTCGACCCGCGCGATCTTGCCGACGACCTTGCCGTCGACGACCGCATCCAATTCAACGAGTTGGTGGTCGTACCAGGTGTCTGGATCGAGTTCTTCGGCGTCGTCTTGGTCGACCCAGAGGATCGCCTTGATAAGCGTTTCGGCGGTGGTGCGATCGGTCACACCCTCGAAAAAGCCGACGGGAGCGTCGTTGAACCAGCGCAGTTCGCGCAGGACAAGCTTCTGGTTGCGCCACGGCGACGTTGCCGGGACCTGCAATGAGAATGACGCACCGGGGATGAACCGGCGATCGGGCTCATCGGTGTAGAGCTCGAGTTTGATCGCGCCCTTGAGTCCGTGCGCCTTAACGAGGCGACCGACGCGCAATTGGGTGATGCCGCTGCGCTTCTTGCTGGCCAAGCTGCCCACCCGAAAATCTAGTCGGTAGCCACGTCCACGCGGACGCGGCGACCTTGTGCGAGAGCCGAAATTACAGTGCGCAGTGCTTCAGCAGTGCGACCGCTACGGCCGATGACACGGCCTCGGTCCTCCGGGTGCACGCGCACCCGGAGGACGTCGCCGCGAGGAGTGGTTTCCGCGTCGACGCGAACGTCGTCGGGATGATCAACAATCCCGCAGACGAGGTGTTCAAGCGCAGACGCGAGCATGACCTACTCCTGAGTTTCTTCAGCTGCTGGCGCTGCTTCTTCGGTTGCAGCTTCTTCAGCAGGTGCTTCGGTTTCTTCAGCCTTCTTCTCAGCCTTTGGCTTGAGAACTGGCTTCTTGTTCGAGTCAGCCTGGAAAACTTCCTTTTCTGGCTGTGGCTTAACCTGCGACTCGGTTGGGCCTTCGCCCTTGAACTTGCCCCAGTCACCGGTGAGCTTGAGCAGCGCGGTAACCGCTTCGGTTGGCTGTGCGCCTACCGAGAGCCAGTACTGGGCGCGCTCCGACTCGATCTCGATGATCGAAGGTTCGCGAGTTGGGTCGTAGGTGCCGATCTCTTCGATGACGCGGCCGTTGCGCTTTGAACGCTCGTCAGCAACGACAACACGGTAGAAGGGTGCGCGGGTCTTGCCCAGGCGCTTGAGGCGGATCTTTACAGACACAGGTCTCCTGCTTGTTTGCTAAAAAATGGTGAACACTCTTGGCTCAGCCAATTGCGTGGGGCGCGCTCGACCGGAGCTCAGGATGCGCTGCGCGCTGCGAAGAGAGGGTCGCGGCACAGACTCAGCTATCTATTCTTACAGATTTTCGTACGCAGCGGGAGTGGGATGCGGAAAACGGACGAATCGCAAAAATGGCTGTCGTTCAAGAACGTATCGGTACCATTGCCCGCATGGAATTCCACGCCGCCGAGCGAGTTTCACTGTCCCTTGAATGGGATGTGGCACTCATTGACCCCAATACTGGTGAGTTAACGGGCAGAGCGGGCGAAATCTTGGATGCGCTGGATGAGCCGCGATGTCGCCCCGGCTTCATGACCAACACCATCTGCATGGTCACCGAAACGCACCGAAATGTGCCCGGTGCCATTGCCGACCTTCGTTCGCTGTGCACCAAGGTCGTTAGTGCCGCCGAGGAAGCCGGAATCGGTGTTGTGGGGCTCGGCACGCATCCGTTTTCCGACTGGCATGTGCAGACCATCACGCCAGATGGCCACGGGATTCAGCTCGTGGAGCGAGCCAAGGAATGGTCACGTCAATTAGCCGTCTGGGGACTGCGCGTGCACATTGCCGTGGGGGACCAGCAAGCAATTCCCGCAGCCACCCGCGGCGTACTCAACAGCTACCACTGGCTGCTCGCGCCCACCGCATCCAGCCCATATTGGATGGGGCAGAACACCGGGTTCGTGTCCCATCGTTCGATGCTGATGCGCCAGGTGCCTGGGGCGGGCCTACCAACGGTGTTCGATACCTGGGCCGAAACCGTGCAAGCCGTTGAGGGCATGTGCCGGGCGGGTGTGATTGCGAACTGGCGTGATCTCGATTGGACCATTCGCCCCGAGCCGGCTCGTGGTGGTATCGGTCTGAACATCGCCGATAGCCAACCCTCCCTCTTCAACGTTGGCGCCCATGCCGCGCTCGTACAGTGCGTGGTCGAAGAGGCCCTCCGTGCGCATGAACGTGGTGAATCGACCGACAACCTGCCGATTTGGGCAGTTCGCGAGAACAAGTTCCGTGCCGCACGCTTCGGTTTCGATACGCAGGTCGTGACGGATGCGGCGGGTAATCAGACGCCGGCGCGTGAGGGTTTCGCGCGGCGTATCGACGAACTGCAGCACATTGCTCGAGACCTCGGCTGCGAGGGCGAGCTCGTGAGCTGCCTGATTCTGCTCGACAGCACCCCGGCAGAGCGTCAGCGTGCGATGCTTCGCGGCGGAAACCGAAACGGTGTCATCGAGTCACTGCGATCGGAGCTATTGCGATGATGTCCCAAACGCGTGCGTACTTCCCAACCGGAATCGCGAATGCCGTAGTCATGGCATTCGGATTCGTGCCGTTTGCGGTGAGTATCTGGGCCGGAATCGCCTGGATGATTTGGCGACAGAGCATCACCGGCTTCCTCTCACTCTTTGTCGTCGTACCGCTGCTGTTTATTCAGTTGGCGCTCTTTGGATTCATGCTCTGGCTGCGTCCGAGCATTCGCACTTCGCGCAAATTGCCGCTCGCTGAGGGCGGTTGGTACCTCGGTGCCGTCGCTTGCTGGCTTGCCGGCGTCACCGTGCCAGGGTTTGTCGGCGGCATGCTGCAGCTGCTCGCGATCGTCGTCTCCGGCGCGGGCATTTGGTGGACCGGTCGGCGATCGCACCAAGAGAACATTGACAATATGGCGGCCCGTGCCGAACGGATGCGGGAGCACCTGGGCACACCTCCGGGTGCCGCGCCCAAGGTCGAAGTCATCACGATCGAAGAGCAGTGGGTCGCGCGTGAAGGTGCGAGTGATCGGCAGCAAGAAGCCATCGACGCGGAAATCATCGAAGAGCGCGACGACGATAACGATGATGGTCCGGAATGGGTCGCAACCCCGCGCGGAGAGCGCTAAACCACCCCGAAACCGCGACGGAATTCGGCACTTGCTCGCGCATCCGTAATTCGAGTAAACTGGACGCTTGTGCCGCGGCATGACTCTGCCACAGGGGACACTCTGCCGCCGGATTACACCACTTCATTTTCTATGCAATCGACCTGTGGCGGTGCAGAGGGTGATGCATTTCATGGCAAATCTCATTGACCAGATCGACGCACAGTCGTTCAAGGACGTTCCCGAATTCCGTGCCGGTGACACCGTTAAGGTCCACGTAAACATCGTTGAAGGTAACCGTTCGCGTATCCAGGTATTCCAGGGCATCGTCCTTGGTCGCCAGGGCGACGGCGTTCGTGAAACCTTCACGGTTCGCAAGATCAGCTTCCAGGTTGGCGTTGAGCGTACCTTCCCGGTTCACTCGCCAATCATCGACAAGATCGAGGTCGTCTCGCGCGGTGTCGTGCGTCGCGCCAAGCTGTACTACCTGCGTGACCGTCGCGGCAAGGCTGCCAAGATTCGTGAGCGTCGCGAAAGCTAAATCGCTAGACAACGTACCAACTCGGTAACGTTGCACGTTCAGCCCCTGCCACCTGGTGGGGGCTGAATGTGTTTCCGCTTAGAATTTCGAGAAGTTGCTGAACCCCCAAGGAGACCGAGTGCCAGACGCCGACTACGAACTGCCAACACTGGCACCGTCGGACAGCGCCGAAGACGGCGACATACTCATCCACGAGGTGTTCCGGCACGCGCACGGCCCGCGCCACCATCTTCGCGAGGACATTGCGATCGATCGCGAGGGCAACATCGTTCGTCGTGGCGGTTTCGGCATGTTTCTGCGCGATGCGGTCATCATCATTGCGATCGCGCTGCTCGCGTCTTTCCTTATCAAGACGTTCCTGCTGCGTCCGTTCTTCATCCCTTCGGCATCAATGAACGCCACGCTCGTCGAAGAAGACCGGGTGCTCGTTAATCAGCTCGTGCCCAACATCGTGCCGCTCAACCGCGGCGACGTCATTGTCTTCGAGGACCCGGGTGGATGGCTGCCCGCAGTGAAGCCACCAGAGAAAGAACCGGTACCGGCGCTGGTCGACGGTTTCTTCAAGGGCATCGGCTTGGTTCCGGAAGACGCCCACAACCACCTCGTGAAGCGCGTCATCGGGCTTCCCGGCGACCACGTCACCTGCTGCAACGCGTATGGCCAGATGGAGATCAACGACGTTGCCATTCGCGAGCCGTACATCATTTCTGACGACCAGAACCGTGCATCCGGACAAGCCTTTGACGTAACGGTGCCCGACAATGCCGTCTGGGTGATGGGCGACAACCGCTTCAACTCGCAAGACTCGCGAGCGCACCAAGACCTGCCCACCAAGGGATTTGTGCCGTACGACAACATCGTCGGCCGCGCGTTCATGATCAACTGGCCACTCGACCGGTTCGGGTTCTTGGGTAATTACCCCGAAGTGTTCGCAGCGGTACCCAACCGTCGCCCATGACGCCGGTTGACCCCACGCTCGATATCGAGCGGGCACAGTTGCGCGCTGCGCCAGTAGTAATTGGTATGGATGAAGTGGGCCGCGGTGCGCTCGCCGGTCCCGTCGTCGTTGGTGTTAGTGCCGTTCGCGCCGAGGAGATCGAAATCGGGTTCCCCGAAGGATTGCGCGACTCCAAACTGCTGACCGAGCGCCGTCGCGAAGCACTCGCGCCGCTTGCCGATGCCTGGGTGTGGGCGTCAGCCACGGGCTGGGCCTCGGCAGACGAGATCGACCAGTTCGGGATTGGCCCGAGTCTTGCTGCGGCGGGCGTGCGCGCATTGGCTTCGCTGTGGGAACAGGGCGTACCGGTGGATGCGGCCACGATCGTGCTCGACGGCACGCACGATTGGCTCACCCCGGGTTGCTCCGCGCCGCTGCATGTCGTAACGCAGCCCAAGGCCGACCGTGATTGTGCTTCGGTTGCGGCCGCGAGCGTGATTGCCAAAGTTGCGCGAGACCGGCACATGGTCGAACTGGTGGAGACGCATCCGAAATGGGCGCCCTACGGCTGGGAACGCAATAAGGGGTACGGCTCAGCACAGCACCGCGAAGCCATTGCCGAACTCGGTGCCTGCCCGGAACACCGCGCGAGCTGGCTCCACAAGATCCTGGCGGGTGCGTCACGCTAGCTCACCCTCGGAACCGAGGCGCCGAACGGGATGCGCGGGCGTCGCGAAACTCGATAGTGGCTCGGTTCGCTGAGCCGGGCTAGACTGGACGGTCATGAACGACGAGGCTTTCGACGAATACGAGCGTGGCGTAGAACTGGCGCTGTTCCGGGAATACCGGGACGTAGCAAAGCAGTTCAAGTACGTCGTTGAAACCGAACGCCGGTTCTACCTGGCGAACGAAGTAACGCTTGAGCGTCGCGACGCGGCCAACGACTTCTACTTTGAACTCACCATGCGTGACGTGTGGGTGTGGGACATCTACCGTTCGGACCGCTTCGTTAAGCAGGTGCGCGTGCTCACGTTCAAGGACGTCAACGTTGAAGAACTCAACGCGCACGACTTCGAACTTCCCAAAGAACTTTCGCTCGACGACTAGGCCGTAACCGCCCAACTGTCGATTGGCGCCTGTGGATAGTGCAGCTATCCACAGGCGCCTTTTCGTTTCCCAATTCGGTCCACAAATTGGTCAAAGTAAGGGACCAATTGCGGGTCGTTTGATCCCGCACGGTCGGGTGAAGGGAATCCGGGAGTACTAATGGCGAACAACATTTCGGTCGGGCAAGCCGGCGAGGCAACTGCGTGCGAGTACCTGCGACATCGAGGATTCCGCATCCTCGATACCAATTGGCACTGTCGCTACGGCGAAGTCGATATCGTGGCGCAACACGGTAGCGACATCGTGTTTGTCGAAGTGAAAACACGGCGCATGCTCGATACCGGTCACCCGCTCGAGGCACTCAACCCACACAAGCTGCGGCGGATGCGGCAGGTCGCGTTTGAATGGCGCCAGGCACACCCGCAAGTGGCCGGCACAACACGAATCGACGCCATCGGCATTTACGCGCCGATCGGTCGTGAGCCCCGCATCCAGCACGTCGACAACCTGCTGATCTAACCGTGGCCAACGCACGAAGCTGGGGGATCGCCCTCTCGGGATTGCGCGGCGATGCGGTGCAGGTCGATGTGCAGTTGGCGGCCGGGCTGCCAAAGTTGTTGATCATTGGCTTGCCAGATGCGGCACTCGGCGAATCCGAACATCGCTTGCGCGCAGCAATGCACTCGTCTGGACATCCGTTACCGGCCAAGCGATTGACCGTGAGTCTGTCGCCGGCAGAATTGCGTAAACACGGCGCCGGGTTCGATCTGGCAATTGCGGCAGCGGTGCTCGCTGCGGCGGGCATCATCGATCCGGCAGGGCCCGCCCGAAACGCCCACCTAGGTGAGCTCGCGCTAACGGGGGCCGTGCGCAGCGTGAGCGGTGTGCTGCCGGCGGTCCACGCCGCCAAGACCCTCGGGTTCTCGCAGATTTTGGTGCCCGCTGCGGCCGAGCACGAAGCAAGCCTCGTGGACGGTATCAACGTGGTGCCCATCGCGTCGCTTGCTGACCTGGCCGAACACTATGGCGCAGCTCCAGGCAAGCTCACGACGCCCGACGATGTTTCGACATCGTTTGTGATCGATGCGGATGCGGGTGCTCAGCCGGATGCGGTTGGTTCAGACCGCGCGCAGGACCTCGCCGATGTGGTCGGCAACGAAGCGGCCGTGCGCGCGCTCGTCGTAGCTGCCGCCGGTGGTCACCACCTCTCGATGATTGGGCCACCCGGGAGCGGGAAGACGATGCTCGCGGAACGGTTGCCGGGCATCCTGCCCGATCTGACCGCGGACGCTGCCATCGAAGTTGCCGCGTTGCGATCGTTGAAGTCGATGTCGGTGGGCACCACATTGTCGCGGCGCCCACCATTACAGGCACCGCACCACTCCGCGTCAGCAGTCGCTTTGATCGGCGGCGGCAGCGGGATGATTCAACCGGGTGCGCTCTCGTTGGCAGCACACGGTGTGCTTTTTCTCGATGAAGCGCCAGAGTTCTCGAGGCGAGTGCTCGACAGTCTGCGTCAGCCCCTCGAATCCGGAACCGTCACCATCCACCGCGCTCGCGGAAGCGTGACCTATCCGGCGAACGCGCAGCTTGTTATCGCCGCGAACCCCTGCCCGTGCGGTAACGCGGGCGCGGCGGGCTTGGAATGCCGGTGCACCCCGCATCAACAGCGCGGCTATCTGAGTCGGCTCTCGGGCCCGCTCATGGACCGCATCGACCTGCAATTACGAGTCGAACGGGCCACGGTCGCGCAGGCGCGGATGGCCGCAGCCGGTGCACGCGGTGAAACCACGACAGCGGCCGCTCGTGAGCAAGTTCAGGATGCACGTGCTCGCGCGTTGGAACGTCTGCGCAGTTTCGGGATGCACCGCAATTCGGATGTTCCGGGGCACCTCCTGCGGCGACCCGAGCTCCGGCCAGCGGCGGATGCGAGTGCGCCACTCGACGCGGCACTACAACGCGGTCAGATTTCCATGCGCGGATACGTGCGCGCCGCCCGCGTGGCGTGGACGCTTGCCGACCTTGATGCAGCGGATCGTCCCGAACGGAACCACATCACCGAAGCCCTGTTCTACCGCGCTCGCGAGTGCTGATCCGGCCAGCGATTGTCGGCGTTTGCTCACCACACGCGTTCGCCGCGCAATCCACCAATTTGCACTTGCCCCACATCATCCGCACCGACCATCACACCTGAAGCGAGGAATCCATGTCGGCAATCACCCAATTCCTTGACGCGCCAGAGTCTCACCGCATGATGCAGCGGTTGCGTCCCGCGAGCACACCCGAACAACTTCGGCAGGCACTGATCTGGGCCTGCTGGACGACACTGGTCGAACCTGGCGACGGTGACGCCGGTGCGCTGATTGCTGCGCTCGGCGCCGAAGCCGCGTTGCAGTTTGCCGAGTCGGCCAACCCGCAGACTGCCCACGAAGAACTCACTGAACGCGCCGCATCCGCGAGCAAACAATCTTCGCTCCCACACGAGCCACGAGACTGGCAGGCTGCGCTGTCGCGGTGGCGACCACGGCTGGACGCAGTGCGTATTCGGGCGTTGTTGCACGGAGCGTATTCGGTCGGTGCGCGGTTCACCTTTCGCGACGACCTCGGGTGGCCCGCAGCCATTGATGACCTCGGCATTCATGCGCCGCTGGGGCTGTGGGTGCGCGGCGACCTTGGGGTAGTGGGAACAGCTCCGATCAACGTCGCGCTCGTGGGTTCACGCGCGAGTTCGGCCTATGGCGACAGCGTGGCCGGCGAGCTCGCCGCGGCGGCAAGCGACGCCGGCATTGCCGTGGTTTCGGGTGGTGCTTATGGCATTGACGCGCAGGCCCACCGAGTTACGTTAGCGAGCAACGGCGTCACGATTGCGGTACTCGCCGGCGGTGTCGATCGGCTGTATCCGGCGGGTAATCGTGACCTGCTCGAGCGGATCATCGCCTCGGGCGCCGTCATTAGCGAACTGCCCTGTGGCACTGCGCCGACCCGGTGGCGATTCTTGCAGCGCAATCGGCTCATTGCCGCGCTCACGCAGGCGACCGTGCTTGTCGAAGCGGGTGCGCGCTCGGGCGCCATGAACACCGCGAATCATGCGTTGACGCTGGGACGAGCCGTTGGCGCAGTGCCCGGACCAATCACCAGCAGCACCTCGGTGGGCTGCCACCGGCTGCTGCGCGAACACCAGGCCGAGCTCATCAGCGGACCCAGCGACTTGCTTGCACTTTGCGCCGATGCGGCCGCTCCGACGCTGTTCGGCACCAACCCACTCGCCGATGTGGTTGCGGCAGCGTCGACGCAACCGGCTGCGGTAACGAATGAGCGGGGTTCCGTATCCGGTCGGCATTCGGCTGGCGCGACTGGCCGCGGTGCACGGAACGGCACTGGCGCACTGATTGACTCCGGCGCACTGGATACGCGCCTTGTGCGCACACTGGATGCGTTGACGTTGCGTAGTGGGCGCACGTTGAACGACCTCGTTACCCGCAGTGGGCTTTCTGCCGCGGATCTTCGCGCCGGATTGGCCGAACTTGAGTTGCTCGGGCACGCTACACAGCAGGCGGGGAAGTGGCGGCGCTGCGCCTAACATGAGCGTATGTCCCCACTTCGCCGTGCCATCGCTGACTATGTGCGCGCGCTGGATTTGGAGCGCGGCCGTTCGGCTCACACCTGCAAAGCCGCGGCGAGCGATTTGACTCGGTTCGCGGACTTTGTGGAACGCGGCGGCGAAGTCCGCCCAGATGAACTCACGCTTGAAGACTTCCGCGAATGGCTCTGGCAAGAATCAGAGCAGGGTCACGCGGCCGCGACGCTTGCACGGCGGGCATCAACGGCACGTGGCTTTACTGCGTGGTGCAAGGCTGCTGAGCGCGGCGAGGATGTTGCGCGGCGGTTGAAGTCTCCAAAGACGGGGCGCACGCTGCCGCGCATGGTGTCGCAGGACGCGATGCAAACCATCCTGAAACACCTGCAGGAGCGCGCCGAAACCGGCGACGCGATGGCGTTGCGCGATCATGCCATCATCGAGCTGCTGTATGCCACAGGCATGCGCGTCTCGGAACTGTGCACGCTCACCACCGAGTCGATCGACATGGATGCGCGTACCGTGCGTGTCATCGGCAAGGGCAACGCAGAGCGGGTCATTCCGTTTGGGGCGTCCGCCGCGAATGCGATCCAACGATGGCTCCAGAATGGACGCCCCGCAGTTGCCACGGCGAAACCGAGTCCTGCTGCGGCATCCGCATTATTCTTAGGGGCCCGAGGCGGGGCCTTGAACCAGCGTGCGGTGTATGAACTCTCACGTTCGCTCCTCACGTATGCGCCCGGTGCTGGACCAGCCGGGCCACACACCTTCCGTCACACCGCGGCAACGCATCTGCTTGACGGCGGCGCCGATCTCCGCGGCGTGCAAGAGTTCCTCGGGCACGCCGACCTCGGCACCACGCAGATCTACACGCACGTCTCGGCCGAGCGCCTGCGCGAAACCTACCGGCAGGCGCATCCACGGGCCTAACCATGTCGAAACGGGCCTAGCCCAGCCGGTGCACGCCGAAACCGGCCGAGCCACACCACCTGATAAGGCGTGACTCGACCGGATGCGTTCAGCGTGACGGCGAAGTGTGAACCGCTACCAACCGTTGTCGGCACCGCGAATGTCCGAACAGGTACCCGAAATTGGCCGGTGGCGTTGGCGAGAAATCAGCCAGCCGCCAGCGCCAAGCAACGTCATGGCGCTGCCGCCAATCAGCATCATCGGACCCACCTGCAACCCCGTCTCAGCGAGATCGGTTGATGCTTCAGGAGCCTTGCTCTCGGACGGAAGATGCCCAACAGGGTGAGTAGCCGTCGTCGTGGACTTCGGGGCTTCGGGCTCATCCGACGCAAATGAGTATGTTGCGGTTGGCGCTGGCGCTGGAGTTGGCGTTGCGGCCGGGGTAGCGGATGGTTCTGGTTCCGGCGCAGGTTCCGGTTCTGGCTCCGGCTCAGGTTCTGGCTCCGGCTCTGGTTCTGGCTCGGGCTCTGGTTCCGGTTCTGGCTCGGGGGACGGGCTTGGTGTCGGAGCCGGTACTGGAGTCGATGGGGGAGTCATCGAAGGCATCGGCGTGACCGTACCTGGCGTGTGACGGATGCCGTAGTTAAGTTTGACCTCGGCACCTGCAGTCGGCCAGGCTTCGTTCGAAGGCTGCAGGAGCAATTGGTGTCCCTCAGTAATGAGGTATTGCGGTGTCGCGGTGGCAAAGCCTGGTGCCGGTCGCATTTGCGCGGTGATGGCGACCCGACCGACGTTCGGCGTCGCATGCACGCGCATCGTCGTCGCTGATGTTGCTGGCACCGTGATTTCCTTCTTGCCATCGATTTCGCCACCGGTCACCTGCAATACGACTTCGGTGCCGCCTGGAATATCTGTTAGTTCAACCGTGATTGCGCCTGGCTCGGTGCGCATTGTCAGACCAAACGACTTTGGCGCAGCGACCACGCGAACATCGTTGGCCTGCTGCCGAAGTGTTTCGACATGACCAGCAACCGTCGAGCGGCGGTCTGCCGGCAGCAGCGACAGGTAGTGCGGGTCGCCGCGGTAGTGCTCGGCGTCGGCAACCGACCAGACGTACATCGCCACCGCAGCGGTCGCATCCGGGTTCGTTGATGCGCCGAGATTGGCAATCGCCCAGTGCAGCTTCGCGCGCGTTTCGGCCGGTAGCTGCGCGATATCGGCAGGGATGTGGTCTTGCGCGCCGGCAACGCGGGTTTGGTGACCGATCGGCGATGGCTGGTCGAGTTCCAAGCAGTACACATTCATGCCGTTGAACCGCATCGCCCCAACAAACATTGCGGCCGAGCCGTCTTGCGAGTAACCGGGACCAACATCGGCCGCCGTCGCGTCTTGTGGTTTCCAGGGCGAGATCAAGAGCAAGATCGCAATCACGCCGGCGAGCAGCGCGAGCTTTCGGAGGCGTAGCGCGGCGATGTGATTTGTGAATGAACGATCGAGTGCACTGTCGGTAAGTCGGGGTGGCCGGAGCATTGGGGGTCCTTTCAATGACGCAGCAATTGACGTTGCATGGAGGTAGCGAACAAGTGGGACACAGAAAACGTGGGGAGAGACCGCGGTGCATCACGAACTGAGCGGCAGCAGAATCGCCGGCGGCATACGCTGCAATAGCAGTAGCGGGTCGCAGTAGTCGTCCCCGATTCGGGCGCCAAGATGCAGCCCGCCGTTCGGGACATGGATGGTGTCGGTTGCGAGGGTGCCGATCACGGTGCCAGCGGTCACGGCGTCGCCGACCGAGACCACCGCATCCACCGGCTCAAATGTGGACCGGATGCCGTTGGCGTGCTGAATCGAGACGACATTGCGGTCAACGACGCGGCCAACGAAATACACGGTGCCATCGGCCGGGGCACGGATTTGCGTGCCTGGAGCAACTGCCAGATCAATGCCGCGGTGACCGCGGGCGTATCGGTGCGCCAGGTCAAAGGCGCGGGTGACGACGGGCGGTGGATGCACCGGCCACTGCCAAAGCGCCCGCCCAGTTTGGTTTGCCGCGGCTTCCGTCGCAGACACAACGAACGGTGCATCCGAGCCCAGCGGTGGCATTGCGGCCGAGGCCGCCACCGCTGGCGTGGTCGCCAACGCAACGGAAAGCACCACTGCTGCAACGGCGCGCAGCCGACCAAATGACAGATTCAGCGTGTTCATGCCGCCAAGTGTGCAAAGGAATCTAGCGGCGTGGGGAACGAGCCAGGATGCCTGTGGATGGATGCACTTTCCACAGGCGGGAATCAACAGCGGGAACTTGTTGTGGTCGTACGCCGCGAACGCGTATAGAATGCTTTGCGCAGCCCCTGTGGCTGACTTCGCGTGTCCGGAACGTGCGAATGATCTCCGGTCTTGTGCGTAACCACGCACGAGCGATCATTCCGCAGGGCACCAGGCCACCGCATCCGCGGTACAAATAACCGAAACGCACACCGCCGGTGTGCCCAAAACAAGGAGATTCGACCATGGCAGTCGTATCGATGCGTCAGCTGCTTGACGCAGGTGTCCACTTCGGTCACCAGACCCGTCGCTGGAACCCAAAGATGAAGCGCTTTATTTTCACCGAGCGCTCGGGTATCTACATCCTCGACCTCCAGCAGTCGCTTGCCTTCATTGACAAGGCCTACGACTTTGTTAAGGAAACCGTCGCTCACGGCGGCACCATCCTCTTCGTTGGTACCAAGAAGCAGGCTCAGGAAGCGATTGCCGAGCAGGCAACTCGCGTTAACCAGCCGTACGTTAACCAGCGCTGGCTCGGTGGTCTGCTGACCAACTTCCAGACCGTTCAGAAGCGCCTCAACCGTCTTAAGGAACTCGACCTCGTCGACTTCGAAGACACTTCAACGGGCTTCACCAAGAAGGAACTGCTCATCCAGCGTCGCGAGCGCGACAAGCTGGAGAAGACCCTTGGTGGTATCCGCAACATGACCCGCACGCCTTCGGCGATCTGGGTTGTTGACACCAACAAGGAACACCTCGCAATCGACGAAGCCAAGAAGCTTGGCATTCCTGTTGTTGCGATCCTCGACACCAACTGCGACCCAGACGACGTTGACTACCCAATTCCGGGCAACGACGACGCCATTCGCTCGGTTGCACTGCTCACCCGCATCGTTGCTGACGCTGCTGCTGAAGGTCTCATGACCCGCCACCAGAAGCCAGCAGAAGGCGGCGCAACCGCTGAGGCTGAGCCACTTGCTGAGTGGGAGCTCGAACTGCTCAAGCAGGGCGAAGCAAAGGAAGCTGCAGCTGCTGAGGCAACCACTCAGGAGTCGGCAACCGAGACCGCGCAGACTGAGATCGAGGCCGCTCCGGCCGACGAGACCAAGTAACCAAAGGGAGAAGCAACCACATGGCTAACTTCACCATTGCCGACATCAAGGCTCTGCGCGAGCAGCTCGGTACCGGTATGACCGACACCAAGAAGGCGCTCGAAGAGGCCGACGGCGACATGGAAAAGGCCGTTGAGATCCTGCGTCTCAAGGGTGCAAAGGGTAACGCGAAGCGTGCCGACCGTTCCGCAGCCGAAGGCCTCATCGTGGCCAAGGTTGGCGACAACGGCACCGCAACCATCCTCGAGCTCAACTGCGAGACCGACTTCGTTGCCAAGGGCGAAAAGTTCATCAAGCTCGCTGATGACGTACTCGAAGCTGCGGCAGCCGCTGGCGCAACCAACCCTGAAGAAGCACTTGCTGCACCGATGAACGGCTCGACCGTTGCCGAGGAAATTGCTGCACTTGCCGCCGTTATCGGTGAAAAGTTCGAGCTGCGCAACGTTCGCCAGGTTAAGGGCGAGAACTTCGACGTGTACATGCACTACACCTCGAAGGACCTCCCCCCGCAGGTTGGCGTTGTTGTCGGCTTCACCGGAACCGACGCCGACACCGCTCACGGCATCGCACAGCACATTGCGTTCGCGAACCCATCGTTCCTCAACCGCGAGGACGTTCCGCAGGAGACCATCGACAGCGAGCGCAAGGTCGTTGAAGAGATCACCCGCGCTGAGGGCAAGCCAGAAGCAGCACTCCCGAAGATCGTTGAAGGTCGCCTTGGCGCATTCTTCAAGCAGATCGTGCTGAACGAGCAGGAATACGCTCGCGACCCGAAGCACACCGTTAAGCAGATCGCCGAACAGGCTGGCCTGCAGGTTGTTGACTTCGCTCGCCTCAAGGTCGGCGCTGGCGTCGAAGCAGAGGGCGAAGAGTAGTCACTCACGCGTAAATGTTTGCCGCGGTCGGAATGGTGCACAGCACTAATCCGACCGCGGCAAACTAGTCTTAGGGATGATCAAATCGGGTTCGCACACATAGGAGCGCAATGACTACCACCGCAACCACCCCACGTCGCGTACTGCTCAAGCTTTCGGGGGAGGCGTTCGGTGGCGGCAAGCTCGGTGTCGACCCGATCGTGCTGACCAACATCGCCCGTGAAATCGCGCAGGCTGCACAAGAAGTCGAAGTTGCTGTCGTTGTTGGCGGTGGAAACTTCTTCCGCGGTGCGCAGCTCGCAAACGCTGGCATGGACCGCGGCCGCGCCGACTACATGGGTATGCTCGGAACCGTCATGAACGCCCTCGCGCTGCAGGACTTCCTTGAGCAGGCGGGCGTGAACGCTCGTGTGCAGTCGGCCATCGAAATGCGTCAGGTCGCCGAGCCGTACATCCCGCTTCGCGCCGAACGCCACATGGAAAAGGGCCGCGTCGTCGTATTCGGTGCTGGCGCCGGACTCCCATACTTCTCGACCGACACGGTTGCCGCTCAGCGTGCGCTGGAAATCCGGGCCGATGTGCTGCTCGTAGCAAAGAACGGCGTCGACGGCGTTTACACCGCCGACCCGAACCAGGACGACTCGGCCGAGCTCATCAACCAAATTTCGTATCAGGATGCACTCCGTCGCGGTCTGCGCGTCGTCGACTCGACCGCATTCAGCCTGTGCATGGACAACAGCATGGACATGCGCGTCTTCGGTATGTCGCCAGATGGCAACATTGCCCGCGCAATTCGTGGCGAGAACATCGGCACACTGGTTTCGAACACGGCCAGCGCCTAGCAACTGCCGGCGCGCGACCGACCCGCAGGCCGCGCACCCAACCCGGCTGCACGCATCCTGATACCCCTGACCACACCGCGCGCGAACGCAACACTCGACTGGAAACCACAGTCACGCGCTGCGACGTAGGATTAACCAGACACGATCGAAAGGACCCAACGTGATCCCCGAAGTACTTGCCGACACCAAAGACAAGATGGAAAAGGCGCTGGAACACGCGCACGAAGAGTTCGGCAACATCCGCACTGGCCGCGCCAACCCAGCCCTGTTCGACAAGCTCCTCGTGGACTACTACGGCACCGCAACCCCGCTGGGCCAGCTCGCATCGATGCAGCAGCCAGAGGCACGCATGCTCGTCATCACCCCGTACGACAAGGGTGCACTCAAGGACATCGAGAAGGCCATCGTTTCGGCTCAGCACCTCGGCGTCACGCCGTCGAACGAAGGTCACCTGATCCGCGTCGTCATGCCAGAGCTCACCAAGGAGCGCCGCATGGAGTACGTCAAGCTCGCCCACTCGAAGGCTGAAGAAGCCCGCGTGGCCATCCGCAACATTCGTCGCAAGGGTATGACCGACCTCGGCGCCCTCGACGGTGAGGTTGGCGAAGACGAGATCAACCGCGCCGAGAAGGAACTCGACAAGATCACCAAGGGCTTCATCGACCGCATCGATGAGTCGGCAAAGGCCAAGGAAGCCGACCTGCTCGAGGTTTAAACCTTGACCGGATCACCCAGGCGCTCGACCGGGCGGGATGACGAACTAATCGTCGCCCCGCCCGCGTCGCGTTCCCGCGAGTGGTCCAGCAAACACGTGCGCGCACGAATGCAACTGGTCAACGAACGCATGAATGAGCGCTCTGGTCGCAACCTGCTCGGCGCCATCGGTGTTGGGCTCCTGCTAGGCGGGCTCCTCGCTGCGAGCCTGCTATTCGAGAAGCGCTGGTTCATTCCGTTCGGCACGCTGCTGATCGTCGCGGTCGTGACCGAACTCGCGACTGCTATGCGCCAGGCCCGCCGCCGTATCCCGCGCATCCCATCGGTGCTACTCGCACTCGTGGCCGTGCCGATGGCCTACTACGTACCGGCCGCGGCGCACTGGCTCATCATTCTTTGCGGCATTCTCGCGATTGTCGGTTGGCGCTACGTCGAAGCGATGTTCGCCAAAGTACGGCCCAGCAAGGCGCAATTGGCGGCGGATGCATCTGCCACCGGTTTCGCGCACTTCTACGTGACGTTCCTGGGATCGTTCACGATCATGCTGCTTTCCCAGCCGCTCGGCGAGTACTGGGTCCTCACCTTTGCCGCCATCGTCATCAGCGTTGACACTGGGGCCTACGCCACCGGCTTGCGATTCGGGCGAACCAAACTGGCGCCGTCAATCAGCCCGAGCAAGACTTGGGAAGGACTGATTGGTGGCGCGCTGCTCGGCATCCTCGTGGCCGTCGCTGCCTGTGAATGGCTGCTCCAATTGCCATGGTGGTTCGGTATTTTCATGGGTGTCAGCATTACGATTACCGCGGTTGTCGGCGACTTGACCGAGTCGATGATCAAGCGCGATCTAGGTGTCAAGGACATGTCGAACTGGCTTCCCGGCCACGGCGGCTTCTTTGATCGCTTTGACTCGCTGCTTCCCGCAGGCGCAATTGCGTTTGCCCTGTATTTCTGGTCCGCACCACTAATGGAGTTTGCCCAACGCCTCGGCTAAGGCAGAATGAACACGATGAATACTCAGTCGCCCTTCCCTCGTGCCCCTCGCGGCGAATTCGGTTACGACCAGAAAGAGGTCGACCGCGCGCTCCGAGTGGCACGCGAACGATACGAGAACTTCGACAACGGCTCGGGTGGTCCGCGACTGACTGCGAAGAGCATCCGCCACACGGCGTTCACGATGCGCAAGCGCGGTTATTCGGCACCGCACGTTGATGCTGCGCTCGAGCGACTCGAAGATGCGGTTGCCGTTCGGGAGCACGAAGAGCGCATCCAGAACCGTGGTCGTGAAGAGTGCATGGCCGAGACAAAGGATGCGGCCCGTGCCGTACTCAAGCGTCTGGAACGGCCGTCGGGCGAGCGGTTCCGCCGCGTCTCGATTCTGCAGCGCGGGTATTCGATCGACGAAGTGGATGCATTCTGCAACCGCATCGATGACTTCTTGCGTGGGCGCGTGCCCATGACGTTGCGTGAAGCGCGCGGTGTGGCGTTCACATCGAAGCGTCGCGGCTACGACGAGGGACAGGTCGACCTGCTCATTGACGCCGTAGTCGACGTCATGCTCGCTATTCGCTAGCTGCTACCGGCCCATCGAGGGCTGTCGAAGACGATTACCGGGCGCAGTTCTCTGTGGACACATGCGGAAATGCGATGTTCGGTAACTGGCCATGGGGCTAGCGCATGCCACAGTTCCAACCTGGGAATCTCGGTCGGATGTGGCGATTTCGTTGCCTGTTCGTAACCGTTCCGTTATCGTTGACGGGTATTCGGTTGCAATTGGAGGCATACGTAATGACTGAACTGAAGCGAACTGGCAGCACCCGTGCGGTAGTGCCAGCATCGATCCGGAATGGTCGTCGTAACCGCAACGTCACTGCCGCAATCGCCGGCACGGTAATCGTCGCATTTGCTGCCGTAGGTCTGGCACAGCCATTCCTGGCCGCGGCAAATGGCACCGCTGCTATCGCGCCGCACACGCCGTCGCTCGCGCAGATCTCTGCCGCACAGACGCAGAGCTACCAGGCAGATGCCGCACCGGTGACGAAGAAGGACAACAAGAAGCCCGCAACCGTAACGCTGGCTCGTGGTGGCGATGTTGAGGCAGACCTCAAGCCTGAGCCAAAGCCAGCACCACAGTCGGTTGAAGATGCCTCGGCTGGAGCACCGTCGTACCCGCAGGGTGGTAGCTACGATGTAGGTACCGTGCAGGCGATGGCGCAGGAAGTGCTTGCCGCAAACGGCCAGGCAGACCAGTGGGGCTGCTTTGAAGCCATCATCGGTCAGGAGTCCGGCTGGGACCCTTACGCAATGAACTCAAGCTCGGGTGCATACGGTATTCCGCAGGCGCTTCCGGGCGAGAAGATGGCCTCGGCTGGTGCTGACTGGCAGACTAACCCGGCGACCCAGGTCAAGTGGGCACTCGGCTACATGAACGGTCGCTACGGCTCGCCGTGTGGTGCTTACGATTTCAAGTTCACGCAGGGCAACGGCTGGTACTAAACCAACACACTTCGTCAATGAGCGTCACCGAAAGGTGGCGCTCATGTGCGTTACGCGTACCCTTACGCATATGGCCCGCCGTCGAAACAGTCGCAGCAATCGTGAGTACATTCCGCTCGACGTCGCGCGTCTCCAACAGGGGATGCGTCGCGTCGAAGTCCGCCGCGGGCACGAGTACACGGTCGCGCCGATCCGTGCGGAACGCGCGCTCAAGGTCTACACCTGCCCGGGGTGCCACGGGGAAATCCCCGAGGGCGTCGCCCACGTCGTCGTGTGGCGGGCCGATAGTATCTGGGGTGATGACGCCGCCATCGCTGATCGGCGACACTGGCACAATCACTGCTGGAAGGTTGCCTAGGGCTGGATGCAAGCCACAACAGCGCCCTCAGTATCGATCGGTCTGGGGCGGTTCTGGCCACCTGGGCTGCCTGAGCCACGGGAGCACGCAAAACCACCGGCCACAGGCCGACGAGACGAGCGTGGACCGGCCTGCTGGCCGCATCCGGAAACTAGCGTCTGTTCTGCGCCGGGATAACCACCTGGCGGAAGATAATCATGATGCTCGCTGCCACCGGAATCGCGATGAGTGCGCCCAGCAGACCGAGCAGGGTACCGCCGGTGAGTGCGGCGATAACGACCACCGAGCCGGGCACTGCAACCGCCTGCGACATGATGCGCGGGCTAATGACGTACGCCTCGATCTGCATGTAGACGAGGTAGTAGATACCGGCAATCCACCAAGTGGGCGTACCCGGGTCCATGAGAATCAACTGCGAGAGCACGATGATGGCCGACGCGGTGATCGTGCCGACCATGGGGATGAGTGAGCCGCTGAACGCGATGACCGCAAACACCATCGGCATTGACGCGCCAATGATCGACAAGAAGATAAACGTCAACAGACCGTTGATGACACCGAGTGCGATCTGACCGACAACGTACTTACCGACCGAGTCGGTGATCTGATCGCCCAGGTGCATGATGCGTTCGCGCTTGGACGCGGGCGTCAGTTGGTAGAACACACGTTTGATGGTGTGCATGCTGGCGACGAAGTAGATCGTCAGAATGAACACGATCAGGCCGCCAAAGACACCGTTAACGATGCCCACACCCACCTGCAGCACGCCGCCGGTAATCGACGCGGCATTGCCCTGCAGCCAAGAGGCCGCCTGCGCCACCATGGCCTGCACGTCAAGCGCTGGGAACGTGTTTGAGAGCCAGCCCACGATGTCCGACGTCAGCAAGTCACCAATGATCGCGCCGTATCGGATCGAGATCTCATTGACCTGCGTAATCACCGACGGCACAATCGCCCAGATAATCAGTGTCACCACGACGAGCATGCCGAAAACGGTTGCGAGCAGGGCAGCCGGTCGCGGCCATCCCTTTTTCTCGAGCCAGGCAATGAACGGATCAATACCGAGCGCGAGGAAGAGCGCGGCACCGATGTACGTGAGTACCGTCGAGAGCGAGCCAAACATGCCCGCGAGCGTGATCGCGAGAATCGCGCCGAGCGCACCAAGGAATCCGATCTTGAACGGGTTCTCGATCCGGAACGATGCGTTGGGCATTTGGGCGCGGACGGCCAACTATGGCTCCTAGTCTTGGTTCTTCGGCGAGGGAGCGGGCAGGCCACCGACGAGCTGGCGCATCTGCTCGAGGTAGCCCTCGATTTGGTCGCGCTCGTCGCGAACCTTCTGCAGATGTGCCTCGGCGGTTTCTTGTTCGGCTCGGGTGCGGGCCTCGATTTCGCGAACGCGTTCGCGGGCCTGGCGGTTCGCCTTTTCGAGCAGGTTCGCGGCCTGGTTCTCGGCGGACTGGATCGTCTCTTGCGCACGGCGACGAGCGTCAGCGGTGATCTTGCCGGCTTCGCGGCGCACCTGTTCGCTGCGCTGGTTGAGGTCGGCGAGCTGCTCGGTGGCCTCGTCAATCATCTTCTTGGCGGCGGCTTCGGCGTTGCGGCCAGCGGCGACGAGCTGCTTCTCAAACTCGTTGCGCTTCGAGGTCAGCTCGACCTCTTGCTCGCTGCGGGCATTCGCCAACTCGCGCATGGTCGTTTCGCGCAGTTCGGCAAGCTCGGTGGTGATGCGCTGGCGTTCGGCGTCGAGTTCGCGTCGCTGCTGACCGGCGGCTTCGGTGAGTTCAAGCGAGGCCGTGGCGCGCTGGTCTTCAAGCTCGCGGGTCTGCGTTTCGCGGGATGCGGTGAGTTCGCGTTCGAGCGCCTCGCGCTGGGTGCGCACATCGTCTTCGAGCTCGGCACGACGACGGGCAACTTCAGCGTTGAGCTCTTCGCGAGCGGCGGTGGATTCACGGGTGAACTTCGCGCGCGCCTCGGCCAGCTCAGTTTCTTGCTGGGTGCGCAGCTCGCTCAGGCGCTCTGCTTCCTTTGCTGAGCGCTCAACGATTTCGCGTTCGAACGCTTCCTTGCGGGCCTCGAGATCGTGCTCGGTCTGGCTGCGCTGGGCCTCAAAGGTGCGCTGCTGCTCGGTGAACGTGGCGAGGGCTTCGGCGAGTTCCTGCTCCTGCTGCTGACGGGTGCGGGCGAGTTCTTCGGCAACTTCGGCGCGCTTCGCGGCAATCTCGCGGTCGGTGGAGTGGCGCTGTTCGCGCAGCTGTGCGGTGACCTGATCCTTGACCGATTCGATCTCGCGTTCCTGGTTAGTGAGCGTGAGTTCGGCCTCTTGCTTAGCGTTCTCGACGAGCTGCTCGGCGTTGGACTGGGCTTCGGCAGCGACTCGCTGTGCCGAGTGGTCGGCTTCGCTAGTGACTCGCTCGGCGTAGTCATTGGCATCTTCGTGGATGCGTGCGGCGTTCTGGCGGGCTTCGCCGAGGATGCGTTCGGCTTCGCGGTTGGCGTCTGAGACGATGCGCGCGGCTTGTTCTTCGGCCGTGGCAAGCGTGCCGGCAAGCTTGCTGCCGAGGCCCGCGTAGCTGGGGGATTCGACTTCGGCAAGCTGCTTCTCGAGATCACGGATGCGTTCGGTCGCCTGCTTGAGGCGCTTGGCGGCTTCGTTGGCGGATTGCGTCTGCGAGTCGATCTGCGCCTGCATCTGACCAAGTGCCTGGTCAACTTCTTCGCGGTTGTAGCCGCGCATGGTGATCGTGAAGTTTGTTGCTTCCACGGATGAGCCTCCAAAATGCCGCGCTGCATCGCAAATCGATGCCAATACTGAAGAAGAGTCTAAGTCGCAGGCGGTCGTGCACCTGACCAGTCGCAGAGTGTGTTGATGTTCGGATGCGTTACCGCTGCAGCGGGGTCGGTGTGCGCAGTCGCCAGGTATTGTCCAAAATTTATGTAACGATCAGGTTACGAAAAGGTTGCTGCGCTAGGATCAAGTGTTATTTCCGGCGACGGGTGGCTTTGTCTATCGTTGCCAATTCACATACCGCAGGGAGCTCTAGTGCGCTTTATCCTGGCCGCTATCGCAACAATTGCCAGCCTGGCGATGCTCACCATTGGTGGCATTCAGCTTGTGCATGCGTCGCAAGAAACCACGGTAACCGCCAAGGGCACCAGTCAATCAGACGCACCACTTGTGGTTGTCGATGACACGGTGCTTTCGTCCCGCGCGGGATCACAGCTGGTGGAGATTGAAGGCGACGGCAAAATCACCCTCGTAATCGGTCGTACGGCAGATGTGGATGCGTGGGTTGGTGACGCCAAGCATACCGAGGTTGCACTCGACGAATCGGCCAAGGTCGAAGACGGCACCTTGCCGCTCAAGTTTACCGAGTCAGGGACTGAAGCTGAGGTGCCCAACCCGGTTACGAGTGACCTGTGGTTTGAGCGTCACGAGGGCGAAGGAAAATTCCGCCTCGATACCGTGGTGGCGCCCGGATACTCCATGCTTATTGCCGCTGACGGCAAAGCTGCCGCTCCGGCAACGATTTCGGTGACCTGGCCCGCGGCCGGTTACGCGCCAATGTCTGGTCCGCTGCTGGTTGCGGGCGGTGTGGTGCTGCTCTTGGCCATCGGCTTGTGGATTTGGGCGATCGCTCACCGCCGTCGCCTCGCTGCAACCGCTTCGGGCGCGCGTGATGACTCGCCTCGCAAGCTGCGCTCGCGCAGCGCGGTGGCGCAGGCATCGAACGCGGAATCGACTTGGTCGGCAGTTCCGTGGGATGACAGCGTGACGGCCACCGATGATGCAGTCGTTCGTGAGGATGCGGCCACAGGCGAAACCGTGTCGGAAACCGGTGCGATGGATGCGGCTGGTGCCGGTGCATCCGACGCCGATTTCGCACAGGACTCGGACGACGTAACTGAGGCTGACGAAGCAGAAGTCGAAACTGTGGCCGAACCGGATGCCTCGGAGAAGGCTGATGCTGAAGTTGCTCCTGAATTTGCTCCCGAAGCAATTGCGGCTGACGACGGGGCAACGCCTGAGGATGCGGTGGCCAACGCGGATGAGGAAATCGAGTCGATCTTGAACGAACACGACCACGACGTTGCCTCGCCGTTTGCACCAGGCGCGGCGACGACTGATGTCGAGCCTGCCGACACGGATGCGCCAGCGTTCGAAGTCGAGCAGCCCATAGCCGATGAAGCATCGGCTACGGAACCAGCGGGCGACGCCGCAGTTGAGGATGACCCTGCCGTAGTAGAACCAGAATCGGACACACCGGTTGCTGCGCCTGTTGAAGCGCAGCCTGAGCCAGTCGCTGCCGACGCGGAACCGGCCGCATCCGAGCCAGCCGCATCTGCGCCGGCCTCATCCGAGCCGACACCAGATGACGCTGCCGATGACGAAGACAAGTGGCGCCGTCCGCGCGGCCGCAACCGTTCGCGGGCACCGAAGCGGGTCTTTTTTGCGTCGGCCGTCGTGATTTCGTCGCTCGGACTTGCCGGATGTGCGCCGCAATACTGGCCCGCGAACTGGACGAACACTGATATCGATCCGGCTGGTACGCCAACTTCGTCGGTTGATGCGGCCATCCTCGAAGAGGGTGCGCATCCGCCGGCACTGAACGAAGACCAGATTCAGCACGTTCTTGATGAGGCCGCCGCAATTGCTGCCGATGCTGACAAGGCTGTCGATGCGAGCAAGCTCAAGCCTCGGTTTACCGGCGACGCGCTCACCCTTCGCGAAGCACAGTACAAGGCGCACAAAGCGAACAAGGACCACCCGATGCCGATCGAGTTCCCCGTGGGTCAGGTCGTGTACGCGCTGCCCGAGTCGGGGGAGAGCTGGCCGCGCACGGTATTCGCTGTGGTGACTCCCGAAGCGAAGGACGGTACCGAATCGGCACCGTACGCCATCATGCTGACGCAGCAGGATCCACGCGCGAACTACAAGGTGGCGTCGCTTACGCAGATGGTCGCCGACGCGAAGCTGCCCGATGCCGCCCCGGCATCGATCGGTAGCCCGAGCATCACTGAACTGGCAGAACCACTCGTCATCGAACCCGATGCCATTGCTGCGGCCTACGCCGATGTCATCGCCAACGGTGACAAGTCGGCACATGCGGCAACGTTTGAAGCTGCAGGTGACTCCCTGCGCGAATCGGTCAACGAGGCCTATCGCAAGAAGGAATCGGACGCGATCGACCCGGCCGTCGCCAAAATGACGTTCAACTACAGCGCTACCGACACCAAACCAATCGGCATGGTCGGACTGAACGGTGGCGCCATCGTGTCGGTATCGATCAGGGAAGTCGAATCGCTCAAGGCCGCGAACGACCGTGCCCGCATCAAGCTCAGCGGTATGACCGCCGACTTTTCGGGTGTTGGCGAAACCGGAACCGGCTTCGAACGCACTTACACTGATCAGCTGTTGTTCTATGTCCCCGCCAAGAGCGAGGGCGGCAAGGTGCAGTTCCTCGGAGTCTCGCAGGCGATGACCTCGGCTCGGGAACTCAAGGCAGAAGAGGTTGGCTAATACATGAACTCGATTCCGAACTCCATGCGCGGTGCCGTTGATTTGAGCGGCCTGGGTCAGTCGAACGGTGCCGGTGCTGCCGGCGCCCCGCAACCGGGCCAGCCAGGCCCCGCAGCGCAAGCAGCCCCACAGGCTGGTGCAGCCGCGCAGCCAGGTCAGCAAGGCGACGCGATCGCGACGCTGCCCGATGTCGTCATTGACGGCGGCCAGGCCGAGCTCGAGCAGCTCGCACCGCTGTCGGCGCAGCTGCCGGTGCTGGTGGAAATGTACTCGGCCGCAGCCGACGAACAGCACGGCCAGTCGGCACTCGCCGAGGTTGTTCGCTCGGCACAGGGACGACTCGTGTTGCTGCGCATCAACCTCGATGCCGACCCCGCGCTCGGCACCCAACAGCAGACGATCATGCTGCTTGGTGGGCGCCCTGCCCCGCTCTTCGAGCAGACCCCGCCGCGTGAGCAGGTTATTCAAGTGATTAATGAGCTGCTGGCGGCAGCGCAGCAGCAGGGCATGACCGGTGTTGTTGCGGTTGAAGGTGGCGCGGATGCGGGCGGTACTGCGGCTGCCGAGCCGGCAGCGAAGCCGCTGCCACCGCTGCACCAAGAAGCACAGGATGCACTCGCGCAGGGCGACCTTGACGGCGCCAAGTTGGCGTACACTCGCGCGCTCGAAGCCTCACCGGCAGACGACGAAGCCCGCATCGGGCTCGCCCGTGTTGGTCTGCTCGAGCGTCTTCGCGGCAAGACCCTTGCCGAGATCCGCGACCGTGCTGCGAGCGCCCCGGACGATCTCGACGCACAGCTCGATGTGGCCGACCTCGACCTTTCGGGTGGTCATGTTGTGGATGCGTTCGAGCGTCTGCTGGGGATGTTCCCAAAGGTAGACGCCGACGGAAAGTCGCGCATCCGCGAACGCCTGCTCGACATGTTCGACATCGTCGGCGCTGCAGATGCGCGCGTCGTGCGTGCCCGTCAGCAGCTCACGAACCTGCTGTTCGCCTAACGCGAGCGACGAAGCACAAGCCCAGTACCGAAACAAACCCAGTAACGAAAAAAGCTGCGAAACAGTAATGGCCCCGCACATTGCGGGGCCATTACTGTTTCGGGACGCTGGATGCGCTGGTGGCTAGCGCTTGCGGCGCAGGAACGTCGCGCCAAGCGGCGGCATCCGCAGATCAACTGACTGCGGGAAGCCGTGCGCGCCCTCGGCCTGCACGCGAAGCTCTGGGTTCGTTACGCCCGAGCCGCCAAAGGCCAGGTCATCCGAGTTGAGGATCTCTTCCCACTCGCCTTCGGGGAGTCCAATGCGGTAGCTCTCGTGCACCGAGTTGGCGAAGTTGTGGACGCAGAGGATCTGGTCGCCGGCACCGTCGTGACGGATGTACGCGAGGATCGAGTTGCCCGCATCCTCACCGGTAACCCACTGCAGACCGCTCGGATCGTTGTCGAGCTTCCACATTGCTGGATGCGCCACGTAGAGCTCGTTGAGCGCGGCCACGTACTTCTGGATGCCCGAGAACGTCGGGTTTTCGAGCAGCCACCAGTCGATACCGTGCGCTTCGTTCCATTCCTGTGGCTGGCCGATTTCTTGGCCCATGAACAGCAATGGCTTACCCGGGTGGCTCCACTGGTACGAGTAGAACAGGCGCATATTCGCGGCCTTCTGCCAGTCGTCGCCCGGCATCTTCGTGAACATCGAGCCCTTGCCGTGCACGACCTCATCGTGCGAGATCGGCAGAATGAACTGCTCGCTCCACGCGTAGACGAACGAGAACGTGAGCTCGCCGTGGTGGTACTGGCGGTAGATCGGGTCCTTTTCGAAGTACCGCAGGTTGTCGTTCATCCACCCCATGTTCCACTTGAGGCCGAACCCGAGACCGCCGTGATCGGTGGGTCGGGTAACACCATCAAAGCTGGTGGACTCTTCGGCAATCATGACAATGCCGGGGTTGCGCTTGTACGCGGTGGCGTTGACCTCTTTCAAAAAGTCGATGGCCTCGTAGTATTCGCGGCCACCGTCAACATTGGGCAGCCATTCCTCGCGCGAGTAGTCGCGGTAGATCATGGATGCGACCGCATCGACCCGCAGGCCGTCAACGTGGAACTCTTCGAGCCAGTACAGGGCATTGGCCACCAAGAAGTTGCGCACCTGCGAGTTGCCGTAATCGAAAATGTACGTGCCCCAGTCCTGCTGTTCGCCCAGGCGAGGGTCCGGGTGCTCGTAGAGCGGCTGGCCGTCGAAGCGGCCGAGCGCGAACGCATCCTTGGGAAAGTGCCCCGGTACCCAGTCCATGAGCACACCGATTCCGGCCTGGTGCAGCTGGTCGATAAGGTAGCGCAGGTCGTCGGGCGAACCCATGCGCGAGGTTGGGGCGAAGTATCCGCTCACCTGGTAGCCCCACGAACCGCCGAAGGGGTGTTCGGCCAGCGGCATGAACTCAACGTGGGTGAAGTTCATTTGCTTCAGGTACGGAATGAGCTCATCCGCGAGCTGTCGGTAGCTCAGGCCCGGACGCCACGACATGGCGTGCAGTTCGTACACGCTCATGGGGGAGTTGTGCGGGTCGCGCGCTGCACGTGCGCGCATCCATTCGCCATCGCCCCAAACGTGCGTGGAGTTCGCTGGAACGACCGACGCGGTGTGCGGCGGACGTTCGGCGTGCTTTGCCATCGGGTCGGCCTTGTCGATCCACTCGCCGGATGCGGTCTGGATCTGGAACTTGTACGTCTGGTGTTCGGCGACGTCGGGAATGAACAGCTCCCAAACACCCTGGGCATTGAGGCGGCGCATGGCGTGACGGGCACCATCCCACTGGTTGAACGAACCGGTTACGCGCACGGCCTGCGCGTGGGGCGCCCAAACCACAAACGAGGTGCCGCGCACGCCCTGGTGCTCGCGCACATTTGCGCCAAACGCTTGCCAAAGCTGTTCGTGACGGCCTTCGCCAAAGAGGTAGAGGTCGGTTTCGCCAATTGATGGCAAGAACCGGTAGGGGTCGTCGGCGACATCAACGATGCCCGAGTTGTACTGCGTCTCCAAGTGGTAGGCGCTGAAGCCGTGCTTGTGGGTACCGCTCCAAATGCCGTGCGCCAAGTGTTCGAGTTCAACGCGGGTGCCGTCGGTAAGGACGGCAAATACGCGGTGGGCCAGCGGGCGGCGGGCACGGATGCGGATGGTTTGTTCGGTTGCGTCGACCGCGTGTTGCCCGAGTACGGCGTGTGGGGCGCCGTGGCGTCCGTCGGCAATCGCCGAAAGTTCGGCTTCGTCGATGAGATCGCGGGGGAGTTCAGCAGTGGTCATGGTGGCGCTTTCGGTCAGAACGGAAAAAGTTTGGTTTGGCAGCGTGTGCTCGATGCGCGCTAGCTGGCGCGGCGCACGTGCAGGATGTGCGACTGGCCGGGCTCGAGGCGCACATAGTTGGCGCCACCCCAGTGCCAGAGCGAACCGCTGAGCAGGTCTTCGACTTCGAGCTCGGCGCCGTGGTCAAAACCGAGCGCGGGCAGGTCGAGCCACAGGGTTGCTTCTTGCGCGTTGGTGTAGTCAAGGTTCGTGACCACAATGATCGTGTCACTTGCCCCGGTTTCGCTGTGCTGTGCATCCAGGTGCTTCGAGAACGCGAGCAGCTGCCCGTTGTCGCTGGTGTGCACAACGAAGTTGCGCAGCTGGTGCAGGGCCGGGTGGGCCTTGCGAATCGCGTTGCAGCGGCGGATGAGCGGAGCGATCGAGGTGCCAGCGGCTTCTTCGCCAGCCCAGTCGCGCTGCTTGTACTCGTACTTTTCGTTGTCGATGTTCTCTTCGGAGCCCGGGCGCGCAACGTTTTCGATGAGCTCGAATCCGGCGTACATGCCCCAGTTCGGGCTTGCCATGGATGCGATGACGGTGCGCGCCTCGTAGGCAGGGCGGCCGCCGCGCTGCAGGTACTCGGTGAGGATATCGGGCGTGTTCACGAACATGTTCGGGTGCATGAAGTGCGAGGTTTCGTGCGAGACCTCACTGAGGAACTCCTCAAGTTCTTCGCGCGTATTTCGCCAGGTGAAGTACGAGTACGACTGCTGGAAGCCCGCCTTGGCAAGCGATTGCATGACTGCCGGGCGGGTGAATGCCTCGGCCAAGAAAATGACCTCGGGGTGTTCAGCGTTGATCTCGTGAATCAGCCATTCCCAGAACTGCAGCGGCTTGGTGTGCGGGTTGTCGACGCGGAAGATCTTCACGCCGTGCGAAATCCAGAACTGCACCGTTTCGAGTACTTCGGCGTAGAACCCGTTGCGGTCGTTGTCGAAGTTAATCGGGTAGATGTCCTGGTACTTCTTCGGCGGGTTTTCGGCGTAGGCGATGGTGCCGTCGGCGAGGGTGGTGAACCATTCGGGGTGCTTGGCAACCCACGGGTGGTCGGGAGTTGCCTGCAGTGCGAGGTCGAGGGCGACTTCGAGGCCGAGGGCTTCGGCGCGCTCGCGGAACGCGTCGAAGTCGTCGATGGTGCCGAGGTCGGGGTGCACATCACGGTGACCACCGGTTTCGGCGCCGATTGCCCAGGGCGAACCCGGGTCGTGCGGGCCAGCGACGAGGGTGTTGTTCGGGCCCTTGCGGTTGGTGAGACCGATCGGGTGAATCGGCGGCAGGTAGACCACGTCGAATCCCATACCGGCGACGCCTTCGAGCCGGTCAGCGGCGGTGCGGAACGTGCCGCTGACCCACATGCCGTTGTCGTCGCGGTGTGCGCCTTCCGAGCGTGGGAAGAATTCGTACCAGGCACCGAAGCCAACGCGAGTGCGTTCGGCGCGGATGGTGCGGGTTTCTGACGGCGTGACCAGTGAGCGAACCGGCTGCATGTCGATCACCGTGGTGACTGCATCCGAGGTCAGTGCGCCCAGGCGCAAGAACGTGTCGCGGCTCGTGTCGCGAGCGGCGGTGGATGCGCGGGTCAAGAGATCGCGCTGTGTTTCGTCGAGCTCGGGGTGCGCGGCCGCGCGGTCGAGCACGCGGGCACCTTCTTCGAGCATGAGCTCGACATCGATGCCGGCACCGATCTTGATTTCAGCATTGTGACGCCAGGTGGCGTAGTCGTCACCGTAGGCTTCGATCTGCCAGGTCCAGTTGCCGGTGGTGGTGATGCGGGCGGCTGCGGTCCATTCATCGTGGCCGATGCGACCCGGCTCCATCTTGATTCGGGTGGTGTTGCCCTTGGGGCAGGTAAGCAGCAGGTCGACGGCGATGCGGTCGTGGCCTTCGCGGAACGCGACGCACGAGAACGGTACGACCTCACCGACGTAGGCTCGGGTGGGGAAGTGGTTGTCTTCGATTTGCGGCCGCAGTTTCATGACCGGGATGCGGCCATAAACGGGCGCGTAGCCGGAGCCGGGGAACGCTTGTGGTTCCGGCGCAGTTCCGGTGTTGTTCGCAGCGGACGGGGTGCTCATTCCTGGTGCAGTAGCCACGCGTTCGACGCTAGCAAGCTCGTCTAACCGGAATCCCAGGAACTAGCAGGTTCAAGTCTCAGTACTTTGGGCCGCCCGCACGAGGAAAATCGTGAGGCAGCTTGACGCACGGGCTGTACACCATAATCACTTCCCGCAAATTACTCGGTTCGGTATGCGCTTCAAACAGGACATGGAATCCGTTTCGGTGTTTGAACCTGAGGTATGGCCCATCGCTCCCAGAGTTAGGCATATCTTCAGTCCATTCCGAAGAGCTGGCCAAGTGCTCGTGAATGCGATTGTGCAACTCAACAACGCTGTCGGCGTCCATAAATACAACCGAGGTGATGCCGGGATATTGGTAATACTTGTTGTTGCTGTCGCAGTTCAGGAGTGTACGCTCGCGTTCGCCAATTGGTTCAGGCTGACTTACTTGTGGTGCCTTTCGTAGGTCCTCAGACAAGTCGACCAGCTCTCGTTGGAGTCGGAGGCTTTCTGCTTTGGCTTCTTCAATCGTGTCGATTGATTGGGAGGTGTTCGAGTCAGTGTTTCCGTTACTAGGAGCGCAGCCCGTGAGTGCCACTACGCACGCAATCGTGAGAACATAGCGATTGATTGCCCGGGAGCGTCTTGCAGATACGCTAGTCAGCTTGAATTTCATGGATCAGTTCTCTAGTGAGTAAGTCATTTTCGGTCGTGTCACCATTCGTTCTGGCGTGATTTGAAAACGGGTCGGTTCCATCGTATGAATGATTCTCGAATGCTTCGGCGCCTAGCGGGGACGGTGCGGGGCCAACCATGAACATATTGAGAAATTCCGGTTTGTAGTAGTAATGGTCGTAACCTGTTGAAGCATTAGCATTCCAATCTCCTGGCGCGTAAGACCCTGAAAGGGAATTTACTTGGTTGTACCACGCGCCAAAGTTCTCTGAGCTGAACACAACGCTTTGGCTCGCGCTGTGGCCGCCAATGTTAATGTCTGCGCCAATTCCGGACGCTTCTATTGCCAGGGCATCTTGAAAGTCTTTAAGTGACTCGCCCTTCACCTGTAGGTGGTTGGCGTTTATGTTGCCTCGCTCGCCAGCCCCCCATTCAATCCATGCGCCGTCACCTTCAAAATCTCCGTCCATGAATGTGAAAGAGGCTACCTCTGTATTGGGAGTAATGTCTGGTGCAGTTTCTACCATGTTGCTGGGGAATGCTGTTGCTGAGCCGTCTTGAAAGGACTTGTACGACGTTCCCGTGCCTGGAACGTGAGTGTAAACTTCAGTCGTAGAAGCCGTCAAGCTGCCATTTTGTTCGATAATACGGTTCGAATCTGGATCGAAAAGAATAAAGGTTCGTTCTGGTGATTTCGTGACTTGGTTCAGGTAGTCTCGTTCCAGGGCCAGTGAATTTTTCTCTTTGGAAAGCTCGCTATATTCATGTATATCGAGTTCATTGTCCAAGGTGAGATTATTCATCTTGTCTTGAATCGCATCTATTTGCTCGGTTAAGTCCAGCGACCGCGCTTCGGCGAGCTTCTCATTAACACGACTGCGTGTTTCGAATGGGATCCCATTCGTTGAGCCGATGATATGAGGGTAGTCTGACTCGAGTGAGCTTTGCTGCTCGGGAGAAAGGGAATCCCAAAGGGCTCGAATTTCGGATGGAGATTTGTCGGATGTGAGGGCATCAGTAAATGAATCTGCGGAAAATTCGATACTTGAGAGTTCTATGGATTGACCCGATGTGGTCGAGCTTGTGATGTTCTCGCATGCGCTGGTCAAGGAATCGTCAAGACTCTGAGCCATCGTCAGGATCTTGCCTATCTCTCGTTCGAGATTTAGTTTGGCGGCTTTGGCTCTGGTATAGGCCTCAGTTGTTTCGAAGTCAGGTGAATGGTCCTTGCTTTGAGGGTCAGGTAATGGTTGGGGCATGGTTGCAGCCTCGGCGCGTGCGTCTATCCACACCTGAGCACCGAGTTCAACAGTTCCATCAATGTTGATTACAAGATGTTCATCTAGGGCGTAGTCATGAGAGCCTTGAACGCGTTGCACAATTTCATCGAGGGTGATGGTGGCCTCGCGTGCTGCTATCAGAAGATCAGTAAGCTGTGCTTCCACGAAATCGATATCTCGCAAGACCTCGGACAGGGAATCTCGAGCCGCGGTCGCTGCAAGACCTGTGCTCGCAAAGTTTGCACTCGCTCGAAACAGGACATCGCCGTTCGCTTGCATTGCTCCCTCAGCGCGTTCAATGAGGTACTGCGCTTCAAGGGCAGGATCTAGATTCCAACGGGAAACTGTTTGCCACGAGATCACGGGTGACCTTTTCGTATGAGACGTAGTCGACGAGATCGAGTGATGTCTTGATCGCGTTCAAATGCTGTGCGGAGGCTGAGTCGGATTCCTGGAATTCCTGCTCTGCCGCAAACGCAGCATCAGATATGTCAGAAGTAGCGTTTAGGAGAGCACGTTGCGCTTTCCCGAGATGTTGGATTGCGCGTTCAAACGCATCGGCGGCGTTTGAATCGGGCATGCTATTCGCCATGGCATGCTCGACGTTGAGAAGAGAACAACATTCTTGAATCCCCTCATTTGCGTCATCGCATGCCCGAGCAATTTCGTAAAAGTCTCCTTCGACTGTGTTTGTTTCCACCTTGGCTCCTCACTGAACGGCGGACAGGCGGCACATTGTCCCTCCTCAGCGTGAACCTAAGGTGAATACTGGTTGATTTCTGTCTGCCGCATCATAGGGTGCTGCTTGTGAAAACGCGCGTGGATACATCAGTTAACCGCAGCCCATGCCAACCAAATCAGTGGCGGCCGTGGGCGAGAACCCACGCAAACGATGTCGGGTTCGGCTATTCGTCCACGGCGGCGTAGAGCCGCATCGACGGGCCAGAGAGTCGGATGCGGGTACCGGGCATCATCAGACTCATCGCATCCGTATCGATTTCGGCAACGTCCTCGGCACTCGAATCCCACAGCAAGCGGTAACCGGCAACCTTGTTCACGCGCGGCAAATAGAACGGCGCTGGATCTTCAACACCGTGAATAATCACCAGCACGCGGTTGCGTCCGTCGCCGTGCAAACGCGTCGACGCAATGTATTGCAGCGAACGCGCAACCGGCGTATGCCACAGCGAATCAGGCATTGGCTGGCCGAGCGCGTCGAACCACTCCAGGCGTGCCGAATCATCCCGGGTGCGCGAAGTGTGGTTGTACTGCGCCGGGCGCAGCGCCAAATATTCGCGGCGGATGCTCGTGAGTCGGCGAACGTGGTCAAGCAGCTGTTCGTCTTCGGGTGCAAGATTCCACGAAAGCCAACCGAACTCGGCGTTGTCTTGGTTATACGGATTGTTATTGCCGTGCTGCGTGCGACCCATCTCGTCGCCGGCAACCAGCATTGGCACGCCCGAAGAAATCAGCAGCGTGCCGAGCAGGTTACGCACGGCAAGACGGCGGCTGCGGCGAATCTTCAAATCCGAGGTCTCGCCCTCGTACCCAAAGTTGAACGAATGGTTATTGCTCGAACCATCGCGGCCGAGCTCACCGTTCATCAGGTTGTGCTTGACGTTGTAGCTCACCAGGTCGCGCAGCGTAAACCCGTCGTGCGCGGTCACCAGATTCACCGACGCGAGCGGACCACGCGCATCCGAAATCTGGTCAGACGACCCAGCCATTGCCGTCGAAAGCCCCGCCAAGCCCTCCGAGTGGTGCCCGCTAATGCGCGCCTGGGCGAACGAATCCACCCAGAACTTGCGCAAGCGGTCGCGGTACTCGTCGTTCCACTCCGACCAGCCCACCGGGAATTTACCGGTCTGCCAACCGCCGATACCGACATCCCACGGCTCAGCAATGAGCTTGACCGTTTGCAGCACGTCATCTTGCGCCATGGCGGCAAAGAGTGGATGCGAAGCGGTGTACGTGTGCAGGTGGTCGCGGCCCAGCGTCACCGCCAAATCGAATCGGAAACCGTCAATGCCGAATTCGGTCACCCAATAGCGCAGTGAATCAAGAATCAGACGCTGCACAGCCGGCGTATTTGTGTCGACCGAGTTACCGCAGCCGGTGACATCGAGCAGACCGCCGTCGGTGAGGCAGCGATAGTACGAGGCACGGTCGAGACCCGCGAACGACACCGGCGGGCAGTCATCGCCCTGATCGGCCGTGTGGTTGTAGACCACATCGAGATACACCTCGATGCCCGCCTCGTGCAGCAACCGCACCATGCCCTTGAATTCGCGGGCGATCGCCTCGGGGCCAGCAGCACGAGCCGCATCCGACGCATACGCTGCGTGCGGTGCAAAGAAACTCACCGTGTTGTAGCCCCAATAGTTGGTGCGGTCGTCTTCGCGCAGATGACGCTCACTCGCGAACGCCTGCACCGGCAACAGCTCAACGGCGGTCACACCCAGACGCTTGAGGTGCGTAATGACGTTCGGATCGGCCAATCCCGCGTACGTGCCGCGCAGTGGCTCCGGTACAAAGTGTGCGAGCTTGGTCATGCCCTTGACGTGCAGCTCGTAGACGACGCTGTCTCGAAGCGAAGTACGTGGTGGTTCCGTCGCGCCCCAATCAAACGGTTCATTGGCGACGATTCGGCCGAGCCAGCGAGGGGTCTGCGGAGTACCAAAATCCTGAACGTGACGGGCATATGGGTCGACCACGAGCGCATCCGGATCAAACCGGTGCGGCAGCTCACTCGGCCCATCAACCGAGAGCGCGTACCAAGTACCCGGAACAAGCCGTGCATCGGCAACTTCCCAGACCTGCTCGGCGCTGAGCGACATCGGCAATCGCACCGTTTCGTTACCCGCATCGTCGAAACACACGCACTGCATGCTCGTTGCATGCGCAGACCAGACCCGCAAAACCGGGGTACCGGTTTCGGGCTGCGTGGTGACACCGAACTCAGGGAAATCGTGTGCTTGCATCACTGCGCAATTCTACAATCGCAAGTATGTCGATCTACTTGGATCATGCCGCAACCTCACCGCTGCGCCCCGAAGCCCGCGACGCTTGGCTGGCGGCACACGAAACGAATGGCAACCCGTCGTCCATTCACGCCAGCGGCCAGCGCGCTCGCATGCACCTCGAAACCGCACGCGAAGGCATCGCCCGCCATCTCGGTGCGCAACCCATTGAAGTGGTGTGCACCTCGGGCGGCACCGAGTCAATCAACCTCGCGATCAAGGGACTGTACTGGTCGCGTCAACGTGAAGGGGCCGGCAACCGCATCCTCACCACCGCGGCCGAACACCACGCGACGCTCGACGCCATCAAGTGGCTGGTCGAGAACCAGGGCGCCGAAGTCACGTTCATTGACGTCGACGAGACCGGATGCATCCGCCTCGAACAGCTCGACCGTGAACTCAGCGCGGGCAACGTCGCACTCGTCACCTCGCTGCACGCAAACAACGAAGTCGGCACCGTGCAGCCGGTACGCGCGATCTGCGAACTCGCCGAACGGCACGGTGTTCCCGCCCACATCGACGCAGTCTCGTCGCTCGGGTCCTTGCCTGTCTCGCTCCACGAATTCGGGGCAGCCGCGGTGAGCGTATCGGCGCACAAGGTTGGTGGCCCGGTCGGTGTCGGCGCGCTAGCGGTCTCGCGAACGGTCACTGCGGATGCGTTGCTGCACGGTGGCGGGCAACAGCGCGGGATGCGTTCGGGCACGCTCGATCTCGCCGGTAACGCGGCCTTCGCGGCAGCCCTCGAAGTCGCATGCACCGACGCTGCGCGCGAGCACCTGCGATCCCTGCGCGATCTGCTGATTGCCGAAGTTCGCGCATCCGTACCCGAAGCACGATTGTTGGGCGCCGATCCCGATGCGACGCTCGACGACAACGGGCTGCTGCAGCCCGCACGGCTACCCGGCAACGCGCATTTCGAGTTCCCCGGGGCTCAGGGTGACTCGATGCTCTACCTGCTCGATATGTCGCAGATCTCGGTATCGACCGGATCTGCCTGCCAAGCAGGGATTCCCGAGCCGAGCCACGTCGTGCTCGCCATGGGCGGCAGCGAACAGGCGGCGAAAAGCGTGCTGCGCATCACGCTCGGATGGGACACCACCGAGGCCGACGTGCGAGCCCTCGCTGCAGCTTTACCAGATGCCTACGCCAAGGCATGCAAGGCGGGCTTCTCGAACCGCTAAGACGCCACCGCCCACGACGCTGCACGACTGCGGTGACCGTAACGTGCTCGGGCGCCGGTCACGCGCATGCTGCCTGGCAATTACGCTTGACAGCGATTGCAACACGGCACGAGGAGCAGCATGTTTAACTGGAAACTGCACGGCAACGGTCGCACCGTTAACCCCGGCGAGGTGGTGGCCCCCGGTGAACGACTGGCTTGGCCAATCACGATCGGCATCGGCGCGCAGCACGTTATCGCGATGTTCGGTGCCACGTTCTTGGTGCCGCTGCTCACCGGTTTCCCACCATCCACCACACTGCTGTTCTCGGGTATCGGCACGCTGCTTTTCTTGGTCGTCACCCAAAACCGGGTGCCGAGCTACCTCGGCTCGAGCTTCGCGTTCATCGCACCGATCGTGGCCGCCACCGCGAGCGGGGGAATGGGCGTTGCCCTGGGCGCGGTACTGCTAACCGGTGTGCTGTTGGCCCTGCTCGGTCTGCTGGTGCAGGTTGTCGGTACCGCCTGGATCGGCAAGCTCATGCCACCGGTCGTCATGGGTGCGATCGTGGCGCTGATCGGCTTCAACCTGGCGCCGACCGCCTACGCCAACTTCCAGAAGTCCACGATCACGGCGGTCGTGACACTCATGTCGGTGGTGCTGTGCACCGCCCTGTTCCGCGGGATTCTCGGTCGCGTGTCGGTACTGCTCGGAGTTGTCGTGGGTTACATCGTGGCGGTGCTTCGCGGCGAGGTTGATTTCACGGCCGTGAACGAAGCCGCCTGGTTCGGGCTGCCGGAATTCCACACGCCCGAATTTGATCTCTCGGTGCTGCCCATGTTCTTGCCCGTGATCTTTGTACTGCTCGCCGAAAACGTCGGCCACGTCACTTCGGTTGGGCAGATGACCGGGCAGAACCTCGACAAGATGGTCGGACGCACGCTCATGTCCGACGGTGTCGCGACGGCGCTTTCGGCCACGTTCGGCGGTTCGCCGACCACCACTTACGGCGAAAACATCGGCGTGATGGCGGCGACTCGCGTGTACTCGACGGCTGCCTACTGGGTCGCCGGTTTCGCAGCGATCGGCCTGGCCATGAGCCCCAAGGTGGGCGCGGTCATCTTCTCGATTCCGCCGGGCGTGCTCGGCGGCGTCACGTTCGTGCTCTACGGCCTGATCGGCATCGTGGGCGTGCGGATGTGGGTTGATTCGCAGGTAGATTTCGCGCGACCCACCAACCAAATGACCGCCGGTGTGGCGCTCGTCGTTGGCATCGCGAACGTGACCTGGGAGTTCGACGGCATCATCTTCAACGGCATCGCACTCGGCACGGTCGCGGCGCTGGTCATCTATCACCTCATGACGCAGATCAACCGGTTCAGCAAGACGGAGCTCGAAACCGAACCGGCAGTTGCCGTGACCGGCGAGGACGCGTAACCGCGCGCATCCGGTAACAACCGCACACAAAACGGCCCGCAACGCAGTAGGGGCCGTTTTGATTGTTCGCTAGGAGCAGGGTTACCGAACGGGTTGGGCTACAGCTCCGGGGTGCGGGGTGGCGGGGTGCGTCGCGGGCGGATCGCTTCAAACGCAGCGCCGTAGCGCAGCAGCTCGTTGTCGTCATAGGCCCGACCGGCGATCGTCAGGCCAACGGGCATGCCGGTGTCGGCCATGGTGCCCATCGGCACCGTCACCGTCGGAATGCCGAAGTGACGCCACACCAGGTTGCCGTTGGCGACCCAAACACCGTTGCGCCAACCGAGGTCGGCTGAGGCTTCGTTCACGTCCATATCGGCGGGCCCGATGTCGGCCACGGCGGGGAAGACCACCGCGTCGAGCGCGTTGGTGGTCATCCACTCTTCGAGGTCGATGCGGCGGGATGCTTCGAGTCCCTCGAGCCCTTCGGCAATCGTCGGGATGTCGGTGAGTTCCGGTACGCCGTGCTCACGGGCAAACCACACGTACTTGCGGATGTCGAAATCGAGGCTGCCATAGCGGTCGGGCAGAGCACCTTCGGGGTGCGGGAAGATCTGGTCTTCGTTGACCTGCTCGAGCGAGTGGAGCTTCGGGTCGGCGTTGGCCTGCAAGAAGTCGTGCCACGACCAGAGCGAGAGCTCCAGGATCTCGCGGTCGAGGTAGCCGTCTGGGAGCAGTCCGCGCGTGCCAATCGTGGGAGCGCCTGGGCGGTCGCCGTCGTAGTTCGAGACGACGGGGAAGTACACCTCGACCACTTCGGCGCCTGCGGCTTCGAGGTCGGCGCGTGCCTGCTCCCAAAGCTGCATGATGGATTCACGGGTTTCGATGGTGTGGCCGGCGGGGCCGCCGAACCGTTCCTGATCGCCGGTGCCCTGTTCGGGGTCGGCGTTAATGAACATCTTTGGTACACCGAATCGCTTGCCGGCGAGCGCGCCGGGTGTCGCCGCGAGCTCGCGGTAGCTGGTGGGGCGAACCTCGCTGGCCTTGGGGAGTTCGATCCACGGCTGTACGCGCCAGAAGTCGCCGCGCGTTTCGTCGTCATCGGCCACGATCACGTCGAGAATCTCGAACAGGTCGGCCATCGAACGTGCGTGCGGTACCACCACATCCATCGTCGGTACCAGCGGCCAGTTGCCGCGCATTGAGATCACACCGCGCGAGGGGGTGTAGGCGCACAGGCCGTTATTGGATGCGGGTGCACGGCCGCTCGACCAGGTTTCTTCGCCCAGACCGAACGCGGCGAACGAAGCACCGGTTGCGGTGCCGGAACCGTTGGACGAGCCTGAACCAAACGCCGAGGTTAGCCATGCACCGTTGTAGGGGCTTTCTGCCCGACCGTACTCGCCGCGCTGCATGCCGCCGTTTGCCATTGGTGGCATATTCGTGAGCCCGAGGCAGATTGCCCCGGCAGCACGCAGGCGTTCGATGGTGAAGGCGTCGCGCTGCGCGATGAGGTCGGCGAACGCGGGGGAGCCGGCGGCGACGGTGAGGCCTTCGACCATGTAGCTGTCTTTGGCGGTGTACGGGATGCCATCGAGCGGGCCGAGCGTGTTGCCGGATGCACGGCGGGCGTCGGATGCGGCCGCTTCGGCGAGTGCGTCGGGGTTGTCGACGATCACGGCGTTGAGTTGCAGTTCGCCGCGATCGTAGTGCGCGATGCGTTCTTGGTAGCGAGTGACGAGTTCGACAGCGGTGACGGTGCCGCTTTCGAGTGCGGCGCGAAGGTCGGCGATTGAGGTTTCGACAACGTCAAACGGTGGCATGGGGACTCCTCGTGGCCCGGCTGATAGCGGGGTGGTTGGGGATGAACGGATTTCGATTCGGGAGGCCGCTTCGGTGCAACTTCCCGGGACGTCAATGTGTGGTCATGTTGGTGGTAGAAGTGGACGTTCAGCCACCTCAGCGCGAAAACAATGCATTTACTAAAACGATTAAGTCGCGTTGGTTTAAAAGCTTACCAGAATCTGCATAGGATGGCCGTAGGTGCAATCACGGCGCAGTTGTTTGCAGGTACAAGCGCCTAACCTCGAAACATGAGCATGATGCATCCGGCCCGCGGCGGCGGCATGAGAGACGAGTCGGTGCTGCGCGATCGCAACCGGCAAGCGCCGGAAATTCCCGATCTCTGGCGTCGGGTTGCGGCACTGTTCGCGCCGTATCGCGGCACGCTCATCCTTGCCATCGTGCTGGTCTTGATTACCGCAGCGCTCGGCGTGGCACCGGCACTACTGACCAAACAGGCCTTCGACGTTGGCCTATTCCCGGCCGCGAACAGCGGCCCCAACCTCGAAGCGCTCTGGTGGATCGTTGGTGCCATGGTGCTGGTGCTGATCGGCAACGCTGCCATCGCGGTGTGGCAGACCTGGCTCACTTCAAAGGTCGGCAACTCGGTTACTGCCGACTTGCGGGTGCAGCTGTTCGAGCGGTTGCAAACGATGGAGCTTGCGTTCTTCGCGCGCACAAAGACCGGTGAGATTCAGTCACGCCTGCAGAACGACGTGGGTGGGGTGGCGAACACGCTACAGAGCACGTTCACCTCGATCGTCGGCAATATCGTGTCGACCATCGCCTCGCTCGTCGCCATGTTTGTGCTCAGCTGGCAGCTCGCGATCTTGGCGATCATCGTGATGCCGCCGCTAATTATCTTGCAGCGTCGCGTCGGTCAGCGTCGCGCTCGAATTGCCACGCGCACCCAAGAATCGCTTTCGGCCATGACGGCGATGACGCAAGAACAGCTTTCGGTCTCGGGCGTGCTGCTGACCAAGACCCTTGGCCGCGAGCAAGCTGCTTCGGCGGCCTATCGTGAAGCCAATCAGCACCAGGTTCGGTTGCAGCTCGAGCAGGCGATGGCCGGGCAGTCGTTCTTCGCGTTCGTCAGCGTAGTCATGGCCCTGGTGCCAGTGCTGATCTACGTGGTTACCGGCTATCTCATTAGCGGCGGTGCTGACCTGACCGCGGGCACGATCGTTGCGTTTACCACCGTGAACGGCCAACTCCGGCGCCCCCTCATCGGGTTAATGCGCACGGGGCTCGATATCCAGACCTCAAAGTCGCTGTTTGCGCGCATCTTCGAGTACCTCATGCTGCAGCCCGCGGTCGTGGATGCGGCTGACGCTGTTGAAATCGACCCGGCGCGTGTCGGTGGGGTCGAGTTCCGCGACGTCGCATTCCGCTACCCAGATACTCGACCGGAAGACCCGCCGACCCTGCGCGGAATCTCGTTTGCCGCGCATCCCGGCGAATTTGTCGCATTCGTCGGACCCTCCGGCGCTGGAAAATCCACGATCGCGTACCTCGCCGCACGCCTCTACGACGCCACTGGCGGCGCGGTGTTGTTCGCCGGGGTGGATGTGCGCCAGTGCAAGCGCGAACAGATCGTGGCCAATATTGGCATGGTCTCGCAGGAGTCGTACCTGGTGCACGACACGATCGCCGCAAACCTGCGCCTTGCGAAGCCTGGTGCCAGTGACGACGAGCTCATCGAAGCCTGCCGAAAGGCGAGCATCCACGAACAAATCATGAGCTTTCCTGAGGGCTACGAAACGATCGTGGGGGAGCGCGGCTACCGACTCAGCGGCGGCGAGAAGCAGCGCATCGCCATTGCGCGCGTGCTGTTGAAAGACCCCGCGGTGCTGGTGCTCGATGAGGCCACGAGTGCGTTGGATGCGGTGAGTGAGCGGCACGTGCAGGCGGCGATTGACGAGGCAAGTCGCGGGCGTACCGTGATCGCGATCGCTCACCGGCTCTCGACCGTGCGGCATGCCGACACGATTCACGTGCTCGACCGTGGCGCCATTGTCGAGCGTGGCACGCATGAGTCGCTGCTGCAGCGGGGCGGTGCCTATGCTGCGCTCTACGCGGAATCGGTATCCGAATCCGAAGCTGGTTCGTAGAATTGGGTGCATGAGAATTCTTGCGGCGATGAGTGGCGGCGTCGATAGTTCGGTTGCTGCTGCCCGGGCGGTTGACGCCGGGCACGAAGTCGTCGGCGTACACCTGGCGCTTTCGCGCGCCGGTGGCACCCTGCGGCAGGGGTCGCGCGGTTGCTGCACGATCGAAGATGCGATGGATGCGCGCCGAGTCTCGGACGCGCTCGGCATTCCGTTCTACGTGTGGGACTTCTCCGAACGCTTCAAAGCTGACGTCGTTGACGACTTCATCGCCGAATATGCCCAGGGGCGTACACCGAATCCCTGCCTGCGCTGCAACGAAAAGATCAAGTTCGCAGCCCTCCTCGACAAGGCGATCGACCTCGGCTTTGATGCGGTGGTGACCGGCCACTACGCCAATATTGTCGAGACGACGGCGGGGTGTGAACTTCACCGCGCCAGCGAACAGGCGAAAGACCAGTCCTATGTGCTGGGTGTGCTCACCGCCGAGCAGCTCGAACACTGCTGGTTCCCACTGGGTGACACCCCTTCAAAGGATCTCGTTCGAGCTGAGGCCGCTGAACGTGGCTTCGTGACCGCGAACAAGCCTGACAGCTACGACATCTGCTTCATTCCCGACGGCAACACCCGCGCCTGGCTCGGTGACCACATCCCGATGCGCCCCGGTGCCATCGTTGACCGCGACGGCGAGGTTGTGGGCGAGCACCAGGGTGCGACCGGCTACACCGTCGGCCAGCGAAAGGGCCTCGGGCTCTCGCGTCCTGCCGAAGACGGCAAGCCCAGATTCGTGCTCGGCACCGATCCCAAAACCAACACGGTCACGGTTGGTCCCAAAGAAGCCCTCGCCATCGGCGAAATCGCCGGGCAGCGCTTCAGCTGGGCCGGTCCCGCACCCACCGAACGTGAGTTCCGTTGCGAAGTGCAGATCCGCGCGCACGCCGAACCCGTGCCCGGCACCTGCACCATTCGCGAAACCGAAACCCGCTTGCGGCCGGATGCACACGCATCCGAAACCGCAGGTAGCGTCACCGAAATCGCGGTGCGCGTCGACGAACCCCTCGTCGGTGTCGCGACCGGCCAATCGGCCGTGATCTACGTCGGTACCCGCGTCCTCGGACAATTCACGATTGACGCCGCAACTTCGGTAATCGACCTGGTGGACACCGCGGCGTAATCGCCACCACTCTCGACTCAACAACTCCGTTAGCAAGGCCCGCACCTGTGGATGCGGCCAAGGAAGGCAGACATGGCAAACCGGCAGGCAAACGTTTCGCGGCCCGGAGGCGTGCAGATGAGTCGCGGCCAAGCCCTCGACACCATGATCGAGAAGGCCGAGCGCTGGGCAAACGGCTACCGCGGCTATGAGCCGGCCAAGTTTGAACGCGACTTTGTGGCGAAGTTCTCGGACGAAGCCGAACGTCTTGCCGAACGCTCGACGCTCGGTACGCGCGAATTCGGCAAGAAAGACTGGCTGCTCGCCGTGCTGCTGTGGTGCATCATCGCCGGTGGTACATTGACGCTGTCGATCCTGCTGATGCAGCCGAACCAGACCTGGTTCTGGGTGTTCGTTGGCGTGGCCGTCGCCATCTTTGCGATCGGCCTCGGCACCGTGTACTGGGACACCACCAACCCCAAGCGTGCCGAAAAGCGCCGCAAGGACCAGCGCACCTGGCTGCTGCAAACGGCGCAGCGCGCCGCTGAACGCATCGCATCCAGGCGCTAGCCGCTGCGTGCTGGCCGTCGCTCACGGCTAGCACCGACGACTCACACTGACGCCGCAAACTGACGACGGGATCCCCACATGGAATTCGAGCAGGCCCGTGCCGAAGCCGACGCACTTGCCAACCAGCTCATTGAATGGTCGGCCGCGTACTACGAGCGCGACACGCAGCTGGTCACCGACGCCGAATACGACCGTGCCATGGCCCGCTTGCGTGAGCTCGAAGCTGCGTTCCCTGAGCTCCAATCCCAAGACTCACCAACGCAGGCGGTCGCAGGTCAAGCCTCCTCGCTCTTTGCGCCCGTCGAACACCGCGAGCGCATGCTGTCGCTCGACAACGTCTTCTCGATCGACGAATTGCGCACCTGGCTCAGCCGCACCGCGACCGCGATCGGCAGCAATGCGCCGTGGCTGTGCGAAGTCAAGATTGACGGTCTGGCGATCTCGCTCACCTACGAGCACGGCAAACTCACCCGAGCCGCTACACGTGGCGACGGCCGCACCGGTGAAGACGTCACCGAAAACGTCGCGCACATTCCCGCGATTCCACAGGAGTTGCAGGGCGAAGACCTGCCAGATGTGGTGGAGATTCGCGGTGAAGTGTTCTTCCCGGTCGAACAGTTTCTCGAGCTCAACGCCGCACAAACGGCCGCGGGGGAACCGCCATTTGCGAACCCGCGCAACGCCGCATCCGGCTCACTGCGCCAAAAAGCCGAGGGCAAGCGCAGCGACAAGCTCGAGTTGATGCGCGCCCGCCTGGGCCGCCTGCACATGTACGTGCACGGCATTGGCGCCTGGCAGAACCCGCCCGTGCGCGCGCAATCCGAGATCTACGACCTGCTTGCGAGTTGGGGGATGCCCACGAGCCCGCATTCGCGCGTGGTGACGGATGCGGATGCGGTCGTCGCGTACGTCGAGGAATACGCGCGTCGCCGTCCCGAGATCGAACACGAACTCGACGGCATCGTCATCAAGGTCGACGATCTCGCCCAACACGACCAGCTCGGTGCCACGTCGCGCGCCCCGCGTTGGGCTATCGCCTACAAATACCCGCCCGAAGAAGTCCACACCAAGCTCATCGATGTGCGCGTCGGTGTCGGCCGAACGGGTCGAGTCACACCATATGCCGTAATGGAACCCGTGCGCGTTGCCGGCTCCACCGTCACTTTCGCCACGCTCCACAACCAAGACGTGGTGAAAGCCAAGGGCGTGCTGATCGGCGACACGGTCGTGCTGCGCAAAGCGGGCGACGTTATTCCTGAGGTCCTCGGGCCGGTGCTCGACGCACGACCCGATGACGCGCATCCGTTCGTCATGCCCGAAACCTGCCCCGAATGCGACACCCCGCTGCGGGCCATGAAAGCAGGCGACGTCGACCTGCGCTGCCCAAACGCGCGCAGTTGCCCGGCACAGGTGCGCGGTCGTGTTGAACACCTCGGCTCACGCCAGGGGCTCGATATCGAAGCGCTCGGCGAAGTCACCGCCGCCGCGCTCACCCAACCCGACGAACCCGCATCCGCGCCACTGGTCACCGAAGCCCGACTCTTTGCACTCACCCTTGATGAGCTGGTGCCGATCGTGGTGACGGTGCGCGATACCGAAACCGGCGAACCGAAACTGGACGATAACGGCGAACCACGAGTGCGTGCTCCGTTTCGATCGGTGAAAGCCAAGACGTACCCGCCGGGAACCGAAGACCTCAGCGTTGCCGAACGTCGCAAGGCTGGCATTCGCAAGGACTATCCCGTCTATGGTCCGAGCTCGCAAGCCACCAAGCTGCTCGACGAACTCGAACGCGCCAAGACCAAAGAACTCTGGCGACTGCTGGTAGCGCTCAACATTCGCCACGTCGGCCCCGTGGCCGCCCGCGCGCTCGCGGACTGGTTTGGTTCGCTCGATGCGATCCGCGCGGCAAGCGTTGCGGAGCTCTCGAACGTCGAGGGCGTCGGCCAGATCATTGCCGAGTCGATTCACGAATGGCTGCAGGAAGACTGGCATCTCGACATCATCGAGCAGTGGACCGCGGCCGGCGTGCAGTGGGCGACGCCGGGACACCCCGGCCCCGGGCAGCAGGTTGAAGTTGACGGCCCATTGACCGGTTGCACCGTCGTCGCCACCGGCACGCTCGAGGGCTTCACCCGCGAGGGCGCCAAAGAAGCGATCGTGGCCGCGGGCGGTAAGGCCGCGGGTTCGGTGTCGAAGAAAACGGACTTCGTCGCGGCCGGCCCCGGTGCCGGGTCCAAGCTCGCAAAAGCCGAAGAACTCGGTGTGCCGGTGCTGGATGCGGACGGTTTCCGCTTGCTGCTCGAAGGCGGTCCCGAGGCGGTCGCGCACCTACTGCCGCAGTAACCTGCACGCCAAATTGTCGGCATGCGGGTGGGCAGCACTCGCGCGAACTAGAATGGCCGGGTCGTATTCGCATTCGAAGACGGAGCAGCATGTCTGACATCACCGCAGCTGACGTGGAACACCTCGCCAGCCTCGCGCGCATTGACCTCACCGAAGACGAGGTGTCGCGCATGGCCGAACAATTGGTCACTATCCAGCACATGATCGAGAAGGTGCGCGAAGTCGCCTCTCCCGATGTGCCACCCGCATCCCACCCGCTGGTGATGCCGAACACGTTCCGCCCCGACGAACCGGGTGCCGTGCTCGAACGCGACGCCGCGCTCGAAGGCGCACCGGACCGCGACGAAACGCGCTTCCGAGTCACCGCAATTCTTGGCGAAGAACAGTAGGGCAGGGCACATGAACGACATGATTACCCGTTCGGCGAGCGAACTCGCCGCCGCACTGGCCGCGGGCGAAACCACCTCGGTTGAACTCACCCAGGCACACCTCGACCGCATCGAGAGCGTCGATGGCGCCCTTCACGCCTTCCTCAAGGTCGATGGCGAAGGTGCACTCGAGCAGGCAGCGGCAGCGGATGCGGCCCGCAATGCTGGCGAAGCCACCTCGCCGCTCGCAGGTGTGCCGGTCGCCGTCAAGGACAACATCGCGACGCTCGGACTGGAAACCACCGCAGCCAGCCGCATCCTTGAAGGCTGGAAGCCGCCGTATGACGCACACGTTGTTGAGCGCCTGAAGGCTGCCGGTATGCCGATTCTCGGCAAGACCAACCTCGACGAGTTCGCCATGGGATCTTCGAGCGAGCACTCGGCCTACGGCACCACGTACAACCCGTGGGACCTCGAGCGCGTTCCCGGTGGTTCGGGTGGTGGCTCGGCTGCGGCCGTTGCCGCGTTCGAAGCCCCGCTCGCACTCGGTACCGACACCGGTGGCTCGATTCGTCAGCCTGCCGCGTTCACCGGAACCGTTGGTATGAAGCCGACCTACGGTGCAGTCAGCCGTTACGGTGCGCTCGCCATGGGTTCGTCGCTCGACCAGATCGGGCCCGCCGCTCGCACCGTGCTTGACGCTGCGATGCTGCAGGACGTGATCGGTGGCCACGACGAACGTGACCAAACCTCGATCAACCGCGACTGGCCATCCTTCGCCGACGCCGCTCGCGCCGGTGCCGAAGCCGGTTCGATGCAGGGCCTGCGCATTGGTGTCGCCAAGCAGTACCTCGACGGCGAAGGCATCGACCCCGAGGTGCTTGCAAACTTCACAGCCTCGCTGGAGCGCTGCCGCGAACTCGGTGCCGAGATCGTCAACCTCGACCTCAAGACCACCGAATACGCGGTTGCTGCGTACTACCTGCTGATGCCTGCCGAAGTTTCGAGCAACCTCGCTCGCTACGACTCGGTGCGCTTCGGTCTGCGCGTTGTGCCTGAGGGTAAGGCGACCACCGAGCGCGTTATGAGCGCCACGCGCGCCGCCGGTTTCGGTGACGAAGTCAAGCGCCGCATCTTGCTCGGCACCTACGCACTTTCGAGCGGTTACTACGACGCCTACTACGGTTCGGCCCAGAAGGTGCGCACGCTGCTGCAGCGCGAATTCGACGACGCGTTCACCAAGGTTGACGTACTCGCCGCACCGACCACGACCGAACCGGCGTTCAAGGTTGGCGAGAACATCAACGACCCGATGGCGATGTACCTCGCCGACCTCACCACGATTCCGGCAAACCTTGCCGGTCTGCCCGCAATCTCGCTGCCGAGCGGTCTGGTGAAGGGCCTGCCGGTTGGTGTGCAGTTCATGGGGCCAAGCGGTGAAGACGCTCGCCTTTACAAGGCGGCAGCAGCACTCGAACACGATCTCGTTACCGAATGGGGCGGCACACTGTTGGCGCAGGCTCCGGAAATCAAGGAGGCGCAGCGCTAATGGCCAAGCCAGATCTCATGAAGTACGAAGAAGCGCTCGAAAAGTACGAGCCGGTAATCGGTCTGGAAGTTCACGTTGAACTCTCGACCAAGACCAAGATGTTCTCGCCCACGCCGAACCCTTCGGCCGGTGCGCACGACGCCGACCCAAACACGTTCATCGGCCCGGTCGACCTGGGACTTCCCGGCACGCTGCCGGTCGTCAACCAAGAAGCCGTGCGCTACGCCATCTCACTCGGGCTCGCGCTCGGCTGCGACATTGCCGAAACCTCGGGCTTCGCGCGCAAGAACTACTTCTACCCGGACAACCCGAAGAACTACCAGATCTCGCAGTACGACGACCCCATCGCCCACGACGGCGAGGTTGAAATCGAACTCGAAGACGGCACCGTGTTCCACATTCCAATTGAACGCGCACACATGGAAGAAGACGCCGGAAAGCTCACCCACGTCGGTGGCGCAACCGGCCGCATCCAGGGCGCCGAATACTCGCTGGTTGACTACAACCGTGCGGGTGTGCCGCTCATTGAGATTGTGACCCGTCCAATCTTCGGTGGCGAAGAACGCACCCCAGAGGTTGCTGCCGCCTATGTCTCGACGATTCGCGACATCGTGCGTGCGCTCGGCATCTCAGAGGCACGCATGGAGCGCGGTAACCTGCGCTGTGACGCCAACGTATCGCTGCGTCCTCGCGGTACCGAGAAGCTCGGTATCCGCACCGAGACGAAGAACGTGAACTCGTTCCGTTCGATCGAGCGTGCGGTACGTTACGAGATTCAGCGCCAGGCAGCAATTCTGGATGCGGGCGGTACCGTCACGCAGGAAACGCGTCACTGGCACGAAGACACCGGCCGCACCTCGCCGGGCCGTCCGAAGTCGGACGCCGATGACTACCGCTACTTCCCAGAGCCCGACCTGATGCCGGTGAAGCCGAGCGCCGAGCTGGTGGAGGAGCTGCGTGCGGCGCTTCCCGAGCAGCCGGTACTGCGCCGTCGCCGTCTGAAGGCCGAGTGGGGATTTGGTCAGCAGGAGTTCCAGGACATCGTTAACGGTGGTCTGCTGGATGCCGTGGCCGAGACGGTTGCCGCCGGTGCGACCGCTGCCGGTGCTCGCAAGTGGTGGCTGGGTGAGCTCAGCCGCGTGGCGAACGAGCGCCAGGTACACCCGACCGAACTCGCCACGCCGCAGCAGGTTGCTGAGATCGAGGCGCTGATTGCCGAAGGTACCGTGAACGACAAGCTCGCTCGCAAGGTGCTTGAAGGCGTGCTCGCCGGTGAAGGTAGCCCGCGCGAAGTTGTTGAACAGCGTGGCCTTGCCGTGGTGTCCGATGATGGTGCGCTGATCGCCGCGATCGACGAGGCACTTGCCGCACAGCCAGACGTCTTAGCCAAGATCAAGGACGGCAAGGTGCAAGCTGCCGGTGCCGTGATCGGTGCGGTCATGAAGGCAATGGGCGGCCAGGCCGACGCCAAGCGCGTGCGCGAACTCATTCTGGAGCGCGCAGCCGCAAACTAGCGCGCACCTGGCCCCAGTGCCAGAACACCGCAACGGGCGGGTAACTCGGTTGAGTTACCCGCCCGTTGCGGTGTTGCCGTTGATGGCATCGGAGCTGCGGCAGGAATTGTTGCCTGAGAGCAGGTTCGTCGACATATATGCGATAGAGGCGCCGTGGGGCAACAATTTCTGCCGGCTGGGCAACCCAACGGGGCGGTGCGTTCCGCTTAGCTGAGCTTCTGGCGCACCATGGCCTCTTGCGCCACGGTCGCAACGAGCTTGCCATCGCGGGTGTAAAATTCGCCGGTGGTCAGACCGCGACCACCCTGCGAACTGGGGGAGTGCACGCTGCACAGCAGCCACTCATCCACCCGCGCAAAGCGGTGCCACCACACACCGTGGTCGAGCGAAGCCATGCGCAGCGTCGGGGTCGTCCAGGTCAGGCCGTGGCGGCGCAGAATTGGGTCGAGCATCACGTAGTCGCTGGCGTAGGCCAGTGCCGCGCGGTGCACCATCGGGTCGTCCGGCAGGGGACCGGTGGCGCGCATCCACACCATCTCGGCTGGAGCGCGATTTGACGGTGTCTGCAGATAGACCGGGGTGTCGACGAAGCGCATTTCAAACGGTCGGCGGTGCAGCCAGTAGTTCGCGAGCTTCGAGCCGGCCACAGCAACCTGCGCGGCCGCGCTAGGCAGGTCTTCGGGCTGGGGCACATCGAGCGGTCCATCAATCTGGTGCTCCATACCGTCGGCAGGCACCTGGAAGCTGGCGATCATCGACCAGATCGGCTGGCCGTGCTGGTACGCCTGCACCAGTCGCGTCGAAAACGAGTTGCCGTCATGGCTGCGCTCAACCGAGAACGTAATCGGCGTGTGAATGTCGCCGGGGCGCAAGAAATTGCCGCGCATCGAGTGCAATTCGCGCTCATCCGGCAGCGTGCGCGCCGCCGCCATAATCGACTGCGCTGCTACCTGGCCGCCGAACACGCGGCCGTTCGGCATCCACTGGTTCTTTCCGGTGAAAATATCGGCCGCGGTGCGAGCCCCCGTGTCTTCGAGATTCAGCGCCGCCAAGAACGATTCGAGTGGTGGCAGCTTCTCAAGCTCGCCCAGGTCGGTTGGCAGTTCGAGGTCTGCCGGTGCAAAGGTGTTCGAAGGTTTTGCGGAGTCAGTCACCAGATCAGTCTAGGCAACGACGTTGACCGAGCGGCGGCGCGGGTGAAGCGGTGCGGCCTAAACGCCCGAACGCGGCGCCGCACATGGGGTGGGGCGCCGCGTTCGGGCGTTGGGGCATCCGTCGTGTATTGCGGTGGATGCACGGGGTTCGGCTACGCGTTCGGTAGCGAAGGCTGCTGTTGCGTGATGCAGTGGATACCGCCACCGCGCGCGAAAATGGGGCGCGCATCCACCGGCACGATTTCACGACCGGGGTAGGCGTGGGCGAGTACTTCGAGCGCTTCGGCATCGTTCTTGTCGCCGAATACGCAGGCGATAACCGAATCGTTGGCAACCAGGTGGTTGATGTAGCTGTAGTCGACGAAACCCTCGAGGTCGCGAAGGGTGGCCGGGGCCGGCACACGCAAGAATTCGCGAGGTGTGCCGGCACGGTCGAACTGTTCGCGCAGCGACTGCTCGATTTGCTTCATGATCTCGTGGTCGGGATGCGATGGGTCACGCTGGTCGTGAATCAGCACCTGACCTGCCGGCGTGAACGACGCCACGATGTCGACGTGGCCGCGAGTACCGAACTGTTCGGAGTCGCGGGCGAGGCCGCGCGGCAACCAGAACGTGTTTGGCGTGCCGATTTTCGACTCGAACTCGGCTTCAATCTGTGTGCGGGTCCATTCGGGGTTGCGGCCCGGGTCGAGCTGCACAGTGAGGGTCGCGAGCACATTGCCTTCGCCATCGACGTGGATGCCGCCACCCTCATTGACGAGGGCAGAGTCGATGCGCTTGGCGGCGGCAGCTTCGGCAACGATGCCGCCAACAAGCTGGTCCTTGTCCCAGCTTGCCCAGTCTTGCGCACCCCAGCCGTTGAACACCCAGTTGACGGCACCGAGCGTAGTCGTGCCGGCGTCATCGGTGTCGAACACAAACGTCGGGCCGATGTCGCGCATCCAGGCGTCGTTGAGTTCTGCTTCGAGGATCTCGACACGACCGGAGAGGTAGCGGCGGGCGTGTTCACGTTCGTGGCGGGGGACCAGCATCGTCACTGGCTCAAAGTCCACGGTGGCGTTGGCGACGGCAGCCCAGGTTGTGCGGGCTTCTTCGGCCTCGGCTTCGGTGTCGCCGAGCGTGTATCCCTGGGACGGCCAAGCCATCCACGTGCGGTCATGTGCATCCCATTCGGCAGGCATCTGCAGGGCCATGGGTATTCCTTCCTCGTGGTTGGATGACTTCCGGGTATTCCACACTGAATTGGGGGAAGTCGCACCCCAATCGTGTGGGGTAGCTTAATCGATGAACGCGGCGGTGGGGCCACGTTGAACACTGGCGCGCGGTCGGCCACGCGCCAGCTTAGACGGCGTTAGTGTCGAGGCTTGAGTTTTCCTGCGGTACTCGCGCGAATGATGAGCCGGGGTTCGCGCTCTTCGTACACCTGAGGTGTGCTCCTTGGACGGATACCGTCATCTTCACCTTGGAACATCTTGAGCAGCAGCTGCAGTGCAGCTTCGGCTGACTCTTCAACGTCATGGTCGAGTGCGGTAATTGCGGGGCGAACGATCGAGTGTGTCGCGTTGTCAATGTATGAGGCGAGAAGGATGTCTTCGCCAATCTTGCGCCCCTGGTCTCGGAGCAAGCCCAGTACCTCGAGCAGCGAACCATCGGAGGTGCAGACAATGGCGTCGAGGTCTTCGTGGAGCTTGTTCTCGTGCGCGAGCACGTCCTCGGGTGATACGGCAAATGGCACCGGCAGTCGCTGGAAACTAACGTCTTGCCTAGCCTCAAAGGCATTTGTCGCAGCCTGTAGCTGGCTACCCCAAGCGGTTTCTGCCGGTGGGCAAATCGCCGCGAAGTTTCGAGCGCCCTGCTCATAGAGGTGGTTGAGCAGTTTCGTCATCGCGGTTTCGTGACGAAATGCGATGACCGCATCCGGTTGATTCTTGAAGACACTCGGTACTTCTTCAACCGAAACGAGCGGTTTTGAACATGCGAGCAGGTGATCCAAGTTGGCATCGCCAATTGTCGCATCGATAATCACGAGGCCATCCACCTGGGCTGTGACCATTCGCATATCCGCTTCCACGGGGATGATTAGCGTGGCATATCCAGCCCGAGCTGCATGCTGCGCCAAACTCGCAATAAATGACATGTAATAGGCGATGGATGAAGTGTTCTCTGGCGCGTACACCCCAATTGTGCGGGTGGCTCGAATCCGGAGATTGCGCGCGGTGATATTCAGTTCGTAATGGAGTTCTTCGGCAACTTTCTGCACCCGTTGCCGAGTTGCTTCCGATACTCCTGGTAGTCCACGCAATGCAAGCGATGCCGCCGCTGTTGAAACTCCTGCTGCGTTCGCAACATCAATGAGCTTCGGTTGATTGCCCTTGGCCATATTTCGTCCTGTCGCAAAACGAGGTCAGCGCTGACCAACTAGTTCTTTGACGATAGTTTGTCACGAATTTGCTTACGCTGTACCTTCCCGAGCAAATTTTTTGGTAGTTCGTCCCAAACTACGTAGGAGCGGGGCACCTTGTAGTCAGCCAGGTGCTGGTGCGCGTGTGCACGAACCGCAGCCTCATCGAAGACGGCGCCGTCGTCGAGAACGACAACCGCAGTAACGGACTCGACATTTGACGTGCCGCGAGTAATTCCCACTACGGCAGTTTCAGCAATTCCCGGTACGGCAGAAATCACGCGCTCAACTTCGGAAGGTGAAACGTTATACCCGCCGGTAATAATGAGCTCTTTCTTGCGATCAACAATGGTGAGGAAACCATCTTCATCCTGCACGACAATGTCGCCGGTGCGCAGCCAGCCGCCAGGAAGCAGCGTCTTTTGCGTTTCTTCATCATTTCGCCAGTACCCCTGGAATACCTGCGGGCCGTGAATCAGGAGTTCACCGGGCTCGCCGAGTTCGACTTCAGTTTCGGGGTGGTTTTGGTCGACGACTTTAACCGTCGTGGATGGGCAGGGGAGTCCGATCGTGCCAACCTTTCGGTTGTCGCCGAACGGGTTCACCACCGCAAATGGCGATGCCTCGGTCAAACCGTAGCCTTCGTTCAGACCGCCACCGGCGTGGGCTTCCCAACGGTCCACAACACCCTGTGAGAGCGTCATCGCGCCGCTCATGGCGTAGTGGACATTGCTGATGTCGAGCTGGCCCTGCTTGGCCAGGCGAGCCATCTTGTCGAACATGGGCGGTACACCAGGCATGAACGTGGCCGGGTGTCGCTTGGAGGCTTCGACAATGAGGTCACCGTCGAAGCTTGGGAAGAGCACGACGCGCGCCGCGGCCACGAGGCCGTAGCTGAAGCCGAGCAGCAGCCCAAACGAGTGGAAGATCGGCAGCATGCCGTAGATCGTTTCGGCACCGGTCTTGAACTCGGGCATCCACGCCTTGCCCTGGTAGGCGTTCGAGAGCAGGTTCTTGTGCGTCAAGATCGCCCCCTTGGGAACACCGGTGGTTCCCGAGGTGTAGGCGAGGCTGGCGATGCTGGATGCGGTCGGCATCGGGAACGTGTCGGGGAGCGGTTGCTGCGCGGCCACCTTTTCGAACGGCACCGTGCCCGGCGCCTTCGCCGTGAGCTTTTCGCGCGACTCGCGAGCCTTGGCAACCGGGAGCTTGAGCAGCAGCTGGGTCTTGAGCGGCATCGCTTTGGTGATGTTTACCGAAATGACGCGGGACACTTCGACCTCACCGGCAAGTGATTGCACCAGCGGGGCGACCTTGTCCCAAACAATGCTGACTGTGGCGCCGTGATCGCGGAACTGGGTGAGCAGCTCAGAACGCGTGTAGAGCGGATTGTGTTCGGCAACGATGGCGCCGAGACGCAGTACCGCGTGATACGCGATGACGTGCTGCGGGCAGTTTGGCATGACCAGAGCTACGCGGTCCTCGGGCTTGACGCCAAGGCGACGCAGGCCATTGGCGACGCGCAGAACTTCGTCGTGCATCTGTGCGAAGGTCCATTCGCGGCCGAAGAACTCGAGCGCTGGGCTGTCGCCAAACTGTTCTGCGCGGTCGCGCAAGAGGTCGTAGATTGACGATGTGACCGGCTCAATATCCCGGGGTACTCCGGGGGCATAGTTTCGAGTCCACACACGTTCGGCGTTAAATTGCTTCACATCCATACGTGCAATGGTAAGCGTGGCCTTGCCGATCACGGCGAGATTTATCGGGAGAATTACGGGTCGTGAGTCGAACATCGCTGGGGAGCCGTCGCGTCGACGATGGACATGGTGATCGCTCTGCGGTGATTCTGCATGCCGATATGGACGCATTCTTCGTGAGTGTTGAGTTGCTGGAGCGCCCGGAACTCGTTGGCACCCCGGTGATCGTTGGCGGCACCGGCGGGCGCGGCGTGGTGTCCTCAGCGAGCTATGAAGCGCGAGCCCTCGGGGTGCACGCCGCCATGCCCATGAGCCGCGCGCTGCAGCTCGCGCCGCGAGCCACGGTGATCGCGGGCCACATGCACAAATATCGGGATGCATCCGCTCGCATCATGCAGATCTTTCGCGATTACACGCCACTGGTCGAGCCGCTATCGATTGACGAGGCGTTCCTTGATATTCGCGGTGCCATGCGCTTGTTTGGTAATCCCGCGCAGATCGCGACGAGTATCCGTGAGCGCGTGCTCGCCGAAACAGGACTGCCGTGTTCGATCGGGGCGGCGAGCACGAAGTTTGTGGCCAAGCTGGCATCGGGAAAAGCGAAGCCGAACGGCCTGCTGGTGATTCCGCACGACGACACCGTGCCATTCCTGCACGCGCTGCCGGTTGGCGCGATCTGGGGAGTGGGTGCGACCACCGAATCGAAACTGCACGGTCGCGGCATCCACACGGTGTTTGATTTGGCGCATACGCCGCTGCCGGCGCTCGAGCGCATGGTTGGCAAATCAATGGCGGCACACCTACACGCGCTCGCCTGGGGGAGGGATGCGCGCGTGGTTGAGCCGGTGCGGCGCGAGAAGTCCATCTCGCACGAGCAGACCTTTGACACGGATCTCGGCGACCACGAGCAACTCTTGCTTGAGCTTCGGGCACAGGCGGATGCGGTGGCCGCGCGGTTACGCCGGGCCGAGCTTGCCGCGGGTACCGTCGCGGTCAAAGTACGCTGGAGCAGCTTTGAAACGGTGACCCGGCAGGTGCGGCTGACGCGCGCATCCAGCACCGGGCTCATTCTGTACCGCGCTGCGGCCGAACTCTTTGACGAACTTCATGCGCCGGGTCGTCCGGTGCGTCTGATTGGGCTGCGCGCCGACGGCCTCGTGCCCGCGAATGAAGCGACGTCGGTGACGCTCTGGGACGAGCAACATTCCGATGAGTGGGATGCGGCGGAGCAGGCGATGGATGCGGCGGTCGCGAAATTTGGGCGCGGCGTGTTGCGTCCGGCGTCGCTCCTCGGGCGCGGTGAGCGACGTGATGGCCGCACCGGGCTCACTGAACGTCCGAATGCTGAGCGTCCAGGGCAGGCCAGCGACCACCGGTAGCAACCGCCCTAGGCCGTAAGCGTTCCCTCGCCGAGCGGGCCGAACACGGCCGCGCTGTGTGGGGGCATCGTTGCCGCATCACCAACGATTGTCACCGCATCCTGCGTCGCGAATAGGCACTGAGCCGACTCGCGGTAGGTGGTCCAGGCAACATCAACGTCGAGCGGCACGGTCACGGTCGCGTTCGAGAAGTTGCAGACGATCTGCAGGTCGCCGCGCCAGAACGTGAGCCAACCCGCATCCGCATCGAATTTCACCGAGACATCGCGCAGCCAGGGTGTCGTGAGTTCGGGATGCGTGCGGCGCAGCTTGATGAGGTCGCGGTAGCAGCTGAGTAGATGCTGGCGTTCGGGAGCATCGAGTTCCATCCAATCGAGTCGCGATCGGCGGAATGTTTCGATGTCTTGCGGGTCAGGTACCTGCGATACGTCCCAACCCATGCGCGCGAACTCGTCGATGCGGCCGTTCGATGTGGCCTCGGCCAATTCGGGTTCTGGATGCGACGAAAAGAACTGGAACGGGGTGGTTGCGCCCCACTCTTCGCCCATGAACAGCATCGGCGTGAATGGCGAACACATCATGAGCGTGGCGCCGACCGCGAGCTGTTCGACCGGGCATGTTTCGGCGAGCCGGTCGCCGCGGGCACGGTTACCGATCTGGTCGTGGTTTTGTGTTGAGACCACCAGACGCCAGGCGTTGATGCCCGGCGGCAGGGGGCGCCCGTGATGGCGGCGGCGGAACGTCGAGAGTTCGCCGTCGTGGAAGAACCCGTGAGTGAGTACCTTCGCGAGCGCTTCGAGCCCGTGTCCGGCGGTTTCGGCAAAGTCTTCGTAATAGCCGTCGGATTCGCGGGTGAGCGAGACGTGTGCGGCGTGGTGGAAGTCATCGGACCACTGGCCATCGAGCCCGTAGCCGCCAACCGATTGGCTGGTGAACAATCGCGGCGCGTTCATATCGGATTCGGCGATGAGCGTCAGTGGCCGACCGAGAAACGCGCTGCGGGCGTGGATCTCGTCGGCAAGGTCTTCGAGGATGTGCTTTGCGCGGGTATCGATGAGCGCGTGGACGGCGTCGAGACGCAGCCCGTCAACGTGAAAATCGGTGCACCACATCAGGGCGTTGTCGATGACGTAGCGGCGTACCTGGTCGGAATCGAACCCGTCAAGGTTGATGCCGTCGCCCCAATCGGTTTGGTGGCGCGAAGCGTTGTAGGGGCCGTACTTGCCGAGGTAGTTACCGGCAGGGCCGAGGTGGTTGTAGACCACGTCTTGGATGACGCCGAGTCCGCGTTGGTGGCAGGCATCGACAAATCGTTGGTAGGCGGCCGGGCCGCCGTAGGGCTCGTGCACGGCATACCAGTAGACGCCGTCGTAGCCCCAGCCGACGTCGCCGTTGAAGGCGTTAACCGGCAGCGGTTCAACGAAGTCAACACCGAGGTCGACGAGGTGGTCGAGCTTGTCGATGGCGGCATCGAGGGTGCCGTCCGGCGTGAACGTGCCGATATGCAGTTCGTAGATCACCGAACCGGCCAGCTGCCGGCCGCGCCAATTGTCGTCCTGCCACTCATATGCATCCGCATCAAAGGTGCGCGAAAGCCCGTGCACCCCAGCCGGTTGACGTCGCGAGCGCGGGTCGGGGTAGGGGTGCGGGTCGTCGTCGATCAGGTAACCGTAGTCGACCTCGACGCCCGTAAGGTCGGGCAACCCGACCGGTCGCCACCAGTGCTCGTCGGAGTGGCGCATTGCGTAGGTTTCGCCGTTGGCAATGAGACGCAGCGATTTCGCATAGGGCGCCCAGATGTCGAAACGGGTGTCGCGCATGGTGACTCCTGTCGGTAGCGGTGGTCGTGCTGGCGGGTGTGTGCCGCAGCGGGCATGGATGCACTCGGTTGCGGCTGCTAGAGCCCGGTGCGGACCAGGATGGTTGCGGCATAGTCGTCGAGCACTGTTTCGAGTCGCACCGTACCGGTGTATTCGTATCCGGTCATGCGGCACTGCCAGGTGCCGACGGGCAGGTCGATCTCGGTGTTCTGCCAGCCACCAAGGTTGCTCAGGGCGATCGGCAGACGCGTGCCGATGACGACGGCTTCGCCACGGTCAATCGCGACGGCGTTGGCGGCCGCCACACCTCGGGCCGGAATGAGTGCGAAACGGTCGAGCCGGTTGCCAAAGTGACGGCGCACATCCAGCGCCATCACGGTGAGCAGCAGCTTGCGGGCGCCCGAGTCGTCCACGCAGGGCCGTTCGCCGTGCAGGATGGCGTCGAGGGCGAGTTCACGGATGCGGTAGTTGACCGGGCGGCGGTTGTCGGGGTCGACCAGGGCGCGCATCCACAGCTCGGTGCCCTGGTAGATGTCCGGGGCGCCGGGGCCCATGAGCTGCAACGCTTTCATCGTGAGCGAGTTGCTCCATCCGGGGATGCGGATGCGGTTGAGCAGGTTCGAGATCAGTGAGCGCGCGGCCGGGTTATCGAAGGCGGCGTCGATCGCCTGGTGGAGTTCGGCTTCGTAGTCGTCGTCGACCTCGGTCCAGGTGGTGATGTCGCCGGCTTCGCGGGCGGCCTTGGTTGCGTAGTCGTGAAGCCGCTCGCGGTCGGCCGGCCAAGCGCCAACGACGGCTTGCCAAAGGAGGTTAGCGAAGCCACGGTTGCGGATCGGGGCAATGTCGAGCAGCCCGCTGAGGGTGTCATCCCACAGCTCGGGCACTTCGGCGAGCACATCGATGCGGGCGCGCACGTCTTCGCTGCGCTTGGTGTCATGCGTGGTGAGCGCTGTTTGGGCGTGCGGCCAGTGGGCGAGCCGGGCGGCTTGCAGCTTCGCGAACTCAGCGGCACTCAGCGCGAATACCGACGGGTCACCGCCGACCTCGTTGAGCGAGGTCAGCCGCGAGTAGCGGTAGAACGCACGGTCTTCGACGGCCTTTGCCATGACCATGCCGGTGGTCTGCTGGAATCGGGCGGCAGCAGGCTGTGCCGGGTCCGACAAGACTTGGCGGATGCGTTCCAGCTCGTCGATGAGGTCAGGGCGCCAGTCGGCGGCACGCTGAAACGCATCATCGAGTTCGCTCGCGCCGTCGGGTAGGTACGTGCGGTACACCGCGAACGACGCCGCCAACTCGCTCACCGCATCCGTTACCCGATCGCCGTCAACACCAGCGGCGGCGAGCTCGCGGGTGATGCGACGCATCTCGGCGTGCAGCGGGCCGTCGGTGACGAAGCGCTTCATCGCGTGGATGAGCGTGGGCCAGTCGTCAACATCGCGGTGCGAGAGACCGGCCGCAAAGCTGCTGAGTTCGAGTTCGCCATCGGGGCTGACCAGCAGGCGCTCAATCTCGCCGAGGGCGTCGTAACCCGTGGTACCGGCAACGGGCCAGTCGGGGAGGGCTTCACCCGGTTCGAGGATCTTCTCGACCGAGATGTAGATTCCGGTGCGTTCGCTGAGCTTCTTGAGGTATCCGGCGGGGTCGCGTAGCCCGTCCGGGTGGTCGATGCGCAGGCCGTCAACCAGGCCTTCGTCGACCCAGCTGAGGATTTCGCGGTGGGCGTGCTCCCAAACATCGTCGAGTTCAACGCGCAGACCGGCAAGTTCGGTCACGGTAAAGAAGCGGCGGTAGTTGAGGTTCCAGTCGCCCTGGCGCCAGTGCACGAGTTCGTAGTTCTGGGCATCGTGGATCTCGCGGGTTCCGGCTTCGGGGTTCGCGGCCGATTCTGGGGCCAGCGGGAACTCGTGGTCGTAGTAGCGCAACACGTTGACGTCGCGGTCCGCCCACATGCCGTGGATCGGGGCACCGGGTTCCTTCGGCATATCGTCGTCACCGATGACCGGCAAGAGTACTTTGCCGCCTCCCGCATCCCAATCAATGTCGAAGTAGTGCGCGAATTGCGAGTTCTTGCCGTGGGTGAGCACATCCCACCACCAGGGGTTCTGCTTGGGATCGCCGACACCCATGTGGTTGGGCACGATATCGACGAGCACGCCGAGTCCGAGTTCGTGTGCGGCGTTCGCGAACCGAACGAATCCCTCGCGACCGCCACGGGCCGCATCCACTCGGGTTGGGTCAACGACGTCGTAACCGTGTTCCGAACCTTCGGTCGCTTGCAGGATGGGGGAGAGATAGACCCAATCGACGCGCAGCTTCACCAGGTACGGCAGGATTGCCGTGGCGTCGTCGAACGTGAACGACGGCGTGAGCTGCAGGCGGTAGGTGCTAGTTGGAGTGCGCATCATCGGTCCCTAGGACATTGCGGTCTGCTCGGAGGGCGTGCCGCCGACCACATTGACCGTCGGCGCGATAACGGTCGTATCGACCGCAACCACCTCATCGGTGGTCTGAACCGGTTCGGCCTCGCGCAGCACGATCATCGAATGCGGCTGCATCATGAACGTGGTGCCTGGACCATACTGCTGTGCTGCATCCATGCCCGCGGTATTGACCACCGCATCCCAATGCATCTGAATTTCTTGCGAAGGCAGCGTGACTTCAACATCGTTCGTCGAAGCATTGAAGTAGATCAGGAAGCTCTTGTCGACGATGTGCTCGCCCCACTTGTCGCGCCCGGCGATGGCGTCGCCATTGAGGAAGTACCCCATCGCGCGCACAAACGCTTCGTTCCAGTCTTCGCTGGCCATCTGGCTGCCGTCGGTCGAGAGCCACACCACATCGGGCAGGCCCTCACCCTCACCGCGTTTGGCGATCTTGCCGCTAAAGAAGTGGCGGCGACGGAACGTCGGGTGTTCGCGGCGCAGGTGCGAGAGCGCGCGCGTGAACTCGAGCAGGTTTTCGTCGGCGTTTTCCCAATCGATCCAGCTGAGGTCGCTGTCCTGCGCGTAGGTGTTGTTGTTGCCCTGCTGGGTGCGGCCGAGTTCGTCGCCGTGCAGCAGCATCGGCACACCCTGCGAGAGCATCATGGTGGCGATGAAGTTGCGCTGTTGGCGTGCGCGCAGCGCGTTGATCTGTGCGTCATCGGTCGGGCCTTCGGCGCCGCAGTTCCACGAGCGGTTGTGGCTCTCACCATCGCGCGAGTCTTCACCGTTGGCTTCGTTGTGTTTCTCGTTGTAGCTGACGAGGTCGCGCAGCGTGAAGCCGTCGTGGGCGGTCACGAAATTGATGGAGGCGACCGGGCGGCGGCCGCTGCGCTCGTACAGGTCGCTCGAACCGGTGATGCGGGTGGCGAACTCACCGAGCGTCGAAGGCTCACCGCGCCAGAAGTCGCGCACCGTGTCGCGGTAGATACCGTTCCATTCGGTCCACAGCGGTGGGAAGTTGCCGACCTGGTAGCCGCCGGGTCCAACGTCCCAGGGCTCGGCGATGAGCTTTGCCTGCGAGACGATCGGGTCCTGTTGTACGAGGTCGAAGAACGTCGAGAGTCGGTCGACGTCGTGTAGTTCGCGCGCGAGGGTGGATGCGAGGTCGAAACGGAAACCGTCGACGTGCATTTCGGTCACCCAGTAACGCAGCGAATCCATGATCAGCTGCAGCGAGTGCGGGTGGCGCATATTGAGCGAGTTACCGGTACCGGTGTAGTCGGTGTAGTAACGCTGGTCGTCCTCGAGGCGGTAGTACGCCTGGTTGTCGATGCCGCGGAAACTCAGCGTTGGGCCCAGGTGATTACCTTCGGCCGTGTGGTTGTAAACCACATCGAGAATGACTTCGATGTCGTTGGCGTGCAGGGTCTTCACCATCGCCTTGAATTCCTGCACCTGCTGGCCGGCGTCACCGGCGGCCGAGTAGTCGCCGTGCGGCGAGAAGAAATTCAGCGTGTTGTAGCCCCAGTAGTTGCGCAGGCCCTTTTCTTCGAGCGTCGAGTCGTGCACGAATTCGTGCACCGGCATGAGCTCGATGGCGGTGACCCCGAGGTTCTTGAGGTGGCTAATGACGGCAGGATGCGCGACGCCCGCGTACGTGCCACGCAGCTCTTCGGGAACATCCGGATGCGTGGCCGTCAGGCCCTTGACGTGTGCCTCGTAAATGATCGAGTCGTTGTACGGCACGCGCGGGTGGCGGTCACCGGTCCAGTCAAAGAACGGGTTGATGACAACGCCCTTGGGCATCGCCGCGGCCGAGTCGTCCGTGTTGTGCGAGTCCGGGTCGCCAAAGTTGTAGCTGAACACCGACTGGCCCCATTCGATGCCACCCTCGATTGACTTCGCGTACGGGTCGAGCAGTAGCTTCGAAGGATTGAACCGCTGACCGTTCGCCGGGTCATACGGGCCGTGGATGCGGTAGCCATACCGCTGGCCGGGACCAACCTTCGGCAGATAGCAGTGCCAAACAAATGCATCCTGCTCAAATAGGCGCACGCGGGTTTCGACGTCGTCATCGTCGAACAAGCACAGTTCGACGAGTTCCGCACCCTCGGAGAAGATCGCGAAGTTCGTTCCCGATCCGTCATAGGTTGCACCGAGGGGGTAGGGGGTTCCGGGCCAGCTCTGAATCGTGTCAGTCACGCGGTTACCATACGCGGCCTAGTTGCTGAACGTCTGAGTTCGATGAAAACGCGCGCGACGGTTTGGTGTGGCTGTCGGTGCTGAATGCCGCAAGAAAACGGCTACCGTTTGCGCCGCATATTCAGGTGGTGTGCAAGTGCGATGCCTAGCGTTGGGTGCCATGCAGAACAACGACCAGCACAACAACGACCAGCACAACCGTCAGCACATCGACGGCGATGGCGCCATCCGTCCCGTGGAGTTCAAGGCTGGCGATGTCGTCCTGCCGATGGGCTACATGGTTACCGATCAGCAGGGAACCCGTTTCCGCCCGAACGTCGTCGCGCTGCTCGCCGTTTGCGTGCCGCTGACCGTGGTGGCCACGTGCTTCATGCGCACGACCGGACGCGCACTGCCACGCGTGATCCGCGCGCTCAAGCGATAAGTGGGCCCTGACAGCCAGCGTGCGCGAATGCCGCGGGCGCTGGCGATTGATGGCCGCTCCGGTGCCGGTAAATCCCGGCTGGCGGAGCGGATCGCGCAAACACTCGAACCTGTCATGACGGTGCGCATCCTGCACATGGACCTGTTCTATCCGGGATGGGACGGCCTTGATGCCGGTGCCCGCGCCGCGGCCGATACGCTCGAGACACTGTCCCAGGGAAACGAAGCCCGGCTGCAGGCCTGGGATTGGCACGCGAACGAGTTTCGCAACGGCGGTGTCGTGCTGCCTAGTGAGGTGCTCATTATTGAGGGATGCGGAGCAATCTCGCGCGCGAGCGTGCCGTACCTGACCGCATCCGTTTGGCTAGATGCACCCGCCGATCTGCGGGAGCCGCGTGCCACCGCGCGCGACGGAGACGACCGCTGGTGGCCGGGCTGGGCGGCGCAAGAAGCCGAGTTTTATGCCCGGGAGTGCTCGCGACAGCTCGCGATGTTGCGGGTGGATGCGGCGGTGCCTGAAGCGATTGACGTCGCGGGGCTGTGTGGCTGGCTGCGTGAGCAGGGATGGCCGGGGTCGGTGAGCTAGCCCCAGCCGAGTTCGTGAAGCCGGTCGTCGTCGATGCCGTAGAAGTGGGCGATCTCGTGAACGAGGGTGATGTGCACTTCGTCGCGCAACTCGGCTTCGGTTTCGCAGATCGCCAGTAGCGGTTCGCGGAACAGGATGATGCGGTCGGGCAGCGGCGCGAAATCGTAGTTGCCGCGTTCGGTGAGATCGAACCCTTCGTAGACGCCGAGCATGTCGAGCGAGCCGTCTTCGGGGCGGTCTTCGACGAAGAACACGACATTGTCGAGCCCGTTGAGCATGTCCTCGGGCAGGGCATCGAGTTCTTCGCTGACGAGCTGTTCGAACTCGTCAGCGGGCATCTCCATGGGCATTACTGTTGGTGCTAAGCGGCAGCCTCGAGCGGGTGACGCGCACACTTGCTGTGGCGGTCGGTGCACGAGTCGCAAACGACAAGGCGCTGCTGGCAGAGCGTGTCATCGCAGTTCTGCAGTCGGGATGAAGCACTCCCGCATTCGACGCAGGCGCCGATGGTCTTGGGGTTGTGGCCCAGGGGAATCGATTCGCGGCCGTCGAAGACGGTGAGCTGGCCTTCCCAGAGGCCGTCGTCGCCGAACGTTTCGCCGTAGCGAACGATGCCGCCATCGATTTGGTAGACCTCTTCGAAACCACGGTTGATCATGAGCGCCGAGAGGATCTCGCAGCGCACGCCACCGGTGCAGTACGTGATGATGGGCTTCGACTTGAGGTGGTCGTACTTGCCCGATTCGAGTTCGCGGATGAAGTCGTGCGTGGTGACGGTGTCGGGCACAATGGCGCCGCGGAACCGACCGACCTCGGCCTCGCAGGCATTGCGGCCGTCGAAGAAGACGGTGTCGGGCTTGGCCTCGACGAGCTGGTGGACTTCTTCGGGCTTGAGGTGGACGCCGCCGCCGACGATGCCGTTGTCATCGACCTTGACCTCGTCGGGTGCACCGAAGGCGACGATCTCGTCGCGAACCTTGATGCTCAGGCGCGGGAAGTCGAGGGTGAAGCCGTCCTCACCGATGCCGGTGCCTTCGGACCACTTCATGTCGACGTTCTTGAACGGCGCGTATTCCTTGAGCGCGCGCACGTACTTTTTGCAGTCGACAACGTCGCCGCCGACCGTGCCGTTGATGCCGTGAGGCGACACGAGAATGCGACCGCGAAGGCCGAGGCGCTCACACAGCTGACGCTGCCAGAGGCGGATGGCTTCGGGGTCGGCCAGCGGGGTGAAGACGTAATACAGGAGGATCTTCGGAGTGGCCATAGGGGTGATTCTACGCCGCCGGTGACGTATGCACGACTGTCGATTTGACCGCATCCGCTGCGCTTGTGTGGTTGTGTTACGTGTGTAGCCGCGAACAGCTGAAACGGATCGCGGGCGACAAGTGCTTTGGTCAGGTGCTTTCGGGTTGGCCGATAGGTGCCGGCGATACGCTTTAGGCCGTGTTTGTTACGGCATCGAGTCGAATGAGTCTCGGCGCTGGTGTGATGTTTGAACTTGATCGTCGAAGGGGACGTGTTATGACTCAAGAAATGCCGAAGGTGAGCTCTACCTTCATCTTTGAAACGAAAAACTTGACTGATGAGTTCCACCGGATCGACAGCGAGATTGCCGAGCGCGCTCGTGCCATTCCGGGATTCTTGGGTGGAGAGGCCTGGCACAACGAAGAAACCGGGCTGTATTCCGAGGTGTACTACTGGTCGAGTATGGATGCGTTGCGCGAGTTGATGGTGATGGATACGCACCAGCTTGCGAAGAGTCGTTACGGCGAGTGGCTCGGCGAGTATCGGGTCGTTATTGCCGAAGTTCAGTCGGTTTACGGTAATCCCATTCTTGGGTTGGAGCATCGGCCAACGCAGTAGCTCGTTGCGTCAAGTTACCCGGGCATCAACAAGGCGGTCCACGGTTTGCCGTGACCTATACAACGAAAACGCCCTGACTGCGAAAGTCAGGGCGTTTGTCTGGGGTGCCTGAGGCTTCTCTTGACAAACCTTACCCCCGGCCAGAACACCCTGATCAAGCGTTGGAAGCGTGGCGTCTACCACACCTTTCAGAGGGGGCGGAAGCCCCGATCAGCGATGTACGTGGGCCGGTCGTGAAGGGCAAGGCAACTGTTCAAACCTTTCTCCCCCCCCCGTTCAGGTTCACCAACTCATCGACGATTACCTCGGCGGCTCGACCGTCACCGACCTCGCAGTCAAGTACGAGGTGCGCCGCGCCACCTTCTCCCGGCACCTCACCGACAACGGCGTTGTGCGGCGTTCAGCTGGGCTCCACGGATCGGAGGCCGCCGAGGCCGTTCGACTGTTCCGACAGGGTGAATCGCTTCGAGGGATCTCCCGCTCGATCGGGGCCAGCCGAGACTCGGTGCGGAAAACGCTCGAGCGGTACGACGAAATTCCGAAGCGCGTCTGTCGGGAAGCGCCTCAGGGGCGTCAGGAGCCAGCTCGATTGTCGTAGGTGCCAAGTAGGCTGGGACAGCCCGCTCAGTGCAATAGGAGGACTCAGTGCAGACGCTTCTCGATCAGATCATTGACGGTGCTACGGATGACTCTGTCAGCACAGTCAATCTTCTCCGAAAGGTACAGATCGCGGCTACACGAGTTGGTGCAGATGACGTTTCGGAGTGGACGAAACGGGAGCTTGCAGGGTACGACGATGAAACGGACCTTCCTGCCTATCGCTCGACGATCACTTCGGTAACAGGTCTATTTACCGGCCCCTTTCAGAGCCAAATCAAGCAGCCGCTCCCGCCGCATCCCGACTTCATTGACCAGTTCACTATTCGGATGCGTCAGCCGCTGGCGGAGTTACAAGCGTTTGCTTCTGGTGAAGATGACCCGCAGCTGAATTGGCCTGCGTGGGAAGTCAAGCGCTACGAGGCAGCGGGGATCTTCGGAATTGAGTTTTACGGACTCTTCAGCGCCTGGAACTCCATCCCGCGACAGTCTTTGATGGGGATCATCGACACGATCCGAAACAAGGCGATGGAGTTCGCTCTTGCTCTTCAGACTCAGTTCCCTGAGGCGGGAACTGTCGGTGGACCATCGTTGTCTACGGAGCCTTCCCTGGCTCCGGTTGTGTTCAACACGACAAACAACATCTACGGCAGTGGAAATAGCGTAGCGACAGGGTCGAACATTTCTCAGAAAGCCAAGCTGCTCGGAAATAGAGATGAGTTCCTTCGCCAGGTTACGCAACTTGGCCTCTCTGCGGAAGACGCGGAAGAGTTCGTTGAAATTGTGGCCAGCGAACAGTCGGTCGAGTCGGAACGGACACGGGGATTCTTGTCGAAGGTGCGCACAGGAGCCGTACCGCTCGGGCTTTCGATCTCCTCGGAAGTGATTTCCGGTTCATTGATCGAAATCGGCAAGCTTTTCCTGGGACAGTGAACTTTTCACGCTCCGCGGGTGTGTGACTTAGCCGCGGCTTGCCTCGTGCTCCTCGTGCACGCGGAGGATCAGACTGCATGCGACCATCAACCCCTGGATCGCATTGCGGCGGTTGTATTGACGCGGGCTCACGGTATGGGCCGTTGCGTTTCGACTAAAAGTGCTCGGTATGCTGTCGCCCTGGTTGACGTGGAACTGCTGGTAGGTAGTCCAGATTGGCGCGAACGCGATGAACTGACGATTACCGAATTCTTCGTAGGCTGCCGTTGTGCGCTTGCCGGCAGGGTGCGGGGTGTACTTCGTCCTCTCGCTACCGAAGTACATGTTGAGGATCGCGTCGATGATGGACCCGGCCAGTGCCTGTGCTGCTTGGTAATACCCAGCGTCCAGAGCATCCAACGCCGCACGCGCCGAATCCCTGAACGCCTTAGTTGCCAAGGACTGACAACTATTGAGCACGACGCGGCAGTCTTCAGAGATCGAGCGCCATCGACGTCCAAGTATCTCGCGTCGTCTGCCGCGACCATCTGCTTCGAGGAGCGCCTGCGCAATCGACGTACGTGGAACTCCATACAGCGGGATTCCATCCGACATGACGACCTCTTGGACAGATTCAAACCGAAGACCATCGATGGGCTGAAGGTTCTCAGGATAGAAACTTCGCTTCAGGTTTGCCAGCGTAGGGGCAAGATGCTTGAGCCAATCAGCTTGTATTGACGCGAACTGCGCAATGGCGCGATTAACGGTGTCTGAGACTCCAAGATCGACGCTATTGAGGATCGACTGTGTGTATGAGCCGAGGAAATCCTGGTTCAGCTTGAGCGCAGACATTGCGCCTTGTGGCATCTTGATGCCTGTGCCCTTGATGAACGATAGAGAATCCGAGTTAGTCTTGAGAATCGAGGCCAACGTCTTTTGTTGCGACTCGAAGATCTTGGCCGTCGAGCCCATGTCTTTGAACAGCGACGCGTTGAGACCTAGATTTGGCATTTTCAGGCCCGAGAGTGCGGAGCCCTTGATGATGCCGATCGAGCGGTTGATCTGTGTCTGAAGCTGGGGTGACACGTGTGCCGAAAAGCCACTCAACTGTGACGACCCTTTACCTTCTGCGCCGCTGTCGTGAGTATCTTCCTCGCCCATGCGGTCAGTGTATCGGCGGCTCTTGCCTCGGTAGAAGTTCAGGCGTAGCTTGGAAGTAGGTGACCTCTACCTGCTACGCCATCACTGGTCGTGATGGCACGACGTGCGGCTCCGGTCGAACGGTCCTTCTACTACCTGTCGCCTCCTGACAGGAGAGGACTGTTCCCATGCTTCGCTTCATTTGGATCGCCAGCCTATACGTCCGCGCGTTCATGCGGCGGCTCATGCCGACGAACATCGTGCTCGACAAGCTCCGCAGCCGCCGCGGCTTGAAGTGGGGCATCCCAGCGATGCTGCTTGTCGTCGTCTACTTCTACCTCGCAGCGCTCATGAGCGTGCTCGTCGAGCACGATGCTTCCAAGTGGCTCTACCCGGTGATGGTCGTGTGCGTCTGGAACGGGTTCAAGTTCCTCCTCTACGGCCCGGTATCGCTGGTGCTTCTGGCGCGCGTGCGTGCGGCTGAACGCCACGCCATCCGAAGGGCGAGTATCGCGTAGCTCGGTGAGACAGCGGACGGAACTCGCTGCGCACCTATGGGGCGAAGACCGATCGTGAAGGAGCCCCGCTGATGTCTACGCTCACTGATCTCGCTCGGGATAAGCGATCCGCCCGGATGGTGCTCGCCATCGTCGGCACACCGAACCACGCACCGACCGGAAATCTCATCGCAAGAGTCGGCGCGGCCGATACCGTCGCGTTCATCGAGAACGATAACGAGAGCCCGGCATAGGCGACGCCGAAGCGCCCGTCTGGCGGGAACCCGCGCGGACCCGGATGAGCCCGGATACCGTCGCCCGTCTCATCGAAGATGGCGAACCTTATCGATTCATTACGCCGACCGATCCAGAATCGCCGGTGCTGCTGAGCGAGCTGGGCGGACGTGCGCCGTACGGGCTCTGGACTCGAGGCCATACTGACCAACTCACCGGCACCCCACACAAGACCATCACGTTCGACGGAGCACGCGCCGCCACTGCCTACGGCGAAGAAGTCACGAAGGTCTTCGCCGCCGACCCCGTACACAGCAACTACACGAACGTCTCCGGCGGAGCGCTCGGCATCCAAGGAGCAGCCCCACCGCGGCGCGCTCTCCGGCGGTGGCAGCACGATCGCCGTACTCGCCTCGCGCGTGAACCGAGCGTATCCGTCGGCGCATACGGAGCTGTTCGAGCGGATCAGGCAGAACGGCGTCCTCGTCTCCGAGAACGCCACCGGTGTCTCACTGACCCGGCAGCGATTCTTGGATCGTGCCCGCGTGCCGGCTGCGTTCTCCGATGCGACGGTGACCGTCGAGGCAGGTGTCCGGGCCGGGGCGATGGTCACGGCGAACGAGGCCCGGGATATTGACCGGTTCTTGTGCGCGGTGCCGGGATCGGTGATGAGCGCCGCCAGTTACGGCCCGAACCTCTTGCTTCAGCAAGGTTGGGCACATGCTGTCACTGATGCCGTGGACATCCGTGAACTTGCGCAGCACGGGCAGATCACCCGAACCTCGCCTCGGTTCGCTACGCGGGCTCCCGAGGCCACGCAGGAGCCGTTGGAAATGCGAACCCTCTAACGCTGGTCCTCTTGCATGCTCGAGCCGTGGCTGGACGGTCCGAGCATGTCGTGTGTAATCCATTCCGGATACCAGGAAAGAAACGACTCCGGCTCGGTCGGGACACGGTCGTAGTCGACGCCGCCATCGTCGGAGAAGATGAACCCGCTCGTGAGGCGTGCGAGCGCGACGGCCACATATCCGGCGAGAATCCGCGTCTGGAGCGGCTGCGCTGCCTGCATCCGCAAGAACCAGCAGTGCTCAACCTGAGCGGCCTTCTCGAACGGGAATCCAGCGAGTGTGCCGATCTTCGCCGCCCGTTCGGCATGGTCAGCAATCACCGCCGCGTGCGAGACATCTTCGAACTCGTTGACGTCGTCGTCAAGGTAGAAATCGAACGCGTACTCAATGACCGGGAACGAGAGCCACCCGTAATCACCGTCACGGAAGTCCAACGTCTCGGCCTCATCGTCGAACCTGGCCCAGCGCTTCCCGCCGGGCATGTCCATCACGCGTTCGATATGCGGACGGAGATCAGCGTCAGATAGGTCGCCGATGATCTCAGCCAGGTAAGGATTCGCACGATGTTCGATCAGCACCGCCTGGACCTCGTCCGCGAGCTCCTTGAACGTTGGCAAGTGCGACGACGACGGATACACCTCGATCACGGTCGACATCGTGGTGCTCCTTTCCAGTGTGGCCTGCGGCAACCCTATGGTGCGAGCGGCTGCGGTAGATAGGAGAACAGGCCCGCGTCTCACCTAGAGAAGCGAGCCTGTCGTACTGCTGCCAGCCTACGGAAGCTGGCTGCCTCGAAGCGCCCCCGGATCACGCGCAGCGCTTGAGGCGAGGGTGACGGTCAGAGAGTGAAGGTGTCTGTAGCGTTCACACGATCGATGGCTTCCCGGAACTCGTCTTCCGTGACGTGCTCAAGCAACTGCTGAGGCGACATGGCCTGGCCGTCGGACGATACCGGTAGGTCTGGGTTGGGCGTCTGCCACCAGGTGATGAGCGCCTGTGACAGGGCTGTCTTCTCCGCTTTGTCGGCTTTGTGGGTGAGCTGCTGGTTGATGTCGCCGACGGCGTCGATCATCTTGCCGTCACGGAACTGGAATTGGGGATAGTGCTTGGCCTTGCCGAGGTTGATCTCGATGAGGCAGCCGTAGTACAGATAGGTGCGAAGCTGGGTGCGTTGTGCAGCGGCGAGGCTCCGCGGTGACGTTGCGGAACTGTCTGTACGTACCTGCGCCGCCGTAAGCGCCGCCCGGGCCTGGGCTGTGGTGAACGACCGAGCTTGGTCAAGGAGTCCCGCGGCGGTCATCGCTTGCGAGTCCAACCTGAAGCGCGGGTCCCACAGCTCCTCGTTCTCCCATCCCTCTGGGAAACCGAGTTGCTGGAGACGGAAACCAACCCGCTGGGCCTGCCCTGTGATGAACTCCACCACATCGAGCACGCTCCGGTCATCGGGCGCGATACTCAGAATGAGGTAGCGCAGGATCGACAGGACACCGTAAAGACGATTCGACACCGTGCTCATCCCGAGCTGCTGGAGCAGATGCTGATCATCGTTGCGGACGGCACCGGGAGCATCGATGATGACGTCAAAGACGCGATTCCAAACACGGCCGTAGTGGGCGCAGATGTTCCTAACCACGCGGAGCGCATTGAGCCAGTTCGCGAACGCGCCGCGATCTCCCTTACCGTCCGCCGTATTCACCTGGAATCGTGCCGCGAGGATCTCCTGATCAAGCTGCGGCATCAGCGTGTAGAGGTTACTGAGCACACCGAAAGACATCACCTCGGTCGCAACCCAGATCGGTAGATGCGGCCCGTACTTCTCACGGAAGTGCAGCACGAACTCATCCCGGGCGCGGGATTCGTGCCTCTCGTACTCAATGAGCCACTCGGTATACGCAGTCGTCGGCTCCTGTGCATGACCGGGCTCAGCGGGGCGGAGTGCTCCGAGGACTTCGGGCTTTCGATGCGCAAACAGGTCGACGGCACCGAGCCGGTGGCCGATGAAGAACCGCAGCGAGATCTCCAACTGGCTCAGCAGAGCACTGAGTCTGGTGCGCAACTCCTGATCGAAGTCGTAGACCGAGACCACTTGCTCCAGCTTGGTTCCGGGGCGGAACGTATCGAGGCGGTTCTCTCGACCTTCGTCGTTCAGCGTCGGAACGGGAGCAGGCTGGAACTCCCGGTAGGGATGTCAATAGCCAGAGAGCCTGTAATAGCCATACCGTTCCAGTACCGCGGCAGCGAACTCATCTGAACCACAATCCATGCCGCGTGCACGCAGCCGCCGGATCTGGGCAGGAATCGACAAGAAGGGCTTCGCGTAAGAGCTGTCCAGATTCTGCATGCACTCGCTGTCCTCACGAGGCATGCCCCGTTGGAGTACCTCGGCCAAAAGGAGAACAGACCCGCGTCTCATCTAGAGAAGCGAGCCTGTCGTATTAGTTCCTACTCTAGGCGAGAGCCATCGGTCGGTCAAGCGCAGTGGAGATAACGCTCAGGAAGTGTCAGAACCTGAGACCACGCGCTTCACGCTGTCGCACTGGCACCTCTGGTCGCGGTCGACGCGCCGCACTCTGCGTCGATTTCAGTGCCGCCTCGGCTGCGGCCCGGTCGCGCTTCTGCGACGTCGACTCCGCTGCAGCACCGAGCGCCGGATCGGCTCCAACCTGGTAGCGGTCCCGGTACGCGGCAACGACCCTGGCCGAGCGACGCCAGGCCGCCAACTGCTTCGGATCAGACGGTACAGCGCCGAGCCCAACAACCCAGCTCTCACCTTCGTTGATGCCGCGGTCGAGCACCGCGTCAGCACGTGCCTCGACCAGCTCACGACGCTCCGTAAGCGCTCGCCGCATGTCGTCAGCCATGGGTCCGGCTGCTTCGGGAATGAGCCCTGCGATCAGGCGGGGCGCGGTGCGGGTGCGTCCGGAACTCGTGTACCGACTGGTCACAGCGGCGAGGCGGTAGCGCAGGACAGCAGCGATGTCATCGGCATCGTCGAACTGCCGCGCCGCCGCTGCGGACCCAATAATCGATCTCAGTGGCCTGGAACTTCCAAAGCCTGCCAACCTTGTGGGCGGGCATGTTCTTCTCGGCGATCCACGTGTAGACGGTGTCTTTGGTGACGCCGAGGTGCGCGGCAATGTCGTCAGCTGACAGCCAGGGCTCGGTCATGCGCGTTCCTCCTTGTGGGCCACCTATGGCTACGCATTGATCATATCGGTGCAGACCCTGTTGAGCCGGGTCTTTCCGGTCCTCAATTGGTCCCGACGCCGACCGGCCGAGCGTCATCGATCAGTGATCATGTGCTGGGGCCCGAGCGTCGCTGTGGTGCGTCAGGAGACAGAATCGCTGTTCCAGCTCAGGGTGTTGTCCGCAGAAAACTGATGCACCTGAACGAGGCCCGGACGCCGCGCTGCCAAGGCCAGTGATGTTTTATCCGGCACCGAGTCGTCAGTCGTGCCTTGCAGAATCAACGTTGGCATGGCGAGCTGCGGTGCCCAACTCGTGTAGCTCATTGCGTGCAGCGAAATGGGTCCCGGTAGACCGAGTACCCGAGCGAGATGTCCTCGGTTGAGCCACGGTGTTGCGAGATCACCGGCGCATGCGGGTAGTCCTGCTCGTGTGCAGTTCGAGCGGATAACGCTTCGCCAGTCGAGCACTGGAGAGTCGAGAACCAGCCCAGCCATGAACGGTGCGAGGTGCGGGCGCATCGCGAGCCTGATGGCGATCGCCCCGCCCATCGAACAGCCGAAGAGCATGACCCGCTCAGTACCGCGTTGGAGCGCGTAGTGGATCGCTGCTTCGATGTCGTCGGCCTCAGCCCAGCCAAGCGTTGAACGGCCTGTGCCGACGGTGGGGCCTTCTCCGTCGTTGCGGTAGCTGACGGCGAGTGACGTGCATCCGTGCTCGGTGGTGACTTGGACGCCACGCAGGGTTCCTGCGCGGGTGCCTCCGAGTCCGTGGATGTGGATCGCCCAGGTCGATGAGCCGTCGACCTTCCACGCAGGGCAAGTGCGGCAACCAGAACCGGAGACCCTGTAACCAGGAGGCGTTCTTTCGGAAGATCTGCATTGATGAGGAGCGGGAAGTGCGGGTCGAGTGCCAGCCGTCCTATGAAGCACTCTCTGACATCGAGACACAGGGCAATGCACTGAACTGGGCTGAGCGGGCAAAAGAAAAGGACGAGGTACAAACTTTCTCAAGAGTGGAGACTCTTGCCGAAGGTTTGAACCTCGTCCATCTGGGGTGAGTAACGGGGCTTGAACCCGCGACCTCCTGGACCACAACCAAGCGCTCTACCAGCTGAGCTATACCCACCATGCTGACGCCACGAATCCGTGCGGCAACCACACGATCTTACATCATGTTTTGACTTTGCGGTAAGTCGTGCCCGGGCGCTCGTCTCGTCAGTGGATGAGGATGTGGATGCGGTGCCTCGCATCACGCAGGCGAGGCCGCGGGGGTCTCGCTACTGCTCGAGCACCTACTGCTCGAGATACTTGGCGAAGTCATCGACGACCTCGGTCGCGACCTTCTTGACCTCGTCGCTCGTGGGGCCGGGTTCGGCAACCACGAAGGCCTTGCGGAAGTACCGCAGTTCGCGAATCGACTCGAGGATGTCGGCGCTGGCGCGGTGGCCACCGTGCTTTTCGGGGGAGTGGAAGTACACGCGTGGGAACCAGCGGCGCGACAATTCCTTGAACGTCGACACGTCGATGTTGCGGTAGTGCAGGTACTGGTCGAGTTCGGGCATGTAGCGAGCAAGGAACATGCGGTCGGTGCCGATGGTGTTGCCAGCGAGAGGAGCTGTGCGCTCGTTTGGCACGTACTGCTTGACGTACTCGAGTACCTGCTGTTGCGCATCCTCAACCGAAATGCCGTTCGGGATGGCTTCGGCCAGTCCCGAGGTCTGGTGCATGTTGGTCACAAACTCGTTCATGTTGTCGAGCGCGCGCTGCGATGGCTTGATGACAAGGTCGAGCCCGGCTTCGTCAATAAGGTTCAAGTTGGAATCGGTGACGTACACCGCAATTTCGCACAGCTCGTCGATCTCAGGATCGAGGCCGGTCATCTCGCAGTCGATCCAAACCAGGCGATCTTTGTCATTCGGGGTTGCTGCAGCACTCATGCGCACCATCGTAGTGATGTCGGACGCTAGGCTTGACGGCAACACTGCCCCCGTAGCTCAATGGATAGAGCAACGGCCTTCTAATCCGTAGGTTACAGGTTCGAGTCCTGTCGGGGGCGCAAACAAGCGGAAGTAGCGCCACCCGTGATGCTAACTCAGGCGAAACTCAGGCGAAACGATTCGTGAGAGCCTCCGCAGCTTTGCCAGTTTCTCGCTTCCTCGCCATATAGACATCAGTAGTCATCGAAGGTTTCGAATGGCCCAAATAATCGGCAATTTGGCGCGCCGACAGCCCTGCATCATCCAATAGCGTCGCAACGGTCTTTCTGAACGCATGTGTAGTGAGCTTAGGCCAGCCCATAGCCTCGCGTTGGTCTCGCAGTTTGCCCTCAACGAACACCGGGTCGAGCAGTCCACCGGCAACACTGCAGAACACCATCTCGCCACGTCGTTCGCGCTTATTCAGTGTGCTGGCAACAAAGTCAGGCACAACAAGTTTCCGGTCGCCGGCATCCGACTTCGTGAACCCTTGCCGTTGGATGCCCTCACCCTTAACCCGAATGTTGGTCCCCGCAACTGTTAGGGCATTGTCGTTGGCGTCCCAGTCTTGCCACCGAAGCGCGCACGCTTCACCGATGCGGAGGCCGCAGCCGAGCAGGACGATGAACAAATCTGTCAGGTCATACGATGCAAACACTGCATTGCTGCGGATCGAAGCTTCAACGTTCGGTAGATCGGCCTGTGGGATAGCTTGTGCCCCTCGAGGGCCACGGCCTGGCCTGTTCGCAAACTTGACTTGCCGCGCTGGGTTGCTATCGAGAGCACCGGCACGAACGGCAATGTCGAACATGCCAGATAGCACGGTCTTCATGGTCTTAGCGACGCTGTAACCGTGGTCGCGTCGCATGCCCTCGAGGAAATCCCACACGGTGCCAGCACTGCATTCCCTGATGCGTAGGCTGCCGATGCGTTTCACATGAACATCGATCAGCCGCGTGTATTCCGCGACCGTTGCCGTTGCCAACTCGTGTTGCCCTAGGTCTTGCAGGTAGTGAGCGCCGAGGGCTTTGAGTGTGGTCTTGCTGGTGATCGTCGCGTTCGGTGCGTTCTCGGTGTAGTCGCGTGCCGCTGTGAGTACGGCGGTCTTTGCTTTCGTTTCCGTTGCCCCTATTCGCTGCAGCTGCCGCCTTTTGCCGCTGAATGTGCGCAGCATGACGCGCGCCATGAAGCGCCCATCCTCGAGTGGGACAACCCAAACATCACCGTGAGAGCCGAGGGGGAGGCCAGGCCTAGACATCGTTGGTTGACCGTGGTCCCTGTGCCAGTCTCGAGTCGGTCTCAAGTTGGTCAATGAGCTTGCCGAGTCGTGAGGTAGGCGGCGCGGAATACCCCTGTTCCTTGATGTACCGCAAGGCGGCCTCGTGGGCCACTGCAGCGACATTAATTGGAGTCTGTTCTTCTCGAATATGTGTGAGGGTGTCTCTGTCCTTCCGCTTCAGGAACATGTCATAGGACGCGCGCTCAAACAGTTCGACCATGGTTTCGGTGTAATCCGTAACGGCTGCCTTTAGTGAGTGCCACTTCTGTACTTGCCACCCGTATGTGGTCGCGAGTGTGTCGTACCTGCCAACCAGTGATCCAAGATCAACGCCGACCGCCTCGGCCAGTGCCGCGGCTTCACCAACGGTCACGCGCCGCTGGCCTTTCTCGATCTTGCTTAGGGCTGAAACGGGCAGGTTGATACCCATGTTTGCGACGGCAGCCGTGACTTCTTGTTGGTTGACACCTACCGCCTTTCGGGCTGCTGCGAATGCGGGGCCAAATGTGTCATCTGCTGACTGTGCTTCCTGTGTTGTCATGCGTTGAGAATAGCAACGAAAAACGAAAATTGCGATTCCCTAATGTTGATGCTAACGTTCATCGCAGATCGAAAATCACGATTAGCGAAAAGAGGGAATTGTGGACATCTTTCGTAATGGTGAGCGGTTGCTAACCATTCAAGATCTGGCCCAGCGGATGCAGGTGAGCACCTCAACGCTGTACCGATGGCGAAGCGAGGGCACCCCGCTGCCGCCGAGCATTCGCATTGGCAAGTCGATCCGTTGGCGCGAATCCGATGTAGCGCAGTGGATTGCCGACAAGAACGTAGAAGTAGCCGCCTAAGAACTGAGGCCCTACCAGGGCAATTGGCAGGGCCTCGAAAAGTCACTAACTAGCAGAAAGGAAGAACCGTGACTCACGCCATTATCCCAAACCAAACCACCGAAACCAACACCCCGAAACTTCCAGTGAATCTGTCGCGATACGAAGTTTGCCCAATCGTCAACAGCCCGTTCGATGCACCGGCACCTGTAGAACGAAACGGTTTCCAGGAGCGCTACACGGCAGCGATCGTGATCGACGAAGCCAAACACCGTGTGGTCGTGTACCCAGCCAACCGGCCAGTTGACCGGCCTTCGACCCTCATCTATCTAGGTGAAGCACTTTGCCGTGGCGACTGGACACCACCATACGGCTGGAAGCGCACCAAATCCGGGCACCTGATCGGCTACGTCATCGAGTTCGACGCCATTGAAAAATGTGAGCTCAACGCATGCGACGAATTTAATGAGTCGTTCTTCGTTGGCGACCACATGCACCACAAGGCCAGCCACGAAGTTGCCGGCCTGTCGTTCCCCCTGTGGATGGAAGAAGCCGACGGATGGAGAGTAGATCACTACTTCGAACGCGAAGACAAAGGCCCGTTGACGGTAGCCGAAGCCCGCTCCTACATCCAAGCGTTAACGGCTGCAGTAGATGAGATGGAAGCGCTTAACGGCCGCATGGTTCGCCGGCCAATCGACCATTGTGCTGAGCCCTCTCTCGACGGCATTGGTGGTGGCCTCTAATGCACTACGACGACCTCTACTTCGACGAAGACAACCCCTACGCCGGCATGAATCCCGAAGAAGCCCTCGAGGACTTGAAACAGTTCTCGACCAACGTCGACAAGCTCCTTGCCCAAATGGACAAGCACGGCGCGACCAACATGGCCGAACTATTCGCAGCCCAAGCCAAGAGTGACCGTGACGGCGGTGACCAGCAGTGAATCCCGAGGACTTCATCAACGGTGCCCTAGCCGTGGTCGTTGAAACCCCACACGGCCGCGTGCGCCGCCGCCTGTACCTCAGCCTTAAAGCCGCCGAGAACGCAGCACGACGTGCGCGCGACGCAGGGCATAGCGCCACCGTCCTGCTGGTGGAACTCAACACGGTTGGGGAAGTAGCACCAGCGTTCAAGTTGGAAGTCGCCTAATGCCTACCCGCTCGGATATTGAACAGATCGAGGAACTACTCGATCAAGTCATGGCAGGGGGAATTGGCCTGCACCAGGTCGCCCCCTGCCTCCGGGCGTGGTACTTCGCCGGCTACAACGAAGCGCTCGCGAAACTCGCCCCGCAGCTTCACGCGGCCGAGTACGACCGTGACCGCTACTACGAGCAACTCCACAACCCGGGCAAACAGTTCTCGGAAATGGTGCAGCGCCGAATCGACCAGGCCGCCATTCAGCACCAGGACGAACCAAGCCCGATCAAGTTCTACAGCGCGGTAATCGACGCCGCGACAAGCCCCAGGAGGGCCGCATGACAGCGAACGAGCAACTAGCCGTGACAAGTAACCTGCCCGGCTACACCCCGAAGGTTTACGAGAACATCCGCGACCTGCTCGCCAACGGGCTCGCAACACCACCAGCACCGGAAATCATGCGCTGCAGCGACGGTGTTGGACTGTTCTACAGTGCCGCCGTCAACTCAGTGTTCGGTGACCCCGAATCAGGCAAGACATGGATCGTGTTGGTTGCCATGACTGAACAGTTACTTGCCGGCCAATCAGTCCTGTTCATCGACCTCGATCACAACGGCGCTGCAGCGATCGTGTCACGCTTGCATGCCCTTGGTGTGCCGACTGACACCCTGAGTGACGCAAGCCTGTTCCGGTACAGCGAACCAGAGGATGCCGTAGACATCCGCACCCTCATTCAGGACGCGACCTACTGGCAACCAACACTTGTGGCGATCGACTCACTAGGGGAGCTGCTGCCCGTCTACGGTGCATCATCCAACTCTGCAGATGACTACACGCGCGTCCATAAAGCCGCGATCAAACCGTTCGCGCAGATCGGTTCATGCGTAATCGTCGTTGACCACGAAGCCAAGAACGCGGCATCACGTGAATACGGTGCAGGCGGCACTATGGCGAAGAAACGAGCAATTGACGGTGCCTACCTCCGTTGTCGCGTTGTGGATGCGTTCGCGCCGGGTCGTGGTGGTCGCGCCGAGCTCACCATCACCAAAGACCGCCACGGCGGGTTGCGCGCCGCGCGTGACGGTAGCGACAAAGAACCGCTTGCAGCGAAGTTCGAGTTGTCGGTTCCCGGGGCGTTCCCGGACAACCTCAGTTGGAAACTCATTGCACCTGCACCGGGGGAGCGTGCCGAAGCGAACCAGCGCGCGAACGATGACCGCCTTGGTCAGTTGGTTAAGCAGATCGAAGCCCTAGACCCGCCTGCAACGAGTGGTTCGGATGCTGCTCGACGTATCCAAGGCCGCCGTCAAGACATCTTCGAAGCCTACCGACTCATCAGTTCCGGGAACGTTCCGGGAACCACGGAACGCCCCGTTCCCAGTTCCCAACCCCCATGTCGGGAACCGGAACGGTTAGTGAAACCCGCATACGTCGAAACCGTGGAGATGGCCGATGAAAGTCGATAACTACACGGGCCAACCGAACCCAGCACCCGGCCCCTACCAACACCTCACGCGAATGATCGAACGCCACGGCGCGAACTGCACCGGAGACCCCAGGTTCACCGCCGACGGCACCCACGTCAACGAGCTCAAACCAATCTGCGAAACCTGCCCAGTCCAACCCGAATGCTGCCAATACGCCCGCAAAGCAACACCAACCGGAGGCATATGGGCAGGCCAACGACACCACACCACGAAAGGAACCCCATGAAATTCGACCCAATCCAAGCCGTCCCGTCAACCTGGACAGTCGACGGCGAAGAAACGCCCTGCATTCGCCTTAAGCGAGTCCACGGCGACAACACCAGATTCCTCGCCGCAATCGGCTACGACCAAGCCCGCACGCTCGCAGACCAACTCCACGACGCTGCAGACGCCGCACAAACGAACCCAAGTCAACCAACCCTGGCAGCCAACACTCGAATCACCGAACTACTGCCAGTCAGCAACATGCAAGCCATCATGCAGTCCGGAGGCAAGCAGTTCGTAATGCCAATCCCATTCTGGGGACACACCGACACCGGCGAAATCCTCGCCCTCACCATCTCCGCAACTGACGGAAGACTCGTCCCAGTAATCGAGATCCCATCCTTCCACCACCTAGAAACCATCTAACCAACCCAACAACCGAAAGGACATGATCATGCTCCGTACCCGATACAACGACACCCGCAACCACCACCTCCTCGTCAACAAACTCAAGGAGTACGGCGGCACCGTCACCAAACGCTACGAACAAATCAGTCAACGGCTAGATAACCTCGTACAGGACAAGATCACCGGAGCCGTTCAACAACTGGCTGATGCCGTCATGGCAGGAACCACCGGCACCGACCTAATCCCATTCATCGCCAACGCGAACACCGAAGTCACCAACAACCCACAGGCACTCGCCCAAGCCCGAGAGATCATCTTCGAAACCCTCGAAACTGAATACCTAACCAACTCCGCAACCAAGAACTACGAAACCGCACGCCAACACTTCAACAACATCGGTAAACGGTTCAAGAAGGCGACCACCATAGCCCCTGCAGGCACCACAGCAAACGACATCGCCACCGGCACAGCAGAACAACGAGCCGCATGGATCGACACCCAAGCACTGCCCAACGAACTCGACAAAGCCTGGACACAACTCCGCCTCGCAGCAGCAGCAACTGGCAAGATCACCGACACCGGCGAACACTACCTCGGCCTCGCAATCAATCCACAACAGGCCAAGCGCCGAGACATCTGGCAAGCATGGACAGCCGACCAACACTGGACAGCAATCCTCAACACCGGCGCAATCATCGAAGCACCAGAACTAGACAAACACGAACCATACCGAGAACCCAAACCACTCGAATACCGACAGCTCCGAATCCCTGACGGATACGGCAGCATCGGAAACATGCTGTATCGATACGAAGACGCAACCTTCGACCCCGAACTACTCGACGCCAACGGAGAACCAACCCGCGTCGCCTAACCCAACCCGGTGTCTCCGAGCAACACAACCTCGGAGACACCTCCTGGGGGGGGAGAGACCCCGACTTGTCTATAGACCGGGAACCGCCGGAGAGGTGATTTTTATCTTCTTGCATGCTGGGGCCCGTTTTTAGGAGGAATGATGACTGTTAGAGCACCTAAGGGTGTTAAGGGCCGGGGTGGGAAGTTGTGGCGTGAGCTGCAGGATGTTCTCGAGTTTGATCCGCATGAGACTGAGTTGCTTGTGGAGGCGTGCCGCGTGGTGTCGCGTATTGAGCAGCTCGAGAATGCCGTGAATGAGCACGGTGTGATGGTGCCGGGGTCTACTGGTCAGTTGGTAGTGAATCCTGCTGTGTTGGAGCAGCGGCAGCAGCAGGCGACTTTGGCGCGGATTATGACGCTGTTGAATATTGATCTGCATCCGGATGCTGGTGTGGCTTCGGTGTCGTTGATTTCGCAGCAGGCTCGTCGTGCTGCAGAGGCTCGTTGGTCGCGTTCTAAGGCGGTTCGTGATGCCTAGGTTGAGGCGTAAGGTGCCGTTGCGTTCGGAGGCGGGAGCGCCTGTGTTGGGTCGTGTGCCGGCTGAGTTTCTTGATACTGAGGCTGAGTGTTGGGCATCATTTGATGCGACTACGGAGTGGTTATTGGTTCGTGGTTTGGATGTGCCGGTTGCTAGTCGTTGGTATTTGGGCGCGGGCCGGTTGTCGCGTCATGCTGCAGCGTTGGATGCGTGGCGTCGTGCTGATGGTGTGCCGTTTGAGGAATTGCGTGCTGCTGGTGTGTCGTGTGGTGGTGCTGCGGTGTGGACTGAGCGGTTGGTATTTGCGCAAAGTGTTGGTTGAGCGGCTTGCTGGAGTCGCGTAGTCACCCAGCGGACAGAGTTAGCGCCGGAGCTCAGCCAGATTGAAAACGAGTCGTTGAAGCTTCCGGTCGATTGACGAAAGTTGCTTCTCGGCCGGTGCACTTCCGGAAACCGTGGTGCCTAAACCTGCGACAGGTGAAATGCGCCCAAAAATTCTTGTGTTGTATGAGTATGTCTCTGCAAACTTGACGGGTTGTTCATTCGTTCGTTGCCATTCGTAGGTGACCTGCAACGTTGCCTCCCAAGTGGTGAACGCTGCTTTGGGTTCTTCCGTTAGGTCTTCGCCACGGGAATAGTGCCAAAGGAGTCGTCGACTTGAACCGGGGGCCATGCTCCAAGTCGAGTTGAGGAACTCTTGCAGCGCTTTCACGAACTCTGCACCGTCTCCATCATCCGGTGCGTTGAGGCCGCCCTCTACGAAGGCGAGTTTGACGTTCCTCGCGTATGAGCCGCCGATGTTTTCTATTCGGAGGTCCCAAGTGCCCTTTCCTGCAAGCCCTGGTATGACATCGAGAGTGACGTAGGGACGGTTTCGATCAAATGATTCACTTTGTCGTTGCTCCGCGGCGGAGCGTACTTCCTTGCTTGCGGAATGAAGTTGCCAGGCGGCGATAAAGACACCTACTACTGCCGCGAGGGCAGTGATTGCGGAACCGTAGTCGTTAAGCCAGTCGAGCATGTCGTTTTCCTTGGGCAAGTTAGTCCGGTGTGGTGGCTCAACCCTAGTAGGCAGTGTTTGATTTCAGTCGTGGACGAAGTCTTGGTTCCAGTGCTGAAATGCCCTCAATGTCACGTGCTCCTTGTCGAGGATGAGGCGACGGGCCATTTTGCGTGTCCTGAGTGTCTGCTGCATGTATTGGTGTGAAGGGCGTTGATTCACCGGCCCCCCCATTTGAAATGAGTGCTCCTAGATTCGTGACCGTGTGCAGCTCGTCAAAGGTGATGGGTTGATTCTGAGTCAGGTCACCGGCTAAGGGCATCGTGTTACGCGACACCCTTCGGGGCGGGGACTCGTCACTTCGTGGGGAGCATATTGAACTCGTGTCGGAAGTTCGGCTTACCCATGTTGCCCGCGCTACTTGCCACCGTTCCATACCCAAGGGGCTGCAGAGTACGCAATCCCTTGGGTATGGAATGTGGGTCTGTCGAAAAGTCAGGCGAAACTCAGGCGAAACGATGGCAAATAACGCCAATTGATGCGATTCCCTGAGAGTGTCGACCGCCCTGCATCTAAGGTAATTACTAGCAAGTAGTAAGAATTGCTAGCCCGTGGGATTCACCAGGTAAGAATCCGTAGGTTACAGGTTCGAGTCCTGTCGGGGGCGCATGCGAGAAACACAACGAGACATCATCCGTGCCCTCGGCGTGAAGCCGCAGATCAACGCGCGCGAAGAAATCGAGTCGCGCATTCAATTTTGCAAGGATTACCTGCGGCACACTCGTGCAAAGGGGTTCGTGCTCGGTATCTCGGGCGGACAAGACTCTTCGCTCGGTGGCCGACTCGCACAGCTTGCTTGCGAGCAGCTGCGCGATGAGGGCCACGACGCCCATTTCGTCGCGATGCGTCTGCCGCACGGCGTACAACACGATGAAGCCGACGCACAGGCGGCGCTCGCATTCATTGCTCCCGACGAGACCGTTACCGTCAACATCAAGGGAGCCGTTGACGGCCTGGTTTCCGAGCTTCGTGACGAAGACTTGTCCGATTTCAACCGTGGCAACGTCAAGGCAAGGATGCGCATGGTCGCGCAATACGCCCTCGCTGCAGATCGAGGTCTGCTCGTGCTGGGCACCGATCACGCAGCCGAAGCCGTCACCGGCTTTTTCACGAAGTTTGGTGACGGTGCCTTCGACCTCACGCCGCTCGGCGGGCTCACCAAGGAACAGGGACGCGAACTCATGCGCGAACTCGGCTCGCCCGCGCGCCTCTACGAAAAGGTGCCCACGGCCGACCTGCTCGATGGCAACCCCGGACGAACCGATGAGGACGAACTCGGTGTGCGCTACACCGACATCGACACCTATCTCACCGGCGGCGATGTCGATGACGCTGTGGCCGAAATTATCGAAGGCTACTACGCTCGCTCAGCACACAAGCGCCACACTCCGGTCAATCCGTACGAGTCGTGGTGGCGCCGCGCGAACTAACAGAGCGCCAAGCCCAACAGACTAGAGGTAGCGGAGCGCATCCACCGCCTCATCGAAGCTCGAGAACATACCGAGTTGCGCGAACGTGCGGCGATTCGCCGACATGCGCGAAAGCGTCCAGCAGGTGTCACCGGCCTGGTCGAGATACGCGACAATCGCGCCGTTTGGCAGCGTGATGCGCCACCTGGTTTCGGTGAGTTGGCGGATGCGGAACCCTGCGCGTTCCTGAACAAGCGCGTCGGTGCGGGGCAACAGCGTTGGTGCGGGCATCTGCTTCTCCTAGTCCAGCTGTGGTCGTGTGGGGTGATCTGTGTTTCACCGTATGACGAGCCTGCGACATCAAATGCTGCGCATGATTTGAACGGGCAATAGCATTGACGGCATGACTACTCAGTTCGTGCTCGCAGGCGGTTGCTTCTGGTGCCTGGATGCGGTGTATCGCCGTGTTCGTGGCGTCAGCGATGTGGTGTCTGGATACACCGGCGGCACGATGCCTGACCCGAGCTACGAACAGGTGTGCACCGGTGCGACCGGTCACGCCGAGGCCGTCAACGTGGTGTTCGACGAGACGGTGGTGCCCGCATCCGTCATTCTCGACATGTTCTTCACGCTGCACGACCCACGCCAACTCAACCGGCAGGGCAACGACATCGGTACGCAGTACCGGTCGGCAATGTTCCCGGCCGATGCTGAGCAGCTGTCGCTATTCGAGACCGCGCGGGCTCGGGCCAATGAGTATTGGGAAGGCGGGGTAGTCACCACTATCGAGCCGCTCGACACGTTCTACCCGGCCGAAGCACAACACCAAGACTTCTTTGCGAAGAACCCGAATCAGGGGTACTGCCTGGCGGTCGCACTGCCGAAGGTCAACAAAGTCCGCGCGAGCTTTGCGGAGTGGATGCGCTAACGCGGTAACGCGGTTCTGTCGATTTCGGCCTGTGGATAGTGAGTTGTCCACAGGCCGTTGTTTTCGTGCCCATATGGATGCGGAAACTCGCGAAACTACCTGCGCGACCCGGTACCGCACAGGGCACGGTACAGGTGCCGGGTCGCGTCCATCTCGACCGACGCACCAGCAAGTGACGCGGTTCGAACTCACGACCTATTCTCACGAAGGGCAACGACATGACCGACCTCCTCACCATTACCGGCGCTATCGGAACCGACCCAGAGCTGCGCACAGTGGGACAGAATCTGCAGCGAATGACCATGCGCGTGGCGAGCAGCGAACGAAAGCGAGATAGTGATGGCAACTGGCGAAACGCGCACACCAATTGGTACACCGTGACGGCGTTCGGCAAACTCGCCGAAAACGCGCACGCCAGCCTGCGAAAGGGTCAGCGCGTGCTGGTTGCTGGCAAGCTTCGCGTGCAGCAGTTCGATCGCGAAGACGGCACCAGCGGTACTCGGGTGGAAATCCTCGCGAACAACTTGGGCCCAGACCTCGTGAATCAGGTGGCCAGCAGCGCACCTCCGGCAAATAACACACCCGCCTCGGCTCCGGAGCCGTCGAGGATGCCGGAATCTGCCCACCTGCAGGACACCACCGCGATGCCGCTATCGAACCCGTCCGACCAGCCGGAAACCATCTCGTTCCCTGCAGATATCCGCGATGCAGCGTGTGAACCGGCGTTCTAACGGGGTTCATGACGGTCTGTGCGAACCAAACCTGGCACACTTGGGGGTGGCGTGCACGATCGCGCCGCCCCCTCGAAAGGATGAATGTGGTCACGTCTCGAATGCGAATCTTCGGCTCGCTCGCCGTAGCGGCTGCCCTGGCACTTTCCGGATGTGCGCAGGGCGATTCGCAAACGCAGCAGACGCAGGGAGCTTCGGCTACGCCGAAGCCGCGGGCAACGTTCAATCCCAATGGCGTCGCCGGTGACAACAAGGCCTACTTCGATCAGACCCTGCAGGACCTCCTCGCTTCGAACGAGAAGGCCGACTCGAAGGCGATGGTGCAAGCCCTCGTGGACGCCGGCTTCGACAAGTCGCAAATGGAAGTCACCTACGACCGCACCTCGATCGACCTTGAAGTCGACTACGTCATGGTGTCGGTAAAGATGCCAGACGGTAACTGTCTCCTGGGGCATCGAGGTACCCGCGGTTACTCGTCGATGGTTGCTGAGCCGATGAAGACCGGCAAGTGCATGATCGGTGAAACGCAACCGATCGACTGGTAGCGCTCGGAAACCTGCGCACGCCACCATCCTGCACAGGCCACCATTGAGTGGCACCTCGGCAAGCCCAACGACCAATCAGCGGATGAATCTGGTTTCGCCGTCTTGGCAGTCGCGTCAAGGTGGCGTCAACGTACGCGCCTGCGCTACCTGATAATCTGCCGCTTGCCGGATCGCCGCATCCGAACAGACCTAAAACACCTTGCCCAACGGGCATTCACAGACTGGACGATATGGCCGAGTACATCTATCAAATGGTTCGCGCTCGCAAGAAGGTGGGCGACAAGCTCATTCTCGACGACGTTACGATGTCGTTCTTCCCCGGAGCAAAGATCGGTATGGTCGGCCCGAACGGTGCCGGTAAGTCCACCATTCTGAAGATCATGGCAGGCCTCGACCAGCCATCGAACGGTGACGCCAAGCTCACCCCGGGATTCACCGTGGGCATCCTGCTGCAGGAACCACCGCTGAACGAAGAAAAGACCGTTCGCGAAAACGTTGAAGAAGGCGTCGCCGAAATCAAGGGCAAGATCGACCGCTTCAACGAAATCTCGGCCGAGATGGCCAACCCGGATGCAGACTTCGACGCGCTCATGGAAGAAATGGGCGTGCTGCAGGGCGAGATCGACGCCGCTGACGCCTGGGACCTCGACTCGCAGCTGGAGCAGGCCATGGATGCCCTGCGCTGCCCGCCAGCCGACGAGCCGGTAACCAAGCTTTCCGGTGGTGAGCGCCGCCGCGTGGCACTTTGCAAGCTGCTGCTTGAAAAGCCTGACCTGCTGCTCCTCGACGAGCCTACGAACCACCTTGACGCCGAAAGCGTGCTGTGGCTTGAGCAGCACCTGCAGAAGTACCCCGGCGCTGTTATTGCCGTAACGCACGACCGATACTTCCTCGACCACGTCGCCGGCTGGATCGCCGAAGTTGACCGCGGTCGCCTCTACCCATACGAAGGCAACTACTCGACCTACCTCGAGAAGAAGAAGGAACGCCTGCAGATTCAGGGCAAGAAGGACGCCAAGCTCGCGAAGCGTCTTGCTGACGAACTCGAATGGGTTCGTTCGAACTCGAAGGGACGCCAGGCCAAGTCGAAGGCGCGTCTGGCTCGCTACGAAGAGATGGCTGCCGAGGCAGAGCGCACACGGAAGCTCGACTTCGAAGAGATCCAGATTCCACCGGGACCACGCCTGGGCAACATCGTGCTCGAAGCAACCGACCTCAAGAAGGGCTTCGGCGACCGCGTCCTCTTCGACAACCTTTCGTTCTCACTGCCACGAAACGGCATCGTCGGCATCATCGGCCCCAACGGTGTCGGTAAGTCGACGTTGTTCAAGACGATCGTCGGTATGGAACCGCTCGACTCGGGCAACCTGAAGATCGGTGAGACGGTCAAGCTCTCGTACGTTGACCAGAACCGTGCCGGTATCGACCCCGAGCAGACCGTATGGGAAGTTGTGTCCGACGGCCTCGACTACATCCAGGTCGGCCAGGTCGAAATCCCATCGCGTGCCTACGTCTCGTCGTTCGGGTTCAAGGGACCAGACCAGCAGAAGAAGTCGGGCGTGCTCTCCGGTGGTGAGCGCAACCGCCTCAACCTCGCGCTGACCCTTAAGCAGGGTGGAAACCTCCTGCTGCTCGACGAACCGACTAACGACCTCGACGTCGAAACCCTGTCGAGCCTCGAGAACGCACTCCTCGAGTTCCCCGGTTGCGCCGTGGTCATCACGCACGACCGCTGGTTCCTCGACCGCGTTGCCACCCACATCCTTGCCTACGAAGGCACCAACGAGAACCCGTCGAACTGGTACTGGTACGAAGGTAACTTCGAAGGCTACGAAGCGAACAAGGTTGAGCGTCTCGGTCCAGAGGCCGCTAAGCCTTCGCGCGTCACCTACCGCAAGCTCACCCGCGACTAATCGTGAACGAGCTTCGCTGCTGGACCACCGAAACGGCAACGGGAACGCGTAGATTCCACGTTCCCGTTGTCGTTCGGTGGCGCGATCAGGATGCCTACGGTCACGTTAACAACGCGACCGTCTTCACGCTGCTCGAAGAAGCGCGCATCCAAGCGTTTTGGAAGCCCGCCGAATCCGCCGACGCCGATCAGCACCCGCTGTCGACGACAAGCACCGGGGGAGCGCGCACCCACTCGCTCGTCGCGAGCCACGTCATCGAATACAAGGCACCGATCTCGCATTCGGACCATCCCATCGAGGTTGTGCTGTGGATCAGCCACCTCGGCAGCGCTTCGGCGGAGCTTTCCTACGAGGTCTGGAATAGCGCACTCGAAGGCGAACGCATCCTGCACGTGCAAGCCCGCACCACGCTCGTGTTCATCGACGCGGAAACCCTGCGTCCGCGTCGAGTCACCGACGAAGAACGCCAGGCCTGGACGCCGTACATGGACGCCCCCGTCATACTTCGCAGCGACCGCAAAACGGTAGAACGCTTTGCGGACGCACAACCGAGCGAACCGATCACTCAGGCACTCAACCTGCCCGAATCGGCTGCACCAACCGGTGCACCACAGGGCAAGCGCTAGTGGCAACGAACGGTGTCCTGCACCTAGCGCACCCGAAGCTACGCGACGACCTCGCCACGTACTTCGGCCGCGCCGCACGAGTTGAAGACGGTGCCCTGCGAATCAGTGCCATCAATGAACGAGTGGTGGCACTGTGGGTGCCCATTTTGCGACCCGCAGGCATCCTCGACGACTCGCCACTCGTCATCGCCGTTCGCGCCATTAACGCCAGCATCAGCAATGTTGACGACGCTGACCGGCACGAGGGGCGCTTCGACGCGGTAGTTCCGCTGCGCGGCATGCTCGACCGCCTCGCTCGCGAACCCGGCTCACCCGACCAAGCCACGAGCATCCCACTGCCACCCGACCGGCTCAACGAATCGTGGACCGGCCAGCGTCCGCCCGTCACCGGATGGGAACGCATCGCTGCACTCGATGCCGAACAGCTCACCGCAGTCGCGGAATCCGGCATCGAAGCGGTCGGTACGCAGTACGGCGGGATGCTCGGCCAGATTCGCGCGGAACGCGTACGTACCGAAACGTGGACGCAAACCCTGCCGTCCGCATCCGTGCGCACCTGGTACGCCGACGAACAGCCACTGCCGCCGGCAGGTGCCGCATTCGCCGCACACGCGCTTGGCTTCCTGCCGATCACGCCGAACACGAACGCCAGCGTACACGTAGCCATCGCTCCCGGATGGTGGCGGATCGCATTCCCTGCCGGTCAGGTGCTCGTACGGCGCAAGTAAGCGCCGCAAACGCATCCGCAGCCCGGCTGCTGCCAATCCGCGCGGTAAATCAGTCGAGTTCAGCATTTGTGCACAATTCGATTAGTGTGGTGAACGAACGACAGGGGAGCGCCGGGCGGCGCTGAGAGTGCCACGCTGGCAGACCCTCGAACCTGATGCGGTTAGCACCGACGAAGGAAGTCGAGTTCTCTCCTTGTGCCAAAAATGCGCACAAGCCCTCCAACTCAATTTGGAGGACCACACAACATGCCCAAGATGACCACTGCCGCAGCACGCGGTATTGCCACCGCTGCCATCACGGCCTTCGCGGCAGCCACGCTCACCGGCTGCAGCCTCGCCGGACAGGGCGACAACCCGGGCGAATCCGGTGGCGGCAAAGTCACCATCCTGACCCACGACTCGTTCGTCATCAGCGACGAACAGATCGCCGCATTTGAGAAGGAAACTGGCTACGACCTGGTCACCACCGCACCCGGTGACGCCGGCGTCGTCACCTCGCAGCTGCAGATGGAAGGTGGCGCATCTGGCGTCGACGGCGTATTCGGCATCGAAAACTACTCGGCGCTCGCAATCAGCGAAACGGACGCTCTCGCCGACTTCACCCCGCAGAACCTGCCCGAATCCGCATCCGACTACGTGCTCTCGCCAAAGCTCACGCCGATCGACCGCGGTCAGGTTTGCATCAACGTCGACCACGACTGGTTCAAGGAAAACGGCAAGACCGAACCGACCGGCTTCGAAGACCTCGCCAAGCCCGAATACGCAGAACTGCTCACGCTGACGAACCCGACCACCTCGTCGCCGGGTCTCGCCTTCGCCGTTGCCTCGATCAACGCGCTCGGTGAAGACCAGTGGCAGACCTACTGGACCGACCTGATCAAGGGCGGTGCCAAGGTCAACGAGAGCTGGTCGGACGCCTACTTCACCGACTTCTCGGGTGCCGAAGGCGCGGGTGAATACCCGCTCGTCCTCAGCTACTCGTCGTCGCCAGCGGCAACCGAACGCAGCACCGGCGTCATCGAATCGACCTGCACCGAGCAGGTTGAGTACGCCGGTGTTCTGAAGAACGCCGCAAACCCAGAGGGCGCACAGGCATTCATCGAGTTCATGCTCGAAGACGAATTCCAGCAGGGCCTGCCAGAGGCCATGTACATGTACCCGATCAACGACGCCATCGAGCTGCCCGAGGACTGGGCAAAGAAGGCCACGCTGGTTGACGCCCCGGTTGAAGTGGACCTCGACCAGCTCAAGACCAAGCGCGAAACCTGGCTCAAGGAGTGGACCAAGATCTACGAGGCGAACGCCTAGGTCACCACACTCAGGGCTGACTTGCTGCACGAGTCAGCGGGCCCGGCCCATCCACCGGGCCGCAATCTCGCGAACTGAACGGAACCCGCATCCAGCCGTACAACGCACCCAAACAAACCGCACCAGCGACGCCACGAAGCCGAGCTGGTGCGGCCACGACAATGGCCGCACGGCGAACCACTCAACTCGCGGTGTTTTTCGTCGTCGCGGCCATTGTCGCTGCGGTGCTCATCGCGCTGTTCTATTGGCCGGTCACGACCATGCTGCTGCGCGGATTCGGCGCGGTTGCGGATGCGGGCGACGACGCCGCGGGCACGCTGTTCGGGGTGCTCGGCGAAGCACGCACCTGGCGAATCATCGCCACGACCTGCTTCATGGCGGTTGTTGCCACGGTTGTCTCATGCGCGCTGGGGATCCCCGCCGCGCATCTGCTGTACCGGCGGCGGTTCATTGGCCGCAACCTGTTGCGTGGATGCATCACCGTGCCGTTCGTGCTCCCCACCGTCGTGGTCGGTGTCGCGTTTCGGGCGCTGCTCACCGGCAACGGGCCGCTCGGATTCCTGCAGCTCGACAACACCACGACTGCCGTAATCGCGGCGATGGTGTTCTTTAACGTCTCAGTCGTGGTGCGCCAGGTCGGCACCATGTGGGCAACGATCGACCCAAAGCTCACCGAAGCCGCACGCACCCTCGGGGCCGGCCCCATCCGCGCATTTCGCACGGTAACGCTGCCGCAGCTCGCGCCCGCCATCGCTGCCTCAGCCGGGCTCGTGTTTCTCTTTTGCACCACCTCGTTCGGCATCGTGCAAACCCTCGGAGCCCCGGGCGCCGGCACCATCGAAACCGAGATCTACACGCAAACAGTGGTGTACGGCGACCTGCAAGCGGCCGCATCCCTCTCATGCGTGCAAGTGGTGATCGTGCTACTCGCCATGTGGGTCAGCAGTCGACTGCGGACCGGCAACGAAACGGCGCTGCGGATGCGGGACGATCAGCTCCGTACGCCCGGCCGGTCAGATCTGTTCGCCGGCATCGTGACAGCCATGGCAGCGGCACTCGTCTTGGCGCCGCTCGTGACGCTGCTAGTGCGTTCGCTGCAATCCAAGGGGGAGTGGTCGCTGCGCAATTATGAACTGCTCAGCACCAGCGGTACCGGATTCGGTGGCGGCGTCACCGTGACGCAGGCCCTGCAACACTCACTCGCCACGGCGACCGACGCGACGATCATCGCCCTGTGTCTGGGGATTCCGCTCGGGGTTGTGCTTTCGCGGCGGCCCGCGCCCACGGCACCCGGACACCGCGCGGTGACCGTGACCCAACGCATCCTGGATGCGGCAAGCACGCTACCGCTTGGTGTCTCTGCTGTGGTTGTTGGTTTCGGCTTCTTGATTACCTGGCAGGTAGCCGCGCCAAATCTGGCGCACTCTGGCGCACTCGTGCCGCTCGCGCAGGCCGTAATTGCGCTGCCAATGATGGTGCGATCGATCGTGCCGGTGCTGCGCGCGATCGATCCGCGCTTGCGCGAGGCGGCAGCCACGCTCGGCGCTTCGCCGATGCGGGTACTTCGCACGGTAGACGGCCCGGTGCTCTTGCGCGCGGTTGGACTTGCTGCAGGATTCGCGTTCGCGATTTCGCTCGGGGAATTTGGTGCGACCACGTTCCTTGCGGCACCTGATCGTGTGACGCTGCCGGTGCTGATCGCACGACTGCTCGGGCGACCGGGTGGCGACAACTACGGCATGGCACTTGCCGGAGCGGTCATTCTGGCAGCGATTACGACGCTCGCCATGGTGTGCTTTGAGCAGATGCGTCCGCGACAATTGCGGCATCGCGCGCCGGCAGATCCAGCACCGTTGACCCCAAGCGGCACAAGCGCATCCGGTCGCGCAGCCAAGTCAGCCGTACCCACAACGGCCGAATCCGCCGCAACTAACACCAATGCACTCAACACCACCGTTAAGGAGCCGCATGCTCGCCAATGATTCCGACCGCAGCGGCCAACTCACCGCTGGCGCCGCGGCACTCGAACTGCGCAATGTGAGCGTCATGTATCCCGACGGGCACGCACCGCTACACGAGGTCAACCTCTGCCTCGAACCAGGCGAGATCGTGGCACTCTTGGGCGCTTCGGGTTCGGGAAAGTCGACGCTGTTGCGTGCCATCGCGGGGCTCGAGCCCTTGGCAGCTGGCGAAATCTGGATGCGCGGCACCCGTATCGATCAGCAGCCGGTGCATCAGCGTAGCTGCGGCATGGTGTTCCAGGACGGGCAGCTGTTCCCGTTCCGGTCTGTCGGTCGCAATATCGCCTACGGACTCGAATCACAGCGGCTGACGGCTGCCGAGCGTGACGCACGCGTCACCGAACTGCTCGAACTGGTCGGTCTGTCGGGCTATGCCGATCGGTCGGTACAGACACTGTCGGGCGGGCAGGCGCAGCGCATCGCCTTGGCACGATCGCTCGCGCCACGGCCGCAGGTGCTGCTGCTCGACGAGCCGCTTTCGGCGCTAGACCGAGACTTGCGCGAGCAGCTCGCGGGTCAATTGCGCGAGGTTCTGCAAGCCACGAACACCACCGCGCTATTCGTTACGCACGATGCCGAAGAAGCGAGCCGCGTAGCCGACCGTACCCTGCGCATCCGCAATCGCCAACTGGCACCTGTGGCCGAGTAACCGCGCGGCAAGTAGCCGTTAGCGCGAGTTATCGGATGCGTTGGGCGTGGGTTCGAAGGTATTGACCATGGCCGTTGCCGCTCGGTCAAAGTAGTCGAGCATAGTGGCGCGAATTGCAGGTGCGAAGTCCATCTCGTCGACGGCTTCGGTCATGTGGCGAAGCCAGCGATCGCGCGCATCGGGATTGATGTGGAACGCGACGTGGCGCATCCGCAGCCGTGGGTGTCCGCGCACCGACGAATACGTTGCCGGGCCGCCGAAGTACTGCCCGAGAAATCGGCTCAGTCGCCAGATTGCACCCTCGAGGTCATCCTGCGGGTACATCGGCCACATGACTTCGTCTTGCTGTACCCGGTCATAGAACTTGGTGCACAGCGTTTCGAAGGTCTGCATGCCGCCGACCTGGGCATACACGGTGTTGCCGGTGGCTTCGCCGTGTTCGCTGGTACGCAGGTGGACGGGCAGATCGCTCATACACTCAGCTTAGGCGTTCGGTTGCTTCGGCGGGGTAGCGCCCGCGGCACCGAGTTTGGCATCGAAGGATGCGTTCTCGTTTGCGCCGGGTTCAATGCCGTTCGGGCCGTCGAACGCCACGAGGTTGATCGGTGGCAGCTTGATGTCGGCCTCCTTGAACGCGTCCTGCAGTCGGGCGCGCAGTTCGCGTTCAACACCCCAGCGCTCGCCGGGCATGGTCTTGGCGACCATGCGCACAACAACCGATTCGGCCGAAAGCGTCTGCAGGCCCCAGATCGTTGGTTCTTCGAGCATGTGCGTCATCCAGTCAACGTCGGCAAACATTTCGCGACCGGCCTTAAGCATGGCCTTCTGCGCACGTTCGCGATCTGCGCCGAACGGAATCGCGACGTCGATAATCGCGCGGTTCCAGCCCTGCGAATTATTACCGACGCGCTGAATTTCACCGTTACGCACGTACCACAGCTGGCCGTGGATGTCGCGAACCTGCGTGACGCGAATGCCAACCGCCTCGACGATACCGACGGCGAAGTCGAGGTCGACCTCGTCACCGACGCCGATCTGGTCTTCAATGACCATGAACATGCCGTTTAGCACATCGCCGACAATCTTCTGCGCACCAAAACCGAGACCGGCGCCGAGCGCGGCCGAAAGCAGCGTGAGTGACGACAAGAACTTCGGGCTAATGACACCGATGACCCACAGCGTGGCCACGATGAGGATGATCGTGGTGACGACGTTGGAGAGCACTTGACCGATGGTGCGTGCTCGCTGCACGGTGCGGACTGATTGCAGCGGTGACTGCACTTGGATGGCTTGGGTCGAGTCAACGCCGCGTTTGCGCTTGGCGCCGGCGACAATCTCGAGCACCGAGCGGTTGATGATGCGTTGTACCACCCAGTGCAGTAGCCAGGCACCTAGCAGGATGCAGATGACTTCGATGATCGGCATGAACGGGCCGATCTTGGCCCCGATGTCGTTGAAAAATTCTTGCATAGCATTTCGAATCCTAGGGTGGGTGGCTGGTGGTTTCTGGATACTCCGGTTGGCCTACCGAGTGAGCGCGAATCGGGTTTGTTCAGTGGCAACGGATGCGGTGCCTTGCGTTAACGTTTGCGTCACGAACCGTGGTTACAATGCATTTTTGTTGAGTTACATGAGTTGCTTGTATCGATTGGGTGGTGAACCCGCGTTGAAACCAGCAGCACGACACCGCACGCATACACGTGCAGGAGCATCATGACGAAATCGAACGAGCGTCCGACCACGGACTATGTCGACATTCCTGATACGCCCGTTGAAGCGCCGAACACACATGGCAAGTTTTCACTGAATGAAGACTGGGCCGCGGCGGGGTTCGGGTTGCTGTTGCTTGCGGGGTGCCTCGCCGGTCTCATCCCGAACATCAAAGGGTGGTTCTAGTGTCGCAAACCGTTACAGATGCACCACAGGTTGAGGTTGCCGAGAACGAGAACTCACAGGCGTCTACGCAGGGCAGCCTGGTCTGGTCGATCGCGGGATTCGCGATCGTGCTTGGGCTCGCGATCGTTGTCGACATCCTGACCTCAAATATGCCGGTATGGACTGAAGGCACCTGGTTCGGCTCGATCGCCAAGTCGGTGGAATTCCCGGTTTACGCCATTGCGCTCGGGTTCCTCGCGAACGGCCTGCTCGCCACCCTCGGCGTGCGCGACAAGATGTCTGGCGGATTCCGCACGGAGTTCTTCATTAAGACCGGCCTGGTGCTGCTGGGTGCGACGGTCAATATCGGCGTCATCCTCGACATGGGTCTCCCGGCCGTGGTGCAGGCGATCTTGCTGATCGCGATCGTGTTCTTCTTCACCTGGTGGTTTGCCGGCATTATCGGCCTGGAACCGCACCTGCGTGCGCTGCTCGCATCCGCCCTGTCCATTTGCGGTGTCTCGGCAGCCGTTGCGGCTGCCGGTGCCGTACACGCCAAGAAGGAGCAGCTCGCGTATGTCGCCGGGCTGGTCATCGTGTTCGCGCTGCCGGCAATCTTCTTGCTGCCCTGGCTCGCACAGGTCATGGGGCTTTCGCCCGTCGTGACTGGTGCTTGGATCGGCGGCAACATCGACACCACCGCCGCGGTCACGGCTGCGGGCACCGTTGCCGGTGAAGCCGTGCTCGAATACGCGGCCGTGGTCAAGATGATTCAGAACGCGCTCATCGGGTTCGTTGCGGTTGCGCTCTCGGTGTACTTCACGCTCAAGGTCGACGGCACGGCTACTGATGGCACGGATGCGGCCACGACGGCCCAACCTGGCTGGCATGAAGTTTGGGATCGGTTCCCGAAGTTTGTCCTTGGCTTCATCCTGGCCTCGGTAGCCGTCTCGGTGCTCGCCGCGATGATGCCGGATGCGGCAGCTGATGGTGGTTGGATCGACAACGGTATTTCGTCGGCGAAGGCGTTGCAGACGGTGTTCTTCACGATGGCGTTCGTCGCCATTGGTTTGGAGTTCCGGATCGGTGCCCTGCGCGAAGCCGGCTGGAAGCCCGTGCTGGTGTTTTTTGCCGGCACCATCATGAACCTCATTGCCGGTTTGCTCCTGGCCCAGTTGCTGTTCGGTTGGATCTTCGGCGGGTTGTTCGCCTAGTCGGGCACGCTCGATAAATCGAACCAACGCAACCAAAACGAAACCGGATGCGGCGACTGCAGAAGTCACCGCATCCGGTGTTGTATTGCCAGCGCCGTGTTGATTACTGGCGCTTGTCCTTGCCGGCGAGATCGTCGAACACGGTACCGTCGAAGAGGTGCTGCTGAACCCGCAGCACGATTACACGCAGCGGCTCCTCGCCGTTGTACCGACTACGGAACCAACGAAGGAACTGCGTTGATCTCGCGCACCACCGACCCTGTAAGTGCTGATTTGCCGTACCCAGAGCTCGCGCCGCTGAAACCGGGCGACCGTGTCGGCATCATTACGCCATCATCGCGCCCCGGCATCGAAAACTACGAGCGGTCGATCGACATCATCCGTGAGTGGTGTCTCGAACCAGTGTTTGGCAAGCATGTGCGTGCAGCCAATGCACAGCTGCCGTACCTTGCGGGTACCGACGAACAGCGCGCATCCGACCTGATGGATGCCTGGTGCGACGACAGCCTGGCCGCCGTGTTCTGTCTTCGCGGTGGCTACGGCTCGATGCGAATCGTTGACCTGCTCGACATCGATCGCTTGCGTCGCGCGAAGCCAAAAGCCTTAGTCGGTTCGAGCGACATCACCGGCTTGCACGAGTTCTGGGAACAGCACCTGGGCGTGGCCACGTGGTTCGCGCCGATGTTTGCCACCAACGACCTGTTGCACTCGCGGTACAACCTCGATCACCTCAAGCGGGCGCTGTTTTCGCCGGTATCGAAACGGTCGTTGCGCGGTGCCCACGCCGAAACGATGGTGCCCGGTACCGCCGAGGGCACGCTCACTGGCGGCAATCTCACGCTGATTCGCATGGCTCGCGGCATGAACCTGTATGCGGATGGTGCGGGTGCCGCCGGCAAGATTGTGCTGATCGAAGACGTCGATGAAGAAACCTGGCGTCTTGACGGGTCGCTGACGACGCTGCTGCGCTCGGGATACTTTGACGGCGTTGCGGGTATTGCGCTCGGCACGTGGAGCAAATGTGGCATTGAACGCGAAGTGAAAGCGGTGCTTTACGATCGCTTGGCGCCGCTGGGCGTGCCGCTGATTTGGGGTGTGCCGTTTGGCCACGCGCAACCGGTAGACACGGTGCCGCTCGGTGTTCGGGCTCGGATTGTGGCCGATGCACATGATCCGCGCATCGAGATTCTGTAACGACACTGGACTCTGCAGGGAGGGGCGCGACGGGCACGCATGACGACTCGGGACGCGAGGCGAGGCAGCTCACCACTGACCGGCGATAGTGAGCCGCCCGGGGCATTGGTGCATGTGAATTCGTTGGAAAACAATGCCGGGCGGAGCTGGCAACTACCAACTCCGCCCGGTATTGGGATGCACGGTGCGGTTGCCGTGCGCTAGCGACTAGTCCTGTGCGTCGCGTTCCTGTGCCTTGAGCGCGCGCTTGACGTCATCCAGGCCTTCGAGCAGCATGCGGCGCAGCGCCGCCGGTGCGTCGGTGTTGGCGTCGAGCCAAGCGGTGGCCTTCGACACGATGGTGTCCGACGCCAGTGGCGTTGGGAAGTAGCCCTCAATCAGGAACTCGGCAATGTGGTAGCTGCGTGAGTTCCAGATGTTGAGAATGCCGTCGAAGTACTCGTCAACAAACGGTTCCACGAGGGCGTCGTCGTTGGTGTGCCAGAAACCGGCGATCGTGGCGCGCACGACGTCGTTGGTGGCACCGTCGTTCGTCCACGTCGAGTCCCAAGCGGCGCGCTTGCCCGCAGCGGTCGGGATGGCCGCGCGAGCGTGGGCAGCCGAACGGTTACCGTCGGCGGTGCGGTCGGTTTCGTGACGCGCTGCGATCTCGGCCTCACCGGCGCGACCACCAGCAACGAGCGCCTGCAGCAGCTCCCAGCCGAGGTCGGTGTCGACCGTCAGACCCTCGAGCTGCAACGAGCCATCGAGGAGTGCCTGAACCGCATCCAGGTGCGCGTCGCTGGACGCGAATGCCGCGAACGAACGCACGAACGCGAACTGCGCATCCGAACCGGCTGCCGCCTGCTGCGAAAGCTGCAGCATGTCTTCGGCAACAACGGCGAGGACCTCATCGCGGTCTTCAGCAGTGGTGAAGCGGCGCGCTGCGGTGGCGAGCTGGCCCAGCACCTGACGACGCGTGGTCGATTCGGTTTCGGTTGCGATGTCCTCGAGCACGTGGCGCGTGTATTCGCGCGGGCGAATCTCGGCGTCACGAGTTGCATCCCACAGGCTGGCGAGCACGAGTGCGCGCGCCAGCGGGTCCTCGATGTCCGAGACGCTCGACAGTGCGGTCCGCAGCGACTGCTCGTCGAGACGAATCTTGGCGTAGGCGAGGTCACCGTCGTTGATGAGCACCAGATCGCCGCGGTGCTGGCCGACGAGCTGCGGCAGCTCGGTCTCGGCGCCGTCGATGTCGACCTCGACGTTGAACGACTGCACGAGCTTGCCGTCAGCGTTCTTCGAGTAGATACCGATGCCCAGGCGGTGAGGGCGCAGGGTCGGGTACTCGGCCGGTGCCGTCTGCAGCACCGAGAACTTGGTGATGATGCCCTCAGCGTCGACTTCCAGCTGCGGACGCAGGGTGTTGACCTGTGCAGTCTCGAGCCACTTCTTCGACCAGTCCTTGAGGTCGCGGCCCGAGGCGGCTTCGAGCTCGACGAGCAGGTCGTCGAGCACGGTGTTGCCCCAAGCATGCTTGGTGAAGTAGCTGTTGATGCCCTTGAAGAAGGCTTCGCGGCCCACCCAGAAGAACAGCTGCTTGAGTACCGATGCGCCCTTGGCGTAGGTGATGCCGTCGAAGTTCACCTGCACGTCGTCGAGGTCACGGATCTCGGCAACGATCGGGTGAGTCGAAGGGAGCTGGTCCTGGCGGTACGCCCAGGTCTTCTCCGAAGCGAGGAACGAAACCCAGTCGTTCGTCCACTCGGTTGCTTCAACAGTTGCGAGCGTCGAGATGAACTCGGCGAACGACTCGTTGAGCCAGAGATCGTTCCACCAGTTCATGGTGACGAGGTCGCCGAACCACATGTGGGCGAGCTCGTGCAGGATGGTGATCACGCGACGTTCGCGAATCGCATCTGATACGCGCGAACGGAATACGTACGACTCGGTGAAGGTGACACAGCCCGCGTTCTCCATGGCGCCCATGTTGTATTCGGGCACGAAGAGTTGGTCGTACTTGTCGAACGGGTACGGCACACCGAAGCTGTTCTCGAAGAAGTCGAAGCCCTGCTTCGTGGTGGTGAATACGTTCTCTGGGTCCATGAACTCGGCGAGCGATGCGCGCGCAAAGACACCCAGCGGAATGGTGCGGCCATCGGTCGAGGTGAGTTCGTCGCGCCAAACCTGGTACGGGCCGGCAACCAGCGCGGTGATGTAGGTTGACATGCGTGGCGTTGCTTCGAACGCCCAGCGTGCCTTGCCCTCGCCGAGCGGCTCGGCTTCGGGGGTCGGCTGGTTCGAGACAACCTGCCAGTGGTCAGGCGCGGTGACGGTGAAGGCAAAGGTGGCCTTGAGGTTTGGCTGCTCGAAGCAGGGGTACATGCGGCGGGCATCCGGTACCTCGAACTGCGAGTAGAGGTAGACCTCGCCGTCAGCAGGGTCAACGAAGCGGTGCAGGCCCTCGCCGGTGTTCATGTAACGCATGTCGGCGTCGATGACGACTTCGTTGTGTTCGGCAAGATTTGGCAGCTGGATGCGGATACCGTCAGCGACCTCGTTTGGGTCGAGTTCGGTGCCGTTGAGAGTTACGGCGTAGACCTTGTCGGTGATTGCGTCGATGAAGGTCGAAGCGCCGGCCTGCGCGTCAAAGGTGACGCGGGTCACGGTACGGAAGGTCGTCTCGGAAGTCGTCAGGTCAAGCGCGATGTCATAGTGCTTGACCGAAACGAGCTCGGCACGTTCGTCGGCTTCGATGCGAGTGAGGTTGAGTCCTGGCAATGCGCATCCTTTCGTTTGATGGGGCGCGGGACGGGCAGCGGTGGCGAAGTGCTTGTGGCACGGATGCGCTAGCTGATTGTCGAGCACCGGGCGTTGGCGTGGGTTTACGCCATGTTCAACGTGCATAGCTTAATGGGCGCGGCCTGGTGGCTTCGCGGGACGCCCGCGTATCCTGTTGGCTATGACGGCAAACGATGCAGCAACCGTAGAGTTTTGGTTCGACCCCGCATGCCCTTGGGCATGGATGACCTCGCGCTGGATGAGCGAAGTGCAGCGCCTGCGCCCGCAGATCCAGGTGACGTGGAAGCCCATGTCGCTGGCAATTCTTAACGAAGGCCGCGAAAACGGGCCGCACTCCGATGCGCACCGCCGTACGCTGCCGCTGTGCAAGATCGCCGCTGGCGCCGCTGCTGAGCTGGGCAACGAAACCGTCAAGGCGTTCTACGACGCGCTTGGTGAACGCATCCACCACCAGGGCCGCACTGACGACGCACTGGTCACCGAAGCGCTCGACGAAGCAGGCATCTCGGCCGACTTCGCAGCACGCGCCGCCGGCGAATTTGACGATGCCCTCATGGCAACGCACAACGAAGCGCTCACTCGGGTTGGTGACGACGTGGGTACCCCGATCATTGCGGTCAACGGTGTCGCGTTCTTCGGTCCGGTAATTTCGCCCGCGCCGAAGGGTGACATGGCACTGCAGCTCTTTGACGGTGTGGTCGCCGCGGCCGGTTATGACGGCTTCTTCGAACTCAAGCGCTCGCGAACGCGCGGACCGGAGTTCAACTAATGCGCATCCATATTGCAACCGATCACGCTGGCCTCGAATTCTCGCAGCAGCTGCAGCAGCACCTGCGCGACCAGGGACACGAAGTTCACGACCACGGTCCGGTCGAGTACGACGCGGTAGACGACTACCCATCGTTCTGCATTAACGCAGCGCAGGCCGTGGCGAACGACTGGGCGCAGGGCGTGCAATCGCTCGGTGTCGTGTTCGGCGGCTCCGGCAACGGCGAACAGATCGCCGCCAACAAGGTTGCCGGTGTGCGCGCCGCGCTCGCCTGGAACGAAGCGACTGCGAAGCTTGCTCGCGAACACAACAATGCGAACGTCATCGCCATTGGTGCGCGTCAGCACGAGCTCGCCGAGGCCATCGCGCTGATTGACTGCTTCATTGCCGAACCGTTCCCCGGCGACGAGCGTCACGTGCGCCGTATCTCGCAGATGCGGGAGTACGAACGCACCGGCACGATCGCGGGTAAGTCCGTGCTCGCGGCGGACGGCGCTGATGTGCCGGCCGTTGTTGGCATGGCACAGGAGTCGTAATTGCCCGAGGGGCATTCCGTTCATCGAATTGCGCGGCAGATGACGGCCAACTTTGTTGGTCAGGTTTGTAACGCATCCAGCCCGCAGGGGCGGTTCGCGCAGGGCGCTGAGCAGCTGACCGGGCGCACCATGCTGCGCTGCTTCGCCGTTGGCAAGCAAATGTTTGCGGAGTTTGACGGCGGGCTGTGGCTGCGCGTGCACCTGGGGATCTATGGTGCCTGGGACTTCGCTGGTGAGATTTACACCACGCTCGGGCAAACGGGTGAGTACGGTCGCGCTGCCCGTGGCGTCTGGGACGGTACCGCTCGCGATGCCGATGCTGAAGACTCGATGTCGTCCATTGGTGCGCCACGTCGGGCACGGATGCGGATGGCCGAGTCCGAAAAGACGGATGCGGCCGGGGCTTCGGTAGTTGCCGACGCTTGGCCGCCCGAGCCGGTTGGTGCGGTGCGGTTGCGGTTGATGACCGAAACGACGCTGGCTGATCTGCGCGGCCCGACGGTGTGCGAGTTGCTCGATGAAGCGGGTGTGGATGCGGTGCTCGATCGATTGGGTCCGGACCCGCTCGTGGGTGACTTGGCTGCGGGTGAAGCGAAGTTTGTCGCTGCGGTGCGGCGCCGCCGTGCACCGATCGGCCAACTGTTGATGGATCAATCGGTAGTTGCCGGTATTGGCAATATTTATCGTGCGGAAATGCTGTATCGGGCGCGACTTGACCCGTTTGTTCCGGGCAATGAAGTACCCGAGTCGGTGTTGCGTTCGCTGTGGCACGACTGGGTTGATCTGTTGAACATTGGCGTTGAGGTTGGGCGCATGATGACGATTCCCGGCTTGACCGGTGCTGACTATCAACTTGCGCTCAACGATGTTCGTCACCGTCACTGGGTCTATGGCCGGGCCGGGGAACCGTGCCGCACCTGTGGCACGAATATTGCGCTCACAGAAATGCAGAACCGCAAGCTCTATTGGTGCCCAAGCTGCCAGGTCGCGCCGACAGCGGCGTAGGTAAACGTAGCTGATGGTGCGAGCCTGATCGGTCGGTTGTGGTGTCGATTGGTTGCGTGGCTGCCCGGTTGCGTGCGACCTATCGCAGATTCTTGATGTGGTGTGCGATGCGTTTCGCGTCGCGCAGTCGTGCCTCGTAGGTTGCGGCAATCACGATCAGCGCGGTGCCCGCGAGCGCCAGCCACACCCACCAGGGAACGGCGAGTTCGGGGATGAACGTGCGCCAAAGGATAACCAAGTGTACGACCGCGGCGATCGCTCCTACGAGGAACGGTGCTTGGAGCTTCCCGACAGATCCCAATACGAGCAGTGCGGCCACAAGTACGGTCGCAACGGCGATGCGAATGGCGGTCGATTCGAGGCCTTCGGCAGCGAGCACGGTTATCGCCAGCAGCAGCGAACCGGCACCGAGCGTTGACCAGCTCGTGGCAGCTGGGATGCGTCGCAACAGCATCCATCCGGCAGCGAACACCGCAAGGAACACCGGTACGTACAGCGTGAGATCGGCAGGGTCGTTTCCGGGATCGCCGGCAGCGGCGAGTAGCAGTACTGCGGCGATGAGCGTTGTTGATACGACGGCACCATAGAGCGGGATGCGGAGCCTGCGTAGCGAGGTGCGCGTCGCGTTTGCGCCGGCAACCGCCAGCCCGACAACCGCAATCCACGCGAACGAAACCGGCCAGACTGCTGGCATGGCACCAGCGAACGCGGGTGCGCCGAAGAGCACGGCGACAATTGGCCACGGTGCTGCGGCCGCGTAGACGGCGCCTTCGTACGGGCTGTTGAAGCGATCGAAGGTGACAGTGAGGGCGAGTGCGACCAGCGCGATGGCGATGAGTGCGGCCCACAGCATCGACTGCAATTGTGAGTTGAGCGTGCCCGGCGTGAACACGATGTTCGCGAAGCTGACGATTGCCAAGATCGCGCCGAGTGCTCGCAGTATTGGTACGAGCAATTGCAGCGGCTGCACGCGTGCCGCGGATGCTGCGCCGGGCGATGCAGGCGCAGCTTCGGCCGCGTAGCGAGACAGCGTGGGGTGCATCGCGAACGCGGCGATGATCAGTGCGAGACCGCTGGCGCACACCCCGACAGCGAGCGGGGATATTGGTGTGTCGAAGCCACCACCCGCAGTCTGCCAATTGGCCGAAGACTCGTGCACGAGCGCGGCATATGTCGGGTAGCAAGTGGCTGCAGCGCTGCCCCAGAACACAACATTCGGGTTGACGGTGCGTCGTCGTGCTGCAAGTCCTGCGGCCATACCAACACCGGCAAGGCCGGTGACGGTCACGTTCCACAACGGCCAAGCAATCGGTGCGGCGAGTAAGAACGCGGTCACGAACGGTGCGGTGGCGCCGATGCGAAGGTCGCGAAGTCCGCGCTGGCCGCCAGGTGTGAGACACAGCGCAATGCCGATCGCGGCAATGCACATCGCGATAATCCGCATCGGCAGATCGGATGCGGTTACTGCTGGCAGCGCGAAGCCGCCCACACCGTTGATGGCAACAATGGCCAAGACATAGAGGAGCGTGAGCTTGGTTGCAGCGACGATTGGCCAGGCAATTCGCATGGCGATGAGCATCGCGAGCGAGAGCATCAGCGAGCCAACCAGGTAGCCAATTCCCCACAGCGACAGTGGCGGAATGCCATCGAAGCCCGGCACAGATCCGGATTGGGGCACGATCGCGAACCAGGTCAGCACAATGGTGCCAATTGACACCAGCATGACGGCCGCAACGAGTGGGGTGCGTGGCAGTCTCGCAGCGTTTTCGGCCAGGGCTCGATGTTGCCCGCTTGTTTGTGCAGGTGCTGCTGGAGGAGATGTGTCATTGCTGGTCGTATCGAGCAGCGTTGCGCGATCGCAGCTGAGAATCGCGTACAGGAGCCCAGCGAGCAGGACCGCGACAACAAGGAATCCAAACAATTGGTGGACAGTCTCGCCCAGGCCGCCCGCACCAATAATCGATACGACGTCGGATTTCACGGACAGCCAGGTCGTTTGGTGCGCAACAATCGCGGCAAATGCGGTCATCGGTGCGACAACGAGCGTAGTGATGACGCGCGTGAGGCGGGTGTAGTCGGCGCGGCAAACCCAAGCGACGGCTACGAGGACCGCAATGCCAACGGCGATCGCTACGAGTGGGCCGGGAACCCATTGTTCTCGGTCAATTAGCAATGCCGACATGGTGACGACCGTCGCCAACACGACGCTGCCGGTGGTCACATGCACGAATCGACGTCGACGAACGGGATGCGCGAACTGCGTAACAGCGGCGATGACGAGTACCAGAATGCATCCGCCCAGAATGGCAATCACCATGGGTGATGGCACGGTTGCTTCTACCACCGCACCGCTCAGTACGGCGAAGATCGCGCCAGCCGCCCAAGGCGATGCGGCATGGACCGGGTGGCGAGGGGAGAGGGCGCCAAATCCGGGAGCCAGACACAGCAGCACCGCTGCAGTGCAGCCAACCACGGCCATCCAGATTTCACCGGCGCCCGGAAAATTTGTCAGATTCAGTACGATGACGAGGTTGCTGGCACCGTAGATGCCGAGAACTGCCAGCGCGATTTCGGTTGGTGGGGTAACGAACGCCTGAGCGGTTCGTTCACGAACGACGGCGAATCGTTCCGCGGCCAGCCCAAAGGCACCGGCGAGCGGGGTCAGTGCCAGCGCGAACCAGCAGGATCGCTCATCGGTGACGAACGGCAGCGCTAGCAACGGCGATGTTGGTACCAATGCCAGATTGAGCACTCTTGCCGTGCCAATGCTCATGCTGCGAGTTTCCGGATTCCGCGTGCGGCGGATCACGAGCACCGCCACCGCAACGATGGCAATCACCGCGACCGCGCTGAGCACGAACTTGGTGAAATCGGTGAAATGGCTGCGCGAAAGGTAGACCCGCACCACACCGATCAGGGTGAGCGCGATGCCGGTCGCGGCGCACCAGAGCCCGGCAACCGAATCGTGCAGCTTCGGGATATGGATGAACGCACTCAGCGCGAACGCCAGCGGCGCCACGATTGTGACCAGCACGACCCACTGGAACATCGGGGCCGTACCCGCATCCACAGCAGTGCTGTGGGGGTACAGCGTGTTGTTAACGTTGCCGATAAATGCCGCGGAAATAACAGCGAGTCCAGCCGCCACCGCAAAATTTCGGTGCGGTGTCTCGGTGCGGATGTGGCGTGCGGTAAGACAGACTGCCGCCGCGGCCAGCAGCACTGCGCTTGCGGGCAATGTGAACGCACCAATATGCGCGGCAAAGACCAGCGTCGAGACCGTGAATCCGGTTGCTGCGACCGGCAATGGGAACCGGCCAACTCGTGCGAGCAAGAGGTAAGTAGCGCTCAACGCCCAAATGCTCACGGACACCGCAATTGAAGGGCCGAAAGGGAACATGAGCGCGGCAAGCGGCACCAGGAACGCAAGCGCGAGCTGCCAAGGAGCTACCGCGCGTTCGAGGCGGCATCGATATCCCGGCTGTGGAAGGTTCGCATCACGCAGCGAATACCGCAGCCAAACCAAGCAACCGCCAATAACGAGCACAGCTGTCGACACGAACGCGACGAGATTTGAATTCCAGTCGTACATCTCTGCGTCAGGCATACCCTCGAACGGTGACGCGAATCGTTGCACGGCTTCCAAGACTGAGAACCAGAGGGCTGGTACGATCGACACGGCGAGTCCAAGCACCAGCCACGCCACTTCGGCGCGCAGCGGCACGAGACGCCTCGGCGAAGCGTGCGGTCCGATACCCGACATCATCGAGGGTGCGGCATAGACCTGCGGGGCTAAACCGGTGCTGCCGGGCAGCGACGAGACAGTCACCATCGGTTGGGGAACGACAGGTTGAGATGGTGGCAACAGCGGGACCGTCGGTGCGCGTAGTGACCGACTCCACGTGTAGGTCACCAGCAGGAACAGCGGGAATGCGAAACCGAGCGACGTCAGAATCACGCTCGTAATGAGGCCATCGAACAGGTTCGATTTCGCCTTTGGCAAGAGGAATGCGGTCAGGATGAGGCTTGCTCGCGACCACATGAACGCCCCGAGAATCCAGCCACTCGTACGCAGCCAGCTCCACTGATGCGGGGTAAACAACCTCGGTACCTGCATGGCGCGGTCGATGATGCGACCACTCGACATCAACGCAGCGCCGGCGGCGACGAGCACGACACTTGCAAGTACCTTGAGTCCGGTTAGTGCCGCTCGCGATGAAGCATCTGGCGACCAGCCCACGACGAGCTGCTGCATGAGTAGTACGGCGCCGACACCGGCCAACACTTGCGAGGCGAGGACGGTGAGTAACGCAGGTTCTCGGTCGACACCGTTCGCGGCAGGATGCGCGCCTGCAGACGGCTCGACTTGGTCGGTAGACGGGTTGCTCGCTGACCGTGGTTTACGCCAGAGTCGGTTCGCGGCAAGGAGGCTCATCGCGCCTGCGGCACAGGCGACCCCGGTGAGCGACGAAGTCAGCGCGCTGGCAGGCACTAAACCAGCCATCAGCAGCGTTAGCCCGGGCGGAATTGCGGCCGCCGCAACCAAGGTGGGAGCGCGGAGTTTCGAGAGTCGGCTCCAGAAGATGCAGAATGCGGCGAGCGAAAGTGTGCCCACACCCCAATAGAGCACCGTTGGTACACCGTTCAACCCGAATAAATTCAGGGCGTGGCACGCCCACGCATCCAGGCCTAAGAAAGCGATGCCGAGCACGGCGATACCCTCGGCCGTGGCTCCAAGCTTGCGCTTGCGCAGGTAGCTGGCGAGCAAAATCACGCCAGCAGTAACACCAGCGATGATGAGTGCCTTGACCTCGAGGCTGAACATGATGAAGGCAACCGTGAGGAACACGGCGGCGGCAATCGCCAGGAACGCGATACCGGTACCGAGCAGGGTGAGCTGGACGCTGGAACGACGAGGTTTCGACGGTGTCGATAGTTGCTCTTGCGGCGGTACTGGTTGTTGAACCTGAGCAGGAGCAGGCGGAGGAAGGGGAACGCCAGGAAAAGGCTGTGCCTGGGGGAGCGGTGCCGGCTGCCCGAACAAGGACTGGTCAGTTGTAACCGGAACGGGTGCTGCGCCAGTGAACTCTGGTGTGAGTTGTGGAGCCTCAGTCGATGAATGCTTGGCAGCCTCGACTTCTTCGTTGACCAGTCGTTCGGCGCGGGCGGCCTCGGCAGCGCGGGCTTCTGCCTGCTGGGACTGCCACAACTCCGACAACCCCACCGAGCGATCTTCAATCGCGGATGCGGCCTGCAACGAAGCGTTGTAAATCGTCGCAAGTGCCGGATCGTCGAGCGCAAGGTCACAGTTTGCACATCGAACCGCACCGTGACTCGGCACAAAGCACAGGGGACACAGCGACGTATCGCGCAGCTGATTGGCGGACGTGGGGAATACCGGCGATTGGCCGCTGTGAACGTCGCTCATCTTCGTCTCCCTCGAATGTGGTGATGTTCCATGAGCATAGGAGGGAGGCAGCGGCGCGAAGGCGACTTATCCACAACTGCAACCAAAAGCCAACTTTGGGCGGATGGGGCCTATAGCGGCGGCAAAGCAGCGAAGCAGAAAAAATTAGGCTAGACTTGCGTAGTCTTGCTGATGCAAGCGCGGGGATGTAGCTCAATGGTAGAGCCCCAGTCTTCCAAACTGGTCACGCGGGTTCGATTCCCGTCATCCCCTCCATCTAAGAGGCGTCTACTCGGTAGGCGCCTCTTTTGGTTGCCTTTGAACCCTGGTGCGGCTGTCGCCGCCGCAGGTCTGCGAAGCGGTGCTTCGCTGTTTCGACCTGCGGGGTTCGATTCCCGTCATCCCCTCCATTTAAGAGGCGTCTACTCAGTAGGCGCCTCTTTTGGTTGCCTTGTGAACCCTGGCGCGGCTGTCGCCGCCGCCGCTCTCGATGAAGTTGTGGCCTAGATTGCACGGTTCTAAGCGTTGATAGCGTGCAAAGTCGGCCTCAGCGATTGTGTGTTTGGGAACTTTAGGCCGATTTTGCAGTCTGCGCGTCTGCTTAGATGCGGGTGGATGCGGTCGGTTCAGTTGGATTAGTCGTGCGATTTTTGTGTTTGGTGCAACGTACTTCGATTTTCCGTGTAAGCTAGGGCAGTCGCGTAAATGCGGCGGTCGGTACGCAAGTACCAACGGGACGTGGCGCAGTTTGGTAGCGCGCCTGCTTTGGGAGCAGGATGTCGCAGGTTCAAATCCTGTCGTCCCGACTAGACGAAACAGGCCCCACCTCTTGGTGGGGTCTGTTTCGTTTATCGCGGGACTACAGTAGGGCCCCGCTGGCGCGGAGTGGCTCCGCTCGATGCTGTTCTTGTTTCGTGACGTGCGTGTATTTCTGCATCGAGTGGAGCGCGCCAGTGGGAAGCGTCCCGACTAGACGAAACAGGCCCCACCTCTTGGTGGGGTCTGTTTCGTTTATCGCGGGGCTACAGTAGGGCCCCTTCGGTGCGGAGAGTCTCGGGTCACTGCTTGTAGGTTTACGTGACTTGCGTCGATAACGTGCAGTGAGGCGAGCGCGCCGAAGGGACGCGTCCCGACTAGACGAAACAGGCCCCGCCTCTTGGTGGGGTCTGTTTCGTTTATCGCGGTGCTACAGTAGGGCCCCTTTCGCGCGTGGAGTCTCGGATCGATGCCTGCTCTTGTTGCGTGACGTGCTTGTGTTTCTGCATCGAGTGGAGCGCGTGAAGGGACGCGTCCCGACTAGATGCGAATAGCTCCCGTCGGTCCCAAGAATGTACGAAAACAGTGCATAGATCACACCCCTGGATAACAGGTTGGTAACGTCTGGGATTTTCCCGATGGATCCGCATGTCCACGGGGGAGTCGCGCTAATGAACGACCCTAATTTTCAACGGAAAAGGCTCGATCAGGGGCTGTTTTCTCGGTAACTCGACACCTATGGCAATTACGCTAGTTAAGCAATTTGGCGCTTTGAGGAGCGGGAAACCGGGTTCCTTGGCGCGTTGTGTGACTGGATGTTGCGCAACGGTGATTGTGCCCGCGGCTGCGAACGATTGCGGCCGCATGTGTGCGCGATCCCAGGATTGCTGGTGATCACTCACCTTCGTGTGCGAAAAGACCGTGCGCGGCAAACGACCCCAAAAGGAGCGTTCGTGCCAAACATTGCCATCTCCGTCAAACATCTCTACAAGGTGTTTGGCAAGCATCCCCGCGAGGCCGTGGAACGTCTCAAGCGCGGAGCTACGCGTGATGAACTGCTGCCCGCGACGACGGCAGCAGTGATCGATGCGTCATTCGAGGTCGAAAAGGGCGAAATTTTCGTCGTCATGGGACTCTCGGGTTCGGGTAAATCCACGCTGATTCGTACCTTGAATGGGCTGAACGAGCCGACCGCTGGCTCGATCAAAATCGGCGATGAAGAACTCGTGGATGCGAGTCCAGCCACTCTGCGCGCTATCCGTCGCAACAACATTTCGATGGTCTTCCAGCACTTCGCACTCTTCCCACATCGCACTGTGCTCGAGAACGTTGCCTACGGCCTCGAAGTGCAAGAGGTCGCGCGCGAGAAGCGCGAGAAGCTTGCTTATGAAATTCTGCAGACGGTGGGGCTTGCCGAGTGGGCAAATGCGTACCCTGACGAGCTTTCCGGCGGTATGCAGCAGCGCGTGGGTATCGCTCGCGCCCTCTGTGCCGAAACTGATGTGCTGCTCATGGACGAAGCGTTCAGTGCGCTGGACCCGCTCATCCGTCGCGAGATGCAAGAGGAACTCGTCGAACTCCAGAGCAGCCTCGGCAAGACCATCGTCTTTATTACTCACGACCTCAACGAAGCGATGTTCCTCGGCGATCGAATCGCGGTAATGCGCGACGGCCGCATCGTCCAGATCGGCACGCCAGAAGACATCCTCACGAACCCGGCCGATGACTACGTCGAGCAGTTCGTGCAAGACGTTGACCGCTCTCGCGTGCTCACCGCATCCGCTGTCATGCAGCCTGCCCGTGCGGTCGCGCCAATCTCGGTCGGCATTAACGGTGTTGCCAAGATCATGCGCGAAATGCAGGTCTCTGGTGTGTTCCTCACCGACCGCAACCGTCTCGTTGGCGCGGTCACAGAGATTCAGGTTGCTCGTGCTGCTCGACACGGCAACGTTTCGCTGGCCGAGATCATCGACCGCGATATCGAAACCGTAAGCACCGATACCGTCCTCAGCGAGTTGTTTGAACCCGCTGTGGATTCGAGCCTGCCGCTGCCCGTGGTCGACGAGAACCGCCGCATCTTGGGCGTGGTGCCACGCGTTGCGCTCTTGAGCTCGATGACCACGACCACCGGCGCCATTGATGTGCCCGAGGATGCGGGCGAGCACGACCCGCAGATCCCCGTCGTCGATGCGGTGGTCATTAATGAGCACGGTGCCACGACCGGGGTTCCGGCAACGACTACGGAAGGCGGTGCGCAGTAATGGATCTCGAATTTCGTTTGCCACTGGGCCAATGGATCGAAGAAGGCGTTGACGTCATTAAGTCCTCGCTCAACTCGGTGCTGAAGCTTGTCAGCCTGGGCCTAGAGCAACTCTACGAGTGGCTGGTCATTGCGTTCACCGCGCTGCCGAACTGGGCGACGGCCCTGCTGATCGTGCTGTGCTGCTTCGTCGTGCGCGGTCGTGCTAACGGCAAGTTGGTTTCCGGCTGGAAGTTCGCACTGGGCGCTGCTGTCGGACTGACACTGATCATCGCGCTGGACCAATGGGACGACGCCATGAAGTCGCTTTCGTTGGTGCTAGTTGCAAGCCTCATCGCGCTCGTGATGGCGATTCCGCTCGGTATCTGGGCGGCAAAATCGCCAACTGCCGCGGCAATCATCCGCCCGATCATGGATTTCTTCCAGACAATGCCGGCCATGGTGTACCTGATCCCGGCGATCATTTTCTTCAGCGTCGGTACCGTGCCGGGCATCGTGGCGACCGTGATCTTCTCGATGCCGCCGGGTGTACGTATGACAACGCTTGGTATTCACGGTGTCGACAAGGAAGTGGTGGAAGCGTCCCGCGCGTTCGGTGCGACTCCGCGCCGAACGCTCCGCCAGGTTGAACTGCCACTGGCAATGCCATCGATCATGGCGGGCGTTAACCAGGTCATCATGCTCGCGCTTTCGATGGTCGTTATCGCCGGTATGGTCGGCGCCGAGGGACTCGGTCGCGAGGTCTACCTTGCCCTCGGTAACGGTGATGTCGCGCGCGGATTCGAAGCTGGTATTGCTGTCGTTATTCTCGCGATGCTGCTCGACCGGCTGTCGGGTTCTTTCGCCTCAACGCGCCAGCGTCGACGCCGCACCGTTGTGGCTGCTGATAGCACCGAAGACAAATCAGCTACGCCGGTCGCCGACGAGGTCGCGAAGGCTGAGCAAGCCCAGCCGTAGGCGCCACGCGCATCCGCTCAAATCAAGCTCATCCCCTAATGCGCACGTGTTGCGTACTCAATTACTCACTTACTCATTGCGATACGAAACGAGATGAACATGAAATTCCCTTGGTTGAAATCACTTGCTGCGGCAGCAGTTGCAGCACTGGCACTCACCGGTTGCACCGTCGGTGAAAGCAGCGAGAAGCTCGACAACGGCGACGAAAAGGTCGTAGACGTTGCGGTGTTTGCAGGTTGGGACGAAGGTGTCGCTGCAAGCCACCTCTGGAAGACCGTGCTCGAAGAAAAGGGCTACACCGTTAACCTCCACGAGGCTGACCCAGCCGCCGTCTACACCGGCCTCGCTAACGGCGACTACGACGTCGTGCTCGACACCTGGCTGCCGATCACCCACGCTTCGTACATTGAGAAGTACGGCGACAAGATCATCGACCTCGGTGCGTGGAACGACGAAGCCAAGCTCACCATTGCCGTGAACGAGGATGCGCCGATCGACTCGCTCGAAGAACTCGCTGCGAACGCCGACAAGTTCGGCAACAAGATTTACGGCATCGAAGCCGGTGCTGGTCTGACGAAGGTGACCGAAGAAGAAGTCATCCCGCAGTACGGTCTCGACAAGATGGAATACGCGATCTCGAGTACCCCAGCAATGCTGACGGAGCTCAAGGCCAAGACGAAGGCCGGCGAGAACGTTGTCGTGACGCTGTGGCGTCCGCACTGGGCCTACGACGAATTCCCGATTAAGGACCTCGAGGACCCGAAGGGTGCGCTCGGCGGCGCTGAGTCGATCCACTCGTACGCAGCTGGTGACTTCGAGACCACCCACCCGCAGCTCGCTGGCTGGCTCAAGGGCTTCAAGATGGATTCCGAGACGCTGTACTCGCTCGAGAACGTGATGTTCAACGAGAACGAGAGCGAAGACTACGCTCCGGTCGTCAAGGACTGGATTGCTGAAAACCAGGAGTATGTCGACGGTCTGACCAAGTAGCAATGGCGGATGCGGCGGGTTCCGTCGCCACCATGCACCCGTTCGGGGCGGCTTCGGTCGCCCCGAACGTCGTTCTACGGCATCACCGCGATTTCCAACCGGATGCACTTCGGCACGTAACGCGGGCACGCGCAAGACGCGGCGATCGTCGCGACAGAACCGGATGCATCCATACCGAAAACAGACAACATTAGGGCGCTTTGGGGCAAGACAAGTAGTATTGCTCTGTTTGCGCGTCAAATACGCCAGCGTTTGCTAACGGCTGCTGAGCAAGCAGCGAACCGACACTCAGGAGATACCGAACGTGAAGACCACGGTCGACAAGGTCAACCCGACCCACGCCAAGCTCACTATCAACGTGACCCCGGAAGACTTCAAGCCGTTCATGGACCGTGCGTACCGCACGATCGCGAACCAGATTCAGATTCCAGGTTTCCGCAAGGGCAACGTCCCTTCGCAGCTCATCGACGCCCGTGTTGGTCGTGAAGTTGTGATCGACCAAGCCATCAACGACGGTCTTGACACCTGGTACCAGCAGGGCCTCGCCGAGTCGGGCCTGACCCCGCTCGGACGTCCAGAAGCAGACGTTACCCAGACCCCTGACGTCATGGACCTCTCGGGCGACCTCGTTGTCACCGTTGACGTTGACGTTCGTCCCGAAATCGAACTCGGCGACTACAAGGGCCTCAAGATCGAGGTTGAAGCTGCTGAGGTTACCGACGCCGACGTCGAGGCCGAGCTCGAAACCCTGCGCAAGCGCTTCGGCACCCTCAAGACGGTTGAGCGTCCGATCGAAAACGGCGACTTCGCCACCATCGACCTCGTTGCCAAGATTGGCGACGACATCGTTGACGAAGCGAATGGCATCTCGCACGAAGTTGGTTCGGGCGAACTGCTCGACGGCACCGACGAGGCACTGCTCACGCTGACCGCTGACGAAGAGACCACCTTCACCTCGACGCTGCTCGGTGGCGAGCGTGCCGGTGAAGAAGCCGAGATCACCGTCAAGGTTGTTTCGGTCAAGGAACGCGAACTCCCTGAGGTTGACGACGAGTTCGCTCAGCTCGCGAGCGAGTTCGACACCGTTGAAGAACTCCGCGAAGACCTGCGCAACCAGGCTGCCAAGAAGAAGACTTTCGGCCAGGTTGACGAAGCCCGCGGCAAGGCAATCGACGCACTGCTCGAGAACACCGAAGTTCCGGTTCCTGAGCAGCTCATCGAAGACGAAGTTGCCCGCCACCTGGAGGGCGAAGGTAAGACTGGCGACGACCCACACGCCGAAGAGGTTCGTGAAGAATCGCGCAAGTCGTTCCGTCAGCAGGTCATCCTTGACGAGATCATCAAGGCTGAGCAGGTTCAGGTCGAGCAAAATGAGTTCACCGAATTCCTGTTCCAGCAGGCGTCGCAGTACGGCATTGCTCCGCAGCAGTACATCGAAATGCTGCAGCAGAACAACGGCCTGCCACAGGTCATCGGTGAGGTTGCTCGTTCGAAGGCAATCCTCTACGTTCTCGAAGACGCTACGGTTACCGACACCAACGGCAAGGCTGTTGACCTCTCGGAATTCACCGCAGTAGTTCGCCAGGCACGTGAAGCACAGGCTGAAGCTGACAAGGCAGAAGACGCAGCTGACGAAGCTGAGGCACCTGCCGAGAAGAAGCCTGCTGCCAAGAAGGCACCAGCCAAGAAGGCTCCGGCGAAGAAGGCCGCGGCAAAGAAGGCTGACGACGCTGAGGCCGAGAAGAAGCCTGCTGCCAAGAAGGCACCAGCCAAGAAGACCGCAGCCAAGAAGGCTGACGACGCTGAGTAGCATGGCCGCCCGTTAGGCGCGCAATTGCTCGCTTGACGGCACCGCGAGGGTCGTACCAATCGGATGCACCGCATCCGTATCGGTGCGGCCCTCGTGCGTTCTCGTCGGCATCCTCACGCCAAGGGCGAACAGACACCGGATTCGCGGCCGTCGTCGACTAGTTTCGTCAAGAGAACCCGTTAGAAGGAGCACACTCGTGGCTGAACAGCAAATGCCGAACAGCGTCTTTGACCGCCTGTTGAAGGACCGCATCATCTGGCTTGGCGAAGACGTTCGCGATGATAACTCGAACGAGATTTGCGCGAAGATGCTGCTGCTCTCGGCAGAAGACCCCGAGCGCGACATCTACTTGTACATCAACTCGCCCGGTGGCTCGGTCACGGCAGGTATGGCGATCTACGACACCATGCAGCTCATCCCGAACGACGTGGTCACCGTAGGTATCGGCATGGCCGCATCGATGGGGCAGCTGCTGCTCACCTCGGGTGCCCCGGGTAAGCGGTACATCACGCCAAACACGCGCGTGCTGCTGCACCAGCCGCTCGGTGGCTTTGGCGGTACGTCGTCTGACATCCAGCGTCAGGCTCAGCTCATCCTCGACATGAAACAGCGACTGGCAGAAATCACTGCTTCGCGCACCGGCAAGACCGTTGAACAGGTTCACGCCGATGGTGACCGTGATAAGTGGTTCACGGCCGAAGAAGCCCTCGAGTACGGCTTTGTTGACCACATCTCCGAATCGGCCACCTCGGTCGTTGGTGGCGGCGGAACTGACCGTCGCATCTCGAACGACCCAACCGAAGCCGCAAAGTCGGACGACAACTAAGTCACCGCGACAACGAATTCTGAAGGACGCAACAACATGCTGAACTTGCCTAACTACGGCACCCACGGTGCATCCATGCCACAGTCGCGCTACATTCTGCCGAGCTTCGAAGAGCGCACCGCGTACGGTTTCAAGCGCCAGGACCCCTACGCCAAGCTGTTCGAAGACCGCATCGTCTTCCTCGGCGTGCAGATCGACGACGCTTCGGCTGACGACGTTATGGCGCAGTTGCTCGTACTCGAGTCGCAAGACCCAGACCGCGACATCACCATGTACATCAACTCGCCGGGTGGTTCGTTCACTGCGATGACGGCGATCTACGACACCATGCAGTACATTCGCCCAGAAGTTCAGACCGTTTGCCTCGGTCAGGCCGCTTCGGCAGCCTCGGTGCTGCTGGCTGCAGGCCAGCCTGGCAAGCGCTTGGCACTCCCGAACGCGCGCGTACTCATCCACCAGCCCGCATCCAGCGGCGGTGGCCAGGGCCAGGCTTCGGACATCGAAATTCAGGCGCGTGAGGTGCTGCGCATGCGCGAATGGCTTGAAGAAGCCCTCGCTAAGCACAGCGGTCGCGACCAGGCACAGATCTCGGAAGACATCGAGCGCGACAAGATTCTCTCGGCGCAGGAAGCTCTCGAATACGGTCTGATCGACCAGGTGCTCACGAGCCGCAAGGGCGCCCAGTCGGTCGTACTCGACTAGTTTGCTGGCCGTGCGAGCAATTGCTTGCTCGGTGTCAAACACAAGAGCCGCGTGGTGTTCCACGCGGCTCTTGCTGCTCTTAGGAGGGTGGCAGGTGCGACATTGAGGGGGATCGCACCGTGCCGAATGTTCGTCGACCAAACGAACAATGAGTACGCGCTCGGTCGGGCACGGACATTGTTTGCCGTGCGACCGGATGCGCGTGGTTCAGTTCACGCGGCGGTTGCCGGTGTGTAAATCTCGGCGAGCTCGGCGAAGATCTGCTGATTGTAGGTGAAGCTGATGTTGGCCTCATCGACGACTCGGTCCGCTTCAGCGCGCGTCAGCGGCAGCGCATTCATGCATTCCCGGTAGCGCTTCTTGTATGGCGGCAGCGCTCCAATATCGAACGCGAAGAACGTGGATTCCTCGCTGGTGAGTCCGTAATGCCGGGTCAAGAGTGTGCGCATGACCTGACCACCAGAGAGGTCGCCAAGGTAACGCGTGTAGTGATGCGCAAGGATTCGATATTCGTCGAATCGGCAGCTCCGGATGCGTTCCACGTAGGCAAGCGTTGATGGCTGCGGCCCGATGCTGGTTACGTGGTGGGCCATTTCAAGCGCGTGCAGATCAGCGGCAATGGTGCTGCTGCGATCGAGCCGAAGATCAAACAGCTCAACCATGGCGGGGTTTTCTGGTGCGGCGGCGACTGCAGCTTCGAGTGCGCCGTAAATGTACTGGTACTGCTCGAGCAGCCCGAACCACGCGTTCAGCGAGAGGTTGCCGCCGAGTAATGCTTCGAGAAAGTCCGCGCGTTCGGCATTTTCGTGTGCGGCGCTCGTTTCTTCGCGCAGCCGAGTTGCCAATGGGGTTGCGGTTGCAGTTTCGGTAATGGTCACTTGGCCTCCAATCGATGACCCTAAGCATACATGTTAGGTAAGGCTTGCCTAACTTTTGTGATCGGGCTATGTTTCTGCTTAGGTAAGCCTTACCTAATTTACTTGGTTGTGTCGTGGGTCTTCGACACACGACACTGCCGCGACCATCCATCTCGAAAGGACATCATGATTGGCATTACCCGATTGAGGCGCATTGGTGCGGTGGCTGCAGCCTCGGCGCTGGCTACTGCTGGCCTCGTTGGTTTCGGCGCACTGCAGGGCAACACTTCTGCTGGCGCTGCTGAGTCTGCCGGTGCGGCAGAAACCTCGAGCGCAAGCGCAGTGTGGGGCGTGAAGGAGTCGTTCCGCAACTACATCACTGGCCCAATCGCTGACGGTGCAATCGAAACCTTGGGCAACGTGAGCCAGTCACCTGCGCCATTCACTTGGACTGAAGGCACCGGCGCGGTAGACACCGCTGCGAAGACCGCGGACGTGCAGTTCGCCGGCATGGTGCACTTCACCGGACACCACGGCATCCTCGACACCAAGCTCGAGAACCTGCGCGTTGTGCTCGACGGTAACGGTGCAGGCACGCTGTACCTCGATGCGATGTCGAACGATGCGCGCGGAAACTTGGTTATCGACGCCGACGGCGTTGAATTCGCCACACTCTCGAACGTCACCTGGGACGGCGATAACGTGCATGCCGACACGGCACTGGCACAGGCTGCAGTCACCACTCTGGGTAGCCAGTACCGAGTTGGCCAGGCAGTCGACGCATTCTCGATGACGCTGCCCGTGGCTGCCGACACAGCTCCATCGGAACCAACCGAATCTGAAGCCCCTGCTGAACCTGGCGCACCAGCAGCACCAGCACCGGCCGATACAGTTGAACCAGCAAAGCCGGCACCTGCCGAACCGGCACCCGCGAAGCCGGCACCTGCCGCCCCTGCTGCACCCGCCGCATCCAATGCGCCCGCCAAGCCGGCTGCACCTGCCGAAGACGCTGAACTCGAATCGGCACAGGCGCCCGCCGCGGCCGACGCCAAGCCAGCAGTCGAAACGTGCACCGCACGCTCGGCAACCGGTTCGCTCGAATGGGGCGTACGCACGTCATTCCGCAACTACATTTCGGGCGGAATTGCTAAGGGCAAGTGGGAGCTCAGCGGTGGCGCTGGCGAAACTGCCCGTGGCTTCACCTGGGGCGAAGGCTCGGGTGAAATCAACACCGAAGCAATGCGCGGCGAAATCGCGTACCCCGGCGTCGTGCACTTCACCGGACACGAAGGTGTCCTCGACTTCCAGATCTCGAACGTTCGCATCGCGATCGAAAGCGCGACCACCGGTGCACTCGTTGCTGACGTGAACTACTCCAACATGGAAGGCAAGAAGTTCAACGAGGCCAATGTGCGTTTTGCTGACCTTTCGTTTGCTGCCATCAACACCGCCGACGGCAACCTCAATATCGACAGTGCAACGACCACGCTGACGGCTGACGGTGCTGCCGCATTCGCAGGCTTCTACGAAGCTGGCACCGAGCTTGACCCGGTCACGGTCAGCGCTTCGCTCGGCGGAGATGTTGCTTGCAACGACGCCACCGCAGCGAACGGCACTGCGGCGGCAGGTGCGAACGGTAACGGCAAGGGCGGCAAGAACTCGCTGGCCGAAACCGGTGCCGAGTCGTTCGCACCGCTGGGCGTTGCCTCTGGTGTGCTGCTGCTCGCAGGTGGCGTGCTCGCCCTGGCGAACCGCCGACTCGACCGCTCGGTCGCAGGTTCCGCACACCTGAAGTAATACAGCTGCGCGCTTGGGCGGTGGTCACGGCCGTCCAAGCGCGCGAGCGTTGTGCGGGTCCGAACTGACCCGGCCATCTGTATCCGATTCGCAGCCAGCCGATTCAAGCTCACCCGCACGCAGATTAGCCGCCCCAACCCAAGCTCCACTCCGTCACCAACCGATTGCAACACGTCATGAACTGGCTAACCACATCCACTCGCACCCTTCGCTCAATCGCCATCATTGCCGCACTGTGCACTGCCCTCGCGACCGCAGGCTGTGCCACCGGCGGAACAGAAATTGTCACCGCAACCTCCCCCGATGCATCCGCAACTAGCAGCGCAGCGGTGAGCGATGCCTATACCGTGCCCGACAAGGTGCCCGATCCGCGCACGCTCACGGGACTGACCGAAGCTAAAGCGATTCCCGGTGTCGCGCCCATTGATACGGATGCGGCACCGCAGTTGCCCGCGACCGTGACCGGCGACGATGGCGTCAACGTTGAAGTCGAATCGATCGACCGCATCGTCACGCTCGACATCTACGGCACCACCAGCCAGACATTGATTGGGCTGGGTCTTGAGGACAATATCGCTGGCCGCACGGTGTCGGACATCGACGAGCGCATCCGCGATGTGCCCGTTGTGAGCGGTCAAGGCCACTCGGTCGATGTTGAGCAAGTGCTCGCACAGAACCCAACACTGGTGCTGGCAGACACGACGCTCGGTCCCGCATCCACCATTGAATTGCTGCGCAATAGCGGCGTTGACGTGGTCGTGTTGTCACCCGATCGGGGTGCTGACCTCATTGCCGAACAGATCACCATGATCGCGCAGGCCACGGGCGTTCCCGACGCTGGCAAGAAACTGGTCGAGCGCACCGAGGCCGAGCTCGCCAACGTGCAGGACTACGTGTCGAAACTGCAAGCCGCATCCGGACAACAGCCGCTGCGTATGGCGGTGCTCTACGTGCGCGGCAGTGGCGGCGTATTCTTCGTGTTCGGTAAGGGGAGCGCCGCAACCCAGCTCATCAACGACCTGGGCGGTGACGCCGTGGCCGAAACGCACGGACTGCCAGAAACTGCGCCTGCGAACGCAGAATCGCTCATTTCGATCGATCCAGAAACCGTAATTGTGATGCGTGACGGCCTCGAATCTGGTGGTGGTAGCGAGGGGCTGCTCGCACGACCGGGTATGGCGCAGACCACAGCTGGTGCGAACGAACGAATTATTTCGGTTCCAGATAGCCAGCTCATTTCGTTCGGCCCGAACTATCCGCAGGCGCTCAAGGCGATTGCCGATGCGGTGTACCTCGGATGACCGGGGTCACCGCATCGCGGCCGGTGTCGGCTCGCCTTGGCAAACTGCACAGCAAACTGCGCCGCAAACCACACAACACGACCGGTCGATATGCGACCGGGGTGCTTTGGGCGGCGCTCGGCATCGGGCTTGCCATCACGGTCGTCGTGTCGCTTGGTTCGGGGCAGTTCGTTATTGCACCGGATGCGCTCTGGCAATCGGCCGCGCGTCACTTTGGATTTGCGCCACCGGCGGAGATTGGTAGCTCCGCGGCCCTGACGGATGCGGCGCTCTGGCAGGTGCGGGTGCCACGTCTCCTGCTCGGGCTGCTCGTAGGCGCCGCCCTCGGTATCGCCGGGGCACTGGCGCAGTCGCTATTTGGAAATCCACTGGCCGAGCCAGGAGTCATTGGCATTACCGCCGGTGCTTCACTCGGCGCGGCCTTGAGTATCGGTCTTGGCATTTCCTGGTTCGGTCTCGTCACGACGCCGGTATTTGCCTTCGCATTCGGGCTTGCGACCGCGTTTACCGTTTGGCTCGTCGCTCGCCAAATTACGGCCCAGCGCTCGCTGTCACTATTGCTCGTGGGCATCGCGATCAATGCGATCGCAGGAGCAGCGACCGCGTTCATCTTTGTGGTGTCGTCATCGACGGCACGCGATGCCGTGGTGTTTTGGCAATTGGGTTCGGTCAATGGCGCCACCTGGAACGCCGTCATCCAGACCGCGATTCCGCTGGCCGTTGCGACTGTTGCGATGCTGCCGCTCCTTCGGAAGCTCGACCTGCTCGCGCTTGGTGATCGCGCCGCCGGTCACCTCGGCTGTAATGTGCGGCGGTTGCGCGTGGCGCTCATGATCGGGATCGCGCTCATCACAGGTGCCGCTGTCTCGTTCGCCGGCATTATCGGGTTCGTGGGTCTCGTCGTGCCGCATGCGCTGCGGCTCATGGTGGGCCCTGCACATCGACGGCTCGTGCCGTTGTCGATGGTCGGTGGTGCGCTGTTGATTGCCGTTGCCGACCTGCTCGCACGAACCCTGATCTACGGGGTCGACCTACCAATCGGCATGATGACCTCGCTGATCGGTGCGCCGGTATTTTTGGTGCTGCTGCGACAAACCTTCTCGCAGCGAACGGGAGGTGCCGCATGATGCGACTGCGCGCATCCCGAGTCGGTGTGCAGCGTGGCGGCCGAACCATCTTGCACGACATCAACCTTGATATCGGTCCCGGTGAATTCGTGGCGCTTATCGGCCCGAACGGCGCTGGCAAGAGCACATTGCTGTCGGTACTGGTGGGTGACACGGTGCCGGATGCGGGCCGTGTGCAGCTCGGTGATGATGCGGTTGCGCAGATGCCCACGATTGCGCTGGCGCAGCAACGGGCCGTACTGGAACAGCAGCCTGGGGTTGGCTTCGGATTCACCGTCGCCGAAGTGGTTGCCATGGGGCGCTCGCCGTGGCGCCACACGGAGCACACCCACGATGACCAGCGCATCATTGCGGAATCCATGCGCACCGCCGAAGTGCACCAGTTTGCCGACCGCAACGCCATGTGGCTATCGGGTGGCGAAGTGTCGCGCACCGGATTCGCGCGAGTGCTCGCGCAGCAGACGCCCTGGTGGTTTCTTGATGAGCCCACGGCCGCACTCGATATTCGACACCAAGAGCAAGCGTTGCGCACGGTACGGGCGATGACGGATGCGGGCGGTAGCGCCGTCGTCGTCCTGCACGATCTCGACGCGGCCGCGTGTTGGGCCACCCGCTTGGTGCTGCTCCACCGGGGGAGCGTGCTCGCCGACGGTCCGCCGGAATCCGTGCTCGACCCTGAGCTCCTCAGCGACGTGTACGCAACACCGGTCGAAGTATTCCCGCATCCGGCCAACGGAAATTTGGTGGTTCGTCCACAACGCTGAGCATTCCGTGGATGCACCCGCAATCGTTTGGCGGGTGCTACACGGAATTCTCCGCCGCTGGCGATACTGTGGAGAGACATCTGACCGCCGAGAGAGGAACTCATGGCACGCATTGGTGAAAGCGGCGACCTGCTGAAGTGCTCGTTCTGTGGAAAGAGCCAGAAGCAAGTGAAGCAGCTCATCGCCGGCCCCGGTGTCTACATCTGTGATGAGTGCATCGAACTGTGCAACGAGATCATTCGCGAGCGCCTCGCTGAGGAGCAGACCGAAGAGGTCTCGGAGTTCGACCTGCCCAAACCACGCGACATCTTTGAATTCCTGCAGCAGTATGTTGTCGGCCAAGAAGCCGCAAAACGCGCACTCTCGGTTGCGGTCTACAACCACTACAAGCGCATCCGTGCCCGCAACGAAATCACCGCGGTTAAGGACGAATCCGAACAGGACAACGACGGCGTCGAAATCGCCAAGTCGAACATTCTGCTCATTGGCCCCACCGGTACCGGTAAGACCTACCTGGCGCAGTCGCTCGCACGCCGCCTCAACGTGCCCTTCGCGGTCGCCGATGCCACGTCACTGACCGAGGCTGGCTACGTTGGTGAAGACGTCGAGAACATCCTGCTGAAGCTGCTGCAAGCTGCCGACTACGACGTCAAGCGTGCCGAAACCGGCATCGTCTACATCGACGAGATCGACAAGATTGCCCGCAAGGCTGAGAACCCTTCGATTACCCGCGATGTCTCGGGCGAGGGTGTGCAGCAGGCGCTGCTCAAGATCATTGAAGGCACTACCGCATCGGTACCGCCACAGGGTGGTCGCAAGCACCCGCAGCAAGAGTTCATCGAGATCGACACCACCAACGTGTTGTTCATTTGCGCGGGTGCGTTTGCTGGACTCGAAGAGATCATCGCTTCGCGTGCCGGTCGTAAGGGCATCGGTTTCGGTTCGCCCCTGCACTCGCCTAACATCGTCGAAGACGTGTTCTCGGATGTTCAGCCCGAGGACCTGCACAAGTTTGGATTGATTCCCGAGTTCATCGGTCGTCTGCCGGTGCTGACGACGGTTGAACCCCTTGATGAAGACGCACTGGTGAGCATCCTCGTTGAGCCACGCAATGCGCTGGTAAAGCAGTACCAGAAGATCTTCGAGCTCGACGGTGTCGAACTGCACTTTGAGGACGAAGCCCTGCGCGAGATTGCCGCGCACGCGGTTGAACGCAAGACGGGTGCACGTGGTCTGCGAGCCATTCTCGAAGAGGTACTTGGTCCGGTCATGTTCGAGGTGCCGTCGCGCGAGGACATCGAACGTGTTGAAATCACCGCCGATGTCGTTCGCAAGAATGCTGCCCCAAACCTCGTGCCTAAAAAACCGCAGCCGGTGCGCGGCGAAAAGTCCGCGTAGCGGGTGGATGCACCGCGTCACGTTCGCGTGACCCGGTTGCCGCTCGTGCGCCTCGTTTTACCGCACGGAGCGGCTGAAACGGTGCCAATGTGCGGCGGTAGGGCCACACTTGCCAAAGATCATGCTCTCGCAGGGTGAGCGAATTTCGAGCACAACGTAAGATTGGGCAAAGACGTACAATCGCCTGCGCACCGACGATGCCGCAGCCTGCGACAGATGGTTCGCAACGTGGATGCGGCGGATACCCCCGTGCGGGTGCCCGGAACCCTTGCGGGCACCGCGATTGAACCGACCAACGTCAAGAACCACATGCATCCAGCACCACAAGCTGCAATCGGGCGGGACGGCAACATGTTGCACCAGAATCCTCACGGACAGGCCAGCGCGCGCCATCCGTCTCAATCGACGCCGCATACTGATGTGCACGAATCGGTCGCCTCGGCAGCGAGCGCCGTGCGTTGGACGACGTTCGGCACCACCGCGGCTGTCGCGGTGGCCGTGCTTGCCGGTTGCACTTATGTTCCGGGCGCGGCCGGACCAACAAGTTCTGGACTCGTGCCGCAAGCCACCGTGAGTCCCACTGACGCGCCTACGCCGGATCCGTTCGGCGGAGTGGTGCATCCAAGCGGTGCGCCGATGACACCTCCGCAGCCAATCGAAGACAATCGTGAATCCGAAATGGTGAAGCTTCGCGTTGGCGACGAGGACTATGGCGAACTTGACTGGCAGGTGAGCTGCTCCGGCATTACCGAAGGCAGCATTTCCATCATCGCCACCGCCAAAGATGGCGAGCACTCGTTCACGCTCGTGATGCTCGGCAACCCGGATGAACTCAGTTCGTTCACGTTCACTTCGGGCCGTAGAGGCGAGGGCCTGCAAGCGAAGAGCGGGCTGACAGTAACTCCCGGCACGAAGCAGGGCAATGGTTCACTGATCGTCGACGGCGGGACGTTGAAATCCAACGGTGCCGGTGTGGCGTATGGGCCGGATATTGAGGCCAGCAACGGTAAGACAAACACGACAACGAAGTACGAGACCGAGCTGTACTGCCAGCTTGACCGCTAGCAGTGCCTCGGCCTGATGCCTAGACAACGCGTCTCCACCCGAAGAGTGGGAAAACATGCATCTGCAGGGCGATTAAATTCGCGTATTCGAGCAATAGCATTCGGATATATTCAATTCGTTGTGTCCTCACGCCGAGAAAGGTTGCTCATGGCGAAAATTCACCCGCTGCTCAAGGCCGCATCAATCATCGCACTCGTTCCAGTTGCACTCACCGGTATTTCCGGATGCGCCAGCGATGAGCCGTCAGCGCCAAAGAAGGAGCGCAAGAAGGACAACGGCGACGGTGGCGGTGGCGGCCTGCCATTTGGTTTCGGCGACGGCAGCGGCGGCGGCAGCGGCGGCGGCACCCCTCCTACCAGCGATAGTCCGTACGGCGGTGGCGGTGGATCGACCACCAGTCCAGGCGGTAGCGGCGGTAGCGGCGGCAGCGGCGGTAGTGGCGGTAGTGGCGGCGGCAATGACGTCGTCCGCTTCGGAACGCACGATCTGTCGAACATCAACTGGACCATCACCTGCATCACTGGCGATAGCGCCATGGTGTCGGGCAATGACGGTACCTACGACATTGAAGCGCCATCGTTTTACGTCCTGTTTGACAAGGACAAGCCGAGCTCGATCTCGATCTCGTCGGGCGGCCCGATCGGTAAGTCCGACTCGCTCTACTGGTCGAGCTCGGACGGTCAGGCAACCGTATCGTTTGACGGCAAGACCCTGACCGCGTCGGGCAAGGGCGCGATGAACTTTGCCGACACGGTAGATTTCGAACTCAAGGCCACTTGCGACACCACCATCTAGGTCGGTTGGGTCGCTAGATTTAATGAGGCCGGTACCCCGAAACGGGGTACCGGCCTCATTGGTATTTGGACGCGATGCCGTGTAGCGGTGAGCCGCCAATGCGGCGTGGGTTGGCGCGGAAGCTAACCCGCCAACCAACCGTCATCGTCATCGTCGTCACCCGGCAGCTGCGGGGTGGATGCGGTGCGGACGGTACCGGATGCATCCACCGTCACCGAGATGCCAGAGTCTGCCGTCACCACCGGTCGGCCCTCAAGCCAGGTTAGCGTCCACCATTGGGGCGCCGACGTTTCGCGCTCGACCTGCAGCAGCGCATCGCGCACTGCTGCAGGTAACGATTGCGGGGCCGGAGTGCCGAACGGCCAGCGGGTGCCGATCTGCACGCTAGGCCTGCTTCGGTTCCTTGACCGGAGGCTCGCCGAGCTCCGATTCAGTAACGGCGAGCTGGTCACCGGCAACGATCGTGAGCGACTGGATGCGGCCAACGGCGCGCAGGTCGTCGGCGACGGCTTCCAGAAGCGGCTGCGTTTCGGCAGGTGCGGCTACCGTGACCTGAATCAGCGGCGTCTTCTGCGAGACCTTGGCCTCGGTCTTGACACCGCGAATGATGGTCAGCGCCGACGATGCAACAGCGAGCGCGTTCGCGTCGCCATCGGCCGGAATCTCCTCGACCGTCGGCCATGCGGCTTCGTGCACCGAACCCTGCTGCCACCACGACCACACCTCTTCGGTTGCGAACGGGATGAACGGGGCGAACAGGCGTGCGAGCACGTTTGCAGCCAGGCGCATCGCGGCAACGGCCGAGGCGCGGCCCGCGGCATCGTCGCTGTATGCGCGTTCCTTCACCAGCTCGAGGTAGTCGTCACAGAACGTCCAGAAGAACGACTCCGAGACCTCCAGCGCGCGAGCGTGGTTGTACTCGTCGAACGCGGCAGTGGCCTGCGCCACAACGTCGCGGAGTGCCGCGAGCATCGCCCGGTCAAGCGGGTTGGTAATCGCCGCAGTTTCGGCGCCGGTGGCATCGAAACCGAGCACGAGCTTGGTGGCGTTCAGGACCTTGATCGCCAGGCGGCGACCGATCTTGATCTGCGTCGGACGCTGCGGGTCAAACGCGGCGTCGGTACCCAGACGGCTCGATGCGGCCCAGTAGCGAACCGCGTCCGATCCGTGCTGGTCGAGCAGACCGACAGGGGTCACCACATTGCCCTTCGACTTCGACATCTTCTTGCGGTCTGGGTCGACGATGAAGCCCGAAATCGTGGCGTTCTTCCACGGCCGCTTGCCTTCTTCGAGCTGGCTACGCAGCAGCGTCGAGAACAGCCAGGTGCGGATGATGTCCTGACCCTGCGGGCGAACATCGAACGGGTACACGAGGTCGAAAAGCTCCGGGTCGCGTTCCCAACCACCGGCAAGCTGCGGGGTGAGCGACGAAGTCATCCACGTGTCCATGACGTCGAGTTCGCCTTCGAAACCGCCCGCCTGGCCGCGCTGCGACTCGTCAAACCCGGCCGGTGCATCCGACGACGGGTCGACCGGCAGCTGTGCCTCGGTCGGGATGATGGGAGAGTCGTACTGCGTGACACCCTTGGCATCGATCGGATACCAGACGGGGATCGGCACACCGAAGTAGCGCTGACGCGAAATCAGCCAGTCGCCGGCAAGGCCCTTGACCCAGTTTTCGTAGCGCACGCGCATGAAGTCGGGCCAGAACTGCAGCTCTTCACCGCGCTTGAGCAGCTCGGCACGCAGGTCTTCGTTGTTGGCACCGTTGCGGACGTACCACTGTCGGGTTGACACGATCTCGAGCGGCTTGTCGCCCTTCTCAAAGAACTTCACCGGGTGCGAAATCTTGCGCGGCTCCTCGAGCAGCTCACCCGATGCTTGCAGTGCATCCACAACGATCTTCTTCGCCGAGAACACCGTCTTGCCGACCATTTCGGCGAAGAGTGCCGAACCGGTTTCGCTGGTGATGACCTCGGGCTTCTCCGCCAGGATGCGGCCGTCTTCGCCCAGGATCGAGCGGTTCGGCAGGCGCAGCTCGCGCCACCAGATCACGTCGGTGACGTCACCGAACGTACAGATCATGGCGATACCCGAGCCCTTGTCAGGCTGGGCGAGTGGGTGCGCGAGTACGGGGACTTCAACGTCAAACAGTGGCGTGCGCACGGTGGTGCCGAACAGCGGCTGGTAGCGCTCGTCGTCTGGATGCGCGACCAGGGCCACGCAGGCAGGGAGCAGCTCCGGGCGGGTGGTTTCGATGACCACATCACCATCGGGCCCGTGGAAAGCGACCTTGTGGTACGCACCTGGCTGCTCGCGGTCTTCGAGCTCTGCTTGGGCAACCGCGGTGCGGAACGTGACGTCCCACAGCGTTGGAGCCATGTCCTGGTAGGCCTCGCCGCGCGCGTAGTTGCGCACGAACGCAAGCTGGGATGCACGACGCGAGTTGTCGTCGATGGTGCGGTAGGTCTGTGTCCAGTCGACCGAGAGGCCGAGCTGGCGCCACAGCGCTTCGAAGGCACGCTCGTCTTCTTCCGAAAGCTTCAGACACAGCTCGATGAAGTTCTCGCGCGAAATTGGCTGCTGGTCGGCTGCCTTGATCGACTTGCCATCGCCGCCCTCGTGCGGGGGTACGAAATCTTCGACGTAGGGGAGGGTTGGGTCGCAGCGCACGCCGTAGTAGTTCTGGACGCGGCGTTCGGTGGGCAGGCCGTTGTCGTCCCAGCCCATTGGGTAGAAGACATGCTTACCAAGCATGCGCTGGTAGCGGGCCACGACATCGGTGTGCGTGTACGAGAACACGTGGCCGATATGCAGCGAACCGGATGCGGTTGGCGGGGGAGTGTCTACCGAGTAGACGTTCTCGCGGGTCGCGCCGTCGCGGCGGAACGCGTAGGTGCCTTGAGCTTCCCACGATTCACCCCACTTCGACTCGAGTCCTTCAAGGGCCGGGCGGTCCGGGATGTTGGCGGTGGTCATCGCTACCTTTCGCTATGAGCGGCACCGAGTCATGAGGTGCCTTATCTACACCCTCGAAAGATACCCGATTACGCGGGGTATTTCAGGATGCGGTTCGGTTGCTTCGCGCAGGCCTGTCGCCGATCTACGCTTGAGGAGTGACCAAAACGAAACCCGCACCTGAATCGTCAAGCAAGCCCGCCGCATCCGTGCCGGCACTACTGGAACGGTGGTTTCACCTCAGCGAGCGTGGCACGACGGTTGGCCGTGAGGTGCGCGGGGGACTTGTGACGTTCGTCACGATCTCGTACATCCTCATCCTGAACCCACTGATTCTCGGCGGTGAAGCCTCGGCAGATTTCGCAGGGACTGCCCTGAACCCGCTGCAGGTTGCGTCATCAACGGCGCTTGCTGCGGGTGTGTTGACATTGCTGTTCGGCGCGATTGCGAACCTGCCGTTTGCCATGGCCGCAGGGTTGGGGATCAACTCGTACCTCGCGGTCACGATGGTGCATCAGGTCACCTGGCCCGAGGCGATGGGGCTCGTGCTCATCAATGGTGTGGTGATCGTGTTGCTCGCGGTAACGGGTGCTCGAACGGCAATTTTCAACGCGATTCCGGATGCGCTAAAGACCGCCACGACCGTCGGTATCGGCTTCTTCATTGCGTTCATTGGCATGGTGAACGCCGGGTTCGTCACGCGCACACAGGGCGGCCCTCCGGTGCAGCTCGGGCTTGGTGGCTCGATCACCTCGCTGCCAACCGTGCTCTTTGTAATCACGCTGCTGCTCATGGGCATCCTGATGATTCGACGGGTGCCCGGCGCCATTCTGATTGGCATCGCTGTCGGTACGGTTTTCGCCATCGTGACCGAAGCCATGCTCGGGCTCGGCCCCGGTGGACCGGAGAACCCGGGCGGTTGGAACCTGACGGTGCCGGCGCTACCCGAACAGATCGTCGCCATGCCCGACTTCGGGCTGGTCGGTGCGTTCGACCCGTTTGGTGCGTTTGCCCGCATTGGTCCGGCGGCGGCTTCGATGCTGCTGCTGACGCTGGTCTTCATGAACTTCTTTGATGCGATGGGCGCGATGACGGGCCTTGCGCGCAATGCTGAGTTGGCGGATGAACACGGGGCGTTCCCGCGCATCCGACAGGCGTTCGTCGTCGAGGGTTTCGGTGCGGTTCTTGGTGGCGCCACTTCGAGCTCATCGAACACGGTGTTCGTTGACTCGGCCTCGGGAATTGGTGAGGGTGCTCGGACGGGCCTGGCCTCGGTCATTTCTGGTCTGCTGTTCTTGGCCGCGCTCTTCTTCACGCCGCTTGCCGTGATCGTGCCGATGGAAGTCGGTTCGGCTGCGCTGGTGATTGTTGGAGCCATGATGATGATGCAGGTCGCAAAGATCGACTGGCAGGACCTCGCCGTTGGTTTGCCCGCGTTCCTCTGCATCACCACGATGCCGCTGACGTATTCGATCGCCAACGGTATTGGTGTGGGGTTCTTGTCCTGGGTGATCATCCACGCCGCCACGGGACGCGGCCGCAAGATTCACTGGCTGCTGTGGCTCGTGAGTGCTGGATTTGCGCTGTACTTCGCGCGGGCTGGTGTCGAAGCGCTGTTTGCGTAGACACGGTGTTGCCGCGGCGTCGTTTGGCTCATCATTTCTTGGCGTATCGACCGGAATTGGTTCCGAAACGGGCAGATTGATGAGTCAGACGACGCGTTCGTGTTTCAACAGTCACAATTTCGGCGTAATTGAGTCGATTTTGGTGAAGGCTGCCGGCTTTTTGTGACAGCGCGAACCGTGACGGCAAGTACGAATGTGCTGCGACTCATCATTTTCGTGGTTGTTGGTGAAAATCCGGTGAATCACTTCGTTTTGATGCGTCAGAGCACGCGCAAAATCGCACAAGCCCGGCAAATGAACGAAGCGGCTGTGCCGAGCAAACGCTCGAACACAGCCGCTTCGTGGTGATTGCTACCGGATGCGGTCAGTCAGCATCCGGGTTACCGCAAGGTTCACTTAGCGGTAGTCGATGACCAGACGGCCGTCGATTGCGCCCTTCTTCATTTCGTCGAAGATGTCATTGATCTCGTCGAGCTTGCGGGTGGCGACGGTTGGCTTGATCTTGCCGCGCGCGAAGAAGTCGAGTGCTTCGACCATGTCCTGGCGGGTACCAACGATCGAACCGCGGATGGTGAGGCGGTTGAGAACGACCCAGAAGATCTCGACGTCAGTGGCTCCAGGAGGCAGACCAACGAAGACGATGGTGCCGAGCTTGCGGCACATGGCGATTGCCTGGCCGAATGCCTTCGGGTGTACCGCCGTAACAACGATGCCGTGGGCGCCGCCGCCGGTGATTTCCTTGACCTTTTCGCCGGGCTCGTCGACAGCCGCGTTGACGACTGCTTCGGCACCGTGCTTCTTGGCGAGCTCGAGCTTGTCTTCGGCAACGTCAACCGCAACAACGCGCATGCCCATGGCAACGGCGTACTGCACGGCGATGTGGCCCAGGCCACCGATACCCGAGATGACTACCCAGTCGCCCGGCTTGGCTTCGGTTTCCTTGATGGCCTTGTAGACGGTGACACCGGCGCAGAGGATCGGTGCAGCCTCGACTGGGTCGACGCCTTCGGGGATGCGCGGTGCGTAGCGGGCGTCAACGAGCATGTACTCGCTGAACGAGCCGTTTGCGGTGTAGCCGCCGTTGGTGACCGAGTCGCAGACGGTTTCCCAGCCCTTGCGGCAGTATTCGCACTTGCCGCAGGCACTCCACAGCCAGGCGTTGCCGACCATGTCGCCGATCTGGAAGTCGTCAACGTTTTCGCCGATTTCTTCGACAACGCCGACACCTTCGTGACCGGGGATAAACGGAGGTTCTGGGCGAACTGGCCAGTCGCCCTGTGCAGCGTGCAGGTCGGTGTGGCAGACACCGGAGGTTACGAGCTTTACGAGCAGCTGGTTGGGGCCAGGGACGGGCCGTTCAAACTCGCTGACATCGAGATTGTCGCCGAACTTGCGGACAACGGCAGCCTTCATGGGAGGACTCCTTTGATCGAGCTCTTGACAGCCGCTGCAACTTCGATGCCACTTGTGTGACCCAACGACCTCGAGCCATCTCCACAACTACCAAGCCATGTTTACAACTATATGCATGCACGCATTGCTTATGTGTTGCGGATTAGAGTGCCCTAGTTGCCGTTCGACTACGCACCGAGCTTGTCCTGCATCCACACAGGAATGAGCTGTGGCTCACGGGGGAAGCGTTCGAGATCGGCTACGTAGGTAGCGTCACCGGGCTTCACCGACCAATTTGGTTCAGTGTCGTAGTCGTAGTTTGTGGTGACCTTGCCCGGACGCATGACGGTGAAGTACGAGGTGTACCAGGTGCCCTTGCCGGGCTTGTACATCACCTTGCGCAAGTTCTCCATAGCTTTCACCAGGGGCAGGTGCGAGCCGATATTGCGCGATTCGCCCGACTCCGTAAACGCCGTCTTGCGGTACTCAGCGTAGTCAGCGAACAGCAGCGCCTCGCAGGTGATGCGCTCGCAGTCGTCCGGTAGCAGTGCCCAAAGTTCCTTAGCAACCGCGACCATGGCCTCGCGTTCGGCGAGGAGACCGCCCTGAACCTCGTTATTGTCCGACATTGTTCATTACCACCTCTACTGGGTCCTTGCCGTTGACATCGTATTGGACGATGTACTTGGTGGGGACGTTGCTATTGACGCCGGCAGACTTCTGCACGTCTTCCTCGTAAATGTTGCGAATGACCACATCGACCTTGTTGTTTGGCGACAGGTCCTTCCATTTCTGCTCGAGCGCGTAGTAATTCTCTACACCCTTGCGTGACTGATTCACATCCACATTTTGCGGCGTGTAGTTGATCTCCTCACGGATGCCACCGGACATTGCCGCGTTGATGTGGCCACCGTCAAAGTCGAGCACCTTCTTGCCATCAATCGTGAGGTCCGCTTCGCGGCCTACCGACCCCTGAATGCCCTGGTGACGACCACCCTTGATCTCGTGGCTGATGTCTTCGATCACCGCAAGCTCGGTGCGGCTTTGGCTGTCGGTCTTGTAGACGACGTTGTCAACGCGGTACGTCGTGTTCGGTGCAGGTTCGCGCAGGTCGTAGTTGAGCGCTGATCCCTCTTCGCGATTGACGTTAGCGTCAACGTGCGTGACGTTACCGTCCGCATCCGTGTAGTAGTAACCGCGCGACATGTCGCTCTTGGCACCGCCACCCTGATGCACTTCATAGCGGGTGTTCGGTTCGAGCTTCGTGCCGTCTGGCGGGAACGTCTCGTCCTTACCGAGTTCGCGGTCGAACTTGACTTCCTTGTCCGCCTTAGGCGGGTTCCAGTAGTCCTTCTCGTTGAGCGGCAGGCTTGGCGCATCACCCGTGGCGGTGCCCGATTCGCCCAGGTCGAACGTTTCTGACATCAGCTGGATCGGTACTTCCTGACCCTTCGCTGACGTCTCGACGCCCTCACTCGCGGCCACGATGTTGTTGCCGAGCGATGCATCCACCTGATTTGCACTTGTGAGTACCGAGCGCACCATGCTCACTGCCGTCGCTTGGTCGGCGAGCGCCTTAGTCCAAGCCGGCGTCGATGCGGGCGGGATGCGCATGGAGACCGCCTGCGCGGTCGCGGCGGCGCGTGGTCCCGGCCCGATCGAAACATTGCCGCTGGTGTCAATAATCAGGCCATTTGCCGTGGCAAACGACTGCGTCTGCGTGACCGCCTGCTGGATGCCGGCGACTGCGGTGGCTGCGCCACCAAGCGCACTGTTGTAGCCGTTTAGACGGCCGAGCAAGCCGGCCGCTGTGCCGTCGTGGTCGCCAAGGGAGTTGTGTGCTGACGAGGCAGCATTGCCTTTCGAGCTGAATCGGCTGCGGGCGCGATCGAGGCCGTCGCGAACATCCGTGAGCTTTTCGGCGCGGTGCGAGACCGTCTGTGCGGCCTCGTTGAGGGGACCGGCGTCCCAGCGAGTGACGTCTGACCAAGAAACCATGATGTTGCGACCTACCGTCCGTACTGCATCGAGTTCGCGACACCGTCGAACACGGCTGGCTGGAATGCGGCTTCGCTGTGCTGGTCGGTGGCGATGAAGTCGCGGTTGGCGTTGGCGGCAGCCTCGGAGTCACTCGTCAGTGCCTCAGCAAACAGCTGCAGGTTGTCGTCGAAGTGTCCCGCTGCTTCGGACATCGTCGATCCAGACGATGCACCGGGCATGGCATCACTTACCGCAGAAGCGATCTGTCGCAGCGTCGCCGTTGCCGCTTCGGATGCGGCGTCGTCGAGATCGCGCGAAAGGTGCGAGAAATCATCGGAAATTACGTCGAGATTCATTACGGCCCCTCAATAGCACTTGCAAGTTCTGGCGCGAATGCGCGCCGTACTTGTGCGGCGAGCCCAGCCAAACCGTTGGGCACCGCAACGAGCCCGAACGATGACGGTCACAGTAGAAAGGCGCGTTGACAAGACTCCTAAATCCTGGTTAATGGGCGCGAACCTGAGGTTAACGGGCGGACGATTTTCCTTGCGTTGGGAACTTTCTCGGGGGCTACGGCATCCAACTACTAGATCGCGCGAACACATTGGCACCATCACAGACCCCTGACCGTAAGGAGAACAGCATGAACGAGCAAACTCCCAAGCACGACACCGCTTGGCTCGCTCCGCTGTCGCCACTCGCGCTGAATTGGTACCCGAAGCTCACGCCCAAACCGAAGCGTGACAACAGCCGCTCGTTTCGCACGCACTGAAGCGGCTGCGAAAACCGAGCCGAACGCATCCGATAACTAACGACAACAACTGGGGCAGCAGATTGCGCCTCGGATGCATCCGGAAACGCTCGAACGGGCGGTGGAATACCACCGCCCGTTCGTTATGTTCCTCGCGATTACGCGTGGTTACTTCAGCTTGGCGAAGCCTTCGCGCACTGCCGCAAGCTGGCTGTACATGGCGTTTGGAACGCGGTCGCCGATCGAGTTGAAGTAGTCCTCGGTGACGTCAAGTTCCTTCTCCCAGCCTTCGGCGGGCACAGCGAAGATCTTCTTGAGCGTTGCTTCGTCAACATCGATGCCGTCAACGTTGATGTCTTCGGTCTTTGGCAGCAGGCCAATTGGCGTGCCGACTGGTTCGACTTCGCCCTCGAGCAGGTCGATGATCCATTCGATAGCGCGAATGTTCTCACCAAAGCCCGGCCACAGGAACGAGCCGTCCTTGTCGCGACGGAACCAGTTGACCTGGAAAATTGCCGGGGCCTTCTTGCCAAGCTTGCGGCCCATCGTGAGCCAGTGGTTCCAGTAGTCGCCCATGTGGTAGCCAGCAAATGGCTGCATTGCGAACGGGTCGCGGCGCAACACGCCAACGGGGCCTTCAGCAGCGGCAGTCTGTTCGCTACCAAGCGTGGCGCCGAGGAAGCAGCCGTGTTCCCAGCTCTTCGAACGGAATACCAGCGGCACGTTGGTGCGTCGGCGGCCACCGAACAGGATGACGTCGACGGGCACACCGTCGGCGGCTTCCCAATCGGGCGAAATCGTGGGGCACTGGTCGGCAGTGACAGTGAAGCGACCGTTCGGGTGGGCAGCGGGGGAGCCGCAGCCTGGCGTCCAGTCGTTGCCCTGCCAGTCGATCAGGTGCGACGGTGCCGTGTCAGTCATGCCTTCCCACCAGACGTCGCCGTCATCGGTGAGCGCGACGTTGGTGAAGATGGTGTTCTTCTTGATGGTGTCCATGGCGACCGGGTTAGTCGAGTAACCGGTGCCTGGGGCAACGCCGAAGAAGCCATATTCGGGGTTGATCGCGTACAGGCGGCCGTCGTCACCGGGGCGCATCCAAACAATGTCGTCACCGATGGTTTCAACCTTCCAGCCGTCCACCTTCGGACGCATCATGGCGAGGTTGGTCTTACCGGTTGCCGATGGGAAGGCACCAGTGATGGTGTACTTCTTGCCCTGCGGGTTGGTGACCTGAATGAGCAGCATGTGCTCGGCCATCCAGCCCTCATCGTGTGCCATTGCCGAGGCGATGCGCAGGGCGAAGCACTTCTTACCGAGCAGTGCGTTGCCGCCGTAGCCCGAACCGTACGAGATGATTTCGCGAGCCTCGGGGAAGTGAGTGATGTACTTCGTGTCGTTGCACGGCCACGCGACGTCCTCGCGCTCGTTACCCTCTGCATCCACCAGCGGGTAACCGACCGAGTGCAGGGCCTTAACCCACTGCGACTCTGGCTCGATGTACTTGAGGGCTTCGCTACCCGAACGAGTCATGAGCGCCATCGACAGTACAACGTAGGGGGAGTCGGTGATCTCAACACCGTACTGCGTGATCTTGCCGCCAAGCGGGCCCATGGCGAAGGGGACGACGTACATGGTGCGGCCACGCATCGAGCCGGCGAACAGCGTGTTGAGTTCGGCACGCATGACATCGGGATTGCGCCAGTTGTTCGTGGGGCCGGCGTCTTCGAATTCCTTCGAGCAGATGAACGTGCGGCTCTCGACGCGGGCGACATCGGAAGCGTCGGAGCGGGCGAGGAACGAGTTCGGGCGCAGCTCGGGGTTCAGTTTGATGAGCGTGCCAGCTTCAACCATCTCTGTGGCGATGCGGTCGAACTCTTCTTGCGACCCGTCGCACCAAACAACCTCGTTCGGCTGCGTCAATTGCGCAACCTTCACCACCCAAGCGTTGACTTTTTCGTTGGCCGACAACTGTGGAATGTCATCGATGACTACGGGCGAGTGAGAGGTCATGGTGTAGCTACTTTCACTTGTCGTTGGCTGGAGCTTTCACCGGCTTGCCTGATTTCGTGTGCAAACGGCACGAAGGCGCATGGCGAATGTCTCCCTAGTATTCCACGTCCTTTGTGGGGGAATCCCGGTAGCGTCGAATTCATCCCTCAGGCGGAACGCCAAGCGGCAACCGAGAGGTTAGAAACGGCAGTAGTCGAGGAGCGTGTTGAAGCCCTCTTCGACACGGTCAGCCGAGTCGGCGATGTCGTGGAAAGCGGTCAGCAATGTGCCTTCGCGCATGACGCGTTCAAGGGTGTCGGCCAATTCGCGGCTCTCGAATGCAATGTCGTTCAGTGCGTCTTCGAGGCGAACATCGGTGGCCGCTTCGCGGAGCTGCTCGATGTACTTGATGGCATCGCGGATCTTGTCGAGCGCTGCGTACGGGTCCTCGCCGAAACCCTTGGACGCCGACGTCACAAGTTTGTTCGCATAGGCGAGTTCGCTCTCGATGGTTGCGCACGACACCGATGTTGGAACCGGGTGGGTCTCGACCGTGCTGGTCTCATCGGGGCCGCTCGGTCCGCCGGTTGGTGGGGCAACGTTGCAAGCGGCGAGCATCAGCGTCGCTGTCACAACGGCGGCAGCGGCAAAGGCACGAACACGCTTCTGCAACAGAAAGCTCCAGACAAATCGGCGGGCAAAACGTTGGAAGTTTATCCCAGATCCAGCGCGTAACCGAGCATTGTTAGGCAGATGTATACCTCGGTTGCATGTGCTCCGCCGTTGGCCGTAGCGAAGTCTGTGTGCCCGCATCCGCGTCGATGCATTCCTTATATATGTTGATGCACGGTTAATGCGGATGCACCGCCTCGCGTTGACTGCGTACGGTGCGGCGCCTGCACATGCATTCAGGAATGCGCATTCGGCGTTGCTAGCGTTGTACGCGACGACATCGAAGTCGTCTTGCATTCGGAGGTCGGTATGCCCACATATGAATTTAAGTGCCCCGCGGATCATGCGTCGCAGGTGCGATTCCCTATGGCGGAAGTACCGAGCTCGATCGACTGTCCCGATTGCAGCATCCGTGCACGTCGCGTGTACCGAGCTCCGCACCTGGGGCGTGCAAGCGCACCCGGATACGAAGCACTCGGTGCGGCGGAGCGTTCCGCGCATGAGCCGGATGTGGTGACGAGGCTGCCGCACGGCGGCGCGGGCGGTGGATCTCACGGTCACCAGCACGGCGGTGGTTACACCACTAACCCGCTGCACCAGAAGCTTCCGCGACCCTGACCGCGGAACGTGGCGGGCGTGCATCCACGCTCGCAGGCCATGAAAGGAAAACGTTCATGCCAGAAAATCTCTTCCCCCTCGACTCCTCCAAGCCGTTTACCGAGCAGGAAAAGCTTGGCCACAACCGATGGCACCCAGAGATCCCGCCGGTAATTTCGGTGAAGCCGGGCGACTCGTTCCGCGTGGATTGCCGTGAATGGTTTGACGGTGCGATTAAGAACGATGACAGTGCCGAAGACATCTTGAATGCGCCGCTGCACGAGGTGCACAAGCTCACCGGGCCGATTCGCGTTGAAGGTGCAAAGCCCGGCGACTTGTTGGTCGTTGACATCTTGGATGTCGGCCCGATCCCGATGGAAGAAGGCCCCCTTGCCGGACAAGGTTGGGGCTACACCGGTATTTTCGCGAAGCACAACGGTGGCGGTTTCCTTACCGAGCAGTACCCGGATGCATACAAGGCCGTGTGGGACTTCACTGGCCAGGTCGCCACGAGCCGTCACATCCCTGGTGTCGCGTTTGAAGGCATCATCCACCCGGGTCTGATGGGTACTGCGCCCTCGGCCGAGCTCTTGGCGCGCTGGAATAAGCGTGAAGGCGACCTGATCGCGACCGACCCGCACCGTGTCCCACCACTGGCGCTGCCACCGGAGCCGAACGGTGCAATCCTCGGTGGCGTTGCTGAAGCGGACTTCGACCGAATCGCGAGCGAAGGTGCGCGCACCGCGCCGCCACGTGAAAACGGTGGTAACCAGGACATTAAGAACCTTTCGAAGGGTTCGCGTGTGTTCTACCCGGTGTTCGTGGATGGCGGCAACCTGTCGGTTGGTGACCTGCACTTCTCGCAGGGTGATGGTGAGATCACCTTCTGCGGTGCGATCGAGATGAGCGGTTTCATTGAGCTGCGCGTTGACGTGATCAAGAACGGCATGGAGACCTATGGTGTATCGGAAAACGCGATCTTCATGCCGGGCAAGGTTGAGCCGCGATTCAGCGAGTGGCTGGCGTTCTCGGGAACGTCGGTGACGCTTGAGGGCGAGCAGAAATACCTGGATTCGCAACTCGCGTACCAGCGCGCCTGCCTGCACGCGATCGACTACCTCAAGAAGTTTGGATACTCGGGCGAGCAGGCATACCTGTTGCTGGGTGCGGCTCCGATTGAAGGTCGGTTCTCGGGTGTCGTGGACATCCCGAACTCCTGCGCAACCGTGTACCTACCGACGGCGATCTTCGACTTCGACGTGCGTCCGTCGGCATCAGGACCGCACCAGGTGAAGCAGGGCATTCCCGCGCCCCGCGCATCCGCGTAGCCCCGCGCACCCCGCGCATCCGCCTAACCCCGCGCGCCCCGGGGTACCCCCGCGCATCCGCGTAACCCAATTGTTGGGGCCGACTTTGCACAGTATCCACGTGATGAACCGTGCAAAGTCGGCCTTAACTGTGTTCGCGGAAAGTGCTTAAGGCCCGCTTTGGCGGTGTTGGTAATGGGCTCTGCAACGCAGCATTGCTCGCTAGATAAAAAGGATGCGTCACAGTAGCTGTCGTAGGCGGGATACCAAGCGGCTGAAACGGGGCTCTTGAAGATCGCTCGCCGTTACTTGTATTTCAATGTATCCAGCAGCCGCGAGGTCTCTGGAACGTTCGATGTCGTGCTCCCATGTGGGGCGGTCGGTACGGTGATGATCACCCAAATACTCCAGGAGTAGTCGAGCCTCGCGATACAGCAAATCGGGGCGGACTCATCGGCCATTGCCCAACTGAATTGTCGAGTTCACTTCGGGTACCGGAAACCCCGATTCGATTAGTCGTACTCGCAAGACGGTCTCCATTGGAGACTCGACGCCGTCTGCAGACAGTGCACAAGCGGTACGAAGGGTCGCAATGCCATGCATGCCTGCAAATTGTCCAGGAAGGCTGCGGATTTGTCGGGGGTCAAGCAATGCTTGGGGAAGGTACCGGCGGCCTGGGTAGTTCGCCGCACCACTGCGCATCGCGTCGAGAACAACGGTGAGTTCCATCGGCGAAAGGTCTCGCGCCAGCGAAGCTGCGAGAGTCTTTGGCGCGAGTAGCGGAATCCCATCGAAGCGGACAGTTTCGAAACGGTCGTCCCGGATGCGGATAGACCGAATCCCGTTGCGCTTGATCCGATGCGTGGAAGCGGGCGATGCAACGATTAGTTTCTCGTGGTCACGTAGGTGATGAGGCAATGGAAGCCCCAGAAATTGAGCCGCGCTAATGCTGCCTAATGCACGACCGTGTGTGAGGAGCGGTTCGGCCGCACGAATTCGAGCGATTGGGTCTAACGTCCGAGTGGCTGCACGTATGCCCCAGTACGGGGAGTGTAGGTCTGATGCACGGAGCCGGCTCCGACTAATGCCGACAGCGCGGGCTTGCGCACAAGTGAAGCCGGTGGCGGGTAGTGAATGTGGTAGCGGTGATGGAGGTCTCGACACGTTTCGTACCGTATGCGGGAACGAGTCTCGCGAGCGGTTGGGTTTCGAAACTGTGGATAACGCGATATCCACAGTTTCGAGGGGCGGGTGAGTGACTGCTACTGGTGAGTCGACTGTGCAAAGTTGGCCCAAAATTTGGGGTCATGAGCGATTTGGGGCCGGCTTTGCACAGTATTCAGATCGTGAACCGTGCAAAGTCGGCCCCAACGCAGTGCGGGAACGGGCGCGGGGTGTTGGGTGTTCGGCGTCGCGGTTGCACGCTAGGATGAGTCCATCGACTGTGATCCGCTATCAACGGGGAGTCTTCGGAAGAACCGCGGGACCGCATCCTGCCAAGTAGAACCGAACGGGGCTGGCCCGTCATCGCCAACGAACGAGAGACGACAACCGTCGTAATCGGGGTGGTACCGCGCGCAAGCGTCCCCGGAGCAGCCAGTCGGCACATCAACCTCCAGGAGCCCCCGCATGTCGTACCCGAAGTCTGCCTTCGGCCCAGGCGCAGTTCAGCCCACTCCGCAACTTCCCACCATCGAAGAAGCGGTCCTCAAGTTCTGGTCGTCCGACAACACGTTTAGCGCCTCGATTGATCAGCGCGAAGGCGCCCCCGAATGGGTCTTCTACGACGGCCCTCCGTTCGCCAACGGCCTGCCGCACTACGGCCACCTGCTCACCGGCTACGCCAAGGACGTCTTCCCGCGTTACAACACCATGCGCGGCCACCAGGTCAAGCGCGTATTCGGGTGGGACACTCACGGCCTGCCCGCCGAGCTTGAAGCAATGAAGCAACTCGGCATCAACACCAAAGAAGACATTGAGTCGATGGGTATCGGTGAATTCAACAACGCCGCCAAAGAGTCAGTGCTGCGCTACACGCAGGAATGGCGCGACTACGTAGAACGCCAGGGACGCTGGGTCGACTTCGAAAACGGCTACAAGACCCTCGACATCTCCTACATGGAGTCGGTTATCTGGGCGTTCAAGCAGCTCTACGACAAGGGCCTCGCATACGAAGGCTTCCGCGTGCTCCCATACTGTTGGCACGACGAAACCCCGCTGTCGAACCACGAACTGCGCATGGACGATGACGTCTACCAAGACCGCCAGGACAACACGGTAACCGTCACCTTCCCGCTTGTCGGAGAACGCGCATCCGCACTCGACCTCACCGACGTTCGCGCACTCGCCTGGACCACCACGCCCTGGACACTGCCGACGAACCTCGCGCTCGCGGTTGGTCCCGAGACCGACTACGTGGTCGTACCGGCTGGCCCCAAGGGCGCTGCCGACGGCGCTACCGAGGGCGAAGCAAACTACCTGATCGCATCCGCCCGGCTCGACGCCTACGCCAAGGATCTCGGCTACGCCAAGGGCAAGGATGCGGCTGCCGCAGTTACTCGCACCGTCAAGGGTGCCGAGCTCGAGGGCGTGCGCTACCAGCGCCTGTGGGATTTCTTTGCCAGCGAAGAGTACGGCACCGAAAACGCGTGGCAGATCCTCGTCGCCGAATACGTCACCACTTCGGACGGTACCGGCATCGTGCACCAGGCCCCGGCCTACGGTGAGGATGACAAGGTCGTTTGTGACGCGGCAGGCATCCCCACAATTCTGTCGGTGGATGCAGCCGGTCGCTTCTTCGACGTCGTGACACCGGTTGCCGGGCAGCAGGTGTTCGACGCGAACCGTCCGCTGATCCAGCAGCTCAAGGCCGACGGCCGCCTGCTGCAGCAGAAGTCGTACGTGCACTCGTACCCGCACTGCTGGCGCTGCAAGAACCCGCTGATCTACAAGGCGGTTTCGAGCTGGTTCGTGAAGGTCACCGACTACCGCGAGGACATGCTCGCCGGTAATGAGCAGATCGAGTGGGTGCCCGACAACGTCAAGCACGGCCAGTTCGGCAAGTGGGTTGAGGGTGCTCGCGATTGGTCGATCTCGCGCAACCGGTACTGGGGTAGCCCGATCCCGGTGTGGAAGAGTGACGACCCGAATTACCCTCGCGTTGACGTCTACGGTTCGCTCGACGAACTCGAAGCCGACTTTGGCGTGCTCCCGACCGACCTCCACCGCCCGGCGATCGACGAGCTCGTACGCCCGAACCCCGATGACCCGACCGGCAAGTCGATGATGCGTCGCATCCCTGACGTGCTCGACGTGTGGTTTGACTCGGGTTCGATGCCGTTCGCCCAGTGCCACTACCCGTTCGAGAACCGCGAATGGTTCGACACCCACTCGCCGGCGAACTTCATCGTTGAGTACATCGGCCAGACCCGCGGTTGGTTCTACGTCATGCACGCGCTGTCCACGGGCTTGTTTGGTCGCCCGGCATTCGAGCGCGTCGTAGCGCACGGCATCGTGCTCGGCTCCGACGGTCGCAAGATGTCGAAGTCGCTGCGCAACTACCCGGATGTCAACGAGGTGTTCGACCGTGACGGTTCGGATGCGATGCGCTGGTTCCTGCTCTCAAGCTCGGTACTTCGCGGCGGCAACCTGATCGTGACTGAAGAGGGTATTCGCGAGTCCACGCGTCAGTTCCTGCTGCCGCTGTGGTCGACTTACTACTTCTTCACCACCTACGCGAACTCCGCAAATGGACCGGAAGGCCCGGCCTACGAAGCGCAGCGTCGCACCGACTCGACCGACCTGCTCGACCGCTACATTCTCGCGAAGCTTCGCGACACGGTGCTCGCGGTACAAGCCGATCTCGACGCGCTGGATGCATCCAACGCCACGACCCGACTGCGTGACTTCGCCGACGTACTCACCAACTGGTACGTGCGTCGTTCGCGCGACCGATTCTGGGTTGGTACCGACGCGCAGGACGCTGCTTCGCGCGAAGCATTCGACACGCTCTACACCGTGCTCGAAACGCTCTGCCGTGTTGCTGCGCCGCTCGCGCCGTTCCTCACCGAAGCCGTTTGGCAGGGGCTCACCGGCGAACGTTCGGTGCACCTGACCGACTGGCCGACCGTTGACGACCTGCCCGAAGACACGGCGCTTGTGGCTTCGATGGATGCGGTCCGTGACGTGGTCTCGAACGGCCAGGCGCTGCGCAAGCAGCACCACCTGCGCGTCCGTTTGCCGCTCGCATCCCTGACCGTGCTCACCACGCGCGTCGCCGAACTCGAACCGTTCGCGTCGATCATCGCCGACGAGCTCAACGTTCGCGAAGTTCGTTTCGCCGAGCGCACTGAAGAAGCCTCGGCTGCCTACGGCGTCTCGCGCGTGCTGCGTGTAAACGCTCGCGCGGCCGGTCCTCGCATTGGAAAGCAGGTGCAGCAAGCGATCAAGGGGTCGAAGTCGGGAGACTGGTCGATCGACGCTGACGGCACCGTTATTGCTGGCGGTATCGCCCTGGTAGACGGCGAATACGAAGTTGATCTGCAGATCGCCGAAGCGCAGGGCAACGAGGTTCTCGGTCTGCTCGACTCCGGAGACATCCTTGTGCTCGACACCGACGTCACCGACGAACTCGCGGCCGAAGGTGTGGCTCGTGACGCGATCCGCGCGATCCAGGATGCACGTAAGGCTGCCGGTCTCGAGGTCAGCGACCGTATCAACCTGCAGCTGGCATGTGACGACGCGTCGCTCGAGGCACTGAGCGCACAAACTGAGCTGATCGCATCCGAAACCCTCGCGCTGAGCGTGACGGTGACCGGTGGACTCGACGTCGACCCGGAACGCGCATCCATCCCGCACAGCTATGGCGCGCTGAAGATTGAGGTAGCAAAGGCATGAGCGAACGCAACAACGAGTCGCCCGATGAGTCGTACGACGCTCGGGACGCGGCCGATGGCCAGGGCAACTCGGGAGAGCTATCGCCTGACGAACTGCTGAAGCTGCTGGGCGGCGCCCCGTTCGACGACGCCCTCAATTACGACGAAGACTTCGCTGAAGACTTCGCCGACGAGGTCGTGCTGCTGTCGGAACGCGAACAGGCCGAGCGCCGTCGCCTCGAAGAAACCGATTGGGAATACGAGGCTGACCGCGTCTTCGACGAACTCATGGAGCGCGTGGGCGAGGCCCAGCCCGAGCCGCGCCTGGATGCGACTCGTCGCGCCTGCGAACTGCTCGGCGACATTCACCGTGCTTGGCCGATGATTCACATCACCGGTACGAACGGTAAGTCGTCGACGGCGCGCATCACGGCATCGCTCTTGCAGGCGCACGGCCTGCGGGTGGGTGTACTGACGTCGCCGCATCTGGTTCGCTTGAACGAGCGCATCGGCATTGACGGTGCGCCGATTTCGGACGAGCGATTGGTTGCGAACTGGCGCGATATTGAGCCGTTCCTTTCGCTTGTGGATACGGAACTCGAGCAGCAGGGTAAGCCTCGCTTGACGTTCTTCGAAGCGCTGACGGTGCTCGCGTTCGCGTGTTTCTCGGATGCGCCGGTTGACGTTGCGGTTGTCGAAGTTGGCATGGGCGGCGAGTGGGATTCCACCAACGTTGCCGACGGTGCGGTTTCGGTCTTTACACCGATCGCGCTGGACCACCAGGCACGCCTCGGTTCGACGCTCGGCGAGATCGCCCGCACGAAGTCGGGCATCATCAAGCCCGGAGCTGCCGTGGTCACCGCATCACAGCCGGCGGAAGCGCTGGCCGAGATCGAGCGCGCGGCCGAGCTGCGAGACGCGAAGCTCTTCGTGGAAGAGCGCGACTTCTCGGTGACCGGCGACCAGATGGCCGTCGGTGGCCGCCTGATTTCGTTGCGCAGCATCGTGGGTGAGTACCGCGAGATTCCATTGGCGCTCGCGGGCGACTACCAAGCGCACAATGCGGCGCTAGCGGTTGCCGCAGTTGAGGCCTTCTTTGGCGGCGAGCGTGCGCTTCCCGAAGAGTCGGTTGAAGCCGGACTTGGGCAGGCGCGTTCGCCTGGCCGTCTCGATCTCATCGGCACGAACCCCGCGGTCATTATTGACGCGGCGCACAACCCGCACGGTGCCGCACACTTGGCGCAGGCCGTAACCGAAACGTACAAGTTCGATCACCTCACGCTCGTGTTGGGCGTGCTTGGCGATAAGAACGTGTCGGGCATTGTGAAGCCGCTGGCGGCGATTGCCGACCGAGTGATTGTGACGCAGTCCGATTCACCGCGCGCCATTGATGCGTACGAGTTGGCCGATTTGGTGCGGGATGCGATTGGTGACGAGCGCGCCGAGCTGTTGCGTGTCGAGGTCGTGTCGAACGCCGAGGATGCGCTGTTGTTGGCTCGCTCCGAGGCCGAAGCCCTGAACGAGGAGGCCGCGGGTGATGCACCGGCGCGGACCGCGGGTGTGCTCGTGACTGGTTCGGTGACGCTGATCGGTGAGGCGGCCGCGCTTGCGGCTGCCGAGGAGTGGCGTGCTAATTCGGCTGTTGCGGGAGACTCGGCCGATGGGGGCTCGGGTGCGGATGAATTTGGCGGGTTTGATTGGGACGGAACGGAACAATAATGGCGAAGCGATATCGCACGATTACCGAGCAGCTCGGATCCCTGCTGCTGATTTTTGAGGTGTTCTCGGTCGGGCTTTGTGGGCTGGCGATTTTTGGTTTGCGGGCGCTGCCGGCGTGGATTGCACTTGGTGGAGCGGCACTGTTCATCGTGCTGATGCTCGTGGGCGTCTACGTGCTGCGGTTTTCCTGGGGTCGTTGGTACGTGTTGGCGCTGCACCTCGCTCTGGTGATGGCCGGTCTCGTGAACGGTGCGATGTACGTTGTTGGCGGATTGTTCTTGGCGATTTGGTTGTACTGCATGGTGCGCGGCGGCAAGATTGATGCTGAGCGTGCACCGGTAATCGCCGAGTACGAACGTGCCCAAGCTGCGGAAAGCTCAAGCAAGTAGCGTCGTGTTGAGCCTGTTGCGAACGCGGCCGGCAGATATTGAGGAGTAGGAATGACTGAGCAGACTCTGGTTCTTGTAAAGCCCGACGGCGTTCGCCGTAACCTGATTGGCGAAGTAATCGCGCGCATCGAGCGCAAGGGATATTCGATTGTTGACCTGAAGTTTGTGCAGCCGAACGAGTCGCTGCTTCGTGAGCACTATGAGGAGCACGTCGACAAGCCGTTCTTCCCGTCACTGCTGGAGTTCATGATGTCGGGGCCAATGGTTGCGATTCGTGTTGAAGGTGACCGTGTTGTTGAGGGTTTCCGTTCGCTTGCTGGCGAGACGAATCCGACGACGGCGGCTCCGGGCACGATCCGTGGTGACCTCGGTCGTGACTGGGGAACCGCTGCAATCGAGAACGTGGTGCACGGTTCAGACTCGACGCTCTCGGCTGAGCGCGAGCTTGCAATCTGGTTTAAGTAACGGTCTGCGCGTCTGACGGCGCGCGAGCGGATACGCATCGGGGTGGTTTGGCTTTGGACAGATCGCCCCGTTTGCGTTGCGTGCGTTGCTGCTGGGGCACCTGCCGGTCATGGCTTATGGCGAGACGAGGTGGATGTCGACCTCCCATTGTTGGAAGGTGAGGGCGTTTGTGGTGGTGCTGATGGTGCCGGCTACTGGGATGCTGCGGCCGGCTGCATTGACCGTGGCACGGTAGTGGATCGTCGCGGTTGCGCTGTGGGTGGTCTTTTCGCTGTAGCGATGGCTGGTGTGGGTGTCGGTGAGTTCGGGGACTCCGAGTTCGGCCCAGCTGCCGCCGGGTTCGTACGCGGTTTGGGTGGTGCCGTCGCCGTAGTTGTAGACGGTGTGGTCGGGCGTGAAGGTGATGGTGACCTGGTGACCGAGGACAGTAGCGTTCTGGGTGTGGCGTTTGGCGTCGGTCCAGAAGTTGACCGGTCGGCCAAGGATTGCCCAGCCGTTTGGTTCCATGTGCAGGGTTGCGGTGTGGGGTGCGATGTTTGCGAGTGCGCTGACCTGGATGGTGCTCGGTAGCGGTGGTGGGGCGGGCGCGTCGTTTACCGGCTGAGGGCGTGTGCGGGGGATGCGGCTGACACAGCGTTGCGAGCCCTTGCCGACGAGCGCCTCGCAATGCGCATTGGGGTCGGCGGGGGAAGCGGTGAAATCTTCGCCGCCGGCGTCGTTTGTGTTGTCGCTGTTTTCGTCGGATGCGTCATAGCTGCCGCCAGGGCTTGTTTGCGTATCCGTAATGGTCACGTCCACGGATGTGCCGTCAGTCCCTGCACAAACATCGAACATGAATGTGTCACCCTCACACGGGCTCCCGGACGCAGGGGTAGTTGGTGCCCAAGGACTGAGCGACGTCAGCAACAGAATGAGTCCTACGACTAGCAGCGACTTGTAGCGGTCCATTTGTCTTTTCCATCAATTCGCCATTTGCCGTCAGAACCAAGAGACAAACGCACAAGTACTGAAGCGACTTTGCCGGTTCGGTCGCCCCCGACTACGTTCCCCGCTGGGTTAGTCACGTACGCCTTGGACAGGTCTATGCATGTGTAGAAGGTGATCTCGTCGGCCGTTACGCCTTGCAATTCGGAATTATGGGATTTCAGCTGACCATGTGCGGTGTAGTTCTGTTGAGCGTGGTCTCTTAGAGCCGCTCTGTAGTCGGCTAGCGATTCTGTAGTTAGGTCTTCAATAAGTGCCAACTCGTACTCGGGATTGTTGACCAGGTTCGATTCTGCCGCGAGAAGCGCATCAAACGTCTCTACCCCAATTCGAAGCGCTTCTTCGTCCGACATCAGCGTTGGTGTCGGTGCCGCGCCGTCTGTGGGGGAGAGCGACGGAACCGTCGTCGCAGCGGTCTGCGTCGCATCCACCGTGCACCCGGTGCATCCGAAAATGATTGCTGCCGCGCTGGCAATCGCTAGGAACTGTCGTTTCATTCACCCTCCAACAACCAAACTGCAGGGCAAGGTAGCTGATCTAGGCAACGTCGTCACCGAGTTATCCACAGCCATGGAGGGAACCGCTTGGAGTACGAACTAACCTGCTCAAAATCGCAGTCATGTTGCTCTGGCAGCGATATGAACGCGATTTTGAGCAAGTTAATTTGCTGCGAGCTAGGAGCACAGGCATCAGGCCGCCATCCGCCCTGGAATGCGGTGTCGTTTCGCCCGAACCATGGCCAAGATCGAAGCCGAGCATCGTTCCCATTCATCTACGACTTCCCAATAGGTAAAGCGGAGCACCGTAAAGCCCTTGGCCGCCAGGAATCGATCCTTTTCACGGTCTCGCCGAAACTCTGCCTGAGCGCTGTGGTAGGCGAAGCCATCGACCTCAATCGCCAAGTAGCTGCCAACAAGCGCATCAACTTCGTAGTTCCCGATTCGGGCATGCATTACGTGCTTAAGCCGCATCCCACGCAGACGCACGCGAAGCAATGACTCCACTCCCGAGTCAGCGCGCTCGCCCGCAAGCTCCCAGGCCCTCAGCAGCTTGCCTTCGATCGCGCCCAGGCTGAGTTCCACGTTGTCACGTCCGATCTGGGCGATCGCGCTGTCAAGAATGGCGACGAGCTCATCCCGCGTACAACATCGTTGGGCGCATCGTATGGCTTCGGTGAACACGTCAATGCCGTCGAGCGGCAACGGTGTTCCGAGCAGGGTATGTCCGCTGGCGCCAATCAACTGCTTGTACCGGGCGGTACGAACGTGAAGCTCCGAATGATGTGGCGTCCAAATTCCGAGGTATTTCAATGCCGAAAGGCACGTGAGTACGCCACCGTGTCGCTTGGCGAGCCCGATCGGGTCGAGGTTGGCAGTATTGGCGTATATCCCGCGGCGGACGCGTTCCAATGCGCCAACTGAGCAAAGCCGCTCGATGTGACTTCGGCCGATTCCGGCCTGTCCTAGTTGCGCAAACGTGACAACGCCGTGCTGCTGCATCAGTAGGACCGTGAGACGTTGGTCGGTGTCGTTCGTGATCTCGCTGGCCAAGGTGCCTCCTCCCAGCGTTCAACCCGTGGCACCTCATTGGTAGTCGGATTCAGACCGTGCGATTCTTGCGAACCAAAAGTTGTGGATAACTCGGCGTCAGCGGCGGCCTGTGGAAAGGGAGCTCGAGACATTGTCGAAGCGCGTGCGATAATCTACGAGAGCGCAAAAACGCACAAAGACTTTCGGAGCACCGACTCCACGCCGCACCCTGCGGCAAGGCCAATTACCGGCGAGCAGAATTCCCGCGGCAGATCCGCGGCCAAGACGGTCTGATGGGAACGCAAACGCGACCATTGGACACTCAGGAGCACCCCGTGACGGTGGAAAACCCGAATACCGAATCCGCAGAACACAACGAGACGAATCTTTCCTTTAGCGACCAGGCCGCAGCTGCCGAACAGGCTGCGACGCAGGCTACTGGCGACCACCCTGCTGACGCTCACGAAGGCGACTTCGCTAACGCCGAAGCTCAGAGCAAAGCGAACGAACCTGAAGCGGATGCAGCAGCAATCGCTGACGCCGACGTTGCTGCGGCCATTGCCGTAGCCGCCACCGCTGAGGCTGACTCGGAGTCGGGACAGGCTGATGAACAGTCCGCGAGCGAATCGGCTGCTGGCGCTGACGCCGCAGCCGACGCCCCGAGCGACAAGGCTAAGAGCGACAAGCCGAAGATCGACGAGACGAAGGCGGCCGACTCGAAGAACGACGAAACCAAGGCAGACGCCGAGGACAAGGCTGACGGCACCAAATCTGATGAGAGCAAGGCCGACGACGCTAAGGGCGATGCCGACAAGCGCGACCCGCGCATCCCGGCCGTCATCACCAACCGCACCCTATTCTTCCTCGAGCCCGATCTGCCGCCGATGCCCGAGGCGTCGCGCGAACGTCGCAACCGTCGCGACGAGCAGCAGGATGAAGAGCAAGAAGACTCGCGTGGCCGTCGCGGCCGCCGTCGTGGCCGTCGTGGCAACGCCAAGCAGGAGCAGCCGCAGCAGGACGACACCCGCGTCGAAGAGCACGATGACGAAGAAGAGGAGATCACCGAGCCACAGGCGGTAAAGGGATCGACTCGCCTTGCTGCCAAGCGTGCCCGTCGTCGCGACAACCGCGACATTGGTCGCCGCCGCACCGTCGTCACCGAAAGCGAGTTCCAGGCTCGCCGCGAAGCGGTCAACCGCACCATGCTCGTGCGGTCCATGAATAACCGCGTACAGATCGGTGTGCTTGAGGACAACGTGCTCGTTGAGCACTACGTTGCCCGCAACGAAGACGTATCGCTTATCGGCAACGTGTACCTCGGTCGCGTGCAAAACGTGCTGCCAAGCATGGAAGCCGCCTTCGTTGACATCGGCGAGGCGCGCAACGCTGTGCTCTACTCGGGCGAGGTCGACTGGGCCGCATCGGATCTCGGACCGAACCAGCCGCGCAAGATCGAGAACGCGCTCAAGCCTGGCGACCGCGTGCTCGTGCAGGTCACCAAGGATCCGGTCGGTCACAAGGGTGCCCGACTGACCAGCCAGATGTCGTTGCCTGGCCGCTACCTTGTGTACGTTCCCGGCAACACGATGAACGGCATCAGCCGCAAGCTGCCCGAGAACGAACGTGCGCGCCTCAAGAAGATCCTTAAAGAGGTGCTGCCAGAAGGCGTCGGCGTAATCGTTCGTACGGCCGCCGAAGGCGCCACCCACGAACAGCTGCAGCGCGACGTTGAGCGCCTGATGCGCCAGTGGGAAGACATCAAGAAGCGTTCGGGTGCTGGCGCCAAGGCGCCGCAGACGCTGCACGCCGAGCCCGACATGCTCATCAAGATCATTCGTGACGTCTTCAACGAGGACTTCCAGAAGCTGATCATTCAGGGGCAGTCGGAGAGCGACACGATCAAGCACTACTTGGGCCAGGTTGCGCCAGACCTGCTCGACCGCGTCGAGCGCTATACCGGCGACGACATTTTTGCGCAGCACCGCGTTAACGACATGATCGAAAAGGCGCTCGCACGCAAGGTGTTCTTGCCTTCGGGTGGTTCGCTCGTGATCGACCGCACCGAGGCCATGACGGTGATCGACGTGAACACGGGTAAGTTCGTCGGCTCCGGCGGCAACCTCGAAGAGACCGTCACCAAAAACAACCTCGAAGCTGCAGAAGAGATCGTCCGCCAGCTGCGCCTGCGTGACATCGGCGGCATCATCGTGATCGACTTCATCGACATGGTGCTCGAATCGAACCGCAATCTGGTTCACCGCCGCCTGCTCGAAGGTCTCTCGCGCGACCGCACCAAGCACCAAGTTGCCGAGGTCACCAGCCTTGGTTTGGTGCAGATGACTCGTAAGAAAATCGGCCTTGGCCTGCTCGAAACGTTCTCGGAACCGTGCAGCAGCTGCCTCGGTCGCGGTGTTCACGTGCACAGCGAGCCCGTATTCCAGGGCGGTCAGTCCAGTGGCAAGGGCAAGTCGAGTCGCCGCAACCGCAACAACCAGAAGCAGTCGCGTTCGCAGAGCTCGACCCACGAAATCACCGACGATGCCCGCAGCGCGCTGACGAAGATCGCCGCATCCACGCTTGCCGGTGCCGAAAAGGACGAGTCGAACGACTCGAACGACGCCGCCGAAAAGCTGGCGAAGGCCGTTCAGGTTGCTGCAGCAGGCAAGTCGGGCAGCGAAGTCCTCGCGGCCGCAGGCGAAGCGCCTGAATCGAACGAGCGTGACTCGCGTGACCAGGAATCGCGCGATAGTGGCCGCAAGCGTTCGCGTCGCGGCCGTCGTGGTCGTGGCAAGAACCAGGATGCACGCGACGAGCAGCGCAGCAACGGCGAGCAGGGCGAGGGGTCGCGTTCCGACCGTGACGCCAACGAGCCCGCGCCGAGCGAGTCGTCTGCTGAGGTCCGAGGCGGTAACCGCACGAACGAACCCGCCACGCAGAACAAGCAAGCCTCCCAGCACCGCGACACTACGGAGTCGCGCTCGCGGGAAGCACCTGCCGCCCAGCAGCAGGAAAGCTCGGCTGGCCGCAAGCCGCGTCGCCGTCGTGTCAGCACGGACATGCTGACGGCCGACGCTGGATCCGGCGACGCTGGATCCGGCGACGCCGCGACCGCATCCGAACCAACCCTGCTCGGGCTGGAACTGCCTGAGCCGAAGCAGCGCCGCGCACGTCATAACACCGATGCATCGGCAACGCTCGCGTCGCTTGACGCAGCGCTGGACCAGATTGCTGGTGGCGGGGCAGATGCCTCGCAGGGAAGCTCGGCGGCGCGACAGGCGCCCGCTAAGGAGTCCGCACCAGCGGTGCAGACTCGCGCGGCAGGGGAGGTGGCGCCGGCGGTTTCGGACGCTGCTGACGTCGCCGCACAGCCGAAGAAGAAGCCGCGCCGTCGTCGCGTGACGACTGGCACGATTTCGACTGAGGCATCGGATACGAACGACGAGTAGCTCGTTCGCACAGCTCGTGGCAGATTCGGCACGCGGGGCGCTTGACGCTGTGGCACCGATTCGGCTAAAGTTGGTCGCTGTTGCACGTTTATGACGCACCGCGGCCGATGCCGCGAGTTGCCCCGCGTGCCGGGACACGTAGATCCGGTTAATCCGGGAAATTCGTTCGCTTGCTCTCACGAGTGAGCACAGAGAAAAGGTAACTGAAGTGGTATTCGCAGTAGTGCGCGCCGGCGGTCGTCAGGAGAAGGTCGAGGTCGGTTCGGTAGTAACCATGAACCGCGTCGTCGCTGACGACAACGGCAAGGTAACCCTGCCCGCGGTGATGCTCGTTGACGGTGACACTGTCACCACCGACGCTGAGAAGCTCGCCAAGGTCACCGTGTCGGCTGAGGTCCTCGAAGACCTCCGCGGCCCCAAGATCCGTATCCAGAAGTACAAGAACAAGACCGGGTACAAGAAGCGTATTGGCCACCGCCAGGAGCTTACCCGCGTCAAGATCACTGACATCAAGTAATCCGAGGAGCATTTTCTCATGGCATCAAAGAAGGGCGTGAGCTCGTCCAAGAACGGTCGTGACTCGAACGCAAAGCGCCTCGGTGTGAAGCGTTTTGCTGGTCAGGAAGTCAACGCCGGCGAGATTCTCGTGCGTCAGCGCGGCACCCGTATCCACCCGGGCGTTAACGTTGGACGTGGCGGCGACGACACCCTGTTCGCTCTGTCGACCGGTACGGTCGAGTTCGGCAACAAGGGTACCCGCAAGGTAGTCAACATCGTTTCGGCTGCTGAATAGCCTGAACACGACTTCGGCAGTGCACACTGCTGAACATATTTCTCAGCGCAAGCTGGCGAATAAGAGGGGCGGAACTCCGCCCCTCTTTTCGTTTCATAACTCGCGAACCGCTGCCGAACCGTGCGGTGAGAGCGCTGCGTTCGAGCCAAGCGGTAGTAACTTGCTCAAAATCGCGTTTATGAGGCTGTGAGCGCAACATAACCGCATTTTTGTGCAAGTTATTGCCCGAACCCGCGTTCACCCTCGAGTGAATTGCCACGATCACGAAGCAAACTAGGTTCGACCCACGACAATAAGGAGTCGCCATGACCACGTTCGTAGATGAGGTGCGCCTGTATTTGCGCGCCGGTGACGGCGGCAACGGCTGCATGTCGATCAAGCGCGAGAAGTTCAAGCCGCTCGCCGGGCCCGACGGCGGTAACGGTGGCGACGCCGGTGACATCGTGCTGGTTGCGGACCCGAACGTGACCACGCTGCTCACGTACCACCACTCGCCGCACCAGCGCAGCGAATCCGGCGGCTTCGGTATGGGCGACTTCCGCAACGGCTCGAAGGGGGCCGACCTCGAGCTGCCGGTGCCGGTCGGTACCGTCGTTCGCGACAGCGATGGTGAGGTCATCATTGACCTCGACACCCCGGGGCTTCGCTACGTTGCCGCCCAGGGCGGTGTTGGTGGCCTCGGGAACGCAGCGCTTGCAACGAGCAAGCGCAAGGCGCCAGGCTTCGCGCTGCTCGGTGTTCCCGGAGACGAAGCCGAGATCGTGCTCGAACTCAAGGTCGTGGCCGATGTCGCGCTCGTAGGCTTCCCGAGCGCCGGTAAGAGCTCCCTGATCGCGGCAATGAGCGCCGCAAAGCCAAAGATCGCCGACTACCCATTCACGACCCTGCACCCAAACCTTGGCGTGGTCGAAGCCGGCAACCACCGCTTCACGATCGCCGACGTTCCAGGGCTCATCGAAGGCGCCAGTGAAGGCCGCGGCCTCGGTCTTGAGTTCCTGCGCCACGTTGAGCGTTGCGAAGCGCTGCTGCACGTGCTCGACTGTGCCACGCTCGAACCTGGGCGCGACCCGCTCAGCGACCTCGACATTATCCTGCGCGAACTCGACTCGTACGAAGTTCCCGAAGGTCAGATTCCGCTTACCGAACGTCCTGCGCTCGTCGCGCTCAACAAGGTTGATGTGCCGGATGCGCGTGAACTCGCAGACTTCGTTCGTGCCGATCTCGAGTCGCGCGGCTTCCGGGTGTTCGAAATCTCGACCGTCAGCCACGAGGGCCTGCGAGAGCTTGGCTTCGCGTTGGGCGATCTGGTCGAGCAGGGCCGTGCCGAGCGTGCCGAAGAAACCGACCAGCGTGAACGCATCGTCGTGCGTCCACGCGCTGTCGACAACAAGCCGTTCGAGATCCGCACCGAAGGCGGTACCTACGGCACGATCTACCGCATCCTGGGCCGCAAACCCGAACGCTGGGTGGCGCAGACCGACTTCGCTAACGACGAAGCTGTGGGCTACCTCTCCGACCGTCTCGCGAAGCTGGGCATCGAGGATGCGCTGGTCAAGGCCGGTGCGCAGGCAGGGTCAATGGTCGTCATCGGTGCCGGAAACGGCCAGATCTTCGACTGGGAACCGACCCTCGCATCCGCTGCCGAAGTCATGACGGCGCACGGAACCGACCCGCGTCTGGAAGAGCGCACCCGCGCCACCCGCGCGGAACGTAAGGCTGCCTACCACGAGTGGATGGATGCAAAGGCGGCTGCGCGTGAGCAGCTCGAGCAGGAGCGTCGCGCCGGACTTTGGCAGGACGCCGACTTGGTTGCCGACCAACAACAGCGCGAGGCCGCAGCCGCAGCGAATGCGGATGCGGGCCACGACGACGAGAATGCACGCTAGGATGGTGGTCATGATGTTGCTTCCAGTAGTTCAGGCTGCCGAGATCGTTGAGATCACCCCAGGCCACATGTGGTTCCCGCCGGTTGTTTTCGGTGTTATCACCCTCGTGATCTTCATCGCGCTGCTTGCAGTAACGTTCTCGTTCCGTAACATGAGCGAAAGCCACCCCGTTAACCCGACCGTAGCTAAGTACGAGCCGGTTGGTCACCCGGGTCACCCGATTGTTGAGTCCGACGGTAACTCGTCGGCTGGCAGCATCGAAGCTGGCCACTAAGACGCTTTTGAGTCGCTCGTGACATCCGAGGACGCACAGCCTGTGGCGGAACGTCGCCGCCGGGTTGGCATTATGGGTGGCACGTTCGACCCAATTCACAACGGCCACTTGGTGGCCGGCAGCGAAGTCGCGCAGTACTTCGACCTCGATGAGGTGTACTACGTTCCGACCGGCAACCCGTACAAGAAGACGGGCGTGACGCCGGCCGAGCACCGTTACCTCATGACGGTGGTCGCAACCGCATCAAACCCACGGTTCAAGACGAGCCGCGTGGATATTGATCGGCCTGGGCCCACCTACACGGTCGATACCCTGCGCGACTTTCATCGTTTATTGCCCGACGCCGACCTGTACTTCATTACCGGTGCTGATGCGATGGCGCAGATCCTCGAGTGGAAAGACGCCGAGGAGATGTTCAAGATCGCGCACTTTGTGGCGGTTACTCGCCCCGGCCACGACTTGGACTTGACGGGTCTTTCGCCCGAGCAGGTTTCGGTGTTGCAGATTCCGGCGCTGGCGATTTCATCGACCGACTGCCGCGCCCGCGTGCGCTCGGGTATGCAGGTCTGGTACCTCGTGCCCGATGGTGTGGTGCAGTACATTGCCAAGAATCGCCTGTATCGTCCCGACCAACAACGCAGCCTGTAACGGCTGCCCGATGCGGTGCATCCTGCCGCCACTATTTGATTTTTTGTCACCACAACTTTGGAGATGTGTAGAGCATGACGGCAACTGAACGCGCAATCGAACTCACCCAGGTAGCAGCCAAGGCTGCGGATGAACGCCAGGCGACGAACCTCGTTGGCCTGGATGTGAGCGAGACGTTGCCGTACGCCGATGTGTTCTTGATCGCATCGGGCCGCAACGAGCGCATGGTGCTGTCGATCGCTGAAGAGATCGAAGACAAGCTGCGCGAGGGATATGACCTGAAGGCGCTGCGCCGCGAAGGCACCGACCTTGGCCGCTGGGTGTTGTTGGACTTTGGCGACCTGGTTGTGCATGTCTTCCACGAAGAAGAGCGCGAGTACTACAACCTCGAACGCCTGTGGCGCGATGCGCCGGTCGTGCCGCTGGGGCTTGACGAGGCTGCTGCCGGTGACTCGGCGCCTGCCACCGAGTAGTTTGCTCGCGGTCACCGGCACCTGTCACTGGGGCGCTGAGCCGCCTGTTGTGGAGCCGCCTGTCGTTGCGTAGCTGAGTTCGCTGCACACGCACCAGATGCGGGTCGATGCCAAAGCCAGGTAGGTTTTTAGTATGACTGCCAAACCCTCAGCACTGCCCGGTCGGAACCTCGTGGTGTTGGTGCTGGTGGGCGTACTGGTGGGCCTGTGCTCGGGCCTGTTCGGTCTTGGCGGTGGGGTGCTGGTTGTGCCGGCGCTCACGTTCTTGCTCGGATACGACATCAAACTCGCTTCGGGTACGTCGCTGCTGGCGATTCTGATTCCGTCGATTTCGGGTGTCATCGCGTACGGTTCGCAGGGCGATGTGCACGTGCTGATCGCTGGTTTGTTGGCACTTGGCTCGATTGTCGGTGCCCCTGTGGGTTCGTGGGTGCTGTCGAAGGTGCGGCCGATTACGGTGCACTGGTTTTATGTGGTCTTCTTGCTCGCGGTGATCGCGTCGATGTTCCTCGAAGCACCGGTGCGCGGCGGGGCCGTTGAGGTCACGCCGGTGGGTGCTGCGGCGCTGGTTGGGGCCGGTTTCGTTGCGGGTGTTTGCGGGGGACTGTTGGGTATCGGCGGCGGCATGGTCGTTGTGCCGATCATGATGATGGGCTTTGGTGTCAGTGACCTCATGGCGAAGGGCACCTCGTTGCTGATGATCATCGCCACGAGTCTGAGCGGTACGGTTGCGAACGCGAAACGTAAGAACGTGGATGTGCGGGCCGCGCTGTTGATCGGCGTGATTGCGGCGGTTTCGGCGCCCGTTGGAGTGGCGTTACTGCGCGATATGTCGCCGTTTGTGGCGAACATGTTGTTTGCGGCGTTCTCGGGGGTGTTGCTGGTTCGAATGCTGATTGGGATCTGGCGGGAGCGTCGCGCTGAGCGGTCTGTTGCCGAGGTCGATGGCTAATTTGCTTGCGGCGCTGTTGCGCGTTGGATGCGTCGGCAAATTGGATGCGTTTCGATTTGCGTTCTGCAGGTGGTTAGTCGTAAAGTAGGGGAGTTGCTCACGCGAGTGAGTTCGGGGCCTGTGGCGCAGCTGGTAGCGCACCTGCATGGCATGCAGGGGGTCACGGGTTCGAGTCCCGTCAGGTCCACGAATGATTGATGCCCGGCCTTGTGCCGGGCGTTAGTTGTTTCTGGAGTTGTGTGGTGTACGGGAACCCGTGTGGCCGCGTGCGCCGAGGCTCTTGGGCCTGGGCTCGAGTGTCGTAGCTACGACGGAATCCCGAGGGTGCGGCTGGCTTCAACGAAGCGGCGGGCTTTGCCGGGGAATACGTACCCGGCGATGAGACGTACGAGGCTGCCATCGGTAAATGCGATGGTGATGCGGCCGCGTTGGTTCCAGCGTGGTTCGTGGCGAATACCACCTACGATCCTCAGCGGGCACGACCATTCGATGTTGATGGGGGCGGAGCCGGCGAGGTTGGTAACTACGATCAGGTGCTGGTTGGTGAGAGCGAGTTCCACGAGTGGATGGGGATCAACGGCGTTGCGCAGGTGTGCCGCGGCGCTGTCGAGTGCGCCCGCGAGTGTGACTCCGCCGATGAATTGATAGGCAGCGGTGTCCCAGCGGGCGACACTGAGGCCGTAACGGGCTCTTCACGATTTAGAGTGCGTTGATCCGGTTGTGTATCTGGCCGGAGTGGATCAGTGACCGCAAGATGTAGTGGTTGAGGTTCCGGAACCCCAGCGCGATTCCCCGCAGGTGCTCGAGCCGTCCGTTGAACGCCTCGACCGGACCGTTGGACGCCCCGATATCGAAGTACGCCAGGACATCCTCACGCCGGCGCCACAGAGTGCGTCCCAGTTGGGCGAGCTCCTCCAAACCTTTCGGTACTCCCTTGCGCAGGGTGGTGATGATCCGTTCCATCAACTTCTTGCCTTCCGATTTCTGCGGGTGCCCGTATGCTGTGATCAGGTCCTGGTAGAACATCCAGGTGACCTCGAGTGCCACGTAGTCATCGTCGGTGGCCCACAGCATGTCCAGGCGTTGTTTCTGCCGCTCGGTGAGGTAGTTCGTCCTGGTCAACAGGGTGCGACGGTACTTGTACAACGGATCATCCTTACGGCCCCGGCGCCCGGTGGTCTCACGTTGGAGTCGTTGCCGGCACCCGGTGAGTTTGTCGGCTGCCAGATGGATTACGTGGAAGGGATCCATCACCTTGGTCGTGTCCGGGAGGACCTGGTCCACAGCACTGGCGTAGCCGGTGAACCCGTCCATGGTCACCACCTGCACCTGGCTGCGGAAGCCGGGGTCACGTTCCTGCAGCCAGCCGCGCAGCACCTGTGCACTGCGGCCGGGACGCATGTCCAGTAGACGGGCAGGCCCCCGCCCATCCACCAGCGGGGTGAGGTCCACAATGGTCGTCACCAGGTTCGACGGTTGACCTGGCTTTCGGGTGTGCTTCCATACGTGCTCATCCACACCGAGGACACGTACTCCGTTGAGGTGGTGCGGGTCGTCGTAGACAAGCTTGCGGCAGGCATCGAGTGCGACCTGATTGACCAGCTCCCATCCCACCCCGAGTGCCTTGGCGGTGGCAGACACGCTCATCCGGTCAATGGTCAAGCGCTGGAGGATCCAGCGGGTGACCCGGTGGGTGAGTTTCGCTCCGTCATCGGCGCAGCTGAGTGTGGCCTGGAAGATCTTCCTGCCACAGAAGCCATTCGTACAGGTGAAGCGGGGCACGCGGACGTGCAGACGGGTCGGGAACCCCACCACGGGCAGGTCGACGAGCCGACGGCGGGGGTGATCCCGCAGCTTGCCGGGGTGCCCGCAGTCGGGGCAGGTATCGTGCACCGCTACTGGTGCGGTGTCGATGATGGTGATGTTTCCGGCGTCGGCGGCACCGGTGATCGTCAGGCCGATCTCGGCGGTCCGGCAGATGGTGTCGGCGACGAGGTTGCCAGTAGTAGGCTGCACAGTAGGGTCCTGGTTCGGTTGGATGGAAGCTTCGCAACTCTCATCTTGTACCGGCCAGGACCCCTATATGTTGTGCCACCCCGAACCCCACCCCATGGTCAACTACGCACTCCGAAACGCGAAGAGCCGGAAACCCTCATCGACAAAGACATGACAAAACAAGACCTACGCAAAGCAACCGGCCTCTCAAGCGCCACTATCGCCAAGATGGGATGCGACGAGACAGTGACAACACAAGTGCTCGCACGAATATGCGGAGCGCTGGACTGCCAAATGGCAGACATCGTCGAGGTTTTGCCCGCTGACAAAGAGAAAGGAGAAGAAGACACATGAGCCAGCATGTTGCATGCCGCCGAGAAAGCCTGCTGGCAAATTGCGCGGCCATCTCAGAATCGAGTAATAGTCGCTTCGATCGCCGGTCCAGATACAACGAGGCATTCACTGCGATGTCTCACGCAAACCAATCTTTTCCCTCAACACGAAACAACCAGCGGCGAACCACGTCCGAAACCATCAAGAAAGAGGTAGAACAATGAATTTCCTACAAGAACTCGAAGCTGTGCTCAAGAGCGATGAGCGCTTCGTTTCACAGGACGGCCAACTACTCAAACCACGAGTTCGCGACGCCGTTTCACAGCTCGATGCCACGCTAATCCGCAGCCTAGCGGCAGCCCCCATTCTCAAAGAGCATTTCTTCAAAATCGTCGACGGCATCACCATCTTCGACCAAGAGAAATTCATGTGGGTGGTCAACTCTAAGGAATTCCTACCTGACAGCTACACGGCCTACCGAAACAAAATCGGTCTCTCAGCCAACGACCACGACCTCATCTCAGCCTCGAGCGAGGTTACGCTGGTGTGGCCATACAAGGACTGCGTGCTTGAAGGCGGCCAAGACAAAGAAGACGAGCGCCGTGACGAGGTTTTCTACAACGAAACTCTCGCTCCAGACGAGGTGGCCAGGCTCCTCGCACCGAAAGCTTTCTGTAATGCGACTCGATATACAGCAGAAGGGGAGGAACGCCTGACAGAGTTTGATGAGAACGAAAACCTCCTCATCAAAGGTAACAACCTGCTCGCACTGAGCTCGCTGCTAGAGCGATACGAAGGCCAGGTTAAGTGTATCTACATCGATCCGCCGTATAACACCGGATCTGACAGCTTTGGTTACAACGACCGGTTTAGTCGCTCCTCATGGCTTGTCTTTATGAAAAATAGGCTGGAGCTTGCCAGAAAGCTTCTATCTCAAGACGGTGTCATACTTATTCAGTGCAGCTTTCACCAGTACCCTTATCTGCGCGTAGTCGCTGACGAGATATTCTCTGAGCAGTGCCACCAGTTTGACATGAATACGCTAGTTCGGCATCCCGATAGAAGCCTGACTGGGGATAAGAGATTCAATGACGTTGTCGAGTACACCCTGATCTATTCCAAGTCACCATCATTTGAAGTTCCAAAGAGAGAGATTAAGAAGACTACTGATGATTATCAGTACGATTTCGAGTTCCTCGGTGAACCCAATGATCAACTCACGCTGGCCGGAAAATCAGTCAAGGTCTATTTTCCGGATCGAGTGCAGAAAACAAGATCAGTCGGCCATGCGGGCGGGCTTAAGTCCATGTCTATTCGTGGGAGCATCCGCGAAAAGAATTCAAGTGGGAGATTTTATGTCGCACACCTTGAACCATTTATTGATAAATACCCGAAGGGAACTGTATTCGCGGTACCTAACATGGGTGATGACGGCCGCGACTTCAGAATCTTTGAGCTCCCTCAGGGGAACAATAAGAATGGCTTCTACTACCCGGGTCAACCGCTAAGCAGCGACGTGACGCTAAAGCCGTACCCCAATTTCGTTGATTTCGTGAAGGAATACAACATTGTGAATAGTGAAGGTGGCGTTTCGTTCAGGAATGGAAAGAAGCCTGAAGCATATATCCAGTTTTACCTCGAGATGTTTTCTCAGCCGGGTCATCTCGTTATGGATTTTCACCTTGGCTCTGGAACGACAGCTGCGGTCGCGCACAAACTGGGGCGTCGTTATATTGGCGTTGAACAGATGGAGTATATCCAGACTATTACGGTCCCTCGGTTACGCGCGGTTATCGATGGAGAGCAGAGCGGAGTTTCAAAAGCTCACAACTGGAAAGGTGGCGGCTCGTTCGTTTATGTGGAACTGGCCGAACAAGGCGAAGAGCTTATGAGACGACTGGAGGATGCCCATGGAACTGCTGACGTAGCGGCAGTGCTGGATCGTGCAACCGAGCGTGGTTTGCTTCGCCCTTCCGTACTGCCGAGTGAACTGAAAGGTACGGCTACAGATTTTGAATCGCTCACGGTTGAGAGGCAAAGGCAGATCGTAGCAGAGTTGATCGATAAGAATCGTTTGTACATCAATGCGTCTGATGTTGACGACGAAGAATTAGGCCTTTCAGAGGGTGACATTGCGTTCACGAAGTCCTTCTACAAGAAGGGCGAATAATGAGCGTCCCCAGTACCCAAGACATGTTTCTGTTCCAGCAGCTCGATCTCTTTTATGACTTCGGGGCGCGACATGAGCTACCCACACACATCGAGCAGAATCTCGCCCCTCACATCGAGCTGCGTGAATACCAAGCGCATGCGTTCTCAAATACGCTCGAGTATTTGAGCAATGACAAGTTGTCGAAGAACCGCCAGACCCATCTCCTCTATCACATGGCGACGGGTTCAGGTAAGACCGTGATGATGGCTGGCCTTATCCTGCATTACTACTCGCTCGGCTACCGTAATTTCCTGTTCTTCGTGAACCAAACGAACATCATCGAGAAGACCAAAGCCAACTTCTTGGACTCGGCTTCAGCGAAGTATCTCTTCGCGGAGTCAATCGAGATCGACGGCATGCGGGTTCCCATCAACGAGGTCGGCAACTTTGCTGCGGCCGACCCGAACGCAATCAACCTCTGCTTCTCGACGACCCAAAAGCTGCATCTGGATTTCCTCGACCCGAAGGAAGATGCGCTCACAACCGATGACTTCGAGGATGCACCCGTGGTGATGATTTCGGATGAGTCGCACCACGTGAATACGCGCACCAAGAGGGCAACGAAGGCTGAAGACGAGGAGGACCGCTCGTGGGAGTACACGGTCAGCTCAGCCTTCCTGGGCAACCGGGACAATGTGTTGTTGGAGTTCACAGCGACTGTCGATCTGCGTGACCGTAACATCCTGCAGAAGTACAAAGACAAGATCGTCTTCGACTACCCCCTGGCACGGTTCCGCGAGTCCGGGTTTACCAAGGACTTCCAGAACTTCCAGTCTGTCCTCGACCCATGGGGTAGAACTCTTCAAGCTCTTGTCTTGTCGGAGTATCGTCGCGCGCTGCTTGCCGACGGCGGCGTCTTCTCGAAGCCCGTGGTGCTATTGAAATCGCAAAGGATCGATGACTCTAAAGCGTTCTACAACGAGTTCTTCCAGCGACTCCAACGACTCACCGAGAACGAGATCCTCGAGATGGCCACCGACGGTCTGATGAAAGAGGCGATTAGCTACTTCCAAGCGAAGGACCCGAGCTTGCGCTCCCTGCGATCGAGTATCCAGCAAGGGTTCGCCGAAGAAAACGCCATCATCATGAACCGCTCCACAGACAACTCAACGGAGAAGCAACTGGCAGTGAACTCGCTCGAAGATCACTCCAACCCGTATCGAATCATCTTCACAGTCGACATGCTCAACGAAGGCTGGGACGTTCTCAACCTCTACGACATCGTGCGTCTCTACGAAACACGGCAGGGAGGCAAAGCAGGAAAACCCGGCGCGTACACGATCAAGGAAGCGCAACTGATCGGACGCGGAGCCCGCTACTTCCCGTTTATGCTCGAGAATGAGTCCATCGAACGTGATCAAGAGGACAGGTTCGTCCGGAAGTACGATCAGGATCTTGATAGCCCGAACCGACTCCTTGAAACCCTGCTCTACCACTCCAAGCAAGACTCGAAGTACATCACCGAGCTTCGCCTCGCGTTACGTGAAACAGGCTTGCTTCCCGACGAAGTCACCGAAGTTACCTACGAACTCAAACCGGCGTTCAAACAGACAGACTTCTACCACGAAGCGATGGTGTTCAGTAACCACCGCGAGGAAGTCTCCCGCGAGGAGGTCACCCAGCTGGATAACCGGGTGAAGTCTGCGATCTATCAGCTCGACGTCCGACACGCACCTTCCCGGCTTGTGAGCCTCTTCGAGACTGACAGCGGGGAAACAGATGCGCCCAAGAGCCCGAAGGCTCATACGATCCGCCGAAAGATCAGCGAGATACCGTTGAACGTGGCCTTGGGATCGTTGGCAAGTTACGACGCACTGCGTTTCGAGGTGCTTAAGCACTATTTCCCTCATCTGAACTCGGCCCGTGAGTTCATCACGTCTAGCGACTACCTAGGCGACACTGAGATCACCTTCCAAAGCGACACGGAAGACCTCACCGCGACCGATCTGCGGGCGGGCCTGGACAAGGTGTTCCTAGCCGTCGCCAGCTACTTGGCAGGCATCAAGGTCACCTACCGAGGCACGCACCAGTTCGAAGCCAAACGATTGAACGAAGTGCTACGCAACAAGCGCCTACAGATCGCGAATCCGGTCGAAGGTGGGATCGGCACCAGCCAGATTAGCGATCCTGATTCCAGCCGTCGCGTCAACCTTGAGAGCGCTGAATGGTATGTCTACAACGACAACTACGGCACTAGCGAAGAGAAGTCCTTCGTCAAATACTTCTCAACCGTTGTCGACGACCTCAAGCAGCGCTACGACGAGGTCTATCTGGTGCGTAACGAAAGGCTCGCGCCGCTGGCCATCTACTCGTTCGAGACCGGCGAGCGATTCGAGCCCGACTTCCTCCTCTTCTTGCGCAAGAAGGGACAGCCCTACAAACAGCAACAGCTCTACGTGGAACCGAAGGGCACGCACCTGCTCGAAACTGACAAGTGGAAGGAGGACTTCTTACTCGCCATCGAGCAGAACGCGATCCCGCACACCGTCTATGTCGACAACACCGATTACCGCATTATCGGGCTGCCGTTCTACAACCAGGAGAACCGTATGACCGAATTCCGGGACGCACTCAAGGCCGCGACGGGTGTCTGTTAGATAGGACTGTTGTAAACACGGCACTCTGATTGTAACTTTCATGCAACGCTGGATACAAACGCGCGCGAACTACTGACGAACCCGGACTTCGCGCTCATGGCGCAGTCCTACGGTCTGCACGGCGAAACCGTGCGCTCGACCGATGAGATCGTCGACACTGTCGAACGGGCATTGATGAGCCCGACCGGTGCACTGCTGCACGTCATCACCGACCCGACGCTGCGCGCCCCCTCCCCGGAGGTGCCGGCCGGGGTAATGAACGGAGACCGACCATGACACACACGTCACAGGCTGAGGCATTCCTCGCCGACTGGAACGTCCACTGCACTTTCGGTGCGGTGCCCGGCACCCACGGGGTCGACCGGCAGGAGGCCACCAAGCCCGACGGCCAGCAGCGCCGATGGTTCGCAGGGCTCCTGCAGCGCCACGGCATGAAGGTCGTCCGCGATGAGATCGGCAACCAGTTTGGGCCGGTCGAACTCGACCTGGCCGCGTATGCCGAGATCCACGTCGAGCAGGGCCGCAGCATGGACGAGGACGGCGTCACGCGCTGCTCGGGGCGGCCACGCTCATCGTTGCCGCCCGCGAGCTCGTCGACGACTACGAAGAGGGCGTTCTGCATTCCGCGGTCGGTGAGATCACCGTCTACCCGAACTCCCCGGTCGGAGCCAGCGAGGCCCGCATCCTGCTCGACCTGCGTTCACCGAGCATGGAGGTCATCGACAGCGCGGCTGCGAAGCTGCGGACGACCATCGCCGAGGTGGAGGAGACCGTCGCTGTCGAGTTCGACATCGTCCACGAGCACGCCTGGGACCAGAACCCCTACCAGCCGGAGGGTACCGCGTTCCGTCGCCAAGGCATTCGGCCTGTCCCATGGCGAGGTGCTGACCGTGGCCGGTCACGATTCGACGACCATGAAGGACCTTGTGCCGACGGTGATGCTGTTCGTGCCGAGTTTCGAAGGCGTCTCGCACAACCTCAACGAGTTCACCAAGGACGACGACCTGCTCGCCGGTCTCGACCACCTCACCGAGGTGCTGCGCCGGATCGTGACAGATCCCGCGGTGGTGGCCGAGGCCGGGAACGGCTGATGCTGGCATAGGGGCTCGAACAGAACGACATGCGGAAGCGGCGAGGTGCATCCTCGCCGCTTCCTGCTTCTTCCGGAGGCTGCCGGCCTCCGGGATTCCGTTTGTCCAGGCAGCGCCAGAAGCTGCTCGCGGTCGCGTCGACATCGCCGTGGGTTCCGGTGTACGATCCCTCTTAAGGTTAGGCTAACCTAAGAAAGGCTTACATGTCCAAACGAGGCAATCTGCTTGAGAGCACCGCGAAGTCGACGATCCGTGCGGTCTACTCGCGGTCCATGGCGCTGCCACCGGAGCGCGACCACTGCCCCCAGTTCTCCGCTCGCGTTACCGCCGTCACCGACCTGACGCCGGCGTTCCGCCGCGTCACGATCACAGCCCCGGAGATCTCAGACGTGGCGCTGATGGGTCCGGATGAGTATGTGGGTCTCTTCATGCCGCCGCCCGGGCAGGGCCTCCAGATGCCCGACTACGCAGGTCTCAACCCACGATCGACTCTCTCGCGCATTCCGGAGGCCTCCCGCCCCGATCTGCGGTGGTACACAGTGCGCGAACATCGCGCGGCGCTCGCTGAGATCGACATCGACATCGTCAGCCGCGGACACGACGGTCCCGGCGCCCGCTGGATCACACGGGTGAAACCTGGCGATCCGGTCGGCCTGCGCTTTCAGACCGCGCCTTACGGCAGTGCTCCCGATGTCGGGCACCACGTGCTGATCGCCGATGAGACCGGTCTTCCCGGTGTGCTCGAAATCCTCTCCGCTCACAAATCGGACCCCGAGCTACGCTTCAGTGCGATCGTCGAGGTGCCGAGCGAGGACCATGTCCTGCCGGGTACGCGCGAAGCCGGCATCTCCGTCGTGTGCCGCGGTGGAGACGACCCCGGTTCTGCGCTCGCCGCTGAACTCGGCCAGCAGCAGTTGGGCAGGATCGACTACGGATGGGTGTGTGCCGAGGCCAAGACTGCCGCGCTCGGACGGCGCTTCCTGGTCAAGGAATGCGATGTCCCCCGCCGTCAGGTGATGAGCTCGGGCTTCTGGAAGGTTGGTCGTGCGCGCCTCTGACACACGAATCCGCAACGGATCCTCGAAAACCCGGCTCAGCGAACGGCGCTTCCTGCTGCTTCTTGCGCTGTATGCCTCCCAGTACTTCGGCATCGGGTTCCTCATGACCGGCGCTACGGCTATCCTCCGCGAGAAAGGGGTCGCACTCGAATCGATGGCAGCCGTGAGTGCCCTGGGGATGCTCTGGGCGGTGAAGTTCCTGTGGGCACCAGTGGTCGACCGATTCGGCCGCAACCGGGCCGGGGGCCACTACCGCAGCTGGCTGCTCGTTCTTCAGCCGCTTCTCGCCTGCGTCCTTGCGGTCATCGCCTGCCTGCCGGATGTGCGCGCACAGTTCGGGGTCTTCCTGCTGCTGGCCGCCGTCTACATCCTCCTCTCGGCGACGCAGGACGTAGCGGCCGATGCCTTGGCGATCTCTTCGATCCGCAGTGATGAACGCGGATTCGCCAACGGCGTCCAGGTTGCCGGGAGCTACATCGGCCTCATCGTCGGAGGCGGACTCACGACCGTGATCTACGGGTGGGGCGGCTGGTTCGCCGCCCTCGCGACTCTTGCTGTGCTCACCCTCCTGCCGACGCTGCTGATCGCCGTGAGCCCTGAACCCCCAGCCAGCGCCGAGGTGCGGGCCGCGCGGATCTCGGTGAACACCATCTGGACGGTGGTGCGCCAGCGGGGCGCGGGGATCTGGATGCTGCTTGTGGTGCCGATAACGTGGATGGGCCTCACTGCAGGCTACAGTCTCATCACCCCGAGCCTCATCGACCAAGGTTGGAGCGCCGAAGAGACAGCCACCCTGACTACGCTGCTCGCTGGTGTCTGCGGGACAGCTGCCGCCCTCGGCACAGGGGTGCTGATCCAGCGCTTCGGCAGGGAGCGCGTCCTGCTGGTCGGCTGTGCACTGGCGGTTATCGGAATGGTCGCGTTCCTCCCCGTCATCTCGGGTGTAGCATCCACGGTCTACATCGTCGCGGTGACGATCGTGTTCTTCCTCGGCTACACCGCCGGCTCCATCATCGTGTACTCGATCAACATGGACTACTCGCGTCCGGGCAGCGCTGGGTCGGACTACACCACGCTCGCCTCGTTCGCCATGCTCGTGTCCTTCGGCGCTGGCGCGGTCTCCCTGTCTGTGGCCGGCCAGCTGGGCTACGTGTCGGTGTTCGTCGGTTCGAGCATCCTCTACGCCATCGGCGCGGCACTGACCGTGTGGCACCAGCGGCGATACCGGACGCAGACGCTCAACCACGGCGCCGGTCGCGCCGTGCTGCCGGTCGAGTCGGCCGCTGCGGGGCCCGAATCGGTCGTCAGCACCGCTCTCAGCGCGACTGCACCTGACCGGGAGGAACGTGAACGCTGAACCCGGCGCTTGCGCGTGTTCCGTCGGCGGGGTGCAGGGCCAAGTCGTGCCGGCCGAGGCTTCAGTCGTCTGAGAGGTAACCGGTCTCCGGGTCGATCTCGGCGAGGAAGTCGCGGATCGCCTCGATGTGGTCCTCATCCGTCAGCGTGGAAGGCGGATAGGTCCCGCCGGCAAAGCCGTAGCCCGGATTGGGTCCGGTGAGCCAGTCCTAGTGATACTCCTGCAGATCACTGAGAAGGTCGATCCAATCACTGGTGTTCGCTCGCGTAGTAGGCAGATCATCTTCCCGCGCTTCCACCAGTGGGAGGCCGTCACTAGTTTGCTCGAGACCACGAGCGCTGAGGGGGCGGGTAGTAAGTACCGGATCTAGCACTCTGCAGGATCAGGAAAGACGAACTCGATCGCGTGGCTGGCTCACGGGCTCGCGAACCTCCACAACGCCGATAATTCGAAGACCTTTGATTCGGTGATCGTCGTGACTGATCGTACCGTGCTCGATGACCAGCTTCAGAAGGCAATCAAGGCAATTGAGGGCACGAAGGGTGTAGTCGGAACGATTAACGCTGACGAGGTTCGTAAAGCGTCAGCGACCTCAAAATCGGACCTGTTAGCCAAGGAACTGAGTAGCGGCAAGCTCATCATCATCGTCACGTTGCAGACTTTCCCGTTCATGCTTGAGGCGCTTGCGCAGCAAGGTGGGCTCGCGGATCGCAAGTTTGCGGTAATCGCGGACGAGGCGCACTCATCTCAGAGCGGTACAAGTGCTCAGAAGCTGCGACAGGTCCTTTCACAAGCAGAGGTCGAAGCCCTCGAGGACGGTGGCGAAGTAAGCGTCGAGGACGTGCTTGCCGCTGAGATGGCAGCGCGGGCGACAGCCCAGAACATTTCGTTCTATGCGTTTACTGCTACGCCGAAGGGCAAGACGCTGGAGATGTTCGGTCGTCCTGGTGCGGATGGTTTGCCACAGCCTTTCCACGTGTACACGATGCAGCAGGCCATCGAGGAGGGTTTTATCCTTGATGTGCTGCGTAACTACACGACTTATAAGACGGCTTTCCAGCTCGCCCAGAAAGCCGGTGGGGCGGTTGGAACTGACGAGCTCGTCGATGAGGGCACCGCGAAAAAAGGCCTGATGCGGTGAGTGAGTCTGCATCCGACCAACATTGCTCAGAAGGTTCAGATCATCGTCGAGCATTTCCGCGAGAATGTTGCTGAGCTCCTCGATGGGCACGCTAAGGCGATGGTGGTGACCTCGAGCCGAGCCGCTGCGCTGAAGTACAAGATGGCAATCGACGCCTACGTTGAGAAAAACAACTATCCGTTGGGAACCCTGGTGGCGTTCTCTGGAAGCTTGACCGCTGAGCAGATTGATGATGTTGTGCCTGGCGTGCAGGAGCCGTATACAGAAACGAACATGAACCCTGGTCTGCGTGGTCGAGGGATTCCACAGGCGTTCGCGGGTGATCAGTTCCAGGTTTTGATTGTTGCGAACAAGTACCAGACGGGCTTTGATCAGCCACTGCTGTGCGCGATGTAAGTGGGCAAACGCCTCGACGGGATAGAAGCAGTCCAGACACTTTCCCGCCTGAACCGTACCCTGCCGTCGAAGGGTAAAGACACTACGTACATTCTTGACTTCGTCAACGACACGGACACGATCCTCGACGCGTTCCTGCCGTACTACCGCACTGCCGAAATCATTGAAACAACCGACCCTGATCTCGTGCATGACCTTGCGCGGAAGCTTGAAGTTGCGGGGATCTATACGAAGGATGACGTGGATTCCTTCGCGCAGGCATTCATCATCGAGAAGAAGCACGGTAAGCACACTGCATCGCTGAAGCAAGCCGCTGATCGGTTCAATGACCGCTACGAGGCAGCCTTGACTTACAGCGCAAAGGCCGAGATCGAGGAGCTTGACCTCTTCCGCAAGGACGTTGGCTCGTTCGTGCGCCTTTACGATTTCCTGTCTCAAGTGGTCGACTATCAGGACACCGACCTCGAGAAGCTTGCCCTGTTCCTCCGACTGCTGCGACCGCGACTTACAGGTCGCAAGACTCCAGAAGAGCTTGACTTCAACAACATCGAGCTCACCCATATCAAGCAGACGCGCCAGAGCGAAGGGGCTATTTCACTCGAGGGTGACGGCGAGAAGCTCAAACCGATGGGAGTTGGCGGTGGACGTTCGCGCGACCCGCACCTGGTGGCCTGGGAAGAGATCCTGAACAACATCAATTCCCTGTTTGAGGACGAGGATTTTGATCCTGGTTCAGTGGAGTCCTGGGTACAGGGGGGTCGTCACGATTCTCGTTCAAAATGAAGAGATTAAGGATCAGGTCAACGCAAACACCAAGGAGCAGTTTCGTGAGTCTCAGACGATCGAAACCGCCGTCACGAACGCGGTGCTCGATCACCAGGACTCCCAGCAAAACATCATGGAGAAGTTCTTTGAAAGCGCTCATCGCAAGGGCCAGATCATCAAAGAGATCTCCGACCTTGTTTACTGGGAACTCCGCCACCAGGCTGAAAAGAGTACACAACCTCACGACGATGGAGAGGACGACGTCAACCAGGAGTAACAATTACTGCGCGCGAAATCCCGACTGGTTCACCCCTCTACGGACGCCAGCCGGGGGTAGCGGCGTGCCGGACACTCAACGGTTAAGCAGCCTAATCTCCAAACGACGGCGACGGTACGAATTCCCAGGTCATAGCCGGTAATGACGCTATCCGATAGCACCACTCCGCACTGGGGTCTTGTATCCAACGTGACCAGTTGTGCGACCCGGCCGTTGGTTCGGGCTCGCTGCTGTTGAAGTTTGCGAAGGTGCTCGGTAAAGACAACGTTCGGCAGGGGTTCTATGGGCAGGAAATCAATCTGACCACGTACAACCTGGCGCGCATCAATATGTTCTTGCACGACATCAACTACGAGAACTTCCACCTTGCGCACGGCGATACTCTCACCGATCCGCAGCACTGGGACGACGAACCGTTCGAGGCGATCGTCTCGAAACGTTGGTTGTCGCTATTGATACGAGATAACGGTGTGTGCAATTGGGAGTTAGCAGCATAATCACGCAACGGGCAGCACTGATGCTCCCCCTCCACCACTAGGACGCTCATTTTGATGCAAAGGGAGCGTCCTCTTGTTTTTGCCTGGAAGGGCGGTGTTTTGGCTTGTCAGAGGTGGTTTCTGGAGAGTGGGTGCTTGTCGGATGGGTGCGTTGGGTGGTGT
>NZ_BCSP01000003.1 GCF_001570925.1 [Zimmermannella] bifida NBRC 103089
CGGCTCGCGCCGCCCGCCGAGCGGGGCGGTGGCACGAGTAGCCACGAGCCGTCCATGCCGAGGTGCGAGTGGATGGTCCAGTCTCCCGTGCGAAGCAGGATGTGCTTACCGCGCGACTGTGCGCCGCTGACGGTGGTACCGGCCAATTGCACGGTGGCGTAGCGCGGCACGCGCAGTTCGCTGCGGATGAGCGTGCGCCCGGCAAGCGCGCGGGCAAGGTGGTGCGCCGCGCGATACGCGGTATCGCCTTCGGGCATGTGGCGCTCCTGTCTGGGCTAGCGGTGTCGGACGTGGCTGGTGATCGTGGGTTGGTTGGTGATTTGGGGTTGGCTGGTGATTTGCGGTTGGTTGGGCAGCAGGCCGCGCTCAGGGGCGAATCCGCAGCCCGCGCGGGCTCACCACAAACCCGGCTTCTTGCAGCCAGGTGGCCATATCGGTGCCGAGTACATAGGCGCCGTTGCAGCGCTCAATGATGAGATTCGGGATGCGCGCGGCCGTTACCGTGTCGGCAAGCGATCTCGCGGCGGCCCGCAGCACGGCGTCATCGTCGGTGAACGTCAGCAGCGTCTTGCCACCGCGCTCGACGTAGCAGGCCAGCAGCCCATCAACAATTGTCACCAACCCGCCAGCCTTGCGGCCCGGACGGTGCGTCGTTTCTTGACCGTTCGCATCCGGCCAGGGGAGCGCGGCGCCGAATGGATTGGCCGGGTCGGTAGCCGCGAGCGTAATGGTGCGCGCGGTATCGGCGGGTTCGGATTCGTCATCGCGGTGCAGTGCCCGCAGCCGGTCAATTGCCCCGGCGGTCGCGAACTGGGCCGCGCCGAGCTCGGAGACGAAATAGCCGCGGCGGGCATGACCTGCTCCCTCAAACTCGCTCAGCACGCGGTACACGTGCGCGAATCCGCCGGCGAGGTCGGCGGCAGCGCCGCGGGTGACGACGCCCAACCGTTCGAGCAGTAGCTCTCCGGTGGCCTGGGCACGCAGGGTTGGTTCGGATGCACCGAGTACGGCAATCGACCACCGTCCGGCACCGCTGGGTGGTACCGGCGCGCTCGACTGCGCGGGCATCGTGAACTGCGCCCGCCACATCCGTCCGCGAGCCGGCCGCGAAGCCGTGCGATGCGCAGCACTTGATTTCTTGCCAGCGCCGCCTGCGAGCAGTGACCGCATTCCGGTTAGGGAGTCGTTGGTCACGAGCCCGGCCCACGCCAACTCCCACAGCGCATTGGTGACGGCCGTTGGGTCCGGCGCGCTCGCGGACTTGGGCGGCGTGCCAGTGCCCGTGCCGGTGCCGGTGCCGGTGCCGGTGCCGGTGCCGCTGCCACTGCCAGTGCCGATGCCGGTGCCGGTGTCTTCCGTTTGGGCCGCAGCCTGCTGCCCGGCGATACGGGCGCAGCATTCCGGTACGAACGCGGCACCCTGCTGTAGCGCTCGGTACGCCTGCTGCGCGAGCGGCGAGCATTCGACCAGCGGCGTTTGCGGTTCAAGCGGCAGCGTGAGTGGACCGAGATCTTGCGTGTGCAGGCTGAACCAGCCATCGGCTCCGCCGATCGCACCGTGACCGTGCCAGCGTACTTCGCCGCTGGCGAGCAGCTGGTCAAGCAGCGCGGGCGCGTAGTCGGCAACGCGGGAAGGCAGTACGAGCGACTCCCAGGCGGATGCGGGCAGCGCCACGCCCTGCAATTGGTCGATTGTGGCGAGCAGACCGTCGATGCCGCGGGGTTGCGGTGCGGCATCGTGTGCCACCGACGCACCGGCAGCGCCGAGAGCGTGCACTTGCTGCCATTCCGGCATGAACCGGGCGAGGGCCCGCTGTGATACCGGCGCGATTTCGCCGCGCAACTTCGCCAGCGTGCGGTTGCGGATGCGGCGCAGCACGTTCGCGTCGACCCATTCGGTGCCGATGCCGCCAGGTCGGAACTCGCCGCGCTGAACCGTGCGGGCAAGCTCGAGCCGCTGCAATGCATCCGTTGCAATGGCAATGCCGATACCGAGGTACTCGGCCAATTGAGTGACGGTGAACGGGCCGTGCGTGCGCGCGTAGCGGTGCACCAGGTCGCCGAGCGGGTCGGCAACGGGTTCGAGCAGCGCGGTGGGCATTCCCGGTGGTGGCGGCACACCAAGGGCGTCACGCAGGCGGGCAACGTCTTCGACGGCAGCAATGCAAGCTTCGCTACGGATGCGGACGGTCACCGCGCGCTTAGCGTCGATGAGTTCCTGCACTGCGGCTTCGGTCTCGGCAAGGTTGGCGTGAGTGGGTGCCGATTCGGACTCGGTGTCGCCGAGCAGCGGCACATGGTCTGCACCCGCATTCGTTTCGGACTCCGATGCCTGCAGCCGCCGCGCAATTGCATCGACCGGCAGCGGACCGACGAGCCGCAACAGGTCGCTCACGCCCTCCGTGCCGCGAACCTGCCGGTCGGGCGTCAGGTGCTGCAATTGGCGCTCGACCTCGTCGATGACCTCGGCATCGAGCAGCTCGCGCAGCGACGCCGTACCGAGCAGATCTGCCAGCAGGTTCGCATCCATCTGCAGCGCCGCCGCGCGACGTTCGGCCAGCGGCTGGTCGCCCTCGTACATGAACTCGCCCACGTACCCAAAGAGCAGGGTCTGTGCGAACGGTGAGGGCGACTCGGTGGTGACTTCTACGACGCGCACCTCGCGATTCGTGACGCGCGTGAGCAACCCGCGCAGCGCATCCAAGTCGTAGACATCGTGCAGCACTTCGCGCACGGTCTCGAGGATCATCGGAAAATCAGGGTGTGCTCGCGCCACTTCGAGTAGCTGCGCGGCGCGCAGGCGTTGCTGCCACAGCGGCGCACGCTTACCCGGATGCAGTCGCGGCAGCAGCAGCGCACGCGCGGCGTTCTCGCGGAACCGGGCCGCGAACAGCGCCGAGCCGCCGACCTCGCGGGTAATGATCGTCTCGATCTCATCGGCCGCGAACGCGAATAGCTCAGCGCCCGGTGGCACGTCGTCGATGTCGGGAATGCGCACCACGATGCCGTCATCGCTAGCGATTGCACTGGCTTCCATGCCGAAGCGTTCGCGCACGCGGGCAGTGACCATCAGCGCCCACGGTGCGTGTACGGGCCGGCCATACGGCGAGTGCAGAATCACTCGCCAATCGCCGAGCTCATCGCGCACGCGTTCGATCACGAGCTGCCGGTCGTGGGGTGCGTGTCCGGTGACCTCAAGCTGTTCGCGCACATAGGCAATCAGGTTGTCGGATGCGTAGGCATCGAGTACGGCCGCAACCTCGCGCGGCAGCACGGTTGCGGTTTCGGCCGCATCACCCGCGGGAGCCCCGGCGAGGTTGGTCGCAATCTCGCGCACGCACGCGCCGATGGCTTCGCCCAGCTCGGCCGGACGGCCGAGGGCATCGCCAGTCCAAAACGGTAGCCGGCCAGGTTCACCAAACGCGGGCGCCACCGTGACCCGGTCGGGGCCGATCTCGCGGATTCGCCACGATGTTGCACCAAGAGCGATGACATCGCCCACGCGGGATTCGTAGACCATCTCTTCGTCGAGCTCGCCCACGCGCAGCCCACCGGCGCGGCGGCGTCCGCCCGTCGCTGACGCGAGCGATCCGTCATCGGATTCGGGCGTGCCTTCCTCGGCACCGGTGGCCATAAACACCCCAAACAGGCCGCGGTCGGGGATGGTGCCGCCCGACACCACGGCGAGACGCTGCGCACCGGGGCGGCCCTCGAACCAGTCAGCGTCGCGGTTCCAAACGATGCGCGGCTTCAACGAGGCGAACGCATCCGACGGGTATTTTCCGGCCAATAGGTCGAGCACGGATTCGAGCAGTGCCGTACTGAGCCCGGCAAACGGCGCGGCTTTTCGCACGCACGCGAGCCACGCATCCACCTGCCAGCGGTCGATTGCAGCGGCCGCGACCGTGTGCTGGGCGAGCACATCGAGCGGCTGCGCGATCGCGCGCATGTGTTCGATATTGCCGGCCAGCATGCGGGATGCGACCACGGCGGTGCGCAGCACATCGGCGCGGTGCTTGGGGTACAGCTCGGCGTGCGAGACGGCGCCCACCTGGTGTCCGGCACGGCCGATTCGCTGCAGGCCGCTGGCGACGCTCGGGGGCGACTCGACCTGAATCACCAGCTCAACATCACCCATATCGATGCCGAGCTCAAGGCTCGACGTGGCCACCACGCAACGCAGCTTGCCGGTCTTGAGCGCGTCCTCGACCTCGGCGCGCTGCTCTTTGGATACCGAGCCGTGGTGTGCCCGGGCGAGGTCAGTTGCGGCTCCCGCAAACTCGCCAGAACCGCCGATCAGATCGGCGTTCTTGATGCGGCGCGATGGGACTGTGGCCTCGGCCGTGTTGCTAGATGTGGCAGTGCCGGCTGCCGCGGTATCGGGTAAAGCAGTCGCTGTAGCCGCTTCGGCGGCTTCGGATGCGAGTCGCTCGTGATGCAGACGCCGCTCGTATTCCTCGTTGAGGCGCGCGGTGAGCCGCTCGGCGAGCCCGCGTGAATTCACGAACACGATGGTGGAGCGATGCGCCAAGACCCGGTCAACAATGTCGGATTCGATATACGGCCACACCGATCCGGGGCGGTTACCGTCGCCCGCATCGTCGCGAATGGCGCGGGTGGCGTCGCCAAACAAGTCGGCGTCGTTGGGGTCGATTGAATCCGCGCTTCGGGCCATCGGGGTAATCGACGAAAGATCCGGAACCGGCACCACGACGCGCAAGTCAAACGCTTTCTCGCTCGCCGGCGCGACGATTGACACGGGCGCGGCACCGCCGAGGAACGTCGCGACCGCATCGAGCGGGCGAACCGTGGCCGACAAGCCGATGCGCTGCACCGGTGCTTCGAGTAGCGCATCAAGACGCTCGAGCGATACCGCAAGGTGCGCACCGCGTTTAGTCGCAGCAACTGCGTGCACCTCGTCGACAATGACGGTCCGCACATTGCGCAGCATCTTGCGAGCGCTCGACGTCAACAGCAGGTACAGCGACTCGGGCGTCGTGATCAAAATATCGGGCGGGTTGGACACCTGTTTGCGCCGTTCCGCCGGGGGAGTGTCGCCCGATCGCACCCCGACCGTGATGTCGACGGCTGGGCGGTCGAGTTCAGCCTGCACCTGCGCAATACCCACCAGCGGCGCGGTGAGGTTGCGCTCCACGTCGACGCCGAGCGCTTTCAGCGGCGAAATATAGAGGATGGACGGGCCGCGGCCACTGCGTTCGCTACGGTCACCGCCGCGACCGCTACCGGCAGCATCCGCATCCGCATCCGCATCCGCACGAGAACTCACATCCGCATCCGTGCCGGCACCAGCACCACCGGCACCCGATCGCTCGGCAACCAACCGGTCAATCGCCCACAGAAACGCCGCCAACGTCTTACCCGAACCGGTCGGCGCGACCACCAGGGTGTGCGCACCGGTCTGAATCGAGGCCCACGCTTCGCGCTGCGCCCGCGTCGGCTCGGCAAACGCGCGCCGAAACCAGGTGGCGCTCGCCTCACTAAACCGCGACAGTGCATCCGAATCGTGCATGTACCAAGCAAACCACCAACCACCGACAATTCATGGTGCGCCGTCACCGTGATGGGGCAGTATGGGGACATGGACGTACGTACACCCGATCCCGAGTCCTCTGGCTGGCTGAGCGAAGACGACCTCGCGTTTATCCGACGACGAACGCCGATTCTGTACGTCGAAGCGATCCCGGTGCGGTTGGATGCGGCCGGTCGCGTCGAGTCACTCGGCCTGATGCTGCGGGCAAACGAAGACGGCCTCATCACCCGATCGTTTGTTTCCGGACGCGTGCAATACGGTGAGCGCGTGCGTGACGCCCTGGTGCGCCACCTCGAGAAAGACCTTGGCGCCATGGCGTTCCCGCAGTTGCCGATGACGCTGGTGCCGTTCACCGTGGCCGAATTTTCGCCGCTGCCGGTCGGTGACCTTTACGACGAGCGTCAGCACGCCGTCGCGCTGGTGTACCTCGTGCCGGTGACCGGCGATTGCGAACCTCGTCAGGACGCGCTCGAAGTTACTTGGCTGACACCCGAAGAAGCGAAGGACCCCGACCTGCTCGACGAGCTGGAAGGCGGTCGCGCACGAATTCTGCGCTGTGCGCTCGGACACATCTCCGCCTGGTGATGCACCAAAAATCGCGGGGAACTTTCTGGCACACCATGGCGCTCTAAACCCCGTGTTCTATCGCAACCGCGATATGGCATGAGACCACGCGTCGGTGCAGTCGAACTAACCGCAACGGAAAACGGAGATCCAGCATGAACATGCCGCAGGGATATCACCCATACCAGTACCAGCCACAGCAGCAACCGGACGAGGACTCAGTCGGTAGCTGGATCGGTACCTTCCTGCTGATGATGATCCCGCTGGTCAACATCATCATCATCATCGTCATGGCCTGCGGCGGCATGGGTACGCGCGCCAAGCAGAACTTCGCCCGCGCCTATCTCATCATCATGGTGATCGTCTTGCTGATCGGCGTCACGGTGGTCATTATCGGAAGCGCTGCGGGGTGGCTGAGCACGGACGTGTTGCATTCATATTCATCGAACTACTAGCAGTCAGTTGCTGCGGTAACCGCCGGGCTGGTGACGGGCTACGAATTCGTCGCTACCAGCCGGGCGTCGGCGGCCGATCAATCGGGGCATCCATCCACGCCGGTGGCGGTGCGGTGGATGCATCCGGTCGCGCCAGCCCCGCTCGCTCGGCCTGCAACGCAAATAGGCTCGGCCCGGGCGTCGGGCGACGCACCGCATCCTCGCAAATTTCAAAATCACGACGCGACAGCTCCACCCACCCGGGGCGGAGCTGCTCGCCCCAAAACCGCGAATCTCGCGTGAGCTCGAGCATGTCGCGTAGCGGACGAATCGGCGCGATCTGCGCATCCGCAAGCCACTGCACATCGTGACGCCACGGCGACTTGCCGCGCCCACCGACGCGATACGGTGCATCCGACAGCACGCGCCCCGCCTGCACTACGGAGCGCAGCGGTTCGCCATCGGGATTCTCGGTACGCGGGCAATACAGCACCACGCCATCGGCCTCGGCCATGACGTTGAGCGGTTGCTCGTCACCCCACGGATGCTGCACAAACCCGCCGGCAACCATCTCGCGGGCGCGATCGAGCGGATGCACGAACATCCAGTATCGAATTGCCATTGGGGGTACCTGACGACTACGTGGAGACCGTCAGCGAGGTGACGGGTGGGGGGGGAAAACCAGCGAGAGTGAACCTCGCGCGGTCAGCTTACGAACGCAGCGCGACCTTCGGCACGCGCGCGTACACCTCACCGGCGACGATGAGGTCCTGCCACGACATACCAACCGTCTTGTACACAGTCGGCTTGTCGCGGTCGATCTTCGCGGTGCCGCGTACAACATCACGCACCGTGATGAGGTCATCGGCCGTCAGCAGCCCGGCCTCAACCGCCAGCGCAACTTCGCCCGCTTCGCGCAGGGCAGTGTCGATGTCTTCGACGATCACGTTGGAGCGGCCCATGAGTTCGAGGTCGAGTTCATGGTTGTGCGCATTGTGCGAGCCGAGGGCAACGACCAGCGTGCCCGGTTGAATCAGGGATGCGGGGAACAGCGGCTCGGCCGCGCCCGTTGCGGTAACCACCAGGTCGGCACCCGGTACGGCAACATCGGGAGCCATCGCGTCACCAATGCGTGCATTCCAACCGTGCTCCGCCGCATTCGCCGCGAACATTTCGGCACGACGCGGATCGCGGCCGTGCACCACCAGGTTCTTCAACTGTGGGTGCAGCTGACGCAACCCGATTGCGTGCGCGCGGGCCTGCGCACCGTATCCGTACAGCACCGCACGCTCAGCGTCACGGCCAAGCAGCTTGCGGGTCACCAGCGCGGTGACGGCGACCGTGCGCAGATCGGTGAGCTCCGCACCGTCGATGAGTGCCTTCGGCGTAGTGGTGTCGGCATCCATCAGAATGTAGAAGCCCTGCGCGCGGTCGAGACGACGAGCCGGGTTGCCCGGGTTCACCGACATGAACTTTGCGCCCACCCAGTGCGAGGACTGCGATGCCATGAACATCAAGTAGTTGTCCTCTTTGAGCGGGTAGGTGTTTCGAGGGAAATCCTCGGCCGGCTCAACATCGTCGACCAGTGCGCGTTCGAGCGCCTGCGCGGCCATCTCGTAGCTGACGTGCTGGCGGATGTGCTGTTCGGTGATGTGCGCGATGCTCACAGCATTGGCTCCTTTAAACGTTGTGCGCCTCTCGGTCGCATGCTCCCTCCATCGTAAGACGCTGGAGCTTGGCGTTGGGCGCGAAAACTCGGCTTAGTTGGCGGTGTCATCGATGGTTGCGGCGTGCTCGGTGGCGCGGCGGACTTCGGCTACGAACGCTTCGATGGCGCTGGTTGGCGTGTCCCACGCGGTCATCAACCGCACCGAATTCGGGATGAACGGCCAGTCATAGAAGCGGCTCCCCGAGGCCCGAACCCGGTCGGCAACCCCTGCCGGAAGCTGCACGAAGACCGCATTCGCGTCGACGGAACCGGCCACGGTGCATCCGGGAATCGCTGAGATCGACTCGGCCAGTAGCTGCGCCTGCGCGTTCGCGTGCTGCGCATTACGCAGGTAAAGGTCGCCCTCGTACAGGGCGAGCAGCTGCGCAGCCAAGAATCGCTGCTTGGATGCGAGCTGCAGGTTGATCTTCTGCAAGAACTCGATGCCGCGGGCACATTCTGGCCGCTTCACCACGACCGCTTCGGCCGCGAGCGCACCGTTCTTGGTGGCACCGAGCGAGAGGATGTCGACGCCCGCAGAGAGTTCGGCGAGCGAGGCACCGGTGGTGGCAGCGGCGTTCGCCAGACGCGACCCGTCGAGGTGAACGAGCAGGCCCTTGCGATGTGCGGCCGCGGTGAGCGCGGCAGTTTCTTCGGCACTGTAGACAGTGCCCAGCTCGGTGGAGTTTGAGAATGACAGCGCCCAGGGTTCGGCCGCGTGAACGTTGCTGCGGTCAATTTCGAGCGCATCGATCTGCGCGGCGGTGAGCTTGCCGTCGGGCGTGGGCAGCGGCAGGATCTTCAGCCCGCCGACGCGTTCCGGGGCGCCATTTTCGTCGGTGTTGATGTGGGCAGTGGCCGCGGCAACGACGCCACCCCAGCGTGGCATCACGGACTGCAGCGCGAGCACGTTCGCGCCGGTGCCGTTAAGGACTGGGTACGTCACCGCATCCGCACCGAAATGCTGGCGCATCACCTGCTGCAATCGCGCCGTGTAGGGGTCGTCGCCGTAGCCCGCGACGTGGCCCCCATTGGCCTGCGCGATGCGGTCGAGCACCTCGGGGTGCACGCCCGCGTAGTTGTCTGACCCAAAGTGGTACTGCGCCGCGTCGTGAAGCATTGGCGCGGTTGCGGCCGGGTGGTTCAGTTGCGAATTGGATGCATCGGGCGAAGACATGGGCAAGATCGTGCCATAAGTGGTGGCCGCGTCGCTGAATTGTGACGGGATGCGGTGTCATCGCGCGGGTGGGTTAGCTGCGCTGATCGATCCAGGTGATGAGGAACCGGCGGTCGAAGCGGCGCGAGCACTGACTACAGCTGACGGGCGTACTGGGGCGCCGGTGTCGGTGGAGTTCGTGACCGGCGGGGCAGACGCCGCGCCAGCGGTGATCTTGCGGCACCGGGCCGTCGTAGGTGCGTCCACCGGTGTAGCCAATGGCGGCGGCGATTTGCTGCCAGTGCTTGCCGTGACCGGCGCCGTGTCCCGCGAGCCCGTGCGCAATTTCGTGCAGCAGCGTCTGTTCGATTTGCTGCGCATCCATCAGCGGTAGCAGCTTGCGTGAGAGCGTGATCTGCTTGCGTGTGTAGTGACAGCTGCCGGCGCGCATCCGTGCATGATCAAACCGAAACGACCAGCTCGGCCCCAGGTGCTGCTGCACGAGGGCAGTGGCCACCGGATGCACCTGCTCGCAGAGCTCGGTGAGTTCGGCAGCGGTAATCGTCGTGCGGTGTACCGAGTCGCGGTCGGTGGATGCGGTGGCCAAGTGGGTGCGGGTGCCTAGCAGTCGATTGCCGAGAACGGCTCGGCCTGCTCGTCGGGTGCCGAGTGGCCTTCGATCTTCGCGCGCACGGCGCGGATCGCGAACTTGGTGGCGTCGACTTGGTCGCCCGCATTGCTGTCGGCTTCGCGGAACTTCAGTGCGCGCTCAAAGTCATGCAGGGCGTCGTCGAGTCGTTCGAGTTCGACGTGCACCTTGCCGCGGTTGTAGAGCGCGAAACCGGCCAGGGCGCCCCATTCGTGGGCGACGGCCTCGTCAACGCAATTGGTGAGTTCGCCGAGTGCGGTTTCGAGCTTGCCGCGGTAGTGCTCAACCTGGGCGCGGCGGATGCGTGCCTCGAGGGAGTCTTCGCGCGAGCCCGTGAACCGCGACTGGCGGGCTGCTGCCTGCGCCTTGTCGAAGGCTTCGTCGTAGCGGCCGAGCAGACGCAGCAGGGTGACTTGCTCGTTGAGCGCGGTCAGTGAACGGAACCGTTCGGCCTCGGCGAGACGCTCATTAGCGGCATCAACGTCGATGCGCTCGCGGAGGGTTTCCGGGTCAAAGCTGAGGATGATGGGTGCGTCAGTCACGCCACGAGGGTACCCGGGCGGATTCGGAAAACCGGGAATCCGCCCCGGCGCGTGCCGTGATCGGCGTTGGAGTTCCTGGTACTGGCACGCTGTTCAGCGGTCGGTGCAGGCCAGCCTCGCTTGACTGCACCAGTCTTGCTTGACGGAGCTAGTCTCGCTTGACTGAAAAGGTGCCGCGCCCCGGCTTCGGCGACGGCTTCGCGGCGGCATCGGTAATTGGCCGTGCACCGCGCAGCCACTCCACGGCCTGGCGGTCGTGCTGTACGACAGCGGGTGGGAAACCGGATGCGGCCAGTCGCGCAAGTCCCGCAAGTTCGAGCGGCTCGCGGGATGCGACGGCAACGATATTGCCAAAGCGGCGGCCCTTGAACACGGCCGGGTCACTAACGAGTAGTACTGACCCGAAGACCTCACGCATCGTCGCAATCTCTGAGCGCGCGAAGCCCAGGTCGTGTCCGTCGGCGACGTTGGCGAGCACGATGCCATCGGGCGCGACGTAGCGGGCGACCGACTCGAAGAACTCGAGCGAGGTTACGTGCGCGGGAGTTTGCGGACCGTCGAAGAGGTCAACGACCACCGCATCCGCCTTGCCGACGAGGCCACCGGGAAGGCGGTCGAGCTGTTCGCGCGCATCGCCGTACCGGATGCGGATGGATGCGTGTGCGGGCAGCGGCGCGACCGAGCGCACCAACTCGACCAGCTCGCGTTCGAGTTCGAGTACCTGCTGGCGCGAACCCGGGCGGGTGTGTTCAACGTAGCGGGGGAGTGTCAGTGCGCCGGCACCGAGGTGAAGCACAGTGATGGGTTTGCGTGCGTCGAAGGCCTGGTCGAGCACGTGGCCCATGTGGCGGATATAGCCGAATCGCAGTTCGCTCGGGTCGTCGAGGTTGAGGTGTGACTGCGGAGTGCCGTCGACGACGAGGTGCATGGAGCGGCCGTGGAGTTCGATCTGGGCTTGGGTGCCGGATGCGAACGTGCGGGTGAGGTCTGAGGGGGCGGTGGATGCGGTCACCCGGCAATTCTCCCACGCGCTGCTCGCGGCCCTCGTGTGGGCTGGGATTTGTGGGTGTCGAATGCATCCTGACAGTTCGCTGTGTGCTTTTTTGAATGAATCAAAAGAATGCGTAGGGTTGTGGTGATGATCAATGCAGCACATGCGCACTCCGCCACTGTCGCAGGTGGCGCACCGGCCGCCGCGGCCAGAGCGAGTGCTGCCGAAACCATCGACGTGAACTGGCCTGACCGCATCCGTGCCGCTGGCCTGCGCGTAACCAGCGGCCGCCTCGCGCTGCTGCGCGCGCTCGATGCGCACCCGCACGCCACCGTCGAAGAAGTGTATGAGCTGGCGGTGGCCGAAGGTCACCTCACCAAGCAGGCCGTGTACGTCAGCCTCGCCGAGTTCACCAACCGCGGACTCGTGCGTCGCATCGACCCGCCTGGTTCGGCCGCGCGCTACGAAACCCGCACCGACGACAACCATCACCACTTGGTTTGTGACGAATGCGGATGCATCGTCGACGTTGATTGCGCAATCGGCGCGGCTCCCTGTTTGCAGCCGGCCGACGATGCCGGATTTACCGTGCGAGTTGCCGAAGTGACCTACCGTGGCACCTGCCAGGACTGCCAGCACGCGGCCGCATGACCACCGGCGGCGGGGGCAACGACGCTCGCGCCGAATGACCGACCACCTGTTCCAACTGACCACCTGTTCAACTGTCCAAAAGACCGAGTCAACGAGGGGAAAACATGACTCAGATCGAACACAACATCGACCCAACCCTGCCGGCAACTCGCCAGTCGGGTCAGCACGCTGAGAGCAACCGCAACTCGCTCTCGGCCGGTGCCAACGGCCCACTGATGCTGCACGATGTGCAGCTCGTCGAGACGCTCGCTGCGTTCAACCGCGAGCGCGTGCCAGAGCGCAACCCGCACGCCAAGGGCTCGGGTGCCTTCGGTGAATGGGAAGTAACCGGCGACGTTTCGCAGTACACGTGCGCCAAGGCTTTCCAGCCGGGTGTCAAGGGCCGCATGCTCGCCCGCTTCTCGACCGTTGCCGGTGAGCAGGGCTCGCCGGACACCTGGCGTGACGTTCGTGGCTTCGCGCTGCGTTTCTACACCGAAGACGGCAACCTCGACATCGTCGGTAACAACACCCCGGTGTTCTTCCTGCGTGACCCAATGAAGTTCCCGAACTTCATCCGCTCGCAGAAGCGTCTGCCCGACTCGGGCCTGCGCTGCAACACCATGCAGTACGACTTCTGGACCCTCACGCCAGAATCGGCACACCAGGTGACCTACCTCATGGGTGACCGCGGTCTGCCGCGCACCTGGCGCCACATGAACGGCTACTCGTCGCACACCTACGCGTGGGCGAACGAAGCTGGCGAGCGCTTCTGGGTGAAGTACCACTTCATCAGCGACCAGGGCGTCGAAAACCTCAGCAACGAAGAGGCCGAAAAGATCGCCGGTGAGGACGCAGACTTCCACCGTCGCGACCTCTTCGACTCGATCGCCGAGGGTAACTTCCCGTCGTGGACCATCAAGGTTCAGGTCATGCCGTACGAGGACGCGAAGAACTACCGTTTCAACCCGTTCGACCTCACCAAGGTTTGGCCACACGCCGACTACCCGCTCATCGAGGTCGGTAAGTTCACGCTGAACGAAAACCCAGCGAACTTCTTCGCCGAAATCGAGCAGGCCGCGTTCTCGCCGTCGAACTACGTACCGGGCACCGGCATCTCGCCAGACAAGATGCTGCTCGGTCGCGTGTTCTCGTACCCGGATGCGCAGCGCGCCCGTATCGGCACCAACTACAACCAGCTGCCGGTCAACATGCCGATCAATAAGGTCAACCACTACACCTTCGACGGCAACATGCGCTTCTTCCACTCGGGTAACGCGCCGGTGTACGCACCGAACTCGTTCGGTCGCCCGTACGCCGACGACGAGGGCGTAGTCGAGAACTCGTGGCAGGTGGATGGCGAGCTCGTTCGCAGCTCGTACGAACTGCACGCTGAGGACGACGACTTCAGTCAGGCCGGCGCGCTCGTGCGCGACGTCTGGGACGACGCCGCTCGCGACCGTTTCGTTGACACCGTTGCCGGTTCGCTGGCAACCGTCATCGAGCCCGTACTCTCGCGTGCTTTCGAATACTGGAAGAACGTGGACGCCGAAACCGGTGCCCGCATCGAAGCTAAGGTGCGCGCTGGCGCTGCCGAAAAGGGTGAAATCCCTGGCGGCGACCCGGCAAACGCCTAGTCGTTCCTCGCCGAGCCGTTAAGTTGCTCGCAACCGGATGCCCCGCTCGCTGTGGCGGGGCATCCGTGCGTTTCCGTGCGGTTGCCTGCGCTCGCACGTGCACCTGGCAGGCAGTGGTATCAGTTTGATACCATCCAGGGTATGGCTATGACGCTTCGGTTGACGAGCGACGATGAACAGGTGCTTGCTGCGCTCGCGGAATCACAAGGAATTAGTCGCCAAGAAGCGACGATTCGAGCAATTCACGAAGCCGCGAGTCGTCGAGCGCACGTACAAGCGGTGACGGACTCGTCTGCACGGGCGCGCGCTCGCTACGCCGACCTTCTCGAACGACTTGGCAAGTAGGTGCGAGTTGGTATCGCCCGTGTACTTGACCACCGAGGATCTGGTCGCGCTCGCGGGCGATCTCGGTGTCGGGCCGATTCGCGACCTCGGATTATTGGAAGCTGCTGCCCATCGCCCCACAACTGAGCTGTGGGGGAACCCTGCATATTCGACGCTCGAGCTGAAGGCTGCAGCGTTGCTTGAATCCATCGTTCGACACCACCCACTTGTCGACGGAAACAAGCGCCTTGGGTGGCTGAGCGTCGTCGTGTTCCTCGATATCAACGGTGTCTGGCTCGAAGCGCCAGACGACGATGCCTATGGATTGGTGATTGCCGTCGCCGAAGGACGCACCACGCTGACTGCAATCGCTGAAGTCCTGCGCAAGTGGTTCGTGGCGAGCTAGTGCTGCTCGGGCTAAGTCAGTAACTGCGGCTTACCAGCCGCGTTCGCGCCACTCGGCCAGGTGCGGGCGCTCGGCGCCGAGGGTGGTGGATGCGCCGTGTCCCGGGTACACGATCGTGTCGTCGGGCAGCTTGTTAAAGACGCGCGCTTCGAGGTCATCCATCAGCGAGGTGAACTCGGCGTCGGTCGAGGTCTTGCCCGGGCCGCCCGGGAACAGCGAATCGCCGGTGATCAGGCGGGGGACTTCGCCGTCCTGTTCGAGTAGCAGCGCAATCGAGCCCGGGGTGTGGCCGCGCAGCCCGATGACGGTGATGTCGTGCGTGCCGATCCGGATCGTGTCGCCGTCGACTACGGTGCGGTCGCTGCCGATCGGAATACCGGCCGCATCCGCCGCCCCCGCGATGCTCGGCACCGAGTAGTGCTGCTTGCATTCGGCAAGCGCGCCCCAGTGGTCGTGGTGAGCGTGCGTGGTCACAATGGCAATCGGATGCACGTCGGCGCGTTCCGCAGTCACCGCGCGGGTGCGTGCCGCGTCGACGAGGCGCACGATTGCGGGAGCGTTGTCGGCGGCATCAACGATGCAGGTTTCGCCCGACTCAATGTCGACGATGACATAGCAGTTGTTCTCGAAGTCATTGACCTCGGCGTAGAGGATCTCGAAGGCACCGAACGCGTCGAGAGTGGGCATCATCAGCGAGTGGTCAGTGGGTTCCGTGCTCGTTTGGTGGGCGGTGGCGTCGTGCGACATTGCGTGCTCCATGACCTCACGGTATCCAGTACGGATGCGTGCCACCTGTTAACGTGTATGCGGCAGCGGCGGGGGAGTGTAACCGAACTCGACGCGAAGCCATAGCGTTTGCATCCATATTTCTCAAATCTCCTCTTTACTCTGCGATTTTTCCTGCATATAGTGGATATTTGCGCTTCGTCGCTCCCTGCCTTCATATTGCGGTCGGCTCGGTTGTAGTTGTTCATTGGTCTGTGCGCTTGATCCGGTCGGTTTAGAGCGCGGCGTTTGACAGGGTTCACCCGGCGATTTCCTGGGGATTTCCTGCAAAATGCGGGTGACGTACGGTCACCACATGCAATGCACCTCCGCATCCGGCGACGGGGCCTGGTAACCCACCCACACGCCCATGCAATCTGAGTTCCGCCGGCCAGCGGAACCTGTGGAGGTAATTCACTTGGCTGCTGCGAATAACGCATCCACCACACCAAAGTCGGGCCGTAACGCGCACCGACTTTCATTCGCCTCAATTCAGGACACGCTTGAAGTTCCTGACCTGCTCTCGCTGCAAACCGAGTCGTTCGACTGGCTCGTTGGCAACGACATGTGGAAAGCACGTCTCGCTTACGAGCTCGAGACCACCGGCGGCAACGATGTCCCGCGTACTTCGGGTCTGGACGAGGTCTTTGAAGAGATCTCGCCGATCGAAGACAACGCTGGCTCGATGCAGCTGACGTTCCGTCACCCCTACCTCGAGCCAGAAAAGTACTCGATCGACGAATGCAAGGAACGCGGTAAGACCTACGCGGCTCCGCTCTACGTCGAAGCCGAGTTCATGCGCTTCGAGACCGGTGAAATCAAGACCCAGACGGTCTTCATGGGCGACTTCCCGCTCATGACCGACAAGGGTACGTTCATCATTAACGGCACCGAGCGTGTCGTTGTTTCGCAGCTGGTTCGTTCGCCAGGTGTCTACTTCGAGCGCACGCCCGAGAAGAACTCGGACATCGACGTCTACTCGGCACGCGTCATCCCTTCGCGTGGTGCGTGGCTCGAGTTCGAGGTCGACAAGAAGGGTCTCGTTGCCGTTCGTATTGACCGCAAGCGTAAGCAGCCGGTCACCATCTTCCTGCGCGCCATCGGCCTCAGCGAAGAAGAGATCCGCGCCGAGTTCGCAGGCTACGAGTCGCTGCTCGAAACCCTGTCGAAGGACGACGCCAAGATCCAGACCCAGGAAGAAGCCCTGCGCGACATCTACCGCAAGCTTCGTCCGGGTGAGCAGGTGGCTTCGGAAGCCGCTCGCGCGCTGCTCGACAACTACTACTTCAACCCGAAGCGCTACGACCTCGCCAAGGTTGGTCGCCACAAGATCAACCGCAAGCTCGGCCTCGAAGCACCAATTTCGGACTCGGTACTCAGCGTCGAAGACATCGTCGCCACCATCAAGTACCTCGTTGCCCTGCACAAGGGTGAAACCACGATCGAAGGCACCCGCAACGGTGGCGAGATTGTTGACATCGCACTCGACGTCGACGACATCGACCACTTCGGTAACCGCCGCATCCGCGCCGTTGGTGAGCTCATCCAGAACCAGGTTCGCACCGGTCTGAGCCGCATGGAGCGCGTCGTTCGCGAACGCATGACCACGCAGGAGATCGACTCGATCACCCCGCAGTCGCTGATCAACGTTCGCCCCGTTGTTGCGGCCATCAAGGAGTTCTTCGGAACCTCGCAGCTCTCGCAGTTCATGGACCAGAACAACCCGCTCGCGGGTATTACCCACAAGCGTCGTCTTTCGGCACTTGGCCCGGGTGGTCTGAGCCGTGAGCGCGCCGGTGTTGAGGTTCGTGACGTTCACGCATCGCACTACGGCCGTATGTGCCCGATTGAAACTCCTGAAGGTCCAAACATTGGTCTGATTGGTTCGCTCGCATCGTTCGCGCGCATCAACGCCTTCGGTTTCATCGAAACCCCGTACCGCCGTGTCGACAACGGCCTCGTTACCAACGAGATCCATTACCTCTCGGCTGCTGACGAAGACGAGTACGTCGTTGCCCAGGCCAACGCGCCGCTCGACGAGAACAACCGCTTTGCTGACGAAGACGTCCTCGTGCGTCTTAAGGGCGGCGAAGTAGAGCTCGTTCCAGCTGCTGAGGTTGACTACATGGACGTCTCGCCGCGCCAGATGGTGTCGGTGGGTACCTCGCTCATTCCGTTCCTCGAGCACGACGACACGAACCGTGCCCTCATGGGTGCGAACATGCAGCGCCAGGCTGTGCCACTGCTGCGTTCGAACTCGCCAATCGTTGGTACCGGTATGGAGGGCTACAGCGCCATCGACGCCGGTGACGTTGTTACTGCCGTTAACGCCGGTGTCGTGACCTCGGTTTCGGCCGATCAGGTCATTGTGCAGACGGATGCGGGTGGCAGCGAGTCGTACTTCCTCCGCAAGTTCGAGCGCTCCAACGCTGGTACCTGCTACAACCACCGCGTCATCGTCAAGGCTGGCGACCGCGTTGAGGTTGGCGAAGTTATCGCTGACGGTCCGGCTACCGAAAACGGTGAGCTCGCCCTCGGTAAGAACCTGCTCGTGGCATTCATGCCTTGGGAAGGTCACAACTTCGAAGACGCGATCATCATCAGCCAGAACCTGGTGAAGAACGACGTGTTGTCGTCCATCCACATCGAAGAGTACGAAGTGGACGCACGTGACACGAAGCTGGGTCGTGAAGAGATCACCGCCGACCTGCCAAACGTTGGTCAGGACATGCTCAAGGACCTCGACGAGCGCGGCATCATCCGCATCGGTGCTGAGGTTCAGCCTGGTGACATCCTCGTCGGTAAGGTCACGCCTAAGGGTGAGACCGAGCTTTCGGCTGAAGAGCGCCTGCTGCGCGCCATCTTCAACGAGAAGAGCCGCGAAGTTCGCGACACCTCGCTGAAGGTTCCGCACGGCCAGTCGGGTACCGTCATCGGCGTCAAGGTCTTTGACGTTGAGAACGGTGACGACGAGCTCGGCTCGGGCGTTAACCAGCGCGTTGTCGTCTACATCGCCCAGAAGCGCAAGATCACCGAAGGTGACAAGCTTGCTGGTCGTCACGGTAACAAGGGTGTCATCGCCAAGATCCTCCCTGAAGAGGACATGCCATTCCTCGAGGACGGCACGCCGGTTGACATCATCCTGAACCCGCTCGGTATTCCGAAGCGCATGAACCTCGGTCAGGTGCTCGAATCGCACCTCGGCTGGATCGCAACTCAGGGTTGGGACATCGAAGGTTCGCCGGAGTGGGCAGCAAACCTGCCCGAAGAGGCGTACCACGTTGAGCCAGGAACCAAGGTGGCAACGCCAGTGTTCGACGGTGCAACGTCGTCGCAGCTGACCGGTCTGCTCGGTTCGACCCGCCCGAACGCCGATGGTGTTCGCCTGGTTGGCACCGACGGCAAGACCCGTCTGTTCGACGGTCGCTCGGGTGAGCCATTCCCAGACCCAATCTCGGTTGGCTACATGTACATGCTCAAGCTGCACCACCTGGTTGACGACAAGATCCACGCTCGTTCGACCGGTCCGTACTCGATGATCACCCAGCAGCCGCTCGGTGGTAAGGCACAGTTCGGTGGTCAGCGCTTCGGTGAGATGGAAGTTTGGGCCCTTGAAGCGTACGGCGCTGCCTACACGCTGCAGGAGCTGCTCACCATCAAGTCCGACGACATCGTTGGTCGTGTTAAGGCCTACGAGTCGATCGTTAAGGGCGAGAACATCCAGAAGGCCGGTATCCCTGAGTCGTTCCGCGTGCTCGTTCGCGAAATGCGTTCGCTGTGCCTGAACGTCGAGGTACTTGCCGCTGACGGCAGTGTCGTCAGCCTCGAAGAGAACGACGACGACGCCTACCGCGCCGCCGAAGAACTCGGTATCAACATCTCCAGTCGCTTCGAGTCATCCTCGGTCGAAGAGATCTAACCCCCACTCGATGACGAAGCTTTTTAACTAGGGAGAATCAAGAATTGATCGACGCAACCAAGTTTGACAGCCTCAGCATTGGGCTGGCCACGAGCGAGGACATCCTCGGCTGGTCACGTGGTGAGGTCAAGAAGCCTGAGACGATTAACTACCGTACGCTCAAGCCCGAGAAGGACGGTCTGTTCGGTGAACAGATCTTCGGTCCTTCACGCGACTGGGAATGTGCCTGCGGTAAGTACAAGCGTGTTCGCTTCAAGGGCATCATCTGTGAACGCTGTGGTGTAGAGGTAACGAAGTCGGCTGTGCGCCGTGAGCGCATGGGTCACATCAAGCTCGCCGCCTCGGTAACGCACATTTGGTACTTCAAGGGTGTTCCTTCGCGCCTGGGCTACCTGCTCGACATGGCACCAAAGGACCTCGAAAAGGTCATCTACTTCGCGGCCTACATGGTCGTCGACGTAGACGAAGAAGGACGTCGCGACGACCTCGGTGACCTCGAGAAGGAACTGCGCCTCGAGATCGACACTCGCGGCAAGCAGCGCGACTCGCAGATCAACGAGCGCCTCGCCAAGCTCGAAAAGGACCTGGCAACGCTTGAAGAGGAAGGCGCCACCGCCGACCAGAAGCGCAAGACCAAGGACGCCGCCGAGAAGGAAATGGCTCGCCTGCGCAAGGAAGTTGACGGCGACATCGCCCAGCTCGAGCGCGTATTCGAGTCGTTCAAGACGCTCAAGGTTGGCGAACTCAAGCCAGACGACGCCGACTACGCCGAGCTCGTCGACCGCTACGGCGACTACTTCGAAGCCCACATGGGTGCCGAAGCAATCCAGCGCCGTCTGCGTGACTTCGATCTCGAAGCCGAAGCTGAAATCCTGCGCGAGCAGATCCAGAACGGCAAGGGTCAGAAGAAAATCCGCGCCATCAAGCGCCTCAAGGTGGTCAACGCATTCCTGCAGACCGACAACAAGCCAGAGGCAATGGTCCTCGACGTGATTCCGGTGATCCCACCAGAACTGCGTCCGATGGTCCAGCTTGACGGTGGCCGCTTCGCGACCAGTGACCTCAACGACCTCTACCGTCGTGTCATCAACCGCAACAACCGCCTCCGCCGCCTGCTTGACCTCGGTGCACCCGAGATCATCGTGAACAACGAAAAGCGCATGCTGCAGGAAGCCGTTGACGCACTGTTCGACAACGGTCGCCGTGGTCGTCCAGTAACCGGTACCGGTAACCGCGCACTCAAGTCGCTCAGCGACATGCTGAAGGGTAAGCAGGGTCGATTCCGTCAGAACCTGCTCGGTAAGCGTGTTGACTACTCGGGTCGTTCGGTAATTATCGTGGGTCCCCAGCTGCAGATGCACCAGTGTGGTCTGCCCAAGCAGATGGCCCTCGAGCTGTTCAAGCCGTACGTTATTAAGCGCCTGATCGACCTCGGTCACGCCTCGAACATCAAGGCAGCAAAGCGCTCGGTTGAGCGTGCGAAGCCTGAGGTTTGGGACGTCCTCGAAGAGGTCATCCGTGAGCGCCCAGTACTGCTGAACCGTGCACCTACGCTGCACCGCCTCGGTATTCAGGCATTCGAGCCGCAGCTCATTGAAGGTAAGGCAATCCAGCTGCACCCGCTCGCTTGCTCGGCGTTCAACGCTGACTTCGACGGTGACCAGATGGCTGTCCACCTGCCGCTGTCGGTTGAGGCTCAGGCCGAAGCTCGCGTGCTCATGCTCGCTTCGAACAACATCCTCAAGCCGTCGGACGGTCGCCCGGTAACCCTGCCTTCGCAGGACATGGTTGCTGGTCTCTACCACCTCACGTTCGTTCGTGAGGATGCGGTTGGTGCCGGTCGCGCATTCGCGACGAGTGCCGAAGCGATCATGGCTATGGACGAAGGCACGCTGCACCTTAACGCGCCCATCACCATCCGTATGAACGACCTTTCGTTCATGCCTGGTGACACGCCGGAAGGCTTTGTTGAAGGCAAGCCGTTCAACCTGAAGACGACCCTCGGTCGTGCACTGTTCAACGACCTGCTGCCAGACACCTACCCGTACCTCGAAGACACGATGACCAAGGGACGCCTCTCGGGCGTTGTGAACTACCTTGCGGAGCGTTTCGACAAGGACGTAGTAGCGGCAACGCTCGACGCGATTAAGGACGCCGGTTTCTACTGGGCAACCCGCTCGGGTATCTCGCTCGCGTTCTCGGACGTTGTGGTTCCGGACACCAAGGAAGCCATCGTTGCCGAGACCGAAAAGAAGGTTGCTGCCCTTCGTGACGACTACGCCATGGGTCTTTCGACTCAGGCCGAGTACCGCGAGCAGACCATTGGTCTGTGGGAAGAAGCAACCGAGCGCGTAGCTGCTGACACCCGTGAGCAGTTCCCGTCGAGCAACTCGATTCACCGAATGGTGACCGCAGGTGCTAACGGTAACTGGCTGCAGGTTCGTCAGATTGCCGGTATGCGAGGCATCGTGGCAAACCCGAAGGGTGAGAAGATCGCTCGTCCGATCATCCACTCGTACCGCGAGGGTCTGACCGTTCTCGAGTACTTCTCGTCGACGCACGGTGCTCGTAAGGGTCTTGCTGACACCGCTCTGAAGACCGCTGACTCGGGTTACCTGACCCGTCGTCTGGTGGACGTTTCACAGGATGTCATCATCCGCGAAGAAGACTGTGGCACCAAGAAGGGTCTGCTGCACAAGATCTCGCAGGTCGACGCTGCAGGCAACGTATCGCTGGCCGACAACGTCGAGAACTCGGTCTACGCCCGTACCCTCGCGACCGACGTAACGGATGCATCCGGTAACGTGCTCGCGACCGCAGGCGAGCCTGTTGGCGACGTGCTCATTGAGCGCCTCGTTGGCGAAGGCGTCACCGAAGTTACCGTTCGTTCGGTGCTCTCGTGTGAGTCGGCAGTTGGTGTTTGTGCCAAGTGCTACGGCCGTTCGATGGCGTCGAGTGAGCTCGCTGACCTCGGTGAGGCCGTCGGTATTATCGCGGCCCAGTCGATTGGTGAGCCCGGTACCCAGCTGACGATGCGTACCTTCCACACCGGTGGTATCGCCGGTGCTACGGACATCACGCAGGGTCTGCCTCGTGTGCAGGAGCTCTTCGAAGCTCGTACCCCGAAGGGTGCTGCACCGCTGTCGGCCGTTGCCGGTGTGATCTCGATTCAGGACACCGAGCGTCAGCGCAAGATCATCCTGACGCCAGACGACAAGGACGAAGAGACGATCACCTACCCGGTATCGCGCTTCGTCGAGCTGCTCGTCGAAGACGGTGCCCGCGTTGAGCCAGGTACACAGCTCACCGAAGGTCCGCTGGATCCGAAGGACGTACTTGAGATTCTCGGTACCGCCGCGGTTCAGAAGTACCTCGTTGAGGGCGTGCAGGGCGTTTACAACTCCCAGGGTGTGCCGATCCACGACAAGCACATCGAGGTTATTGTTCGCCAGATGCTGCGCAAGGTCACGATCAACGACTCGGGTGAAACCGACATGCTCCCCGGTGAGCTCGTTGACCGCCAGCGCTTCCAGGCGACCAACCGCCAGTCGGTGACCGAAGGTCGCCGCCCGGCTTCGGGTCGTCCAGAAGTCATGGGTATCACCAAGGCGTCGCTCGCTACCGAGTCGTGGCTGTCGGCCGCTTCGTTCCAGGAAACCACCCGCGTACTTACGCAGGCGGCTATGGAACAGAAGACCGACCCGCTGCTCGGCCTCAAGGAGAACGTCATCATCGGTCGTCTCATCACCGCTGGTACCGGTCTGCCGCAGTACTCGCAGATGGACGTGGAGCCGACGGAAGAAGCTCGCGCAGAGCGCTTCCCGTTTGCGCCACAGGACCAGATCGACTTCACCAATGACCTGTCGATCAGCGACTTCGATTCGTTCATCACGGACGGAGACTTCGGCGGCTCACTGAGCTAGTCCGAATGGCTCTGGCCACGATCTACGGCGTTGGCGTCAACTTCGGTTGGCGCCAACGCCGTTTTCCGGCAGTTGCGGTAGCACTCGAAGTAGCCGCATCCAGATCTGCCTTCGTGACTCGGTTACGCAGTTTCACGGGCAATGCGTCCTTCAACCGCGCAAAACGAGTCACCTATGGCGGTGACTGGGCGCGATTCACCAGCACACACGCGCCAGTATTTTCAGGATGCATCCAGTCTTGGTTTCGGTGTTTGGCGCGCCGTTACGCGGTTGGCGACCGGCGCGCCCATACGATTGCCACATGACTGACCAGCAGGACTTTGAGAAGCCCACCCCCGAGCAGCCGGCAACTGCCGACGCCTTCGCGCCCGAAACCGCTGCATCGGCACCGGGCGATCACAACGCAGCCAATCCCGCAGCAAGCGGCATTGACCCGCACCTGATGGGACAGTTCGGCGGACAGCAGCGCCCGAACGTGCCCAACGTTGCACCAAGCGAAGGCCCCCGCGAGCCGATCCGCGTCGGTAACGATGGCCAGGCTGAGACCGCGGCCGCAGCGCCGGCCGTTGACTTCGGCGGCACCTCGGACGCCACCGCTGACGCCGCCAACGAGCCATCGGCTGAATCGTCGAACGCTGGCGCACCAGCCGCGGAAACTGACGCCCCAGCTAACGCGTACGGTGCCGATGTTCCTGCCGACAAGCAAGCCACCGAGCTGGACGAAGCGCTGGCACGCTCGCGCGCGATTCCCGAAGACGGTGACCTGAACGTGCCACCGGCAGACTTCAGCCGCGAATCGGTCGAGGCAGAAGACTCGTCAGCGGCTGCGCAGGTGGGGGAGACCGACGCTTCGGCAACTGCGGTACCGGATGCATCCGGTACTGAACACGCTGAGCCAGCGTTCGCCGCAGCTCCAGTTGTTGGTGGCACCGCTGCCCAGGACACTCAGACAATCAACGACACGGCGCAGCTGCGCGGTGAAGACGTCACACCGGTCGCGACGGCTCCGGCCCCTGGCGCATCGGCGAACCCAGACCTTGAGCCGATCGCCGACGAAGACCGCACCACCACCGAAGGCCTGGTAATGCCGCCGGAGAAGCGCGGCAACCGTGGCTTCGCGGTGTTCATTGCGGTGCTCGCCAGCGCCGTATTTGCTGGCCTGTTCGCCACCGGTTTTGCGGCAGCCGCCATCGTGTTCGGTGGCGCCACTGGCAACTTCGTTGACGTGCTGATGGGATTCATCGGTACCGCAGCGTTCTACGTTCCGGTTGCGCTGTTCACGATCGTGATGGTGCTCTGGTCGCTGCTCGCCAACCGCGCCGGCTGGTGGACCTACATCATCGCCAGCTTCTTCTTGGCGTTCATTGCCTTCGCTGGCTACCACTTGGGCATCGCCGCGCAGGACGTCGTCAACGGCAGCGCCTTCTCGGTTGACAAGTTCATCGCGTCGCTGAAGGCACCGGAACAGCTTCCGGGCGCACTCATTGCCTTCATCGCTGCTCGCGAATCGGCGTTGTGGATCGGCGGGTTCTCGTCGCTGCGTGGCCGCCGTATCAAGCGCAAGAACGCAGAAGCACAGGCCGAGTACGACCGCAAGGTCGCCGAAGAGCGCGAACTTTCAGTAGCTGTGTAACCCGATTGGGCGGTCGATGACATCGGCAGCCCAAACTCATCCGAGCCCCACGAGATCTCACCCCGCCTGCCAGCCTGCCGGCACTCACGACCCGCGACTACCGCATCCACCGAAGGGAAGTACCCCCATGCCGCCACAACTGCGCGCAGTGCTCGAAGTGCTTCCGGGATGGGAGCGGTTTGAATTCGCTGGCTCGCTCGGGGGAGTGCGCCACCTCGCAAGCGACAAGGGGTTGCACCCGAACGTCATCGTCACCCTCGACAAATGGGCGGGTGCGGTGGATGCGGAGCGCGCGATTTCGGTCGTCAGTGAGCAGTTGCGCGGTGCCGGCGCGACCATCCGCGCCACGACCGATCTCTCCGAAGACGAGCGCGCGATCGTTGAAATTCAAACGGATGAACCGGGTGACGATGCCGGTCCCGTGCGGGTTCGCTACCGCCTGACGCTGCTGCCAGTCGCGGGCGATACGCTCGTGCTGACCGGTATCGCGACCTGCCGTTTGACGCAGGATGCGGTGCTCGCGAACGACTTTTCACGCATTCTTGCGTCGGTCGAACTGCAAGCCCACGGCAATAACCCCAGTGAACATGTGTAACCGCGCTTGACGGTGTTTCGTCGCGTTGGTTAAGATGTTTCGGTGCGCCAAATTCTGGCGTGCCTGAACGTGCGCAAACGCTGCCTTCACGGTGGCTGCGCGACGGTAAGCGCCCGACCGCTTTCGCGGGCGCGGGCGCTCGACAACGTTTGCAAACTCGCAAGTGTTTTGCCGGTCGAGGGCACACCCAGATCCGCTGCCTCACGCAGGTTGGCGAAGAAGCAACAAATTCCAAGGAGAACAACAGTGCCAACCATTCAGCAGTTGGTCCGCAAGGGCCGCAAGCCCAAGGTAAACGCGTCGAAGTCGCCAGCACTTAAGGCAAACCCACAGCAGCGCGGTGTGTGCACCCGTGTGTACACCACCACCCCAAAGAAGCCGAACTCGGCACTGCGTAAGGTCGCCCGTGTAAAGCTCTCGAACGGTACCGAGGTCACCGCATACATCCCAGGTGAAGGTCACAACCTCCAGGAGCACTCGATGGTGCTCGTTCGTGGTGGTCGTGTTAAGGACCTTCCAGGTGTTCGCTACCGCATCGTTCGCGGTGCACTCGACACCCAGGCCGTCAAGGACCGTAAGCAGGCTCGTAGCCGCTACGGCGCGAAGAAGGAGAAGTAATGCCTCGTAAAGGTCCAGCGCCGAAGCGCCCCGTAGTTGTCGACCCGGTACACGGTTCGCCAGTTGTGACGCAGCTCATCAACAAGATCCTTGTTGATGGCAAGAAGTCGCAGGCTGAGCGCATCGTTTACGGTGCACTCGAAAACGTTGCCAACAAGACCGGTCAGGATGCAGTTGCAACCCTCAAGAAGGCGCTCGACAACGTGCGTCCAACCCTTGAGGTTCGTTCGCGTCGTGTAGGTGGTTCGACCTACCAGGTTCCGGTTGAAGTTAAGCCGCTGCGCGCCAACACGCTCGCACTGCGCTGGCTCACCGGCTACGCAAAGCTCCGTCGCGAAAACTCGATGACCGAGCGCCTTACCAACGAGATTCTTGACGCTTCGAACGGCCTTGGTGCCGCAGTTAAGCGTCGTGAAGACACTCACAAGATGGCCGAGTCGAACAAGGCCTTCGCTCACTACCGCTGGTAGTAAATAGACCGGTCAACACAACGTGGTATTCACAGTGTTGGCCGGTCAAACTTGTTTGCTAGCGTTGGCCGGCGAAACGTAAAACTTAGTTTCAATCACCTATCAGTACGGGAGACACCGTGGCACAGGAAGTGCAGACGAACCTCAAGAAGGTCCGCAACATCGGCATCATGGCTCACATCGATGCCGGAAAGACCACCACCACCGAGCGCATCCTCTTCTACACGGGTGTTAACCACAAGATCGGTGAGAGCCACGATGGTGCAGCCACCATGGACTGGATGGCTCAGGAGCAGGAACGTGGTATCACCATTACCTCGGCTGCCACCACTTGCTTCTGGAACGACACCCAGATCAACATCATTGATACCCCGGGTCACGTTGACTTCACCGTAGAGGTTGAGCGTTCGCTCCGCGTGCTCGATGGTGCCGTTGCCGTCTTTGACGGTAAGGAAGGTGTTGAGCCGCAGTCTGAGACCGTTTGGCGCCAGGCTGACAAGTACAACGTTCCTCGTATCTGCTACATCAACAAGATGGACAAGCTGGGTGCTGACTTCTACTACTCGATCGGCACTATCAAGTCGCGTCTGGGCGTAACTCCGCTCGTGCTCCAGCTGCCAATCGGTGTTGAAAGTGAATTTGTCGGCGTTGTTGACCTCATCAACATGCAGGCACTGACCTGGCGCGGTGACGCTAAGGGCGTCGTTGCACCTGGTGCTGCTGCTGAGATCGAAGCAATCCCTGCTGACCTCAAGGAACGCGCTGAGGAGTTCCGTGCGGAACTGCTCGAGGCCGTAGCTGAAAGCGACGAAGAGCTCCTCGACAAGTACCTCGGTGGCGAAGAACTCACCATCGAAGAGATCGAAGCTGGTATCCGCAAGCTCACCATCGCCGGTGAAGCATTCCCAGTTATCTGCGGTACGTCGTTCAAGAACCGTGGTGTCCAGCCGATGCTCGACGCCATCGTTAAGTTCCTCCCCTCGCCGGTTGAGGTGCCACCGATGCTCGGCCACAAGCCTGGTGACGAAGAGGTTGAGATCGAGCGCAAGCCTTCGACCGACGAGCCATTCGCCGCTCTCGCGTTCAAGGTTGTAGCCCACCCGTTCTACGGTCGTCTCACCTACATCCGCGTGTACTCGGGTCACGTTGAGTCGGGTACCCAGGTACTCAACTCGACCAAGGGTAAGAAGGAGCGCATCGGAAAGCTCTTCCAGATGCACGCCAACAAGGAAAACCCGGTTGAGTCGATCACCGCTGGTCACATCTACGCCGCTATCGGCCTCAAGGACACCACCACCGGTGACACGCTCTGTGAAACCGAGGCTCCAGTTGTTCTCGAGTCGATGAGTTTCCCCGAGCCAGTTATCTCGGTTGCTATCGAGCCAAACTCGAAGGCTGACCAGGAAAAGCTCGGTACCGCTATTCAGAAGCTTGCTGAAGAAGACCCCACCTTCCGTGTTGAGCTCAACCACGAGACCGGTCAGACGACCATCTCGGGTATGGGTGAGCTGCACCTTGACATCCTTGTTGACCGCATGAAGCGTGAATTCAAGGTTGAAGCGAACATCGGTAAGCCACAGGTTGCCTACCGTGAAACCATCCGCCGCACTGTTGAGCGTTACGACTACACGCACAAGAAGCAGACCGGTGGATCGGGTCAGTTCGCTAAGGTCCAGATCATGCTCGAACCGATGGAGGTCGAGGGTGACAAGGTCTACGAGTTCGAGAACGCCGTTACCGGTGGTCGCGTACCGCGGGAATACATTCCTTCGGTTGACGCCGGTATCCAGGACGCAATGCGCGTTGGTGTAGTCGCGGGATACCCCATGGTGGGTGTCAAGGCGACGCTCGTCGATGGTGCATACCACGACGTTGACTCGTCAGAAATGGCCTTCAAGATCGCCGGTTCGATGGCGTTCAAGGAGGCAGCCCCGAAGGCTAGCCCAGCTCTGCTTGAACCACTCATGAAGGTTGAAGTACGTACTCCTGAGGAGTACATGGGTGACGTAATCGGTGACCTCAACTCACGTCGTGGCCAGATCCAGTCGATGGAAGATGCCTCGGGTGTGAAGGTTGTCAAGGCACTGGTTCCGCTGTCGGAAATGTTCGGCTACATCGGTGACCTGCGTAGCAAGACCTCGGGTCGTGCTGTGTACTCGATGGAGTTCGACTCGTATGCAGAGGTCCCGAAGGCCGTTGCCGACGAGATCATCCAGAAGAGCAAGGGCGAGTAGCTTCAAGCTCTTCACTGCCGGTCTGCTATTCAGTTGAATTCCGGTAGACTGTAAAACTGTCCTGAAATGTAAGTTTCAATCTGCGCAATAGCGCAGTGCGATTCCAGTAAACGTCCTGAGGAGGACCTAGTGGCCAAGGCCAAGTTCGAGCGGACCAAGCCGCACGTAAACATCGGAACGATCGGTCACGTCGACCACGGCAAGACGACGCTTTCCGCTGCAATCTCGAAGGTACTTGCTGACAAGTACCCATCGGAGACCAACGTTCAGCGCGACTTCGCGACCATTGACTCGGCTCCTGAAGAGCGCCAGCGTGGTATTACGATCAACGTTTCGCACATCGAGTACGAGACCCCGAAGCGTCACTACGCACACGTCGACGCTCCTGGTCACGCCGACTACGTGAAGAACATGATCACCGGTGCAGCTCAGATGGACGGCGCAATCCTCGTTGTTGCCGCAACTGACGGCCCGATGGCGCAGACCCGTGAGCACGTTCTGCTCGCAAAGCAGGTTGGTGTTCCTTACCTGCTCGCAGCACTGAACAAGTCGGACGCTGTTGAAGACGAAGAGATCCTGGAGCTCGTAGAGCTTGAGGTCCGCGAGCTCCTCGCTTCGCAGGGCTTCGACGAAGACGCACCAGTTGTTCGCGTTTCGGCACTGAAGGCACTCGAAGGCGACCAGAAGTGGGTCGACTCGATCCTCGAGCTCATGGAAGCTGTCGACGAGAGCATTCCTGAGCCGGAGCGTGACCGCGACAAGCCGTTCCTCATGCCGATTGAAGACGTCTTCACCATCACCGGTCGCGGTACCGTTGTTACCGGTCGCGCCGAGCGTGGAACCCTCTCGATCAACTCGGAAGTTGAGATCGTTGGTATCCGCGACACCCAGAAGACCACCGTTACCGGTATCGAGATGTTCCACAAGCAGCTCGACGAAGCATGGGCAGGCGAGAACTGTGGTCTGCTGCTCCGTGGTCTCAAGCGCGAAGACGTAGAGCGTGGTCAGGTTATCGTTGCTCCAGGCAGCGTTACCCCGCACACCAACTTCGAAGGCACCGCCTACATCCTCTCGAAGGATGAGGGTGGCCGTCACAACCCGTTCTACTCGAACTACCGTCCGCAGTTCTACTTCCGTACCACGGACGTAACCGGCGTTATCACCCTGCCTGAGGGCAAGGAAATGGTTATGCCTGGTGACACCGTTGACATGACGGTTGAGCTCATCCAGCCAATCGCTATGGAAGAGGGTCTCGGCTTCGCTATCCGTGAGGGTGGTCGTACCGTTGGTGCTGGTACCGTAACCAAGATCACCAAGTAGTTCTTGCTTTAGAACTCCGCTGAGTGGCGGGTGTGCAGATTGCACATCCGCCACTTTGTCGTTTCCGTATACCGGCGGTGTCTCGGTGGGTCGGCGCATGCCACCTTCTGCAAGGTTGATGCAGGCGATGGGGGATGGGTGACGACTCGTGACCGCTGGGCGCTGGGCAAGGTAGAAGTGGCGAATCAAGGCGTATGGATGTGCGTCATCAAACATAACGATTGCCATGAACGAAGGCATACCTTGAAGGGGTCCGGTGGGGTTGCGTATGATAGCAGGGGAATGCGCCAATTCTTTTGAGAAATCATTGCACCGGGTGTGAAGTCAATGAGAGGATAGGTATAACGGTTAACCACGGTTATATGTGGGAAATCAATGCAAGGTCGTTGAACATCTGATACGTCGATTGCAAGCAACATGAAGGGTCTACCAATGAAGCGGGAACAGGACGATCATCGAGGATCTTCTGTCGCACCCGCTCTGCCTGGCCATGGCCCGATGCGCCGACTCATGATTCTCATGCTTTGCATGGCGGTCACGTTGGGGCTTCTGGATGCATCGTTCGGTCTGCTCAGCGCGTCGGCGCAGACGCTGCCACCAACGACGACACCGACTCCAACTGAGACTGCGCAACCTGTTGAGGAACCTGCTGAGCCCGCTGGGCCCACCGCATCCACCGACGCTGAGGCAACGCCAAGCGAGTCGGCCACACAGGACCCAGCAGTGACTCCGAGTGAGGAAGGTGCGCCGGTCGAGCCAAATGCGACGCCCGAAGCGACGACTGCGCCAACCAGTGAAGGTCTGATTCGGCCACGCGGCATGGTCTCGCCCATGTCGGTCGCGGGTACCACCGCCACTTGTTCAGCCGGTACGTTCTACTCGATCACCGAGGCTGGCTACGTTTACAAGGTGAACCAGACTTCGGGTGCCTTCTCGAGTACCTATCAGGCCAACTCGTCAACATCGACCACGAGCATCGGTAGCCCCGGCCTCACGTATGCCGGTTCCCGGGCCAACTCGCTGGGGATCGGCAAAGGCGGAAGCACGGCCTATGCGCTCGAGGCCAACGGCAGCCAGATCTACGCGGTCAAGACATACAGTGCTGCGAAAGGTACTTGGACGTCGACCGACATCCGAAACACGAGTGGCACAGTGGGCCGCACCTACGCAGTTGACGGCGTCACGATGGTTCCGGTGACCGGTGTGGTCGACCCATTTACCGGTAAGTACTACGTCGGTGGTTACGGCGTTAAGTCGATCACCGAGACCCGATACCGTTGGGAACAGCAGCAAGTCTGGGTTTCGTACTACCCGGTCGGGAGCCCGTACTACTACCACGGGAGCCCGTACTACTACCAGTACGGTTACTGGACTACTCAGTGGGTTGAGGTTCCCTATACGGTGACCACGAGCTCCACGCCCGTATTTATCCTGATGGAATACGACGAAGCCAACCGCACCTTCAAGTCAATGGGGTCGTTTCCGATCACTGGTATGGCTTCGAGTGCACTGAACGGTGACATGGCATTCGATGCTGCCGGAAACTTGCTCGCGGTCGCTAACGAGGGTTCGGGTGGTCTGACATCGGTGATCAGTATTCCTTCGAGCGAGATTCAGCGAGCTCGAACGAGCACCACGCCCGTGGTGTTCAAGGCCTCACAGTCGACACCGAAGCCATTTGGGTTGACGGGTGACGTCAATGGCCTGGCCTTCTCGAGCGATGGTCGCACCTACATCGGTTCTAGGAATGGCGTGTGGTACGGCGACTACGGTAAAGAATCCAAAGTGCGTTCGGACTACTGGCCAAACGATGGCTACCAGTACGGGCTCGTAACCGACTTGGCAAGCTGCGCCACACCGTCGACGATCTCGCTTCAAAAGGACGTCGTTGGGCGCTACGGAGCTGACGACAACTTCCGAATCGTCATTGAGCAGTCATCTGACATCTACGGTGAGAACACCACGACCGGGGAGAATCCGGGTATCCAGACCGAACAGGTTGGGCCACTTCCCGCAATTACTGGGACCTCGTACACCATTCGCGAGACGATGCCAAGGGCAACGGATGCGAGTGGAAACCCGATTACTCCGCCAATTGATGCCACGAAGTACGACGTTTCGTACAAGTGCTCTGCAAATGGAACCCAGTTCGCGAGCGGTGTGCTTTCGTCAAGCAATAACTATGCAGCTCAAGTAACCGTTCCGAACACCCCAAGTGTCGCCGTAAATTGCGTCATCACAAACACGCCGAGAAAGGCGCTCGCTGTGCGCAAGCAGTGGGTCGTTGACGGTACGGTGTACCCGCTAGGAGACACGCCTGCAGGGTTGCCAGCCGGCCTCACAGCCGACCTAATCCTGGATGGACAGCCCGCGCAGTGGGCGACCAAGTACACATACGACGCCACCGAACGTGTAGGAATTAACGAAACAACAACGGCAGGCCGTTGCGAAGTTAAGCAGTCCTTGCAGTACTACAACGGCACCGCCATGAATTCTGGGTTGCCCTACGACGCCGGACTGAAGTACGGCGAGAACACTGCCGTCATCAAGAACGAAGTCACGTGTGACACCAAGCTCACGCTCGTCAAACAGGTTGAGGGTGGGAACGCGAAACCCGAAGAGTGGAGCTTGACCGCAAAGGATCCCTCAGGTGCAACTACTGTGAGCGGCGCCGGCACGGCAACGGCAACGGTCAAACCGGATACGCAGTACAGCCTTGCCGAAAGCACCGGTAACCCGCTGTATGTTCCCAACAAGACGGCAGCAGGCGACGTGATCTTTACCTGTGTCGAAACCGATGCATCCGGAAACCCCATTTCGGGTACCGATTTCACTGACACACCTGACAGCAAGGTCACCCTCCCGAAGGGCGCCGACGTCAAGTGCACTGTGGTCAACCGCACTGCAAAACTGACCGTGCAAAAGCACGTAACGGGCGACAGTGCCACGCTCACACCTGACAAATTCCAATTCACTGCAAAGCCGGCGAGCGGCGTAACTGGGCTGAACCCAGTTGCGAACGTGCCGGGCGCAAACACGACCACGACGACAAACACCTTCAACGTGCGACCGGGACACAACTACACGGTCACCGAAGGCACGACACCAGGAAACGAAAACCTGGCCTACGTGAACACCGCCGTCGAACGACTTGACGCAAACGGAAATTGGGTCGCCATCGACCCGGCAACGATCAAGGTTCCCGCAGGGGAGCACTGGACAATCCGCTACGTCAACACCAGTCCGGGTGCTCCAGCACTTCCGCTAACCGGTGGACTCACCGGCATGTTGCCGATATTCGGTGCAGGAAGCGCGTTGGGAATCTTGGCACTGGCTGCCTGGTATGTGCTCCGGCGCAAACCCACTGGCCCACTGCTGGGCTAGCCACCACTAGTAACCCACGCGCATCCGCGCACCACGAATACTCACCATCGAGCATTTGAACCTGAGCTAAAGAAAAGAGAAACGCCATGAATACACGACTCAGTGTGTTTGGTAAGCGCGTCGCCGCCCTTGCCGGAACGGTTGCACTTGCTGCAGCCGCCGTGCTTGGTGGTGCCGCCGCAGCCAACGCTGCCACCCCCGGCAACATTGACTTCACAAAGACCGGTTCGATCACCGTGCACAAGCACACCGAACCAGCTGCAAATACGCCGAACGACGGTACTCCTGTCACCAACCTCCCTGAGGACAACAAGCCGCTCGAGGGCGTTGAGTTCAAGATCGAGAAGACTACGATCAACCTCCAGGACCCCAAGGCTTGGGATACCCTTTCGGAGCAGACGCCTGGCAGCGTCGCGATCGACAGCAGCTTCGCCGCCCAGACCAAAGCAACCGCTGCTGACGGCAGCATTGCCTTTACGGGCCTGCCGCTCGGTGTTTACCTCGTAACCGAGATGAACGCTCCGGCCGACCTCGGTATCGTGTCGAAGGCGGCGCCGTTCCTGGTTGTCCTGCCAATGAACACCGACGCAGACGAGTGGAACTACGACGTCCACGCTTACCCAAAGAACTCGGTTTCTCAGGTTGAAAAGACCATCAACGCCGAACAAGACGCCAAGACCTTTGGCCAGGGCGACATTGTTACCTGGGACGTTGACTCGCTCGTGCCTATGGCGCCGAAGACTGGCGAAAACACGTACGAAACCATCAACAAGGTTTCGTACAGCGACAAGCTGGATGCCCGTCTCGCCTTCGAAAGCGTCACCGAAGTCATGTACAACGGTGTTGCGCTCGACGCTGCTGATTACACCGTCACCCCAACTGCTGCGGGCACCGGTGGCGAGACCGTCGTTGTAACGCTGACCGATTCGGGCCTTGCAAAGGTTCAGGGCGCTAACGGTGGCAAGCAGCTCACCTTCAAGATCAACACCAAGGTCGTTGGCGACATTGGCGACGGTGTGATCACCAACACGGTTAAGCAGATCACCAACATCGGTACCGGTAACACTGACACCGAAATGCCTTCGGAAGAGTCGAAGGACTACTGGGGTTCGTTCTCGATCCTCAAGGTAGACCAGGACACCGACACCAAGGTGCTTGAAGGAGCAGAGTTCCAGGTATTCGCTACCGCGGAAGACGCTACCGCAGGCAACAACCCGATCTCGATCAACGGTCAGAACACCTTCACCACGGCTGCCGACGGTACCGTCATCATCGGCGGGCTCAACCTGAACGCAGACGGCACCGCTCGCACCTACTACTTCAAGGAAACCAAGGCACCTGCTGGTTACGTCCTTGACGAGACGGTTCGCGAAGTTAACGTGACCGCGGGTAACACCACGGTTGCTCCGCTCGAAGTTACCGTTACCAACGATGAGCAGGACGGACCGAACCTTCCGCTCACCGGTGCGACCGGAACCATGCTGTTCATCGGCGGTGGCCTTGCGCTCGTAGCACTCGCCGTCGGCGTTGCCATGCGCAACCAGCGTCGCGCACGCGCTTAACTGAACTGGCTGCATCCCTAGCCCCGTGCTAGGACGCACCACAACACGAACGCGGGGTATGTCGCAATGACATGCCCCGCGTTTGTTGCCAGACTCATCTATGAGCGCTGTGAACCCAGCGCCGAAACGCACCCCCGCGGGTAAGAAAGCGAGCAACCATCATGGCGAACCTGCACTCCCACACCACGAGACCGGATGCATCCGCCCGGCTGTGGCTGCAACGCGCGGTGACCGTGCTGGTCACGCTCGTGCTCGCGACCGTGCTCGCCATGTCGTTCGGTGCGGCATCGGCCACGGCCGAAACCGCGACACCTGCACCAACGCCGGAGATTGTCGATCGTGAAGCGCAATACGGAATCACCGCGCAGGTGTTCTACTACGCCGGCATCGTGCTGGTAGCTGGTGTTCTCGTGCTCGCGATCACGCTGTTCCTGCGAGGTCGCCGCCGATGAATCTCAAACTGCGCAGCCTGCACACGCCACCACCTGGGATTCCGCTCAGCACACGACTCGTCGTTGCCCTGCTGCTGATCACCGGCGCTGCGATCGCGCTGTACCCAATGACGGCCCGCTACTACAAGCAGGTAGAACAGTCTGGGCTGATCGACAACTATGCGACGCAGCTCGACGAAATTCCGCCAGAGCTGCGCGACAAGGCGCTCGCCGACGCGCACCAGTACAACAAGGACCTCAACGCAGGCGCGGCATTTGACCCCTTCACGCAAGGCGTCGCCGGCATCGACAGCGATGCCTATCAGCGCTACCTGGCAACCCTCGAGGGCGTGCCTTCGGGTGTGATGGCACGCGTCAAGATCCCGTCTATCGAGGTTGACCTGCCCGTCTACCACGGCACCACCGATGCCACACTCAAGCAGGGTGTGGGGCACCTGTTCGGAACCGCCCTGCCCGTTGGCGGGGTCGGCACTCGATCCACGCTCACGGCACACTCAGGGTTGGCGGATGCGGTGCTGTTCACGTTCCTCGACCGCGTCAAGGAGGGTGACCTCATTCACGTGGAGGTATATGGCGAACGCTACACCTACCGAGTGTTCGAGACCCGCCTGATCAACCCCGAAGACGCGGACGAAATCGCGCCGGACCCGAACCGCGACTTGCTCACCCTCGTAACCTGCATGCCAATCGGAATCAACAGCCAGCGGCTGATCGTGACGGGGGAGCGAATACCGACGGTCGAAGCCCCGAAAGACCCGGTTCCAGCGCCGGTCGAGATCCCCGGATTCCCGTGGTGGGTAGTTTACGGCGGCGCGACACTGCTCGTGGCGGGTGGCTATGTTTGGCTGGGTGGCAAGACCGGTGGCCGTCACCTTGCTAGTGACAATGCGGAGCTTGATGACCCGGACCGTTTGGCGGAGCTCGAAGCAGCTGAGTCAGACGGCGAAGCTCGCGAGCCATCGCTCTCGGCGCGGGAAATCACCGTCGATGAGGGGCGTTTCACCGACGATTAGCGGTATTTGTGTCATCCGAGCGAGCGAGATTTGCCTGTGGATATCTCGTTGGCGTGATCGCGCAGATATGGTCGAATAACGGCGATCGATCGGACGCGGCTCTCGAGCTCTGGCACGGTCGACCTGTGACCGTTGACGAGGAATCGAGGACGCGATGAACAATCAACAGGGGATGCCACCGCTGCCAAATGTCGAGAACAGCGGTGGTGCGGCAATGCCGCAGCCCGGTTTCGACGCAAATGTGTACAGCCAAGGCACCTATGGGCAACAAGCGTATGGCCAGCCCAATGCCGGGCAGGGTACGCCAGTCGAGGGGCAGGGTGCGTTCGTTGCTGCCTCGAACGGTATGCATGGCGCAGGCTCCAACGCCTACGGTCAAGCCCCGGCAAATGAGATTCCTGTCGGCCAGCCTGACTACGGCCAGGCAGCTAACGGTGAAACGCCATACGGGCAGGGCACCTACGGTCAGCCAAGCTATGGGCAAGCGCCCTATGGGCAGCAGCCCGGAACCCCGCCGAAGAAGAAGCGGAATCCGCTGCTGATCACCCTGGCAATTATCTTGCCGCTGCTGTTGATTGGTGGTCTGATCTGGGGTGGCTTCGCACTGTTCGGCAAGAAGGGCGGCGCGGAGAGCCCTGAGGCTGCGGTTGAGAACTTCCTCACCGCCAGCGCCTCGCTTGACTTCATGGAAGTCGGAAACCACATGGCGCCGTCCGAAGCTGAGATCCTGGTCAAGCCGTTCGAGAAGCTGGCCATGGCGCGCACGAACTCAGACAAAGTGCCCAACCTGTCCGAGTCCCTTGCCGCGCTGCAGGACGCGGTCGACGTCAAGATCGAAGGGCTCGAACTTGCGCCCACAGGGGGTGAAGGTGTCGTGCAGTTCGTGACCATCACCGACGGCACCCTCGTCGTGGACGGCGATGAAGCGCGGTTTAAGGACGCGGTGCGTGACATCGTTGTTGGCGTCGCCTACGACGCCAACCTCATCATGGGCCAAAGTGAGTCCGAAGCCGCCGATTCGGCGCAGCGCACTGCCGACGAGATGGTCGACGACATGGGCAGTGAGTTCCCGATCGAAAAAGACCTGACTTCAGATGGTGAAGTTACGTTTGCGGCGGTCGAAGAGGACGGCCAGTGGTACGTGAGCCCGATGCTCAGCTGGACCACGCAGATGATGACCGCCATGGGGGCAGAACTCGACACCGATATTCAGGACCCGGGTGCAACGCCGGCAGCGTCTCCAGAAGAAGCCGGGATGCAGTTTCTCGAGGCCTACAGTGCCGGTATGTCGACGGGCAAGGTCGAAGAGATCAGTGCCACCCTCACTGGTCCAGAACGCCTACTGCTTGAGCTATTCCGTTCGAGTCAGCCCAGCAACAGTGGTTCTGGTCTCGACGCCAAGTTTGATCTCAGTGGAGGGTTCAAGTCCGAGGAACGCGACGGCGCAACCGTGATTCGTCCGGACAACCTCCGAGTGGAAACCAATTACTCGACCGTCACGTACAACGACGACTGCATGACTACCGAGTACACGGGCTACTACTCGAGCGGAAATACTTCGAAGAGCTGCATCAGTGATATCCCGCAGGCGCGGGCGCTGGGGCTCGACCAAATCGGACTCGTCGTCAAAGAAGAAGACGGCGGCTGGCTGGTTAGCCCCTACGGCACGATCTCGCTCGCGTTGAACACCGCGGTGGATTCGTACATCAAGCTTCGTGAAGAAGGTCGTCTCAGCGAACTCGTCGAGGGCTAGCGAGACAACACATCGTAGGGGAGGGGCGGCCAGTGGCTGCCCCTCCTTTGCGTGAAAATGGGCACAGTTTCTACTGATGGATGCGCCGGGTCACGTACTGTGCGCATCCACCAGAAAATGCGACACGCCCGGGTTGCATGAATGTCGAACTTCGGTCTAAACTGGTTCAGTTCGACATTCCGGGCGTGCGTTCGCGCATGCGCTCGGATCACTACCGCGATTGTGACTCACCGCCCGATTTCATTCGGCGGCAGGTGCGTCCTCCGGTAGCAGAGCACGGCTCCGGTTTAGGAGGGCTCATGCGGGTAACCGCAGGTTCTCTGCCGAACATCCGCCTGAACGTTCGCGTTCCGGGCAGGTGCAATTGACAGATACACAGTGGTGCGCGTCAACCGCTCGCAGGTTGAGTACGCATTTTGAGGCCTAACGGCCCGAACGAATTAGGAGTAGGAAATGGCGGGACAGAAGATCCGCATCCGACTGAAGTCGTATGACCACGAGGTCATCGACAACTCCGCGCGCAAGATTGTTGACACGGTCACACGCGCCGGTGCGTCCGTCATCGGGCCCGTCCCGCTGCCGACGGAGAAGAACGTGGTGACGGTTATCCGTTCGCCACACAAGTACAAGGACAGCCGCGAGCAGTTTGAGAAGCGCACCCACAAGCGCCTGATCGACATTGTCGACCCGACACCGAAGGCTGTCGACTCGCTCATGCGCCTCGACCTTCCGGCCGATGTCAACATCGAGATCAAGCTCTAGAGGAACCAATGGCAACCGCTACCAAGACGTTTAAGGGGCTGCTCGGCACCAAGCTGGGAATGACCCAGCAGTGGGACGCCGACAACCGTCTCGTTCCGCTCACCGTTATTCAGGTGAGCCCAAACGTCGTAACCCAGATCCTGACTCAGGAATCGAACGGCTACGACGCCATCCAGATCGCCTCGGGTGCAATCGCACCTCGCAAGGTGAACAAGCCCGCAGCTGGCCACTTCAAGGCCGCTGGTGTTACCCCTCGCCGTAACCTCACCGAAATCCGCACCGCGGACGCTTCGGACTACGAGGTGGGCCAGGAGCTCAACGTTGACATCTTCGAAGCTGGACAGCTCGTTGACGTCGTTGGCACCTCGAAGGGTAAGGGTTTCGCTGGAACCATGAAGCGCCACAACTTCAAGGGTGTTGGCGCATCGCACGGTCAGCACAAGAACCACCGTAAGCCTGGTTCGATCGGTGCTTCGGCTACCCCTGGTCGTGTATTCAAGGGAACCCGCATGGCAGGACGTATGGGTCACGACCGCGTGACCGTGCAGAACCTCAAGCTCCACGGCATTGACGTTGAGCGCGGCCTGCTGCTCGTCAAGGGCGCAGTTCCTGGTCCTAAGGGACGCCTCGTATTCGTCCGCAACGCAGTGAAGGGGGCCTAGCCAAATGGCTGCCAACACGATTGACGTTCTCGACGCCACCGGCAAGAAGTCCGGTTCGGTAGAGCTCCCAGCTGAGCTCTTCGACGTCGACATGAACATCCCACTCGTTCACCAGGTTGTTGTGGCCCAGCAGGCAGCTGCCCGCCAGGGAACCCACAAGACCAAGAACCGTGGCGAGCGCTCGGGCGCTGGCCGCAAGCCGTTCAAGCAGAAGGGTACGGGTAACGCCCGTCAGGGTTCGATCCGCATGCCGCAGCACCGCGGCGGTGGCATCGTTCACGGCCCGACTCCTCGCGACTACTCGCAGCGCACCCCTAAGAAGATGGTGGCTGCTGCCCTCGTTCAGTCGCTATCGGACCGCGCCCGTAGCGGCCGTATTCACGTGTTCACCGAGCTCGTTGCCGGCGAAGTTCCTTCGACCAGCGCAGCACTCACCGCTTTCCGTACCGCAGCCGAAGGCCGCAACGTACTGGTAGTGGTTGACCGTGAAGACACCATCACTCGCAAGTCGGTCCGCAACATCGAGCGTGCACACGTTCTCGAAGCTGACCAGCTCAACGCATACGACGTACTCGTCGCAGACGACGTTGTCTTCCTGAAGACCGCGTTCGACGGCTTCGTCGCAGCTAAGACTGGCAAGGAGCAGTAGTCATGAGCGACATTTTCAAGGACCCGCGTGACATTGTCATCCGTCCGGTCATCTCGGAAAAGAGCTACGGACTGATCGACCAGGGCAAGTACACCTTCGAGGTGGACCCCCGTGCGACCAAGACTGAGATCAAGATCGCTATCGAGCGCATCTTCGATGTTCAGGTTGCTCGCATCAACACCCTTAACCGTCAGGGCAAGACCCGCCGGACCCGTTTCGGCATGGGCAAGCGCAAGGACACCAAGCGCGCCATCGTGACCCTGAAGTCCGGCACCATCGACATCTTCTCGAACGCCGGCTAAGCGGAGGACGACGAACAACTATGGCTATTCGTAAATTCAAGCCCACGACCCCTGGTCGTCGCGCTGGCTCGAGCTCGGACTTTGCCGAGATCACCCGCTCGACCCCAGAGAAGTCGCTGCTGCGTCCGCTGCCTAAGACTGGTGGACGTAACAACCAGGGCCGCATCACGACTCGTCACATTGGTGGTGGCCACAAGCGCCAGTACCGTGTGATCGACTTCACTCGTAACGACAAGGACGGCATTGACGCCCGCGTCGCACACATCGAGTACGACCCCAACCGCACCGCACGCATCGCACTGCTGCACTTCTTCGACGGCTCGAAGCGCTACATCATCGCGCCGAACAAGCTCAAGCAGGGCGACATCGTCGAGTCGGGTCCAAACGCTGACATCAAGCCGGGTAACAACCTGCCGCTGCGCAACATCCCTACGGGTACCGTTGTCCACGCAGTAGAGCTGCGCCCTGGCGGCGGTGCAAAGCTCGGCCGTTCGGCTGGCGCTTCGATCCGTCTTGTTGCTAAGGACGGCCCGTACGCTCAGCTCCGTCTTCCTTCTGGTGAAGTTCGCAACGTGGATGCACGCTGCCGCGCAACCGTAGGTGAAGTTGGTAACGCTGAACAGGCAAACATCGACCTCGGTAAGGCCGGCCGTAAGCGCTGGAAGGGCGTTCGCCCAACCGTTCGTGGTGTTGTCATGAACCCTGTTGACCACCCACACGGTGGTGGTGAGGGTCGCACCTCGGGTGGTCGCCACCCGGTTAGCCCATGGGGTAAGCCAGAAGGCCGTACCCGCAAGCCCGGGAAGGCATCGGACAAGCTCATTGTTCGCCGCCGTCCGACTGGTAAGAAGCGCAAGTAGTAGGAGTTCAAGAAGATGCCTCGCAGTCTGAAAAAGGGCCCCTTCGTCGACGAGCACCTGCTGCAAAAGGTGCTTAAGCAGAACGAAGCCGGGACCAAGAACGTCATCAAGACCTGGTCGCGTCGCTCGATGATTGTGCCCGACATGCTCGGTCACACCATCGCAGTACACGACGGTCGCAAGCACATTCCCGTATTTGTCACCGAGACGATGGTGGGACACAAGCTCGGCGAATTCGCGCCGACCCGTACCTTCCGCGGTCACGTGAAGGACGACAAGAAGGGTCGCCGCCGCTAACGCGGGGGCGTGAAGGAGGAAATTATGGTGGAGTCGATCGCCCGCGCGCGACACATCCGCGTTACCCCTCAGAAGGCTCGCCGCGTCGTCAACCTGATCCGCGGTAAGCAGGCGCTTGAAGCGCTCGCCATTCTGAAGTTTGCACCCCAGGGTGCTTCGGACCCCGTGTACAAGGTTGTGGCTTCGGCCATCGCCAACGCACGAGTCAAGGCAGACAATGCCAACGAGTACCTCGACGAGCGCGACCTCTTCGTGAGCACCGCGTTCGTGGATGAGGGTGTAACCCTCAAGCGCTTCCGTCCGCGCGCACAGGGTCGCGCAGGTCGTATCAACAAGCGCACCAGCCACATCACTGTCATTGTCTCGACCCCTGAGACCGACGAAGAGAAGGCGGCAAAGTAATGGGCCAGAAGATCAATCCATACGGCTTCCGCCTCGGTATCACTACTGATCACCGCTCGCGCTGGTACGCCGATTCGACCAAGCCTGGTCAGCGCTACGCGGACTACGTGAATGAAGACATTCGCATCCGCAAGCACCTCACTGAGCAGCTTGACCGCGCCGGTATCGCATACATCGCTATCGAGCGCACCCGCGACCGCGTTCGCGTTGACATTCACACCGCCCGTCCGGGCATCGTGATTGGACGTCGCGGTGCAGAAGCAGAGCGCATCCGTGGCGAGCTCGAGAAGCTCACCGGTAAGCAGATCCAGCTGAACATCCTCGAGGTGAAGAACCCCGACCAGGAAGCTCAGCTCGTTGCTCAGGGCATTGCAGAACAGCTCGCAGGCCGCGTCGCATTCCGTCGCGCCATGCGTAAGGGTCTGCAGAGCGCTCAGCGCGCCGGTGCCAAGGGTATTCGTATCCAGGTTTCGGGCCGTCTCGGCGGTGCAGAAATGAGCCGTTCGGAGTTCTACCGCGAGGGCCGTGTGCCCCTGCACACCCTCCGTGCCAACATCGACTACGGCTTCTACGAAGCAAAGACCACTTACGGTCGCATCGGTGTCAAGGTGTGGATCTACAAGGGTGACCTGACCAACCAGGAGCTTGCTCGCGAGCAGGCCAACCAGAAGTCGTCGCGCGATTCGCGCGGAGACCGTCCGCGTCGTAACCGCCGTAACAACAACGCGCAGGTTAACGCGGGAGCGGAGGCGTAACACATGCTTATTCCACGTCGAGTCAAGTACCGCAAGCAGCACCGTCCCGGCCGTAGCGGCCAGGCAACTGGTGGCACCAAGGTGTCGTTCGGTGAGTACGGAATCCAGGCCCTGAGCCCGGCTTACGTAACCAACCGCCAGATTGAAGCTGCACGTATTGCCATGACCCGCCACATCAAGCGTGGCGGTAAGGTCTGGATCAACATTTACCCAGACCGTCCCCTGACCAAGAAGCCTGCCGAAGTCCGAATGGGTTCCGGTAAGGGTTCACCCGAGTTCTGGGTAGCCAACGTCAAGCCAGGCCGCGTACTTTTCGAGGTCGGCGGTGTTGATGAGCAGCTCGCACGCGAGGCGCTCACCCGCGCTATCCACAAGCTGCCGCTCAAGGCACGCATCATTGCCCGCGAGGAAGGCGAGTAAGCACTATGGCGATTGGATCCAAGGAGCTCGCCATTAACGAGCTCGACACTATGGAGAACGGCCGTCTCGCAGACGAGCTGAAGAAGGCAAAGGAAGAGCTGTTCAACCTGCGCTTCCAGGCCGCTACCGGTCAGGGTGAAGAACGCGGACGCATCCGTGCTGTAAAGCGCGACATCGCACGCATCTACACCGTTATCCGTGAGCGCGAGCTCGGCATTCGAGCCACTCCCGAACCGGCCGAGAAGCCGGCGAAGAAGACTCGCGGCAAGAAGGCTGACGCCGCCGCGCAGAATGAGGAGAGCAACTAATGGCTGAAACCACCCCGAAGGCGGCTGAGGCCGCGGTGGATGACGCGCAGCGTAACTACCGCAAGACCCGCCGTGGCTACGTAACGAGCGACAAGATGGATAAGACCATCACCGTCATCGTTGAGGACCGCGTAAAGCACCCGCTGTATGGCAAGGTGATGCGCCGTTCGCACAAGGTTAAGGTTCACGACGAGCAGAACACTGCCGTGATCGGTGACCTCGTGCTCATTGCCGAGACCCGTCCCCTCAGCGCTACTAAGCGCTGGCGTCTGGTCGAGATCCTCGAGAAGGCCAAGTAGGCCTAGGGCCACTTGCCTAAACAGCCAAGGAGACTGACTAAATGATTCAGCAGGAATCCCGACTCCGCGTCGCAGACAACAGCGGCGCCAAGGAGTTGCTCACCATTCGCGTACTCGGTGGATCGGGTCGTCGTTACGCCGGCCTGGGCGATGTCATCGTTGCGACCGTCAAGGACGCAATCCCCGGTGGCAACGTGAAGAAGGGTGACGTCGTAAAGGCCGTCATCGTTCGCACCAAGAAGCCGACCCGCCGTGTTGACGGTTCGTACATTTCGTTCGACGAGAACGCAGCTGTGATTCTCAAGAGCGATGGCGAGCCTCGCGGTACGCGTATCTTCGGCCCAATCGGCCGTGAGCTGCGCGACAAGAAGTTCATGAAGATTATTTCGCTTGCTCCGGAGGTGCTGTAACCATGGCGAAGATTCGCAAGGGCGACCTCGTTGAGGTCATCACCGGCACCTCGCAGGACCGCGGCGGCGACCGCGGCAAGCAGGGCAAGGTACTCGAAGTACTGACCGCACAGGACCGCGTCATCGTTGAGGGTGTCAACTTCGTGAAGAAGCACACCCGCGTTGGCCAGACCCAGCGTGGTACCCAGACCGGCGGCATCGAAACTGTCGAAGCTCCCATCCACGTCTCGAACGTCATGCTCGTTAACCCTGAAACTGGTGCGCCTGCCCGTACCGGTGTCAAGGAAGAGCAGGTCGAGAAGGATGGCGTAACCAAGACGGTACGCACCCGCGTTTTCAAGGACTCGCGTCGCGAGGCTAAGAAGACCACCGCTAAGAAGACCAGCGCCAAGAAGAGCGCAACCAAGAAGGAAGCCGAGTAGCAGATGACTAACACTGCAGAGGGAACTGGCAAAATCCAGCCCCGCCTCAAGGTTTCGTACCGCGATGACATCAAGGCGAAGCTCCAGGAAGACCTCGGTCTGACCAACATCAACCAGGTACCTGGTCTGGTCAAGATCGTTGTCAACATGGGTGTCGGTGAAGCCGCACGCGATGGCAAGGTAATCGAGGGCGCAATTGCTGACCTCACCAAGATCACCGGCCAGAAGCCAAAGGTCACCCGCGCACGCAAGTCGATCGCACAGTTCAAGCTCCGTGAGGGTCAGGCCATCGGCGCGCACGTCACGCTTCGTGGCGACCGCATGTGGGAATTCCTTGACCGTCTGCTGTCGCTCGCACTGCCCCGTATCCGCGACTTCCGCGGTCTCTCGGACAAGCAGTTCGACGGCAAGGGCAACTACACCTTCGGTTTGACCGAACAGGTTATGTTCCACGAGATCGACCCGGATAAGATTGACCGTACCCGCGGTATGGACATCACCGTGGTTACTACCGCAGAATCGGATGAACAGGGCCGCGCACTTCTGCGCGCACTGGGCTTCCCATTCGAAGCAGGACTTGGCAAGTAGCCAATGACTGAAGGCCACCGGCAACCGCCGGTGGCCTCCAACCACCACAGGTCGGCGCCCCGTGTACGGGACGTCGAAACCAGGAAAGGAAATATCGCGTCATGACTATGACCGACCCCGTAGCAGACATGCTCACGCGTCTGCGCAACGCGAGCAACGCGCATCACGACTCTGTCGCAATGCCGAGCTCGAAGCTCAAGAAGAGCATCGCCGACATCCTCAAGCGCGAGGGCTACATCGCTGACTGGGCCGTTGAATCGGCACGCGTTGGTGAGACCCTCAACATCTCGCTTAAGTTCGGCCAGGACCGTCGTCCAGCCCTCTCGGGCATCAAGCGCGTCTCGAAGCCCGGTCTGCGTGTATACGCAAAGTCGACCGAGCTGCCCACCGTTCTCGGTGGCCTCGGCATCGCCATCCTGTCCACTTCCTCGGGCATCCTTACGGACCGCGAGGCCGACCAGAAGGGCGTGGGTGGGGAAGTCCTCGCCTACGTATGGTGATCAATAATGTCGCGTATTGGACGTCTCCCAATTGAGATCCCCGCAGGCGTCGACATCAAGGTCGACGGCTCGGAAGTAGTCGTTAAGGGCTCGAAGGGCGAACTCTCGCTCGAGATCCCAAGCCCGATCGAGGTCAAGGTCGAAGACGGTACTGTAACCGTTTCGCGCCCGAACGACGAGCGCGAATCGCGTTCGCTGCACGGCCTCATCCGTACCCTCATCTTCAACAACATCATCGGTGTCACCAAGGGTTACCAGAAGGAACTCGAGGTTGTCGGTACCGGTTACCGCGTGGTAGCAAAGGGCTCGAACCTCGAATTCGCTCTCGGCTTCTCGCACCCGGTCAACGTTGAAGCTCCGGCTGGCATCACCTTCGCGGTTGAAGGCCAGAACAAGGTAACCATCACCGGTATTGACAAGCAGCTTGTCGGTGAAACTGCCGCCAAGATCCGTAAGATTCGTCCGCCAGAGCCTTACAAGGGCAAGGGCATTCGCTATGCGGGTGAACACGTTCGCCGCAAGGCCGGAAAGGCTGGTAAGTAACCATGGCTCAGCAGAGCAAGCAGGCAGCCCGTGGTCGTCGCCACGCACGGCTCCGCAAGAAGATCGTTGGCACGGCTGCACGGCCGCGCCTGTCCGTAACCCGTTCGGCACGCCACGTGTTCGTTCAGGTCATCGACGACAGCCAGGGTCACACCCTCGCATCGGCGTCGACCATGGAAGCGGAACTGCGCACGTTCGAAGGTGACAAGACCGCTAAGGCTCGTCGCGTTGGCGAACTCGTCGCCGAGCGCGCCAAGGCCGCCGGCGTTGAGGAAGTTGTTTTCGACCGTGGCGGTAACAAGTACGCAGGTCGCGTTGCGGCCATCGCCGAAGCAGCACGAGAGGCAGGGCTGAACCTGTGAGCGAAAACACTACCGTGCCCGAGAACATGTCGGACACTCCCGTTGAGACCGCTGCATCGAGCGAGTCAAACACCCGCGAAGATGGCCGTGAGCGCCGCGGTGGTCAGCGTGACCGCCAGCAGCGTGGTGGCCGTCGCGACCGCCAGGAAGACAAGGGCAACGAGTTCCTCGAGCGCGTTGTAACCATCAACCGCGTTTCGAAGGTTGTTAAGGGTGGTCGTCGCTTCAGCTTCACCGCTCTGGTTGTTGTCGGTGACGGTAACGGCCTCGTTGGCGTTGGCTACGGCAAGGCCCGTGAAGTTCCGCTGGCGATCTCGAAGGGTGTTGAAGAAGCTAAGAAGAACTTCTTCCGCGTTCCTCGCGTCCTCAAGACCATCCCGCACCCCGTACAGGGTGAGGCAAGCGCCGGTGTAGTTCTGCTGCGCCCCGCTGCCGAGGGTACCGGTGTTATTGCCGGTGGTCCGGTGCGTGCCGTGCTTGAATGCGCTGGCGTGCACGACGTCCTGAGCAAGTCGCTCGGTTCGTCCAACACCATCAACATCGTTCACGCGACCGTGGAAGCACTCAAGCAGCTCGAAGAGCCGCGCGCAGTTGCTGCACGTCGTGGCCTTGACTTCGAGCACGTCGTGCCCGAGCGCATCCGCCGTGACCAGGCTCGCGCAGCAGAACAGGCCGCTAAGGCTGCAAAGGTTGGTTCGTAATGGCGAACGTAAAGATCACTCAGATCAAGTCGATCATCAGCGAAAAGCAGAACCAGCGCGACACCCTTCGCTCGCTTGGCCTCAAGCGCATTGGCGACTCGGTTGTTCGTGAAGACAACGCGCAGCTTCGCGGCTACGTACGTGCGGTTGCTCACCTGGTTAAGGTTGAGGAGATCAACGAATAATGGCAAACAACGAGAACGCTACTGAGCGCGAAGAAGGCGGCGTAACCAAGCTGCACGATCTTCGTCCTGCTCCGGGCGCAAAGAAGAGCCGCATCCGTAAGGGTCGCGGTGAAGCATCCAAGGGTAAGACCGCTGGTCGCGGTACCAAGGGTTCGAAGGCACGTACCACCGTGCGTCTCGGATTCGAGGGTGGCCAGATGCCGCAGCACATGCGTACGCCTAAGCTGCGCGGCTTCAAGAACCCATTCCGTAAGGAATACCAGGTTGTCAACCTGTACCAGCTTGAAGAGGCCTTCCCGAATGGCGGCGACGTCACCGTTGAAGAACTCGTAAACAAGGGCCTCGTTCGCAAGAACGAACTTGTAAAGGTTCTCGGAACTGGTGAACTTACCGTTAAGCTGAATGTTGCTGTCGACAAGGTCTCGAGCTCCGCGGAGCAGAAGATCGTCGACGCAGGCGGCTCCATTAAGTAATTCCCAAGTGACGGGGCCGGTGATTCCGGCCCCGTTTCTTGTTTATCCACCAATGAAAGCAGGCAGCACGCGTGTTTAGTGCCATCGCCCGGGTGTTCAAGACTCCCGACCTCCGTCGGAAGATTCTGTTCACGCTTGGAATGATTGCCATCTACCGTTTCGGCACCACTGTTCCGGCTCCGCACGTGAACTATGGCAACGTTCAGACCTGTGTCTCGGGCATGGGCGCTGACGGACAAACCAACCTGTTCAACATGATGAACATGTTCTCGGGTGGTGCGTTGATGCAGCTGTCGATCTTCGCCCTCGGCATCATGCCGTACATCACGGCGTCGATCATCGTGCAGCTGCTGCGCGTCGTCGTGCCACACTTCGAGACCCTCTACAAGGAGGGGCAGACCGGTCAAGCCAAGTTGACTCAGTACACGCGATACCTCACCATCGCACTTGCTGTGCTGCAGTCGACCACCTTGCTGACCGTGGCTCGCACCGGCGGGCTGTTCGGCATGAACGCCAACCCTGCCTGTAACCAGGTGCTGAACCTCGTGCCCGAAACGACGCCGGGTGATATCACGACCAACGTCATCCGCATGATCATCATGATCGCGGCGCTTACTGCAGGTACCGCCGTCATCATGTGGTTCGGTGAGCTCATCACCGAACGCGGTGTCGGTAACGGTATGTCGCTGCTCATCTTCACCTCAATCTGCGCGAGCTTCCCGCAGGCAATGTGGTCGCTCGTCAACGGCGCCGGTGGTGGGTTGACCTTCGGTCTGATCCTGTTGCTCGCATTCTTTGTGCTTGTCGCCGTTGTATTTGTTGAGCAGTCGCAGCGCCGTATCCCCGTTCAGTACGCGCGCCGTATGATCGGACGCCGTGCGTACGGCGGCCAGTCGACCTACATCCCGATCAAGGTGAACCAGGCTGGTGTTATTCCAGTTATCTTCGCCTCGTCGCTGCTGATGCTTCCGATGCTGATCGCACAGTTCAACACGCCTAGCGACGGCAGCATGCCACCGGAATGGGTTGTCTGGTTGCAGAACAACTTCGTGAGCGGTGACTCGTGGCCGTACATGGTGGCGTACTTCCTGCTCATCATTGGTTTCGCCTACTTCTACGTGTACATCGCGTTCAACCCGGATGAGGTTGCAGAGAACATGCGCAAGCAGGGTGGATTTGTGCCCGGTATCCGTGCCGGCCAGCCAACTGCTGACTACCTCACCTATGTCTTGAACCGCATTACGTTCCCGGGTTCGATCTACCTGGGCATCATCGCGCTGCTGCCACTGTTCGCGCTGGCCTTCGTTGGCGCCAACCAGAACTTCCCGTTCGGTGGTGCTTCGATTCTGATTCTGGTTGGTGTCGGTCTTGAGACCGTCAAGCAGATCGATGCGCAGCTGCAGCAGCGAAACTACGAAGGACTTCTCCGATGACCATTCGCATGCTTATCGTTGGCGCACCAGGCGCCGGTAAGGGAACTCAGGCCGGAGCGCTCGCTGCTGCGTTCGATGTGCCCGCTATCTCGACCGGTGACATCTTCCGCGCGAACATCAAGAACGGCACTGAACTTGGCAAAAAGGTTCAGGCCATCACCGAACAGGGACAGCTCGTTCCTGACTCGTTGACCAACGAGCTCATTCAGGACCGTCTCGGTCAGGCTGACGCCGCTAACGGCTTCCTGCTTGACGGCTACCCACGCACCGCCGGCCAGGTCGACTTCCTGACCGAGCTGCTCGCATCCGAGGGCGCAAAGCTCGACGTCGTCATCGAATTGGTGACTGACGAGGATGCAGTAGTCACGCGTCTGCTGAAGCGCGCGCAAGAGCAGGGTCGCGTTGACGACACCGAAGAGGTGATTCGTCACCGTCAGCACGTCTACCGCGAACAGACCGCGCCGATCCTCGACATCTACGCTGCGCGCGACGCGCTCGTGAAGGTTGATGGCATGGGCACCGTTGAGGAAGTCGCACAGCGTATTCTTGACGGACTTGCCGCCGCAGGTTTCGTGCCGGCTGCCTAACGCACAGGCATTGCCGCATAAGTGTTTGCGGTACCAGCGGGGCCAACTTTCGGGTTGGCCCCGTTTTTGGCGTTTCCGGGTGGGGCGGTGGGCGCGTGGGAGCGAGCCGACGACCGTGGGGTGTAGTGGCCGGGACGTAACCGTCGGGTTGCCGTGTGCTGAAGTTTTGCCGTACCGGGTGCATCCTGCGAAGAAATAATTGAATAGGGTTCACATTTGGCCGAGAAATAGGGCATGATCGTAGCCAGTTGATTCGTCAGTGTGGACAAAGACTGAACGCGCACTGACGTTCCAACACCTGTAGCAATGAAGCTCACTGGCAATGACGCCACGAATGAACAGGTAAGGAAATGCAGGAACAACTTACAAGCCAATACGCCCAGTCCGCGGGCGTGACTGTCGATGCTCCGGCGACGCATGCCGAGAGCGAGTTCAAGCGAGACATGGGATTCTGGGGCAACCTGGCGCTGGGATTCACCTATCTTTCGCCCGTTGTGGGTGTGTACACGACCTTTGGCCTGGCCATGGGTATCTCGGGCCCGCCAGCATTCTGGATGCTCGCAGTTGCGGGTCTGGGGCAGTTGCTGGTTGCGTGCGTCTTCGGTGAAGTCGTCTCGCAGTACCCGATCGCTGGCGGTATCTACCCATGGAACCGCCGTCTTTGGGGCGCCAAGTGGGGTTGGATGTCGGGATGGATCTACGCCGTAGCCATTAACGCCACGATCGCGTCGGTCGCGTTCGGTGCCGGTCCGTTCCTCGGTGCGCTCTTCGACATCGAAATGAACGACCAAGCCAATGTGATGCTGGCGCTGGCCATCCTCGCATTTGCGACGCTGACGAATTTTGGCGGTACCAAGCTGCTCGCCAATGTGGCGTTTATCGGCTTCGTGCTCGAAATTATCGCCACGGTCGTGATCGGTTTGTGGCTGTTCATCAAGACCAGCAAGCACGACCTGAGCGTGCTGTTTACCGACTTCCGTCCGGCTGAAATGCAGGAAGCGACGCCGTTCATGGCGGCGTTCCTGGCGTCGGCGCTGTTCGGTATCTTCCTCTTCTACGGTTTCGAAGCCAACGGTGACGTTGCCGAAGAGGTGCGCGACCCGAGCCGCGTGATCCCACGCGCAATGCGTATGACCATCTACATCGGTGGTATCTCGTCGATGTTCCTCGCGCTTGGCCTCATCCTGTCGGTGCCCGACTACGTTGCGGTCATTAACGGCACCGCCACCGACCCGGTAGGCGAGATCCTCGTTGAGGCGTTCGGTACTGGTGGTTTCAAGGTCGTCATTGCAATCGTGCTGGTGTCGTTCCTGAGCTGCGTGATTTCGCTGCAGGCTGCTGCATCGCGTCTCATGTACTCGATGGGCCGTGACCAGCAGCTTCCGGCCTCGCACCTGCTCGGCAAGTTCAACCGCGACCGTGCTGTGCCTCCGTACGCGCTGCTGGTGGCCGCGGTGCTGCCTGGCGTATTCGTTGTGATCTCGCTGCTGAGTCCGGATGCACTGATCGCGATTCTCTCGTTCGCTTCGTTCGGCATCTACCTCGCGTTCTCATCGGTCGTCATCGCATCGATCCGTGCGCGCGCCAAGGGCTGGAAGCCGAAGGGCCACTTCAGCATGGGCACATTCGGTTGGGTCGTCTCGATTGCGGCCATCCTGTACCAGGTGTTCGCCATGGTCGTTATCGCCCAGCCGGTCGAAGGTGCCGAAAACTTCTTCCAGGAGTACATCGTGCTTTGCGTCAGCGCGATCGTGGTACTGATCGGTGTTGCGTACCTGTTCGTCTCGAAGCCGTACCTGCGTGGTAGCGGTATCGCAGAGGATGCGCGCACCGGTGTTGTCGACCTGCGTTACGCAGAGCCGATTGCGCAGTCGGAGGAGATCGTGGACCTGGCCGTGCGTATGGGCGGCGGTAAGCCGAACCTGTACCCGCACCAGGAACGGGACCAGGATCAGGGTCGTATGCATTAGGTCTGGCACACGTGAAAGCCGCCCCGGCGTGAGCCGGGGCGGCTTTCTTGTTGTCTGCTGGTCCGGTGATCTCCAAAGTGGTGCAATATCCAGCAGTCAGGGGTGCTCAGCACCTCGAACTCTCCTGGAGCGCACCACTTTGGAGATAGTTTCTTCTACGAACTGGCTACTTGCAGCAATTCGCCGAGCGTATGAAGCTTCTGTCGCACGCGACCGGGGTTTGCTGCTGCTCGCTCAAGTTCGTCGATGCGCTGCCATCCGGCGTAGTCTGTGGCGTTCGTGAGGAGTGGGGCTACCGCATCCCAACCAGCTGGACGATTATCGGACGCTGCAACGATTTGCTCGATGTCTTCCGCAATGATCTCAGCGAGCGCTTTGGCATCTGTACGTTGTGCGGCGATCGTGCCGCGTGGACCACGACGTGCCCAGCCCGCTACGTAAAGGCCCCTGTTTACTCGGCCGGTCTCCTTGGCCCCGTCATCGATTTCCGTGATCGTGTCACCAGTGAAACCGATGGCGGTAATCACGCCATCGACATTGATCTGTTCCCGATTTTCAGTCGCCAGGTTCTGCAATGTGAGTGAGGACACGGCTTGATCACCGCCAATGGCGACGGGAGAGTAGCCGAACCACCAGTGCACTTCGCCGCGCTCCGCGCTCTGCGGTGTGGTCAACTGATCGATCAGTTCGGCGCGCTCCGAACCGGAGACGGGTTTATGCTCGGGCGAAGCGAAGTGCATGACGTGGCGGACACCTTCGATGCCAATGAGCTCGTGCAGCATCGAGTTGTCGAACTTCGCGTCTTCGACACCACTGCGTCCGACCGAATGCAGTTCATTCATGCCTCGGCTAAGCGCTTGATGGCCGGCGTCATTGATGTCGGACGCGTCAAGCTCCTCGGGGGTCTTCGTGAGCAGCCGGAGCAAGTCGATTGCGACATTGCCCTGACCCACTACGGCGACGCGCTGTCCCAAGGCCCGATATGACTCGGGGGATTCATCGGGGTGGCTGTTCAGCAACCGCGTGATGCGTCCGGCCCCCGCGACGCCGGGAAGGACCTCGCCAGGAATCCCAAGCTCACGGTCAACATGCAGACCTGTCGCAATGACAACGGCGTCAAAGGCCTCGCGCAGCTGCTGGAATTCAATGTCAGCACCGATGCCGACATTGCCAACGAACCGTACGCCCTGCTTTTCAAATAGACGCGCGAACTGTCGCGTGACGCCCTTGGTGCCCTGGTGGTCAGCTGCGACACCGAACCGAACGAGGCCAAACGGAACCGGGAGGCGGTCAAACACCGTGATTTGTGCATCCGGAATTCGCTTCAGGATCGCCTGAGCTGAGTAACAGCCCGATGGGCCGGAGCCGACCACGGCAATCGTGGGGGAGGATGGTGAAGTCATTTCGACCACGCCTTACACCGCTGATGCCACTGGCCATGCGGCGAGAGTTTGCTCGGCCCAGGCAATCCCCAGCTCAGAAGGGTCCTGTGATGAAGCCGCATCGTGGCGACCATAGTCACCAACGCGCTTGGCGCCGCAATCCGTGAGTGCTTCATCCACCCGTTCGCTGCCACGGCTGTAGTTCTTGTAGGTGCTGTCGCCAAGACCAAACATGGCGTAGTGGATCCCCGTAAGGTCGGGTGTTGCCTCGTTGAGTGCGGCCACGAATGGCTGAGCACTGTACGGGAGGTCGCCCTCGCCATGGGTGGAACAGATCACTAGGTGAACGTCGTCTGCCGAGAAGTCGTTGACATCGATTTCCGCGAGGTCTTCAACTTCGACCTCGTGATCAGCGCTGAGCTGGTCTTCGATGTCGGATGCAATGAGCTCGGCATTGCCACTTTCGGTCCCGAAAATGATGCGGATGGTCATAGTTAGCTCCTTTGCGTCAGGGGCGCGTCGTTGCGTCCCGCGTCTTGCTCCGCAACACCGTTGCTGAGCCGTCACTCGTGGGTCGCCCTGTGTGGGGGAGTGACGTTGGCATTGACCGCCGGTCGTTCGCCGGCGAGATCGTAAAACCAACGCCAGTGTAGCTTTAGTTGCTTGAAGTGCAAGCCTGCACTGGGTGTTTCAGTGTGCTGCCAAACTGAGGTGCCGCGATGGTATTGCGGCGTGTTGCCCGAGTCTTCGCGTATCGCGAGGGTTCAAGGTGTTGATTTTCTGCAATTCTTGAAAACAGGCAAAAGTGTATGTAATGTTTCGGTCACCGATAGGGAGCCAGTTGGCGGCCTGTCGTATACCCGCAGTAGATCAACGACGATCTCGCATTCTCAGGCAATGGAGCCGTACGAAAGCAGGTAGCATCAACATGCAATCACAAGACCTTAAACGTGCAGATGCACAGGTTTCTGCAGCCGCCGCATCCCACGCTCATCTCGAACCCGAACCACACCGCAACGTCGGCCAGGAAGAACAGGCCAGCGAGTTCAAGCGCGACATGGGGTTCTGGGGGAACCTGGCGCTTGGTTTTACCTACCTCTCGCCGGTCGTTGGTGTGTACACCACGATCGCCGTATCGCTCGCGATTGCGGGGCCACCGGCATTCTGGATGCTCGTGGTCGCCGGTGTCGGCCAGCTACTCGTCGCGTGCGTCTTCGGTGAAGTCGTCTCGCAGTACCCGATTGCTGGTGGCATCTACCCGTGGAACCGCCGACTGTGGGGCCCGAAATGGGGCTGGATCTCTGGCTGGATCTACGCGATTGCGATCACTGCCACGATCGCGTCCGTTGCCTACGGTGCCGGGCCATTCTTGGGCGCGCTCTTTGACATTGAGATGACGCCAATGGCAAATGTCATGCTCGCACTCGCCATTTTGCTCCTGGCCACACTCACCAACTTCGGCGGCACCAAGTTCTTGGCCAAAGTCGCCTTCGTCGGGTTCGTGCTGGAGATCGTCGCCACTGTGTGCATCGGCATCTGGCTGTTTATCGCCACCCGCAAGCACGACCTCAGCGTGCTGTTCACCGACTTCCGTCCGGCTGAGCTTCAGGAATCGACACCGTTCATCGGTGCCTTCATCGCCTCGGCAATCTTCGGTATTTACCTGTACTACGGCTTCGAAGCCAACGGTGACGTTGCCGAAGAGGTGCAAGACCCAAGCCGTGTGATCCCCAAGGCGATGCGCATGACGATCTACATCGGAGGTATTGCTTCGATGTTCATCGCGCTCGGCCTCATCCTGTCGGTGCCGGACTTTGCAGCGGTGATGGACGGCACGGCAACCGACCCGGTTGGTGCGGTATTCGTTGAGGCATTCGGGCCGGTTGGGTTCAAGATTGTGCTCGCCATCGTGCTCGTTTCGTACCTGAGCTGCACGATCTCGCTGCAGGCGGCCGCATCCCGCCTGATGTACTCGATGGGTCGCGACAAGCAGCTTCCGGGATCGACGCTCTTGGGCAAGTTCAACCGCGAGCGTGCAGTACCTCCGTACGCACTGGTGCTCGCCGGCATCCTTCCCGCAGCGTTCGTCGTGCTCTCGCTGCTGAGTGCAGATGCGCTGATGGCGATCCTTTCGTTTGCTGCTTTCGGCATCTACATGGCTTTCGCTTCGGTCGTGGTCGCGTCGATTCGCGCCCGTGCCAAGGGCTGGCAGCCGCGCGGTCAATTCACCATGGGTGGCCTCGGTTGGGTCGTGAGCATCCTAGCGTTGGGCTACCAGTGCTTCGCGATGTACACCCTGATCGTTCCGGTCCCGGATGTGCCGTGGTACCAGGCGTGGATCGTAGCGATTGTGAGTGGCATCGTGCTCGTGGCTGGTCTGTTGTACCTCTTCACCGCCAAGCCGCACCTGCGCGGCGGCGGCCCCACCGGAGACGCACACACCGGCGTAATCGACCTCCGCTACGCAGAGCCCATCGCTCAGTCCGAAGAGGTCGTGGACCTGGCCATTCGACTCGATGGCGGTAACCCAAACCTCTACCCACACCGGCCGCGGAAATCCGCCCAGAACCGCATCACCAAGTAATGACCATCGCAAAGGAGCGACCAATGTCAACCTTGACCGTCCCGTACCTCAATATCGCCGACCCTGAGTTCGCCATGGACTCGGAAGCCGTTCGAGCAGCTCGCGATGCCAACTGGTATGCCGAGACGAACTACGGTCTTGCGATCCTGTCCTACGAAGACAATGCGGCGCTCATGAAGAGCACCCACTTCATTCAGGGCTCCGCGCAGTGGCCCGAACACAACGGCGTACATAGCGGTCCATTCCATGACTGGTGGAAGGAGAACCTGCTGGTGCTTGAAGGCGCCGATCACGACCGCATCCGTCGACTCACCAACCCCGCGTTTTCGCCACGCAAGATCAAGAAGCTCGCGGGACGATTTGATGAGCTCGCGAACGAACTCATTGACAACTGGATCGACCGCGGCGAAGTTGAATTCGTCAACGAGTTCGCGGCCCCGTTTGCCACCCGAGTGCTGTGCATCCTGCTTGGTATCGACGAAGCCGATTGGGTGAAGATTAACGACCTCGGGTCGAAGATCGGGGCGGCGCTCGGCGTGACCTTCAAGGAAGAACAGGAGAGCATCGACGCTGCGCTGACGGAGTTGCAGGAATATGGCGCGGCGCTCATCCGAGACCGTCAAGAGAATCCAAAGGATGACTTCTTGACGCGACTCGTAAGCGAGAACCGCGACGGTGACAAGCTCACGGATGCGGAGCTTCAGAATCTCGTGGTGCTGCTTATTTTTGGTGGCATGGATACGACCCGCAACCAGCTCGGGCTCGCGATGCAGTCGTTCTCAAAGCAGCCGGAACAGTGGGAAAAGCTCGCGGCAGAACCCGAGAAGTATGCCAAGAATGCTGTGGAAGAAATGCTGCGGTTGAATCCAACAACCCGTTGGGTGACCCGCGAAGCGGCGGAAACCTTTGAATACAAGGGGCTCACGATTGAGCAGGGCACGACCGTGCACATGTTCACGATGATTTCGGGTACCGACCCCGAAGCATTCATCGACGCTGAACAGATCGATCTCGACGCGGAGCGTGCGCCAAACTTCGCCTTCGGTGGTGGCGTTCACAACTGCATCGGGCAGTTTGTTGCCCGGTCGGACATGATGGCGGCCCTACCTGCGCTCGCGACCCGCATCACCGACCTCCAGATCGGTAACGCCACCTGGTTGCCGGACTCCGGAAACACCGGCCCCGAGAACCTGCCGGTGCGCTTCACCAAACGCTAAGACCCGGAACCACGTTCGCTAACCGCGCGAATCCAACACGATTTCAACCGAACACTCAACGAGGAGTAACACCATGACTACGTTCGCTACCCCAACCACGACGGAGCGAGAGCCCCACATCGAGAAGCTGCAGACTGCAGCGATTGAACTCGGCGGCAACCTGTCGGAGATTTACCGAGACCGAGTCGACTCGGCGCTGCACGACAATGGTGCGCTTAACCGCCACAAGGAAGCCAACCTGTCGGATGACACGGTCGCCGAAATTACCGAGAAGATCGAGCGTTCGGGCGTCAAGTACCTCTATTACATGCTGCCCACGCTTGGGGCACGCACGGTCGCGAAAATGGTGCCGGCGAAGCACGTGGTTCGCAACCTTGAAAAGGGCATCAGCTTTCACCGCACGGCGCTGAGTGACTTGCAATCGGACATCTTCGGCAACCTCATCGGTGGTGGCGTCGAAGCGAAAGAGTTCGTCGGCTTGCCTCAGCCCGAAACTTTCCAGCAGCTGCCCTGGGACAACGAGGTTGGTCGCATCTTCTGCGCTGCGTACGAGCCTGAGCACCTGCCAACCGTTGGTGGCCGCCCGAACGCGATCGACTCGCGCGCGAACATGCAGCGCACGCACCAACTCATGAAGGACATCTTCAAACTGACCATGAAGTCGGGCACCGAACCCGAGATGGTCTGGGCTGGCGAGTCGATCAAGCCCACGCTCATCCCGGGGCACAGCCCTGCATACCAAGTTGAAAACCTTGAAGTCATGCGACCGATCTACAAGCGACTCGAAGAGTACTGCTCGGCACTCGACTTCGACATGATCGAAGGTGACTACGAAGACCAGGGCCAGATTGAACTCAACTGGCAGTTCGACGACATCGAACGCACTGCCGACCGACTGGTTACCTACCGACAGGTGTGCTCACAGGTTGCTCGCGAGTTTGGCGTCGAAGCCTCGTTCATGCCCAAGCCGTACCTCGGTTCGATGGGTAACGGCTGCCATCACAACCTCTCGCTCTGGGACAACGAAGGCAATAACTCGTTCATCACACCGGGCGAAACGACCCTGCACATGTCGCAGCTCGGACGTTGGGCGATCGGCGGCATCCTCAAGCATGCGCGCGGCATGATGCTCGTGATGGCGAGCACCGTCAACTCGTACAAGCGATTCTGGGACCCGGGTCAGTTCGCACCCGCCCGCGCAAACTGGGGCCTGGACGACCGCGGTTCGATGGTCCGTATCTCGGCCATTGGTCGTGCCGAAGTTCGTGTGCCTGACTCGTCGGTCAACCCTTACCTCTCGCATGCCCTGCTCACCGCAGCAATGGCCGACGGTATCGGCAACCAAATTGAACCGCCGGCACCCGGTAGCGAAGGCGAAACCCTGCCCATGTCGCTCGGTGAGGCAATCGAGTCGTTCCGTGAGGATGAATTCATTCAGGCATACCTGCCAGACGACCTGCGTCAGGTTTACCTCGACATGAAGTCGGATGAGTGGGCGCGCTACTGCGGCGCGGTCACTGAGTGGGAGTTCAACCAGTACTGGCAGGCGATTCCGTAATGGAAAGCCTCCGACTTGCATGTATTGATTCGGCGGCGGAACCGCTGTTCGGGCTGAGCCCGGACGGCGGGGCCACGCGGCCCGGGTATGAGCCCGAAGCCGCCGCTCTGGTCGCGGCCAAGCTCGGGCGCGACATCGAGTGGGTCATCCTGCCGTGGGAAGACATGATTCCAGCAGTCCAGCGCGGGGATGCGGATGCGGTTTGGTGCGGACAGGGCATCATCCCATCGCGGCAGGAGCAGGTAGCGTTCACTCGCCCATATGCCGTGTTCAACGAATCCGTACTCGTGCGCGCCGGTGACCCGGCGCGTTCCCCGGAGGACCTCGCCGGATACCGGGTAGCGGCGATCGAAGCCAGCGCAAATATGCGGCTCGCTGAAACGTTCCCCGGAGTCCAAGTCGTACCGTTCGGCGCATCCGATGATGTGTTCGGCGACATGATTGCGGCCGTTCGCGACGGCAGCGTCGACGCAATGGTTGATGACGACGTCGTGACGGTGCCGCTTGGCGACGAACCTGAGTTCGACATTGCGTTCACCGCCCCAACCGAGAACCCGTGGGGAATTGGGGTCGCGAAAACGAACCCCGAGTTACTCGCACAACTGGATGCAGCGCTCGCGGACGTCATCGACAGCGGTGAACTGCAAGAAGTTTGGGGGCGCTGGATGCCTGACCTGCCGTATCCAGCGGAAGCTTTGAGAAAGGGGCGACCATCATGACACAGCACGAGGGAGCGCGGCGGCCAATTATTGCGGTCCCCGCGATGCAGTCGGCAAAGGTTAACGGCCTGAGGTTTTCTGGAGCCGTCGTCGCGAGCGCCGTCATCGACGCCGTGGTTCGTGCCGGTGGAGAACCAGTGATCATTGCGCCGAATGCTGGTGCCACAATCTGGCATCACGTTGATGGATTGGTTTTGCCCGGCGGATCGGATATCGACCCGGCACGTTATGGGCAGGCCGCCGACGAGACCTACGCCGGGACCGACTTCGCCGGCCAAGACGATGCGGACGCACGCGCCATCCGACAAGCGGAAGAACTCGGGCTGCCGGCCTTGCTAATCTGCCGCGGCATGCAGCTGTGGAACGTCGAGCGCGGCGGTGACATGGTGCAGCACTGGCAAACGCCGGACCTTGGTCATGTGGGTACTGTTCACGACGTCACCCTTGCCGCCGATTCGCTCGCGGCACGAGTGCTCGGCGACCTGGGCACTCGTGAAACGGATGCGCAGGGTAACGACCTCGTGCGCATCCAGGTCTCGAGCTACCACCACCAGGCCGTAGGCCGCATCGGCGGCGGTCTGACGGTAACCGGCGTCGCGCCTGACGGCGCGGTCGAGGCGCTCGAGGACGCGAGCAAACGCATCCTTGCCGTTCAGTGGCACCCCGAAGACCGGGCGCACGAACTGGAAGTCGATCAGCGGTGCTTTGACTGGATTGTTGCCGAGGCACGTGAGCGGATGCGCGCTCGCGAAAGTGGCAGCGCGGTAGTCCCGAACAAGACGCCGCCGCCGCCGCTGCTTACCAAGGAAGAAGTCATGCAGTCGGCCGTGGCAGATGGTGACGTGCATATCGCCGTTGTTGCGCAACTCAACCTGAGCGACCAGAACTGGGAGACGTATGAGCTCATCAAGCGTTTCACTACCGTGACGGTCGAGACATTGCGCAGTCTGGGAGCGACTGTCTCATTGGTTGACGTGACTGACGATGCAACACCGAACTACGAGGCGATCGCTCAAGCCGATGGTGTTTGTATGCTCGGCGGCGGCGACGTCGATGGCGCACTGTACGGTTACGATGGCCCGGTCGCCAACGAGTACGGGAAAGATCCGCGTAGCGACGAGCGACAGCTCCGCATGTTGCGAACTGCGATCTCGCAGGATCAAGTCATGCTGGCGATTTGTCGCAGTTCACAGTTGCTCAATGTCGCGTGCGGTGGGACGCTCATTCCGGACCTCGAGCCGGCTGATCTCCATCGCGTGACGGATGGGACCGGAATGTTCCATGATGAGGAAATTTCCCTGGTTGCGGGCACACGCGTACACGAGGTGTTTGCACGTGAGCGTCTGACCGTCCGAAGTGGGCATCACCAGGCCGTCGCCGTGCCCGGTGTGGGCCTGCAAATTGCCGCACGCGCGGACGACGGTGTTATTGAAGCGGTTGAACGTATCGACAACACCTGGATCGTGGGTGTGCAATGGCATCCGGAGGATGACGACGGTGCGGCTGCCGACCGGTTGGCGATGTTCAATGCATTCGTCTCGCAAGCCCGGGCTAAGCGCGCCCTGCGAGCGGCATGATGTCTCAGGTGGCTGGGGGATCGCGCTGCTCCGCAAATCTGAGGCACCACTCACCGGTCGCTAGGTTGAACACCGTCAGTGTTTACGGGGCCGGACCGCTTGGCGGGCACTCGGACGTGTTGTCTAGGGTGCCCGCCAGAGTGTAAACGTCGGCTGCATCGTTGGTAGCGGCTTGGCAATGAGGCCGGAACTCGAATCAATCTTTGTCCCCGGCAAGAATCTCGCGGAGTTTGCGCACAATATGCGGCCCTCGGGGTGTGCAAGCACGAAGGTGCCGGGAAGCCCTCGTGTCGCCTGGGTAAACCACTGCTGCAACGCATCAACCGTTACGTCTGCTCCGGCCAGCGCAACCAAGCCGGTTGCATCGTAGTAAGGTGACGTAAGCGTGACGATGAATTCATCAACGCCGGTGTAATCAAAGTACGGGCCGAAGGTGTTTGGCTGTTTGGTCGAAACCGGCATCGCGTACCAGGGCTGCTGTTTGAAGTCGTAGTATTCCGGACCGCTACCTTCAAACGAGAAGTTGTAGGTCGCAAAGTCCTCACCATCGCGGATCTGCCACATGATCGATTGCGTGGGGAGTTCTGCTCGGTCGATGTCCAAAATGACGCCTGAACCGTGGACGAGTGGTAGTTCGGTCATTAGCGCCCGGGCGCGGGTAAAAATAAGGTCTTGCGTCTCGTCCGAGATCGCTTGAATTTGTCCTGCCTCGTCAATCTTGAGCAGCGTGCTGAGCGCTGCAGCACTCGTGGCGAGCTCGGCGTGAATTTGGTCCAACTCGGCCGCGATGGCCGGTCCGAGGTCTTGGGCGGTACTTACAGATGGCATGTCCTAACCTTCCTGATCGTCGTTGATCGAGAGTGTCAGCTTGGTGTCAATGAGGTAATACGTATCGGCACGCAGGCGAGCCGAGGTAATGGCGACGGCGCGTTCGGCGTCCGGTTGTTCAAGAGCATCAACCAATTGGGTCATTTGGGATGCGGCTTCGGTGTGGCTTCGTTCGCGGTGGAACGGAGCCCACAGCAGCCCAGCGAATTCGAGCTGAAGCTCAATCTCCAGGGCAAGGATTCGCTTGGATTGGGCGACCACGGCGAGCTCAAGCCAGAACCGGCTATCTGCTCGGGCCCGATCAGCCGCATCCGCTGCGGTGCGAAATACCTTGACGAGTTGACGCAGCCGTGAGATATCGGTGGAGACGGCGCGGTCGGCAGCGAGTCGCGCGCTGGCGGTGGCCAACGCGATGTGGGTGTCGCCGAGGTCGCGCAGGTCGACAACGCTGTAGGAACTCAAATGTTGGATGAGTACGCTGCGGGCAGTTTCCGGGACCGCGACAACGAATGTGCCACCATTTCGGCCACGACGAGTCTCGACGAGACCCTCCTCCCGCAGCGTTGCCAGCGCATCCCGCAGTGTGGCGGGCGAAACCGAGAACGATTCGGCCATCTCATACTCGCTCGGCAGGCGCGTTCCTTCTTGCAGCAGGCCAACCCGAATCGATGACCGGAGTCGGGACGCGATCGCTTCTGCTCGGTCGAACGGTGGGAGTGAAGCGAACACCGACGCGCCGAGTGCACCTGATGCTGGAGCGAGCGTAATCGGCTCGGTCGCAGGATGGCTCGGTTGCAGGGCCCGGTTTGCCACGTCCATTCGGCTCCCTTGTCTGTGTCTGTGTCTGTGTCTGTGTCTGTGTCTGTGTCTGTGTCGCGCTGGCGTGTGTTGGCCATCGTAAGCGAAACCGGCAGGGCGGGATGTATTCACCCCGCCCCGCCGGTTACTGACGTGCGTCGCGTGCTGCTATCGCTGCAGCTGCTGCGACTTGCGTGCGTTGACGACCTTCAGCAGTTCGTCTTCGGCCGTAGGCCCAGGCTTGATTCCGCCGGGGATCCGCAGGAAGAAGACCATACCTACCAGCCACCACAGGCCGAAGATGATCCATGGCTCTACGGTGAGCGCAGCGGGCATACCTGGCATGTACAGGGTTACGAGGAACGCGGTGATGATGGCCGAAAGGACACCGATCACGACACCGAAGTTGCCGCTACCACCGATGCGCAGCGGGCGGTCCATGTTCGGCTCGCGCTTACGCAGGATCACGAACGAGATCGAAACCAGCAGGTAGGCGAGCACGATCATTGGCGAACCCGAGTCCACGATCCAGGTCAGTGCCGACTTGCCGAAGAACGGCGCGATCGTGGCGATACCACCGAGCACGAGCAGTGCGTTCACTGGCGTGCCGAAGCGTGGGTGGAGCTTGCCCAGCCATGCCGGCAGCATGCCTGCGTGTGCGAGCGAGTACAGCAGGCGGGATGCGCCCATCTGCAGCGAGTTCCACGAGGTGACGATACCGGCGATACCGGCGGCGACCATGATGTTGCCGAAGACGTTGCTGTTGAACAGTGCAGCCATAGCGTCAGCAGCAGGCAGGGTCGACTCGGCAATAGCGCTTTCTGGCAGTGCCACCGACACGGTGAGCACGATCATGATGTACCAGAACGCGGCCACGATCACCGAGATGAACGAGAGCCGGCCGGTGGTGCGCGGCGGCAGGTCGACTTCCTCGGCGGCCTGCGGGATGACGTCGAAGCCGACGAACATGAACGGTACGACTACGAGAACAGCGAAGAATCCGGTCGAGCCATCCTTGAACAGCGGCTCCATCATTGCGGGGTCGCCGTTGGTGGCGGCACCAAACAGCTGCAGCGCACCGATCGCGAAGAGGAAGATCACAACGAACATCTGGAAGCTACCGGCGATCTTGACGCCGACGATGTTGATGATCGTAATGATGATGGCCACGAGCGAACCGACGAGTGCCCAGTCAAGGAACACCTCGGAGCCCGAAATCTCCCACAGCTTGATGTGGTCAAGGGAGAAGACGTGGTTGATTGCGGTCGGCAGCGCCACCGCCTCGAACGCGACAACCGTGGCGTAACCACCGGTGATCGCCCATGAACCGATGAACGACCAGCGTGGGCCGAGGCCACGCATAATGTAGTTGTGCTCGCCACCGGCCTTGGGCATGGCCGCGACCAGCTCGGAGTACACGAGGGCAACGATGGCCATCATGAAGCCACCGATCAAGAATGCGCCGGCGGCACCGAACGAACCGGCGCTGTCAATCCAGCCACCAACGAGGGTGACCCAGCCGAAGCCGACCATGGCGCCGACACCGAGGGTAAGGGTTGCCCACATACCCAGGCTGCGCTTGAACTCACCCTGCTCCTGAGCAGGCGGCGAATGTGGGGAAGCGGAATTTGTCGTACTCATCATCGTTGAACCATTTCTGGCCGCGTCATTGCGGCCGTAAATTGAAGCAGGACGAACGGTAACCTAACCAATATTTGCGGATGCATCAACTGATCCACGTTCATTTATTTGGCAATTTGTGTAGATAATCCAATTTCGACCTCACGTTTTGTCAGTTCTTGCAAGCAAGGCTCGCCGGGGTGAATCGTTGTGATTTCTGGCGTAGTTCGGAGCTTGCGACGGTAAGTGCATCCGTACGCATCCGCTACGACACGCGCATCCCGGTAGGGCGTAGGCTCGTAGCATGCGTTCGATTTACAAGACTCCCGATGAACTCCGCATGATGGTGCCCGCGGGCATCCTTACCGCACAGGCCCTCGACGCGGTCGAAGCGGCCATCCGGCCGGGAATCTCCACGCTCGAACTCGATGCCATCGCCGAACGCGTCATCCGCGAAGCCGGGGGAGAGCCAAACTTCCAGCTCGTCGACGGCTACCACCACACCGTCTGCGCGTCGGTCAACGACGTCGTGGTCCACGGCATCCCCAATGAAACCCCACTGCAGCCCGGCGACATCGTGTCGATTGACTGCGGTGCGCAGCTGAACGGTTGGAACGGTGACTCGGCACGCACCTTTATCGTCCCCGGCGACGATTCGGATGCATCCGGTACCGCCCACAGTGATGTCTGGGTTCGCGAGGCCCACCGCGTTTCGAACGCCACCCGCGAAGTCATGTGGCACGGCATCGCCGCCGTCGCTACTGCGCGCCACATGAACGACATCGGCGGTGCGATCGAAGACGCCATTGACGAGCAGCCGGGGCCGCTCGGCAACCTCGAGAACTTCACCGGCCACGGCATCGGCCGCAATATGCACGAAGAACCTACCGTGTTTAACTACCGCGTTCGTCGCCGCGGCCCCGTTGTTAAGGCCGGCCTGGCGATCTGCATCGAACCGATGCTCACAGGTGGCAGCCCCGACGTCGGCATCGACGACGATGAATGGTCGGTGCGCGCGGTTGATGGCACTCCCACGGCGCACTGGGAGCACACCGTTATCCGTCACAAAGACGGAATCTGGGTAACCACGGCCCACGATGGTGGTGCCGCCGGGCTCGCGCCGTTCGGTATCGTGCCGGTGCAGCCGTAAGCCAGCACGGCGATCGTGAGTGATCTCCAGGCCATGTTCCCCAGAGCATGTGGGAGAGGTGCGAATTACAAGGATCCGGTCATGTTTGCTCAGTAGGTTTGGTGACTGAAGTGCTGCCGCAGGACGTCACCTAATGCCGCGCAGCTCACGCCGACAAAAGCGAGGAACCCGTGAACGCACCAGTACGCATTACCATCACCGGCGCGGCCGGAAACATTGGCTACGCACTCGCGTTCCGCATCGCATCCGGTGGCATGCTCGGTGCTGACACCCCCGTTGAATTGCGGATGCTCGAAATCCCGCAGGCCGTTCGCGCAGCCGAAGGCACGGCGATGGAACTGCTCGACGGTGCGTTCCCGCTGTTGCGCGATGTTGTCGTGACCGATGACGCTACCGCGGCATTCGACGGTGCCAACATGGCGCTACTCGTCGGCGCGATGCCACGCAAGGCGGGTATGGACCGCAGTGACCTGCTCGCCGCCAACGGTGCCATCTTCAACGAGCAAGGCAAGGCAATCGCCGAAAACGCTGCGGACGACATCCGCGCGCTCGTCGTTGGCAACCCGGCGAACACCAACGCGGCAATTCTGCGTGCCGCGGCACCGGATGTTCCGGGCGAGCGATTCCACGCCCTCATGCGCCTTGACCACAACCGTGCGGTCGCGCAGCTGGCGCAGCGTGCTGGTGTCAGTGCCGGCGAGGTTTCGCGCATCCACGTTTGGGGTAACCACTCGAACACACAAGTGCCCGATGTTGCTCACGGTCAGATCGGCACCAAGTCGGTTCGCGACGCGATTGCCGACGAAGCTTGGCTCGACGGCGAGTTCGTACGCACCGTTGCCACCCGCGGCGCTGCGATCATCGACGCGCGCGGTGCATCCTCGGCGGCCAGTGCGGCCAGCGCGGCCATTGACCACATGCGCGACTGGGCGCTCGGCACTCGCGAAGGTGACTGGGTGACGATCGCGCGTCCTTCGCAGGGGGAGTACGGCATTCCAGAAGGATGCATCGCAGGCGTACCTGCGATCGCGCGCGATGGCGAGTGGTCGGTCGTGACCGGTCTTGAACTTGCACCGGCGCTGCGACAGCGAATCGACGCATCCGTCGCCGAGCTTCAGGATGAATCAGCACAGGCTGCACAGCTCGGCATTTTGGGCGCGTAACGCGTCGACGTTGCAGACACGCCGATAACTTGCATATTTCGCCCTAAACCACTTGCGTTTCGTTTGTCAAGCTGCCTATAGTTGAGGGTCGATCTGTGTGAAGGGCGCTCATGTGTCCTCGGCAATCGCACCATTCCGCATGACCGGCATGTGGGAACAATCAAGCTAGTGACAGTGAGGCTATGGCGAAAAAAGACGGCGTCATCGAAATCGAAGGTTCGGTAGTTGAAGCATTGCCTAACGCAATGTTCCGCGTTGAGCTTTCGAACGGGCACAAGGTCCTCGCGCACATTTCCGGAAAGATGCGACAGCACTACATTCGCATCCTTCCTGAAGACCGAGTCATCGTAGAGCTCAGCCCCTACGACCTCACGCGCGGACGAATCGTCTACCGCTACAAGTAGCCCACCGCTCTCGCAGCGTTTCCACGGCCGGATAAGGAACGGCCGGCACACTTCCGTGTCGGCACGAGGCCAGCGTAAGAAAGAAGACAACTATGAAGGTCAAGCCTTCGGTTAAGAAGATGTGCGACAAGTGCCGCGTTATTCGCCGCCACGGTCGCGTAATGATCATCTGCGACAACCCGCGCCACAAGCAGCGCCAGGGCTAGTAGTCGCCGGATACGGCAACTACAACAACTCAAAACTGAAATCGCAGCGGTAAGAACCACCACGGGTGGGGACACCTTCGGACTCGAGGCTGGAGCCCAGCCGCTGCACCACACCTCAACCATCTAGGAGCACACTCCAATGGCACGTCTCGCAGGCGTTGACCTCCCACGCGAAAAGCGCGTGGAGGTTGCACTCACCTACATCTACGGCATCGGCCGCACCCGCGCACTCAAGTCGCTCGAATCGACTGGCGTGGATGGAAACACCCGCGTGAAGGACCTCACCGACGAGCAGCTCGTTGCCCTTCGCGACCACATTGAAGGCACCTACCAGGTAGAAGGTGACCTCCGCCGTGAGGTTGCCGCCGACATTCGCCGCAAGGTTGAAATCGGTAGCTACCAGGGTCTCCGTCACCGTCGTGGTCTGCCTGTTCACGGTCAGCGCACCAAGACCAACGCTCGTACCCGCAAGGGCCCGAAGCGCACCGTCGCCGGTAAGAAGAAGTAACCGCGCCCTCATCCGGCTGCGAGTGAACCAAGTTTCGTAGGAGAGAAGAATTGGCAACCCCAAAGACCGCAGCGCGCAAGCCGCGCCGCAAGAGCAACAAGAACGTGGCAGTGGGCCAGGCCCACATTAAGTCGACGTTCAACAACACGATCGTTTCGATCACCGACACCACGGGCGCAGTTATTAGCTGGGCATCGTCGGGTGGTGTTGGCTACAAGGGCTCGCGTAAGTCGACCCCGTTTGCCGCTCAGCTTGCTGCTGAGGCTGCTGCACGTCAGGCACAGGAACACGGCATGAAGAAGGTCGACGTTTTCGTTAAGGGACCGGGCTCGGGTCGCGAAACCGCAATCCGTTCGCTTCAGGCTGCAGGCCTCGAAGTTGGTTCGATCACCGATGTGACGCCACAGGCTCACAACGGTGCACGTCCACCGAAGCGTCGTCGCGTCTAATGCCTCCCAGGTCGCCCCGGTCATATTGAACGTGGGCGACCTTCCCGACCGAGTCGGGATCGCCTGTCTTTCGCACAACCACATACCTCGCGTGAGTATCAAACTCACGATCACGCCAGGCGTCATATAGCGGACGCTTAGCCGAAAGGAACCACACAGTGCTTATTGCACAGCGCCCCACCCTTACCGAGGAAAACGTCTCAGAGTACCGTTCACGCTTCGTGATCGAGCCACTGGAGCCAGGATTTGGCTACACACTGGGTAACTCGCTTCGTCGTACGCTGCTGAGCTCGATCCCCGGCGCTGCCGTGACGAGCATCCGTCTTGACGGTGTGCAGCACGAATTCACCACCATCGCTGGTGTGAAGGAAGACGTCACCGAAATCATCCTGAACATCAAGCAGCTGGTTGTGTCCAGCGAGCACGATGAGCCGATCACTGCGTACCTGCGCAAGACCGGTGCTGGTGAAGTCACCGCTGCCGACATTTCGGCTCCTGCTGGTGTCGAGATCCACAACCCAGACATGGTTATCGCGACGCTCAACGACGACGCAAAGTTCGAGCTCGAACTGACCATCGAACGTGGCCGTGGCTACGTTTCGGCACAGCAGAACCGCAACACCTACTCGGAAACGGGTCAGATTCCGGTTGACTCGATCTACTCGCCAGTACTGAAGGTCACCTACCGCGTTGAGGCAACTCGTGCCGGTGAGCGTACTGACTTCGACCGCCTGGTCGTAGACGTCGAAACCAAGCCTTCGATGGCACCACGTGATGCAGTTGCATCGGCCGGTGGCACGCTGGTTGAACTGTTCGGTCTCGCACGCGAGCTGAACGTTGAAGCCGAGGGTATTGAGATCGGCCCGGCTCCGGTCGAGCAGGTCATCAACGAGGAACTCTCGATGAGCATCAACGACCTCGACCTGTCGGTTCGCTCGTACAACTGCCTGATGCGCGAAGGCATCACCACTGTTTCGCAGCTGGTAGCCCTGAGCGAATCGCAGCTCATGAACATCCGCAACTTCGGACAGAAGTCGGTTGACGAGGTTCGTGACAAGCTGACCAGCATGGGACTGTCGCTCAAGGACAGCGTGCCTGGTTTCGAGGGCACCCACTTCTACGGCGCCGGCGAAGACAGCGGCGAGTACATCTAAACCGCGTCACGCGGAAACACGTATTTGAGAAAGAGATCTACGAATGCCTAAGCCAACTAAGGGCCCCCGTATTGGAGCCGGTCCCGTACACGAGCGGATGATCATGGGTCAGATGGCCGCGCAGCTGTTCACGCACAAGCGCATCCAGACCACCGAAACCCGTGCCAAGCGTCTCCGTCCGATCGCTGAGCGCCTGATCACCCAGGCCAAGCGTGGCGACCTGCACAACCGCCGCAAGGTGCTTGAGACCATCACCGACCGCGGTGTTGTTCACGAGCTCTTCACCGAGATCGCTCCGCTCATGGCAGAGCGCGAAGGTGGCTACACCCGCGTCATCAAGACCGGTTACCGCAAGGGTGACAACGCACCAATGGCCGTTATCGAACTCGTCCTCGAGCCGGTAACCCCAAAGGTTAAGAAGGCTGCACCGGCCGCTGAAGCAGCACCGGCAACGGAAGCTCCTGCCGAAGAGGTTGTAGCTGAAGAAGCAGTCGTCGCTGAAGAGGTTGCAGCAACCGAGGCACCTGCCGAAGAAGCTGCTGCTGAAGCTGCTGAAGAAGAAACCAAGTAGTTTCAACTTCACACCGGGCTCGGTAATTCGAGCTTGACCGCAAAACTGCCCCGCCATGTGCGGGGCAGTTTTGCGTTTCCGGTGTTATGGACCATGACCGGTGTGCTCCGGCTCATCATTTTGGGTGAATTCGGCAGGTTCTGGTGCAAACGACTGGATGTTGATGAGCCGGAGCACGCGGTGCGGGCGCGTGTTAGGTGAGTGCTAGGGAAGCGTCTGGTGCTCCGGCTTGTTGTCGTAGACCGGGCGAGCCGGGCCGATGCACGGGATGCACCGCCGCGAACTGGCAAGATGGGGGACATGACTTCGCCCAGCACGACGCGCATCCGCCTGGACATCGCCTACGACGGTTCCGCATTCAGTGGCTGGGCAACGCAACCAGAATTGCGAACGGTGCAGGGCACGCTCGAAGATGCCCTCCGCATCCTGTACCGAGACCTGCCAGAACATGGCCCACTGCTCACCGTTGCCGGCCGCACCGATGCCGGCGTGCACGCCACCGGACAGGTCGCGCACCTCGATCTGCCCACTGAAATGTGGCAGGCAACCGCGCGCGGGAATCGAGACGACGATGCCGCAGCGGCATTCGTTCGCCGCATGTCGGGGATTCTGGGGTTCGACTCCGACGTCGTGGTCACCGCGGCTGCACCAGTTGATGCCGCGTTTGACGCACGATTCTCTGCGCTGTGGCGTCGCTACGAGTACCGCCTTGCGGACATCACGGCCAAGTCAAACCCGCTGGAGCGGCACCGAACCGTGTTCGTACGCCGCGAACTCGACCTCGAAGCAATGAACCAGGCTGCCGAAACGCTTATTGGGCTGCATGATTTTGCGGGCTTCTGCAAGCCCCGCGCCGGGGCGACGACCGTCCGCACGCTGCAGGAATTCCGGTGGCAGCAACTTGAGCCTGGCGTGTTCATGGCGACGGTCAAGGCGGATGCGTTCTGTCACTCGATGGTGCGCTCGCTCGTCGGCATGTGTGCCTCGGTAGGGCAGGGACGACTCGCGCTCGAAGACGTACCGGCACTTCTGGAACTCGAACAGCGTTCCAACTCGTTCTCGGTACTCGGCGCCAAGGGGCTCACGCTAACCGAAGTCGGATACCCCGCCGAAGCAGAACTCGCGCAGCGCCAGACGCAAACCCGCGCGAAGCGGCCACACCTGCGATTGGTCGAGCCGATGCGGCCCGACAACGTGACGCCGCTGCCACCGGACGGTCCGGTGCCGGCCTAGCCTGCCGCATCCACAGAAAACCGGATGCGGACCCTGCGGTGATTGCGCATAGTGTCGCAAGATCAAGGCTGGCGTAGCGAAGTTTGGCAGCCTATTGCGCGCGCATGATCGGGTGGCGTACCCTATAAAGGTTGTCTGACGTTAGTTAGACATCGAAGTGGACCCTCAGCTGTGGGATTCGCGGATGCCGAACGCACGATTAAGTGCGCATCCGTAAGAATCGCACGATCGAGCGGGACTCACGACCATTCCCTTCGACTGAAAGATGCAGTTATGCGTACCTTCACTCCCAAGGCGGGTGAGATTGCTCGCGAGTGGTTCGTCATTGACGCAACCGACGTAGTACTGGGCCGTCTTGCCTCGCACGCTGCCACGCTCCTGCGTGGAAAGCACAAGGCCACGTTTGCTCCGCACGTTGACACCGGCGACTTCGTCGTCATCGTTAACGCTGACAAGGTTGCCCTCACCGGCGCCAAGCTGGAGCAGAAGAAGGCTTACCGTCACTCGGGTTACCCGGGTGGACTCCGCGCCGAGAGCTACACCGAGCTCCTTGAGAAGCGCCCGGAACGCGCCGTTGAAAAGGCTATCCGCGGTATGCTCCCGAAGAACTCGCTCGGCCGTGACCAGATCAAGAAGCTCAAGGTGTACGCGGGTCCCGAGCACCCGCACGCTGCTCAGCAGCCAAAGCCATACACCTTTGACCAGGTTGCCCAGTAGCGGCACAACGAAGAAGGACGAACATCGTGGCGACCATTGCAGACTCCATTGAGGAGCAGCCCACCAATTTCACCACTGAGACTCCGGCTTCGGAAGCTCAGGCAACCACCTCGCGCCCAGCGCTGACCGTTTCGGGTCAGGCCGTTGGCCGTCGCAAGCAGGCAATTGCGCGCGTTCGCGTAGTTCCTGGTAGCGGCAAGATCACGGTTAACGGCCGTGACCTTGACGAGTACTTCCCGAACAAGCTGCACCAGCAGCTCATCACCGACCCGTTCACGCTGCTCGAACTTACGGGTTCGTACGACGTAATCGCTAAGATTGTCGGCGGTGGCCCTTCGGGTCAGGCCGGCGCGCTGCGCCTCGGCATCGCTCGTGCACTGAACGAGATCGACCGTGAGCACAACCGCCCAGAACTGAAGAAGGCTGGCTTCCTCACCCGCGACCCACGCGTCAAGGAACGTAAGAAGGCAGGTCTTAAGAAGGCTCGTAAGGCGCCTCAGTTCTCGAAGCGCTAAACAACCGCATTACGAAAGGGCATTGGAACTGTTGTTCGGAACCGATGGTGTACGTGGTCTTGCAAATGGCAAGATCACGGTCGAACTCTCCGTTGCCCTGGCGCAGGCCGCCGCAGTCGTGCTCACTCGCGAAACACGAGCGCACGGCGGGCGGCCTGTCGCCGTTCTTGCTCGGGATCCGCGGATCTCGGGCGAATTTATCGGTGCCGCTGTCGCAGCGGGACTGGCCGCATCCGGTGTTGACGTCTACGATGCGGGAGTCATCCCAACCCCGGCCGCGGCATTCTTGACGGCCGACATTGATGCCGATTTTGGTGTCATGATCTCGGCCTCGCACAACCCGGCTCCCGATAACGGCATTAAGTTCTTTGCCCGCGGTGGCCGCAAGCTGCCTGACGCACTCGAAGCAGAGATCGCGGCGCAGCTCGAACTTGAACCGCTTCGTCCTACCGGCGACGGTGTCGGTCGCATCGATCGATTCGCGGATGCAGAAGACCGCTATGCGCTGCACCTGATTGCGGCAACTCCGGTTGTGCACGCAGACGCTCGTCCAGCGCTGGATGGGATGCGTGTGGTTATCGACGCCGCTCACGGCGCCGCAGCCGGTGTGTCGCCAGAAGTTTTCCGAAGTCTTGGCGCCGACATCACCCTGATTGGTGGCGAACCGGACGGCATCAACATCAACGCTGGTGTTGGCTCAACCCATCTGGATCTCTTGCGCGAAACGGTCCTCGCAACGGGCGCTGACCTCGGTATCGCGCACGATGGCGACGCTGACCGCTGCCTCGCGGTCGATCACCTCGGTGAAGTCGTTGACGGCGACCAGATTATGGCGATCATCGCCGTTTGGTTGAAGGGCCGCGGTCTGCTCACCGACGACACCCTGGTTGCGACCGTCATGTCGAACCTCGGATTGCGCATCGCGATGCGCGAACACGGCATCAAGCTGCTCGAAACGAAGGTCGGCGACCGTTACGTTCTCGAAAAGCTTGGCGAACATGGTCTCGCGATCGGTGGCGAGCAGTCGGGTCACATCATCCTGACCCGCTTCGCTACGACCGGTGATGGTGTGCTCACCGGCCTCATGCTCGCGGCAATCGTTGCCGAAACGGGCAAGTCGCTGCACGAGCTCAAGCAGGTCATGAAGGTCTACCCGCAGGTGCTCGTGAACGTGCGCGGCGTGCGCAAAGACGAATGCACGACGCATCCGGTCGTACAGGCCGAAGTTGCGGCAATCGAAGCGAAGCTCGGCGACACCGGTCGCGTGCTGCTGCGCCCATCGGGCACCGAACCACTCGTTCGCGTCATGGTTGAAGCTGAAACCGACGAAGTGGCACGCGAATGTGCCGACCACCTCGCCGAAATCGTGCGGTCGTCGCTCGGCGAATAAGCCCGCCTTAGCGGCGGACACCTGGCGTGATTACGCGAGTCTGCTACCCGGCGTTGTGACCGCACGCCGGCACCATACGTTGTGTGACAGCGCAGCGTCGCGCATCCGCTGAGCGGCTTGCTCCTAGCGGCATCCGTCTAGAGCTTGCGCAGCAGAATGCGTTCGATCGAGTGATCGGCAGCTTTGCGCAGGATGAGGCGCGCGCGTGAGCGTGTCGGCAGCACGTTCTGTTCCAGATTCGGCAAGTTGATCGAATCCCAAATGCTGCGCGCCATCTCCAAACCCTCTTGCGTTGAGAGATTGGCGAATCGGCGGAAGTACGACTCGGGCTGTGTAAACGCGCTCGTCTGCAACTTGAGGAATCGTTCTTCGTACCAGCGCGCAATATCTTGCGTGCGCGCATCCACATAAATCGAGAAATCAAACATGTCACTCAGCGACAGTGCCGTTGCGCTTGACGGTGGCTGCAACACGTTGAGTCCCTCAACGATGAGGATGTCGGGGGACTGCACGACCACGCGCTCACCCGGCACGATGTCGTAGACGACGTGTGAATACAACGGCGCGGTGACCTCTGGCGCGCCGGACTTCACCTGCGTCACGAAACGCAGCAGCGCGCGTCGGTCATACGATTCGGGGAATCCCTTGCGGTGCATGATGTTTCGCCGGTGCAGCTCGGCGTTGGGCAGCAAGAAGCCGTCGGTCGTTACGAGCGTGACGCGTGGCGTGTCTTCCCACCGGCTGAGAAGTTCGCGCAACAAGCGAGCAACCGTCGACTTGCCCACCGCAACCGACCCAGCAATACCAATCACGAACGGCGTGGGACGCTGCATCTCGCCGAGAAACTTCGTTCGCTGCTGTTGCAAGGAACGCGTGGCGTTAACGTGCACATTGATGAGCTTGGTGAGCGGTGCGAACACCTGTCGCACCTGTTCGATCGACGTCGGATCGCCAAGGCTTCGAAGCCGAGCGAGATCGGATTCTTCGAGCGTGAACGGCGTCGCTGGTGCAAGTCTTGCCCAGTCAGCGCGAGGAATCTCGATAAACGGGGACGACAAACCATTGGCGGTTCCTTGGGCCCCAGACTGTGGCATCCTGCAATTCTACTCGCAATATCATCCATTTCGGCGAGTTCATGTGCTCCGTACGGATTGCGCTGTGCACAGAATCGGCTCGATATGCGCCGATTCGTGTGCTGCGTGGTGCAAACTAGAGGCCATGTGTGGAATTGTTGGATACATCGGTGACCGTGACTGCCAGAACACCTTGATGGCGGGTCTCGCCCGCCTTGAATATCGCGGCTACGACTCGGCCGGTATCGCGTTGGTTGACGCCACCGGTGGAATGCACGCTCGCAAGCGCGCCGGCAAGCTCAAGACGCTGGCCGACGACCTTGCGAATACGCCAATGGCCGATGGCCACATCGGTATCGGACACACCCGCTGGGCAACGCACGGTGCAGCTAACGACACCAACGCGCACCCACACCTTTCTTGCGGTGGCAAGCTCGCGGTCATCCACAACGGCATCATCGAGAACTTTGCTGAGCTTCGCGATGAGCTCAAGGCAGACGGCGTCGAGTTCTGCTCGGAAACTGACACCGAAGTTGCCGCGCACCTGCTCGGGCGCGAGTACGACCGCACCGGCGACCTCGTTGCGGCATTCCGCAATGTTGCACCGCGCCTCGAAGGTGCGTTCACGCTGCTCGCCGTTCACGCTGACCAGCCCGACGTAATCGTCGGGGCACGCCTGAACTCGCCGCTCGTGATTGGCCTCGGCGAGGGTGAGAACTTCCTCGGGTCGGACGTAGCAGCATTCGTCGAGCACACCAGCAAGGCGATTGCGGTCGGCCAGGCGCAGATCGTGATCGTGCGCAAGGATGCGGTCGAGATCGTTGATTTCGACGGCAACCCTGCCACCGCTGACGAATTTGAAGTCAACTGGGACGCATCCGCCGCCGACAAGGGTGGCTGGGACTCGTTCATGGCGAAGGAAATCACCGAGAACCCCGAAGCGGTTTCGAACACGCTGATGGGCCGGATCCAGGACGGTGCCGTAACGCTGTCGAGCCTCGACGTACTCGGCGAAAACTACTTCCGTGAGATCGACCGAATCACCGTGATTGCCTGCGGTACCGCGTTCTACTCGGGTCAGACGGCCGCCTACGCGATTGAGCGCTGGGCGGGCATTCCGGTAACCCTCGAACTCGCGCACGAATTCCGTTACCGCACACCGTTCATCACCGATCGCACGCTCGTCATCTCGCTTTCGCAATCGGGCGAGACCATGGACACGCTGATGGCCGTGCGTTACGCCCGCGAGCACGGCGCGAAGACGCTGTCGATCTGCAACACGCAGGGCGCATCGATTCCACGCGAGTCGGATGCGGTCGTCTACACGCACGCAGGCCCCGAGGTCGCCGTCGCATCGACGAAGGCCTTCACCGCGCAGATCACCGCGCTGTACCTGTTTGGTCTCTACCTGGCGCAGGAACGCAGCACCCTGTCGAGCGACGAAATCGCTGACCTGCTCGACGAGTTCCAGACGATCCCCGAAAAGATGCGCGCCGTGCTCGAAGAGCACGACCGCATCAAGGAACTCGCGCACTGGATGGCTGACGCTCGCTCGGTGCTCTACCTCGGCCGCTCAACCGGATTCCCAATTGCGCTTGAGGGTGCCCTCAAACTCAAGGAAATCGCGTACATCCACGCCGAAGGCTTCGCCGCCGGTGAGCTTAAGCACGGTCCGATCGCGCTGATCGAACCGGGGCAGCCCGTGTTCGTCATCGTGCCAAGCCCGCGCCACGACGACTCGCTGCACCCGAAGATCGTCTCGAACATCCAGGAGATCCGCGCTCGCGGCGCCCGCGTGCTTGCCGTGATCGAAGGTGGCGACGCCACGGTACTGCCGTACGTTGATGAAGCGTTCGCCTGCCCACCAACGAGCGAATTCTTCGAACCGCTGCTGCGCGTGATTCCGCTGCAGATTTTTGCGCTCGAGCTGTCGACCGCCAAGGGCCTCGACGTTGACCAGCCACGCAACCTGGCGAAATCAGTGACGGTCGAGTAATCGACCGGCACGGTTCAACACCATTGCGAGCCCTGCAGCATTGCGGGGCTCGCACCGTTAAAGGGAGGAGTACACGACGTGATCGTTGGCATCGGCGTGGATTCGATCGAGCACGAACGCGTGCGCGACGCCATCAGTTCGCCCGCATTCGCAGCCCGCGTGTTCACCCCCGAAGAACTCGAACTCCCACTGACCTCGATTTCGGCGCGCTGGGCGGCACGAGAAGCTGCGGTCAAGGCACTGGGCGGTTTGCACGGGATGCGGCTGCGCGATCTCGCGGTCACCCGCACCCACCTGGGGCGACCGGTGTTTGTGCAATCACCCGAGCTTGACCGAGTGCTCGCTAGGCTCGGAGTCAACGAGCTACACCTCTCGCTCACTCACGACCAGACCACCAGCTGCGCATTCGTCGTCGCAGAAAGGCACTAACTATGTCGGCACCGATCCGCATCGACCTCGACGCGATCGTCCACAACTACCGGGCGTTTGCCGACGCTGTGCCTGCCCCGGTGATCCCCGTGGTGAAAGCCGAGGCATACGGCCACGGCGGTGTCGCAGTGGCGCAAGCACTCGCATCCATGCCAGCAGACCAACGCCCGTGGATGCTCGCGGTTGCGGATGCGGCTGAAGCGTATGCCCTGCGCGCGGCAGGAATCGACCTGCCGCTGATCTGCTGGCTGCAGTCTTCGACACTTGACTGGCAGAAACTCCGTGCCGTGCCAGACTTGCACGTCGGGATCTCGTCGCTGCACGAACTCGCGATGCTCGCCGATGCCGCACCGGTGCAGGCCGGGCGCGTCGACCGCAGTGCGGCGACGCAGGTGCACTTGAAACTCGACACGGGCCTTGGGCGCAACGGCGCTCGCGAATGCGAGTGGCGGGTCTTGATGGCGCAAGCCCTGCTGTTGGAACGCCAGGGCCGGATCCGTGTCGCTGGCATCATGAGCCACGTCTCGGGCACGAGCAAGGCCGATGACGCCGCGCAATTGGATGCGTTCCGTCGTGGCGTTGCCCTCGCCATCGAAATCGGGCTGCGCCCCGACCTCATCCACCTCGCCGCCACCGTCGCAGCGATGCAGTACGCGAACTTTGTTGACGTCGACCCGGCATGGGCACGCGACGATACCGATGCATCCGCCGCCGCAGCGGGCCGCCACGCGGCCGACCAGCCGGGCTACCGGCCAACGTTCGCCGTGCGCCTGGGCCTCGCGCTCTACGGCCTCGACCCGCTGTACCCCGACTCGCTCGGGCTCGATTTGCAGCCGGTCATGGAACTGCGCACCGACGTTGTGGGGCGCGATGACCGCTGGGTCATGGAGCTTGGGCAAGCCGACGGCCTGCCGCCGCGCGTGAACCGATTGCTGCTCAACGACAACGACGGCGACCGCTGGCAGGTCGGGCAGATTGGTTCGACTCACTCGACGCTGCTGCCGCTTGACGGCACGAGCCCCAGCGAAATGCGCTGCTTTGGCAGCCACCCGGGCGACGTCAATGCCTGGGCCTATGCGGCCGACACGATCAACTACGAAATCACCACCCGCATGATGTCGCGGCTGCGCGATAACGCGCCCGCGCGCATCCAACCGCCAGAACCCGGACTCGCACCGCAGCGCGTATTCACGATCGACCTCGACCTCATCGCGGCGCGACTCGCGGGTGGCACCGGGGCGCTGCACCGCGGCGAACAGGCACGGTCGGTTGAAGACCGGCACTTGAGCTGCGTGATCGACCTCAGCGCCAATGCCTACGGGTTTGGTGCCGAACGCATCGCCGAACTCGGCCGCGCCTTTGGCAAGTCGTTCGTGGCGCGCACGCAACACGACGTCGAAGCGCTCGCGGCCGTTGGTATCGATGCCGAGTATCTGCCGACGGCGGGGCCCGAGACGCGCTTGGCGTACGGATTCGGCAGTGGGGCTGCCGGGGCGGGTAGCGGTACAGGTAAGTCGGGGGAGCTTGCCGGTTCGCTCAGCAGTGAATTGATTCAGGTAAAGCGCGTCGACGCCGGGCAGGCCGTGAGCTACGGCTACACCTGGCAGGCCACGCGGCCAACCACCCTCGGGCTGGTGCCGCTCGGTTATGCGGATGCGATTCCTCGCTCGGTTTTCGGGCGAGCGATGTGCTTCGTGAACGGTGTGCGCGTGCCGATTGTTGGCCGCGTCGCCATGGATCAGGTCGTCGTTGACCTCGGCGACCACAATTGCGCGGTCGGCATGCCGGTTGCGATCTGGGGCGGCCGCCACGGCGCCTCGCTGCAGGAATGGTGCGCGTGGAGCGGACTGACGCCGGCAGCCGTGACCGCAACGCTCGGATCGCGCGTGACGCGACGCTACCTCGGTGGCCGTGTGGAAGGACTGGCATGACTGAGCAGCAGCACACCACAACCGCACCGCACACGGTCGCAACTGCCGACGGGATGCACGAACTTGGGCGTCGTTTAGGCGCGGTCGGTCGCGCGGGCGATGTGATCGTGCTGACCGGTCCGCTCGGCGCGGGTAAGACGACGCTCGTGCGTGGCCTGGGCGAGGCGCTCGGGATTCGCGGGGCCGTTTCGAGCCCGACGTTCGTGATTGCCCGCACGCACCCATCGCTCGGGGCTGGCCCAGCCCTCATCCACGTCGACGCGTATCGACTCAGCTCGGCGCTCGAACTCGACGATCTTGACCTCGATCTGGATGCATCCGTGACCGTAATCGAGTGGGGTCACGAGGTCGTTTCGGCGATTACCGACCACTGGCTCGAAGTGACCATTTCGCGGGTGAGCGGTGCGGATGCGGTCGGTGCTGATGAATTTGACGGCTCGGAAGAAGTTGAAGACTTGGACGACCCGCGGCAGGTAACTATCACCGCCGTTGGTGCACGCTGGCAGGATCTCGATGCCGCGGCGCTCTTGGCCGGGCTGGCTTCGTAGCGGATCTCCAAACTGGTGCACTGTAGGGGCATCGGAGGTGAATACCACCTCTGACCCGCGAATTTTGCACCACTTTGGAGATGCTTGATCGGCACGGGTTCGGTCAGCACACGTTGCTGCCGTGCCGCATGCCAATATGCGCCGTAAACTCGTAACTATGCTGCTCGCAATCGACACCTCGGCCGGAACCGACATCGCGCTCGTCGACGACGGAAACCAGACGTCCGAGCCAGCCGTGCCACCGCGCATCCTCGCCGAATACCGCGAAGCCAACCCGCGCCACCACGCCGAAGTCATCGGCGTTGGCATCGAAGCGGTGCTGCTCGAAGCTGGCATCAGCGCCGGCGATATCACCGAAGTTGTCTGTGGCATGGGACCGGGGCCATTCACTGGCTTGCGCGTGGGCGTCGCCGCCGCCCGAACCTACGCATTCGCACGCGGAGTACCGCTGCGCGCCATGCCGAGCCACGACGCGATCGCGCACGAATGGCGTGCCGCGCATCCCTCACACACCGGCGTGCTGGTCGTCACGACCGATGCCCGCCGCCGCGAACTCGCGCTGACCCGCTACGAGGCAGGGGAGCTTCGGGGGAGCGAGTTTGCGCTGATCGCACCGGATGCGGTTGCCGACTCGCTGCGCGGTGCCGAGCACGTGGATGCATCGCAGATTTCGGCAGCGCACCTCGCGCTGGCCTGGTGCGACCGCGTACGTGCGGGTCTGGATGCCGAAGCCGACGAAATCTTGTACTCGCGAGCCCCCGATGCGAAACCGGGTGCTGTGCCAAAGCGAGTGAGCGGCAAATGACCGGCCCGCAGATTCGGCTCGCGACCGCGGCCGACATTCCGCAGTTGCTCGAACTTGACCACGCGACGTTCCCGAAGGACTCGTGGAGCGAAGCGACGATCATCTCAGAAGTCACCAGCATCTACACCGGTTACTGGGTGGTGGCCGACGCGAACCGGGTGCTTGGCGTGCTCGGTGTGCTGGCCGCCCAGGGCGCCGGCGAAGCCGATATCCAGACGCTCGCGATCGACCCGAGCATCCGCCGCCAGGGCTGGGCGAGAAAGCTACTGCGCGAGGGGCTGCGCTGGGCGCGTTCCCGCGGCGCTTCGCTGGTGTTCCTCGAAGTGCGCGAATCTGGCACCGCTGCGCAGCAGCTCTACCGCGACCTGGGATTTACCGAAATTGGACGCCGCCCTAACTACTATCCGGGCGGCAAGGAAGCAGCGATTGTGATGCGCGCAGACCTGACGAAGATGAACCTTGACGACGCCCCGCGCGAACCGCTCGTGCTCGGTATCGAATCGAGCTGTGACGAGACGGGCGTGGGAATCGTGCGCGGCCGCACGCTGCTGACGAACACCGTGGCCTCATCGATGGACGAACACGCAAAGTACGGCGGCGTCGTACCCGAGGTGGCGGCGCGGGCGCACGCGGATGCGATGGTGCCGGTGCTGCAGCAGGCGCTGGCGGATGCGGGGGTCACGCTCGACGAGATCGACGCGATTTCGGTGACGGCGGGTCCTGGGCTTGCCGGCGCGCTGATGGTGGGCGTTGGTGCAGCGAAAGCGCTGTCGCAGGCGACGAACAAGCCGCTGTACGGCGTGAATCACCTGGTTGGACACGTCGCCGCCGACCTCTTGCGCGAGGATGCCGACGCCATCGAATTCCCAGCGATTGCGCTGCTGGTCTCGGGCGGCCACACCTCATTGATTCGGGTGAATTCGCTGAGCGGCGATTCCGAGATGCTTGGTGAAACGATCGACGATGCAGCCGGTGAAGCGTTCGACAAAGTCGCTCGCGTGCTCGGTCTGCCCTATCCCGGCGGCCCGCACATCGACCGGGTTGCGGCCGACGGTGACGCTGCCGCGTTCAAGTTCCCACGGGGCTTGTCACGCGCATCCGACCATGCTCGCGGACACCGCTACAACTTCTCGTTCTCGGGGCTCAAGACCTCGGTGGCGCGGGTCATCGAAGGCTTCGAAGACCGCGACGAAACCGTGCCCGTAGCCGATATCGCCGCATCCTTTCGTGAAGCCGTCGTGGACGTGCTGATCACGAAGGCGCTGGCAGCCTGCGCCGACACGGGGATCCCGCGACTGCTGCTCGGCGGCGGGGTTGCGGCCAACGGTCGACTGCGCGAAGTGGCCGCCGAACGCTGCGCCGAAGCCGGCGTTTCGCTACACATTCCACCGCTGTCGCTGTGCACCGATAACGGCGCGATGATTGCGGCGCTGGGCGCCGAACTCGTTCGCGCGGGGCATGCGCCGTCATCCTTGAGTTTTCCTGCCGACTCAACCCTTCCGATGACCTGTGCGGAGATTTCAGGAACCGCGAATTCTGCGCCCTAATATGGTGCGTAGACCGTTATTCAGGGGGACCGATGAACGAAAACGCCGGAACGAACAACCAGCAGCCAGGCGGCGAACGCGAGGAACTTGCGCCCGCCGTGGGCGGCACGTTCGGCGTGACCGATGACCAATCCGGATTCGGCGAGGGATCGGTAACCGACCGGTTGGCGCGCGATCGTGCGCCGATGCAGGACGAATCTGGTGCAACCTACAGTGGTGCGAACTACTCGGCCGACGCCGCCGGGTACGGTGACGTTCCCCGTGAATACGCGGATGCGGCCGGTGGCGACGACCTGCAGGCCGATGAGTTTATCGACCCGAACGATGGCGCGGAGCAGGCTGGTGCCGCTGCCGGTCAAGGCGCGTTTGGTGACGACTACGGTGTGCCGAGCGCCAGTTACGGATACCGTACGGATGCATCCGTCGCCGGTGCCGGGACGCCGAATCAGCCAGGACCATCCGGTCAGTACGGTGCCACGGCTGAAAACGGGCTTGGCCCCACGCAGTACGGTGCTGCCAACAGCGCTGCGAAGCCTGCAGGCACGCTGCCGTACGTGGCCGTTGCTGTCGCAATTCTCGCGCTGATTGCGCTGTGCATCCCCGGCTGGGCGTGGATCGTTGGCGGTGTGCTTGGTGCGCTCGCGGTCGGCCTTGGTTTCGTAGCCACGCGCGGCGAGAACAAACAGTTCGGTTGGCTGGCCGTTGCCGGTGGCGGTATCGCCGTGGCGCTGGCGGTTGCGACCGCGCTGGTGGTTTACGTGTTCTAGGGCTCGCGCCGGCGTTCTTGCTCGTGCGACTCGGTTGCCTGGGCGCCCTGCTGGGTCATTCTGGGTAGCAGGCTGCTGGATGCGTTGCCGTTGCGTCCGGTGCGCTGCATACGCGGTCGGTGGGGCCGATTGGTGGTGACGGCCGCCCTGCGCTGACCGCGCCTAATCGCGGTGGGCCAGGATCGCGACGCGACGCGAACCCAAACGGGTGCAGATCAGCGTGGCACCCGCATCCCCGCGAAGCTGCAATTGCGTACGCAACTGTTCGGGCACGATGTCGACGCCGCGCTTCTTGATCTCGAGGCGGCCGATGCCGCGGGCACGCAGCGCCTTCTTGAGCTGCGCGGTGTGCAGCGGCAGCACTTCTTCGACCCGGAATCGCTGCGTGAACGGCGAGGTGGTGTCGGCGTCGGTGGTGATCCACGCGATCTGCTCGGCGATCATGTGTCCCGCAAGACTGCGCGCCACGGAACCGATAAACCGGCCGCGAATGATTGCCGGATCGGGCTCGTGCAGCCAGGCGCTGAGTTCGCCGACGGGGGCGTCGTCGTCTGCTGCCGACGTTGACGTGAGTTCGAACGAGCCGGGGTGCACCGCATCCTTGGACGTGTTGATGACAAGCGCGCTGCGACGAATGGAGCCGGCGGGCGCCTGGTCGTTGTTGGAATCGGGTGCGTCGCGTCGCGCCGAACCAAACCACAGCGCGCATTCGAGCAGCTCGCCACCGATCGACACCCACTGCGCTTCGGCGTTGTCAGGGATGAGTTCGTGGGGGAATGCCGGGCCGAGCTTGATGCCGGCGGCGTTCGCGGCGCTCGCGGTTTGGAACGCAAAGTCGAGCGAGGGCTGCCAGTCGTTCGCGTCAGGTAGGCGGACGGTGCCGCCGCGCGACTTGGTGCGGCGGGCCGGATCGAGAAAGACGCCGTCGAGGTTCGTGAGCTCGGCGTCTTCGGCGCTGCCGTGCTGCACGGATGCGTTGGGGAACGGCGCGAGGTTATAGGCGGCGATTGCTGCGGTCACCTCGTCGCGCTCGACCGCGGTGACGTCGAAACCGAGGGATGCGAATGCGAGTGAGTCGGCGCCGATGCCGCAGCCGAGGTCAGTGATGCGGGTGACGTCGGCCTGGCGGAACCTACCGGCGTGGTGCGCGGTGATGTCGAGTCGGGAAGCCTGGGCGAGGCCGTCTTCGGTGAACAGCATGCGGCCCGCGAACTCGCCGAACTTGTTCGCGGCGCGCCTGCGGAGCTTGAGCTGGGTGAGGATCACCGCGCTGGTGCGCGCGTCGGCACCCGCTTTGCGGAGCGTCGAGACCGCTTGCAATGCATCCCGAACCGTATCGAGATCGGCGTGCTCATCGAGCATCCGGAGCGATTCGGGGGTGAGGAGGACGGTGAGATCTTCGCGTTGCACACCTCTACGCTAACGGCGTACGGCTCGGCTGGGCTGCAAGTGGCGCGGCGTTGGAGCAGGGAATACACTCGAGTTAGCACACTCAGGGTGAGAGTGCTAACTTTTTGGTAGTCCGGCTCAGTTGAGCGTATGTACTTCAAACGAGAAAGGTCGTGTCGGTGAACATTCAGCCGCTCGAAGATCGCATTGTCATTCAGCAGGTCCAGGCCGAGCAGACCACCGCATCGGGTCTGGTTATCCCTGACACTGCAAAGGAAAAGCCGCAGGAAGGCGAAGTTGTTGCCGTAGGTCCTGGCCGCTTCGACGAAGAAGGCGACCGCATTCCTATGGACATCGCCGTTGGCGACAAGGTCATCTACTCGAAGTACGGTGGCACCGAAATCAAGTCGGGTGGCAACGAGTACCTGATCCTTTCGGCTCGCGACGTTCTCGCAAAGCTCGTCTAATCTGAGTTTTCTGGTGGGGGTGTGACTTCGGTCACGCCCCCACTGCGTTTTCCTGGCTTGTGTCGGGCCTGTTGTTGCACCGCACCGGAACCCTAACGCGCCGTTTTCATGGCGGCTCGCGCGAAATCTGGGCGTCTGCGCGACTGCGAAGACCAGGCATCGGCCTTCGTGACTCGTTTTGAGTGTTTGGAGGACAATACGTCCTTCAGATTGAGTAAACGAGTCACGAAAGCAGATGAGTAATCGGTCGGACACGGCTTGTGGAAAGTCGGTAATCCACAGCCGCGCTTCTGGATCCACCTAACGAGCCAACTTGCTGGAATTCTGTCGGCGTGAACTGGCGAAGTGACTCATCCACATTGACAACAAAAGACCTGCGAGACTCTGGCTGGACCAAGCACGGTATCGACTTGGCGGTAGCTGAAGGGCGACTGCAACGTGTATGCCGAGGTGTGTTTCTGGCCGCACCTCCAACGAACGCTGTGGACTACGCCAAATTGCTTGGTGGAAGCGTCACCTGCTTGACCGGATTGGCAGCACATGGGATCTGGGTCCCACGGAAACATTCGGAATTTCATATTCGGGTGCGACGGCGCCGACAATACCGAATGCCGGTCACTTTGCAATCGTATTTGCAGCGGTGCAGGTTGCACGGCCCCATGATGGACCCACCCATTCCGGATGGCCACCTGGACTCAGTCGAACTCGCAATCGTGTGCGCAGCACGATGTGTGTCGGATGAAGAGCTCGTAGCGATCGTTGAATCTGCGGCGAGAGTAAATGGCGGTGCCTTGGACTATTCGGTCTTAGGGCAGTGCGAACGTGTGCGAGCGGCACTGCGCAGGACAGATCCGTTCTCCGTTGAATCGGGCGTGGAAACGCTCATGCGGCTGCGACTACAGCACCTGTGCCTGAAGTTCCGAACGCAGGTCTGGATTGGGAAGTATAGGGTTGATTTCTTGGTCGGTGGTCGTCTGATTATTGAAGTTGACGGATACCAGCACCACGCGGACCAGTCCGCTTTTCGCCGCGACCGCGAGCGAGATCGATATCTGGAGCTTCGCGGATTCCGAGTACTCAGGTTCACCGCCGCCGAGGTCATGTTTGACCTAGACGCTTGCGAGGCAGAGGTTCTTGCCGCGATTCGTAAACGCATCCATCGCAAGCGAACGAAACAGGCCAGCGCTCATGACTCGTTTTGAGCGTTTGAAGGACCATATGTCCTTCAAACGGAGTAAACGAGTCATGAAAGCAGATGGGCACGGCGATGAAGACGTGTGACGGTTGGAATGGTGTGATTTGGGTGGGCAAATTAGCGAGCTGTGGTGGGGTGCGCCAAAACGGGGCGGAAAAGGGGAGTGGGGCCGCCAGATTTGGCGACCCCACGCATCCGATTAGAAATTACTTGCGGTAGTTCGGTGCTTCGACAACCATCTGCACGTCGTGCGGGTGCGATTCCTTGAGGCCCGCAGTGGTGATGCGCACGAAGCGGCCACGCTGCTGCAGCTCGGGAATCGTGCGGGCACCAACGTAGAACATCGACTGGTGCAGGCCACCGCTGAGCTGATGAACGTTCTGGCGAACGGTACCGCGGTACTGCACCTTACCCTCGATACCTTCGGCGATCAGGTCGTCGTCGTTTGGTACATCCGACTGGAAGTAGCGGTCACGCGAGTACGAGGTCTTCTTGCCCCGCGACTGCAGGGCGCCGAGCGAGCCCATGCCGCGGTACGACTTGTACTGCTGGCCGTTGACGAAGATGAGGTCACCGGGGGCTTCGTCGGTGCCAGCAAGGAGGGAGCCGAGCATGACCGAGTTCGCACCGGCGACCAGCGCCTTCGCGATGTCACCCGAGAACTGCAAGCCGCCATCCGCGATAACCGGAACACCGGTACCCTTCACGGCCTGGGCTGCCTCGTAGATGGCGGTGATCTGCGGCACACCAACGCCGGCAACGACGCGGGTGGTGCAGATCGAGCCTGGGCCGACACCGACCTTGATGGCGTCGGCGCCTGCCTCGACGAGCGCGAGGGCGCCTTCGCGGGTGGCGATGTTGCCGCCGATAACGTCGACACCAGCAAATGCTGGGTCGGATTTGATGCGCTTAATCATGTCGAGTTCGCCGCGCGACTGGCCGTTGGCGGTGTCGACGACGATGACGTCAACGCCGGCTTCGAGCAGTGCGGTGGCGCGGTCCCAAGCGTCGCCGAAGAAACCGATGGCGGCACCCACGCGCAGGCGACCCTGGTCGTCCTTGGTGGCGTTCGGGTACTTGTCGCGCTTGTCGAAGTCCTTGACGGTGATGAGGCCCTTGAGGACGCCGTTCTCGTCGACGAGGGGGAGCTTCTCGATGCGGTGCTTACCGAGCAGGCGGAAGGCTTCTTCGCCGTCGATGCCGACGCGTCCGGTGACGAGGTTTTCGGAGGTCATGATCTCCGAAACCTTGGTGGTCTTCATGTCGCTTTCGGCGACGAAACGCATGTCGCGGTTCGAGACGATACCGACGAGCTTGCCCTGTTCATCCACGACCGGAAGACCCGAGATACGGAACTGGCCGCAGATCTCGTCGACGTCGGCGACGGTGGCGTCGGGCGAGGTGGTGATCGGGTTGGTAACCATGCCCGATTCCGAACGCTTAACGCGGTCGACCATTTCGGCCTGCGCCTCGATCGACGAGTTGCGGTGCAGGATGCCCAGGCCACCCTGGCGGGCCATGGCGATGGCCATGCGCGATTCGGTGACGGTGTCCATCGCGGCAGAAATCATCGGCAGCTTGACCGAGATGTTGCGGGTCAGCTGGGTGGTCGTGTCGACCTCGGACGGGATGACGTCGGTTGCTTCGGGCAGCAACAGCACGTCGTCGTAGGTGAGTCCGGTGAATGCGAACGGGTTGTGTTCAGTCATGGTGCTCCTGCTTGTTGCGACACCGCGGCGACGCTGTGGATGCACGTGGTCGCGGCAGATTTGTTGCTAATCCTACGCGGGTGGGCGCGCCCTAGCACGCTGGCGTGTTTCAGGTCTTGGCGTCAGCTGTTGCGGTGCGCAGTGTCCTGCCAAATTCCGCTCGCCGTAGATGCCAAACGAACAATCAAGCCTGCGAGCTTGCGGGCGCTGAAGCAATTGAGGGTTGCCCACGCGGCGTGGGCAACCCTCAACGGTGTGGCTCAGCGGCTTGGCAGGAGTTCAGCTGAGCCGAAGGCTGTATCTCCGAACCAAGCAGTCGGCCGGCCTAGATCGAGGCGAGGATGGCGTTGAACGCGGCCGACGGGCGCATCGCTGCCGCAGCCTTCGCCGCATCCGGGCGGTAGTAGCCGCCGAGGTCAACGGCGGCGCCCTGCGCGTCGATCAGTTCCTGCGCGATGGCGTCGCCCTGCTCGGCGAACGCCTTCGCGACCGGCGCGAATACCGAAGCGAGCTCCGCATCCGCCTGCTGCTCGGCAAGTGCCTCGGCCCAGTAGCGGGCGATCCACAGGTGGCTGCCACGGTTGTCGATTTCGCCAACGCGACGCGAGGGCGACTTGTCCTCGTCGAGGATGCGTTCGGTCGCGATGTCGAGCGCGTCACCGAGCACACCGGCGCGAGCGTTGCCGCGGGTTGCTTCGTGACGGAACGACTCGGCCAGCGCGAGGAACTCACCGAGCGAGTCCCAACGCAGGTGGTTTTCGCTGACGAGCTGCTCAACGTGCTTCGGTGCCGAACCGCCGGCACCGGTCTCGAACAGACCGCCACCGTTCATCAGCGGCACGACCGACAGCATCTTCGCCGAGGTGCCAACTTCAAGAATCGGGAAGAGGTCGGTCAGGTAGTCGCGCAGCACGTTACCGGTCACCGAGATGGTGTCTTCGCCGCGGCGGATGCGGTCGACCGAGAACTTGGTTGCCTCGATCGGCGTCATGATGCGGATTTCGAGGCCGTCGGTGTCGTGCTCGCCGAGGTAGGTGTTGACCTTCTCGATGAGCGCGGCGTCGTGCGAGCGGGCCGGGTCGAGCCAGAACACGGCTGGCTGGCCGGATGCGCGCGAACGGTTGACCGCGAGCTTCACCCAGTCGCGGATCGGTGCGTCCTTGGTCTGGCAGGCGCGCCAGATGTCGCCGGCGGCAACTTCGTGCGACGTGAGCACCTCGCCTGCGGCGTTGACGATCTCGACGCGACCGGATGCATCCATCTGGAACGTCTTGTCGTGTGAGCCGTACTCTTCGGCCTTCTGGGCCATGAGACCGACGTTCGCGACCGAGCCCATGGTGGCCGGGTCGAGCGCGCCGTTGGCCTTGCAGTCGTCGATGACGACCTGGTAGATACCGGCGTAGCTTGAGTCGGGGAGCACCGCGATGGTGTCCTGCGTCTGGCCGTCGCGGTTCCACATCTTGCCGCCAACGCGAATCATTGCGGGCATCGAAGCGTCGACGATGACATCGCTCGGTACGTGCAGGTTGGTGATGCCCTTGTCGCTGTTGACCATGGCGAGGGCTGGGCCTTCTGCGTAGCCGCGTTCGATGGCGGCGATAATGCCGTCGCGCTCAGGCAGGTTCTCGGCGCCCGCGAGGATTGCGGCGAGGCCGTTGTTGGCCGACAGGCCGGCAGCTTCGAGCACGTCGCCGTATTCGGCGAAGAGCGCGGGGAAGAACGCGCGAACGATGCGCCCGAAGATGATTGGGTCGCTGACCTTCATCATCGTTGCCTTCAGGTGCGCCGAGAACAGCACGCCCGAATCCTTGGCTGCCTGAATCTGCGCGGCGATGAACGCGTCGAGTTCGGCGGCGCGCATCACGCTGGCGTCGATGACTTCGCCCTCGAGGACGGCAAGGTCGGCCTTGAGGATGCGTTCGCCCTCGTCACCGACGAAACGGATCGTGAGCGTGTCGGCAGCAGGCATGACGACGCTCTGCTCGCTGTTGCGGAAGTCGCCGCCCGACATGGTGGCGACGCGGGTCTTCGAGTCGGTCGACCAGGCGCCCATCGAGTGTGGGTGCTTGCGGGCGTAGTTCTTGACGGCGCTTGGTGCGCGGCGGTCGGAGTTACCCTCGCGCAGGACGGGGTTGACGGCCGAGCCCTTGATCTTGTCGTAGCGCGCGGTGACTTCGTCGGACTCGTCGTAGTTGGGGATGTCGAAGCCCTGGCCCTGCAGCTCGGCGATGGCGGCCTTGAGCTGGGGGAGCGATGCCGAGATGTTTGGCAGCTTGATGATGTTGGCGTCGGGGGTCTTGGCGAGTTCGCCGAGTTCGGCGAGGGCGTCGCCTACGCGCTGGTCGTCGGTCAGGCGCTCGGGGAAGGTGGCGAGGATGCGGCCGGCAAGCGAGATGTCGCGGGTTTCGATGTCGACGCCGGCGGCCTTGGCGTAGGCCTGAATGACCGGAAGGAACGAATAGGTTGCGAGCAGCGGTGCTTCATCGGTGTGGGTGTAAATGATGGTTGCCATGCAGGACACTCCTTGCGGTCAATTTCGGTCAGTGGGTGGTTCAGGCGGTGCGGGGTGGTGGCGCGGGATGCACGACTGCTCCGGATGCGGACCCTCGCGGATATCTCTATGTAGAGATTTCTTCGAGCTTAGCGAATCAGGTGCAATCGTCGCAGCCGAGTCTGAACAGGACCGTCATGAACTGGTGTGACCACGCTAGCCGCACCCTCCGACATTTGATGGGGCTGAATAGGTGTTGATCGTTCCCGCTAGCTTTCGTGTAATGGCACGTTTGAGTCGAATTGCTGCATGGCAAGGCGAAGGCTGTTGCTGCTCCTTGCAAGGTGGACCTTGCCGAGTAGTTCGTTGGGTGCGGGGTGAGGCTGATCGCGTTTCAGGGCGTGTCGTTCTCTTATAACTATTGATAAGAAAAGGGAGGCTGCTGAAAACAGAGCCAGCCAGCCAACAGCCATTGGCGTCTCTCTCTGAGTCGGGAACGGTGTGCCGTGTGTATTGATACATTCCCAAAGCTGCCAGATAAGCAGGGCAACGAGTGTAACGGTGAAGGTCGTCTTGACACGAATCATTCGGCGGTACTTCTGTGCCAGAACATGGGTGAATATCGATCGACACAGCCCCCTCAATCTGTCAATCTCGGAGTTCGCAGTGTTGACGCGATCGATCCACACAAGTTGTTCAGTTCGATGTTTTTTCTCTCGCTCATCAATATGCGATTTCAACACCTTGAGATCGGTGTCCTTTTTTGCAATCTCCGCGGCTAGACGAGCTTTTTCGTCGTTGTCTTGTTTGTTTTTCCGCTGGATGTATGGATTTGTGACTGATCGCAGGTCGCCGGGGACCGCAAGTTGATAGTCGGCTACAGCGTCTGCTAGCGAGAAATTTCGTGCATGTCCGATCGCCGTGACTACGAGAATTCCTCGTTCTCGCGCACTGCGGATGGCGTCAACCATGCGCGCATCATCGAACGGGGCAAGGGCGGACCGTGTTCCTCCACCGCGAGCGATGATTGCTACAGGATGCTTATCCCGTGTGAGGCTCCTCAAGCAATTACTGATTTCGGTGGCACAGTCCGGCCCTTGCATGGGGCAATTAAAGGTCGTGGTCTTGTATCGCTGTTCAGGCTTCCCGAGCGCGTCTAGGAACGCCTCAGACCGTTCGCTTCCCAGCCACGCAATTGAGCCTCCCGCTTTGATCGCTTCCCGCACAGCTTCCATTGCGGCTTGCTTAGGTGACCGAGACTCCGGGATATCAGACTTGGTAAGTTGTGCTTCCTTATATTGACGATTGAGCCATGTATCGAAGTCTTCGATGTACTTGTTACGTTTGCCTCGGGTGACCGTGTCTGGCTCCAGCACTATTTGAACGAGATCCTGTGGAGTGAAACGGACTGTTGCCGTGGCAGCAACGTGTTTCAGACCCCGGTTGGATGAAGTCGGACGCGTTGCATAAGTCGTAACGCACTTGATCTCCTGGAATTCTCGGTCATCCGGAGAACGGCCAGGTCCTGCAGGGAGGAATATTTTCCGAAACTTGGTTTGCGGCTGTGAAATATCGAGTACGCCAGTAATGGCAATTCGAGCTGGTAATCCACCGGCAAGAACTTTTTCTAAGTCGCGAACGGTGTGGACTTGTAGGAGCGGTTCCTGTGCAAAACGATCGGGGCTGTCAAGTGTTTCTAGTTTCGTCATGTTTCCTCAAATCATGGCGGCTTGGCGGGAAGCGGCATTGCATCTTGGGAACGAGCTTGACTAGCTCATCAGTAAGCTAACCGAAGCCTCCGACATGGGTTGTTGACCGGGGTTGGTTGCCCAATTTGTCTCAGCTGGGGCGTGTGGAGGACGTATCGCCCACGAGGGCGCTGAAATGAGACAAATTGGGCGGTCAGGTAGCCCCTGTCAATCCATTTGTGGATCAGTTTCTTGGCTACGCAAACTGCCCGGTGTTGTCCCACCAGGTTCCGTCGCCGTCACTACATGGGATTGTTTTGTCTTGTTTCTGGGCTTCGCTCTTGTTGAGGGTGCAAGTTGTGGGGCCGGGGGTGAAGTTGACGTCGGCTACTCCGTCGACGTCGTTGCCGCCTCCACCGCTGTTGTTGCCGGGGTTGGTGATGCCGATTGATCCAGTATCGCCACCGCCGTCCACTTTGACGTCAGCGAATGCTGCTGTTGTAGTTGAAAGTCCGAGTGCTGCGGTGAGTGCGAGTGCGAGTGCTGCGCGGTGAAGTTTGTGGAGCTGTTTTAGCATCGGGTGGCATTGTTCTCCCAGTCCTTTTCACTGCTGTTTACGAGCCAGGTTCCGGTTGGTGGGTCGTAGATGACGTTGATGTGGATTGGGTATCCGTCGGCGTCGCCTTCGTATTTGATGGGTTCGCCAGTTTTGGTGCTGATGCCGCCCATGGTGGTGATGTCGCCATTAATGTGCTCTAAGGGGTCGAAGTTGACTTGCTCATCGCTGTTCATGGGAGTTCTATTCGCAGTGTTCTTGAGCTGAGATCGGTTCTCGGCAGATCTCCTCGTAGCGTCTTGCTAGTCGGATTCGTTCTTGCAGATTCTTGGGTTTGAAGATTCGAGGGAAGACGAACCTGCGGCCGACGGTCAAGTTGACTTGGCTGGAATCGGACAAATTGCTGTTTAGGTGCCGTGGTAGGGGCAGTTGCCGCGACGTTTGCAGCTACTTCCCCGTTGCGTGTCCGCGCCGCAGAAGTGCGCGTTGTTCTGATGGTTGGGCGGGGTTGCTGGGGTGGTGTGCATGCTGATTGGTGTTGGCAGGTCGGCGGTTGCTGCTTCGCGGAGGATGCTGCGTTCTTTGATTGCGTTGGCGTCTTGGGTGGGGAGCTGTGCTCGTTCGGTTGCGTCGTCCCAGCCGTCGTTGATGGTGGCGCGGAGATGGTCAACGATGTTGCGGGCTGCCGTTGGGGAGAGTTGGTAATCGTGTGCTGCGTTGATGAGGGTGGCGAGGTTGCTTTCGCGGTCGCCGTTGCTCGAGTAAGCGATGGCTTGGTTTGCGTCCCAGCCGCGGGGTCGTGCGGTGGGGTCGATGTCGTAGGCCGGTGTTAGCGTGAGGTGTTTACCGTCCCAGAACGCGGCGTGGTTCCGTGCGTGGTCGTCGGTGTTGCCGATCGCGATGTTGAATGCGACTCGGCGGAATAGTTCTTCGTTCTCGTTGGCGCCGAGGTATTCGAGGAATTTTGGGTAGGTGGCGTAGCGGCCGGTCATTTCGGTGAGGGAAAGCACGTTGAGCATGGAAGCGGTGTGGTGGCGCTGTTCGCCGTCGCGGTCGAAGCGTTTGACGAGTAGTACGTGTTTGCCGAGAGATGGAACGAGTTTGTGGTCGGGGGTGTTGATCCCGGCTTGGCGTGCAAGGTCGAGTGCGACGGCTTCTGCTTGAACGACTGGGAGGGGGTCGCTTGATGATGAGAACTTTGCGAGCCAGTGGTTCCCGGTAGCGTCGGTGAGCTGTGCCTTGGGGCGCGCGCCGCCGATGCTTGTTCCGTGTTGCAGTGCGTGTTCGAGGGCGGGGCTCAGGGGTTCGCCTTGGTCGATACGTTCGGCTGCGGCGTGGAGTTCGTCAAGGGTGCCGGTGGATACTCGTGGTGTGTAGCTGTGGGCGCTGCGCTGGAAATCGATTGCACCGAATCGGTTTGAATCGGAGTGCAGCATGCACGCGGTGTTGTCAGGCTCGTCGTTGCGTAGCTGTAGTGCAAGCACCCGTCGACCCCATCGGTCTGGGAGTGCGTCGAGGAGCGTGCCGTGGAGGTCGGCTTCGTGGCTTGTCGGGGTGATTGTGCGTGTGGTGAGTGGGAGATCTGGCCCGAGTGGGATGGCGTTGAGGCGTTCGAGGTAGCTGAGGCCGTATCTGAATTGGCGGGTTTGAGGGTTGACGGTGCCGGCGACGACTGGCTTGGTGGTGTGCGGTAGCCAAGTCCAAATGTAGACGTTAGAAGTCATTGTCGAGCTCCGGCATTGGTGGTGTGCGTTGTGGGAGGAGCGCGAGCTGGGCCTGTGCGAGCTGTGCAGCCAGGTATGGGACAGGGGCGGGCCCGGTGGCACCGAAAAGAGGCACACCGAGTGCGTTGGCTGCGTCGAATGCAGCACCGATGGAGACGGTTGGTTTGCCGAGCTCGATGGCGCGGTAGGTGCGGGCATTGATGCCGATGATTTTGGCTGCGTGTTCGACGCTCCATTTGCGTTGGCGTCGTTGTGTCTCGATGAGGTTGCCGAGCAGGGTGAGTGCTTCGGTCGTGGTTTGGCGTGTGCCGTGCATAAGAATCCTCTGCGGTATCAATCACTGGCAACGAAGTCTGCACTAAAGTGCAGATAAAGCTAGTGTATCTGCACTTTAGTGCGCAATTTCAGGGGTGCAGATAACACGCTGATTTGTCGCTTAGAGGGTGCGTACTGTGCGCTTATCGCCCATGGTGTGGGCAGGCTCCGCGTCTCCTGCATGCTCCGCCTTGTTGTGTCAGTGCTCCGCAGGTGTTGTCCGAGATTTCCTTTGCGCTGCTTAGCGTTGCGTAGCTGCCAGATTTGCTCATGGTCAGTGCGAGCTGACTGTGCTGAGTGTTTGTACGAACAGGTTCTCTTGGTGGCTGCGCTGTGCGGGTGGGCGTATTGCGTTGATCGCGTTGATGACGTCCAGTGCTGTGGTGGTGCCGTCGAGGATCTGCGCTTCGGCTACGGCTTCGATGGTGGAAAGGTCAACGTTGAGGTCGAAGATGTCAGCGATTGCGCGCTCAATGGTCATGGCGGGGATTCCCCGAATCGTGGTGACTTCGTCAATTTCGAGGGAACGCAGTCTGAAGCGGATGCGCGGGTCTCGTGACTGGCGTCGTTGTGCGCTTACAAAGTCGAACTTCGGCAGATTGAGGATCGGGTCGCCGAAGAGCTTCAGGGCGAGTGCGCCTGCGGCAATGACTTCATCCGGGTTGTATCTGAGCCGTTCCCATCCAGGTTTGGCAGGGTCAGTTGCTAGCCATGCAGCGTAGATGTCTTCGTACTCGAGTTCTGATTCGGGGGCAGCTGCCATGCGATAGATCGCGCGCTGTGGACGGGTGATGATTTCAGCTTTGAGGAGTCGAGTCAGCGTTGCAGGTTGCACGCCACGTGCTTGTGCTTGCGAAGTCGTGAAGAAACCTGATTGAGCATTTGACAGCTCGCTCAGGGCGCGAAGGTCCGCAAGTACAGTCATATCTTCAATAATAGGCGAATGGCGACATTAGTGAAGTAGTGCTTATAGTGCGCGTATGGCATGCATATCATCCGCTTATCGGCCGTGATGTCGGCAGTTCCCGCGGCGCTTGCAACTACCGCCCTTTTGAGTGTCTGCTCCGCAACTATCCGGGGTGCTGCTGTGTGTAGGGGTGGTGTCTACGTGGGGTTGCGCCGTGTGTGTGGTGGGTTGCTGGGGTTGGTGTGGCCGTGTTGTGCGGATGCCGGTGTTGGGGTCGTAGGAGACCGTTTGTATTAGTTGTGGCGTTGCGGTTGGGTGTGGAACGTAGTAGATCTCGGCGCTAACTTTGGCGTCGCGTGCCTTCTTGCCGCGAAGGAAGCCGGTTACGGCGTTGTTGCAAGCAGATTGGTCGTTATTCGTTAGGTAGAGCTCGTCACCAAAAATGTGAGCCCGTTCCTCCCCACGGCTGAAGCCGGGGGCTTCCCGGGCTCACATTTTGGTGAGCAGATCGTCGAGTTCATCCTCGCTGATGAGATCGAGGTAGAAGGCGTCATAGATTGCGTCATCGCTGTTGGGGTGGTGCTCGTAGTCGTCGAGCAGTCCCTTTACGCGGTAGGCGGGTTCGTAGGCATGATTGCGGAGCAGGTTTAGGAGCTCTTCATGCGTGATCTCACCGTGGTAGGCGGCATCGACGAAGTTATCGGCAGATAGGTCTTCTTTGGTTGCGTTGTAGCGCTTGATGAGTCGAGAAACTGTTGACTGGCTCACGCCGAGTTCGTTTGCGATCTCTGTTTGGGTGAGCTTGCCGGTGGTGGCGGCGTGGTTTGCGTGTCGTGCTACGCGTCGTTCGATGCGCTTTGACTCTTGCACAACGGTGCGTAGTGGGTTGATGAGCTGGCGGTGTGGGGTGGGCATGTTCTCTCCTCCTTCGTTAGGCACATTACCCCCTTATGCAAAAATGCATAAGGGGGTAATGCTGTGTCTGTTGGGGAAGTCTGGCTAGCGGCTTTGTTGCTTGGTCTCGGCCTTTTCCGTTTGGGTTGCGGTGGATGGTTGGCCTTGGATTTGGAATTTGGCAAGGGGTTCTTGCACGAGGACGGCGGCTGCGAACGGGGCGAGCGCAGCTTCGAGCCAAGCCTCATCCCGAATCGGCTTGCCGTACTGCCGTGCCTTCTTTGCCTTACCCGACAACGAGTCCACATCGGCTGCGATCAGCACATCGGTGCGCTTCTTCGTCAGGGTCTGTTCCCATATAAACCCGCAGGCTTCCAAGCGTTCGGCCCACTGTTCCTTCGGGCACGAAAACGTCCCGGTCATCGTCACGCCCATGCCCGGTGTGAGCACAAACGCATCGTTCGAAACCGGCGACGCGACCGCCACGCGCGGCTCAAGTGCGGCCGCGATCACCGGCAACCCGACGCCCAAGATCTCGCCGAACGTGCGCAGCTGCGTGGCTTCCGCATCCGTCAGCACACCGTCTTGCCACGCCGAAGCCACCACACCATCGAAATACCGCTGGTGCAGTTCGTGGCGCCGCAGCTGCGAGACCCCGTGCGTTTCACTCAGTGCGGTGACCTGATCGGCCTCGACGACGGTCAAGATGCCGTCTTCGAGGCAAATGTCAAGCAGCGCAAAGTACGCACGCTCACCGTCGGTTAGCGATTCGTCTTCGCCCGGTTCGTCGGCAATCACGCGGGCGAGCGGCGACGACGCGGCATCGACGCCACCAGCAACGGTGGATGCACCACCCGTGCCAGCAGCGCCAGTGACATCAATCGTCATGGTTCCGCCGGTGACGCCCATCTGTGCCTCGGCCTGCGCGCGCGACCAGGTGGCGCCGCTCGACCCCAGGCGTCGCAACACATCGGCGCGGAACGGTGTCGAAAGTGCCGTGCCCCAGAGCCGCTTGTCACGGTTCGCGTCGATGTATGCGGAGAGCAGCTGCGCGGTGGCTTCGGCATCGGCGAGTGCCGCATGCGCGTCGACCAGCTCGATGTCGAGCGATGCACAGCATTCCGAGAGCTTGCGGCCGATTCCTGGCATCAGCCGCGCCGCGAGTTGCATGGTGCATAGGTAGCGCGATGGGAACTCGGCGTTCGGGAGCATCCCTGCACGAGCCCACTCAGCAGCCAAGAACCGCGTGTCGAACGACGCGTTGTGGGCTACGGGCACCCGCCCGTGCAACAGTTCTGAAAGTTCATCTGCGATGTCAGCAAAGCGCGGGGCGTGCTGCATGTGGGCGCCGCGCAGCCCGTGCACGTGCGTGGGGCCGAGGTCGCGGTCGGGGTGCAGCAGCGTCTCCCACCGGTCGGTGATTTCGCCGTCGGGTGATACGAGCACGACGCCGATTTCGATGACGCGGTGGTGTAGGGGAGTGAGGCCGGTGGTTTCGAGGTCAAATACGGCGTAGCCGGGTCCGGGCACGGTGCGTCTTTCTCTTGGGCGAATGTAGCGAGGGTGGATGAAGCGAGGTTGATGGAAGCGAGCGCGTATGCAGCTAGTCGATCACATCGAACTCGGGGAGCTCGGCGACGAGGCGCTGCGTCTCGAGCGAGAGCGTCACCAGCGAGGCGATCAGGTCGACGACGTAGCGCGGGTTTTGCTGTTCGCGCAGCCACGCGTTCGGGTCGTTTACGATGCCCGAGGCCTTATCGGTCTTGATGTAGTAGCGGTCGATAATCCACCCGAGCGGCGAACGCCCACCGATCTCGTAGTTTTCGGCGGCTTCGGGAATCCCCGTGATCGTCACGTACTCGTTGTAGCGCAGCGCCGTCTTGCTGGTGCGCTTCGTCCACGACATCTTCTTGGTGCCGATCGCAAACAGGTCGTATTCGTCGCTCGGGGTGTTGGCTGCAAGCTGCAATTCGATGTCCGGATGCGCGGGCACGCGTTCGTAGTTCACGTGCAGGTCGGTGAGTTCGCGCCCGATGCGTGCGTAGTCGTGGAATCCACGCAGGTTCGGGATGCGCGGCAGCATTTTCTTGAGGTCGGCCGCGTAGCGCTCGCGGTATTCGGGGTGGTGCAGCACCGCGTACACGTAGTAGAAGATGTCGTCTTTGGTGATCGTGGCATCGTCGTATACGCGCTGGAACATCGCGAGTGCGTCGTCGGTGATGTTGTCGACGCGACGGTAGCCGTCCACAATCACTTCCTCAGCGGATGCGGTGAGCGAGTCGAGATTGAACCCACCGTCTTCTGCGTCCACCGGTTCCCAGATGTAGCGGGCGAACACCTGGGAGTCACCGTTCAGGTGAAGGTCTGGAAGCATGACGGTCATCAGAGGAGCCGAACCACCGCGTTGGTTGACGCAGAATGCCCGATTTGTTTGGGCTGCCGTGGGCCACAGCTTCGGGAGCCTATATTGGCGGTGATTGAGGGCCGCATCCCAGTAACAATGCATGGCAAGAAATGGTCGGTACGCCGCGGTAACGATTTCCCCAGTTCTTGAATCCAACGGCAATTGCTTGCGGAGGCGGGTATCCAGAGTGCCAGACCAAGCAATTCGCGTCGGATCTAGTATCTTTTGTTGATCGGCGAGGCATGAATTGAAGGTATCTATTGTTCGATTCACGCTAGTTGAAATTGCGTGTCGCGAAAAGTTATAGCACCACGCGTCCCTATTTGTCGCCAAGCCGAGTGAGGACAAGCGAAAGAGACTCTGTTCGAAGCCGTCACCCGCACGGTTGATGAGTGGGGTGAAGGATGGAAATCGTTCGTCACGCTGATTAATCCAGTCGCCAGCGTCGTTCGGTGTGATCCGTACAAACTCGGTTCCTTCTATCGAACTTTGCACTTGTAGCGCCGTTAGCTTCGTCTCGCGGTCGAGGTAGTCGCCGATGTCGTGGTAGTGCACGCGTCCGGCGGGAGTTCCTTCGCCGTTCTTGACGAGCACGGTGATTGCAACGCCGGTACGACTGCCCGATCCGAAGACTTTGCCGCCTTCTTTTCGAGACAACTCACCCTGTGTGCGCTGATTGCCTCGGAGATTAAATACGAAAATTTCATCGAATTCTTCCGTCCACGTCAGGCGTACTCCATCAGCGGTGTTGCCGTCAATGAATCCGTTATTCGACACAAAAGCAATGATCCCGCGTTCTTTGACGCGCAGTGTTGCCCACTTAATTGCACGGAAGTAAGAGTCATAAAGTTGTGATTTGCGCCCGCCAGTTGATCGCAGCGCATACGAATTCCGAATCTCCGCATCCAGCACCGGATATTTCGCATTCTGGTTATCGTCGTTCGCGCTTGACTGACCGACCGAATACGGCGGATTCATCACAATCACATTGATTGCCGAATCAAGCTGCGTTTCAATGCGCTCGGTGTTCTCGGGGAAGAAGCCCATGGCGACTTCCGATTCCCGCTCGGTCATGGCGAAGGTGTCGGTGAGTGAAATACCAGGAAAACCAGCGGCGGTTGACGCGACGATCGCGTCTTCTGCGAGCCCCGCATCCGCACACACCTCGCGGTACACCGACTCGATGTTCACGGCCGCGATGTAGTAGCTCAACAGCACGATCTCGTTCGCAAACAACTCATGCTGGAACTTGCGTGCAAGGTCCTGCGGCTTGATCAGCCCGAGCTGCAGCAGGCGCGTAATGAACGTACCCGTACCCACGAACGGGTCGAGAATGTTCACGCCTTCGTCAGACAGTGACTTGCCGAACACCGCCTGGCACATGACATCGGCCGAGCGCAGGATGTAATCGACTACCTCGACCGGGGTGAACACGATGCCCATGCGGTCGGCAAGCTTCGGGAACGCTTTGGAGAAGAATCGATCGTAGAGCAGCACCAAGAGCGACTGCTTCGAACGCACATCGGGCAGATTGCGAATGCGCTCGGTGATGCTCGCGTAGAACGCGCCGAGCTGCTCGAGCTCATTTTCGAACGCCTGATTCTCGCTGAACGAATCGAGCACCCGGTTGAGTTTGAGCGACACCGGGTTTTCGGCCGAGAACTCGCGCTCGGGGAACATGGCATCGAAGATCGGCCGGGTAATCATGTGCTGGGCGAGCATCTCGATCGCCTCGTCATCGGTAATCTCGGGGTTCACCGTTTGCCCGAGTGCCCGCACGAATTCGCGGAACGGCCCCTTGGCGCCGCGCGTGCCCTCGAGGTGCGCGCGAATCAGCGTGATGCAGCGCCCGGCAATAACCTCGATGTCTCGCGCCCAGTCATCCCAGTAGAGGCGGTCGCCCACTTTCTCGACGAGCTTGGCGTAGATGTGATCCTTCCACTCGGCCTCGAAATCGGCGCCAAAGAGCGCGACTGCGGTGTCGTTCGTTTGCTCGTCGCGGTCGGCCGGGTCGAACTCGTCGTCGCCGATGCCTGGGCGGCGCGGTGCGCGCTGCTTTTTCGCCAGGTCAATCGTCTTAACCATGATCGTTTCGGGTGCCTTACCCGAAATCGCCATCTGGTTAATCGCCGCATCCAAGCGCTCATCGTGAGCGCGCAGCGCCTGCAGTACCTGCCACACGACCTCGTAGTTCTTGTTGTGACTCAGTGCATCGTGTGCCGAATCCGACGCCGGAATCGCAATCGGCAGAATGATGTAGCCGCACTGTTTGCCCTCGGCGCGACGCATCACGCGACCCACCGCCTGCACCACATCGACCTGCGACTTACGCGCGCTCAGGAACAGCACCGCATCAAGCGACGGCACATCGACGCCCTCGCTCAGGCAGCGCGCGTTGGTGAGCACGCGGGCAACCGGGGCGCCACTGAGCGTTTCGGCAGGCGGTTCTTTCAACCAGTCGAGCATGCGTTCGCGCTCGGCTGATGACATGGTGCCGTCAACGTGCATCGCCTGTACCGCGAGATCATCGGTCGGGTCGTCGTTAACGACGTTTTGCAGGTGCTCGTGTACCAGCGCCGGAAACTCGCTTGCGATCTGCTTCGACGCTTTAATGTCTTTGGCGAATGCTACCGCCCGGCGCATCGGCGCGATATCGTCACCGAAGCCCTCGGCGTACTTGCCCGACTCGCGCTTCGCAAGACCGTTCCAACACCCCACGAGCTTCGAAACATCCGGCAACGTCAGCTCGTGATTGTGGTTCGCCATCTGTTTCTGGAACGAACCGGCCACCTGGTCTTCGCTCACCCCGAGCACGAGCACCTTGTAGTCGGTCAGCAACTGCGACTCGACCGCCTCGCCGAACGAGATTCGATACAGCACCTTGCCGAAGAGCGTCTCGTCGTCCATCGACGCGAGCACTGCATCCTGCTCTTTGGCCTTGTTCTTGACCTTGTCGTTGTAGATGCGCGGTGTGGCCGTCATATACACGCGTCGCGCCGCATCGATGAACTCGTTATCGTGTACGCGCACGAACGCCGACTCATCCTCGCTCGCCAGCGTGACACCGGTGGTGCGGTGGGCCTCGTCGCAGATCACCAGATCGAAACTCGGCAGCGCGCCGTTGCGCTGCGCCTGGCTAATGACGTCGATCGACTGGTACGTCGAGAACACCACAAGCATGCCCTCGCCGTGTTCTTGCCAAGTGTCGTACTCGGCCGAAATGCGTGCCGGATCGGTAGTCGCCGGAATCGGCAGCTGCTCGAGCGGCACGCTCGTAATGTCGCCCGTCTGCTTGCGGCCGACCGACGGGTCGGAACACACGGCGAGTGCCGTGAACGGCAGCTCGGGGTCGTGCTCCTGCGACCAATCAACGAGCGTCTGGTTGAGCAGTGCGATCGACGGTACCAAGAACAGCATCGTCGAGTGGCCGTTCGCGAGGTCGCGGGTGACTCGCTCGGCGAGCTTGAGCGCCGTAAACGTCTTACCAGTGCCGCACGCCATGACCAACTTGCCGCGCTCGACACCGGAATTGAACGCATCCATCACCGCTTCGATTGCCTCGTGCTGGTGCGGGCGCAGTCGCTTGCGCGTGAACGTCTGCGGTGCGTTCTCGGGGTGCAGCAGCGAATACGTGGACCAGTCGATGTTTGAGTGGCGGAACTGGTCGATGGTGATACGGCGCACCGGAGTCGTGCGGTTCTTGATTGCCTCGATTGCGTTTGCCGACCACTCGAGCTCGGAGGTGTCGAACCACAAGCCCTCGTCGATGCCCTGACGGCCGACGAACTCCAAGAATGAGTCGAGATCGCCCTTGCTTACCTTCTTGTTGGCCGCATAGAACTTGCACTGGATCGCGGTGATCTTGCCGGCAGCATCTTCGGCGATGAGGTCGGCGCCGGTGTCGGGCAAGCCCGCGCGGCCCGGCCAGTCTTTCCAGAGCCACACGTTGGTGTAGCGCCCGCCCCAGGTCAAGTCCAGGCGCAAGAAGTGCGCGGTGAGCTCTTCGAAATAGTTGCCCTGCATCCGCTTGGAATCAGAAAGCGCGCGGTACTCATCGAGCAGCTTGTCGAAATCGGTTTGCGAAGTGGCCGCAACTGGGGTTGTTGAATCAGCCGGAGAGAACGAAACCACGGTGTTGGTCTTTCGTGCGACAGGACGGGAATATCCACCAGTATGCACCGGGCTGCCGACACCTGATTGCGATGCAAACGGTTCATGGCGCGGGTGTTTCTGCCTTCGTGACTCGTTTACTCGGTTTGGGGGACGAATTGCCCTTGTGAACGAGTAAACGAGTCATGAGCGCGGATGCGGCTGGTGGCGCGGGTACGAATGGTGGCGGTGCGGCGGGTGGTGGCGGCGCGGCCGCCTTGCTAGTCGGCGTAGTAGTCGACGACGGCTTGGATGAACACGGTGCGGCCGTCCATCGTGCCGAGACCCGGATCGCCGTAGGGGAGTGAGCCCTCCGCGATCATCGCGTTCACCAACGCGCTCAATTCCTCTGGTGACTCGGCGTGCAGCAACTGGTACGTGCCTGGCGCCGGACGCACCGGCTCGACAACCTCGAGGCGCTGCGAGACGAGCGCGCCCGCGCGACCGGGCGCATCCAGCGAACGACCCGCATCCAGCGAACGACCCGCATCCGACCAGCGACCCGCATCCGCCGACGCGCCAGAACCAGAACCGGCACCAAAACCAGCGCCAGCAGCACCAGCGCCCGGCCGAACCGCCGAAGCTGGCCCGGTCGACAGCATCCGCCGCGCCCGCGCAGGCCGCGAATCTGCCGTCGCGTGCACGCCGTCAAGCGTCACAATCTCACCGTGGTCGGGAACCACCGCATCCATCTCGGCAAACTCAGCCTCAATACGGTCGGCAAACGCTGCCGCCGTCTCGGCCTCGCCGTGCACCACAAACACCGTGCGCGGGCGCGGTTCAAGATCGCGCAGCCACGAGAGCAAATCATTCACATCGCCGTGCACCGAGAACTCGCGGTCCTGGAAAATCTCGGCGCGCACCGGCACGTACTGACCGTGCATCTTGATCTTCGTCGCGCCCTCAACCAGCCCGCGGCCACGAGTGCCTACCGCCTGATATCCGGTGAACGCCACCGCATTGCGCTTATCGGGCAGCATCGCCTCGAGGTGGTGGAGCACGCGACCGCCGGTCGCCATGCCGCTCGCCGCCACAATGATCGACGGCTCGCGCGAACCGGCCTTCGCCGTGAGCGCCATCGACTCGGCAGCATCGCGAATTAGCGTCAGCCCCGGGAACTCGGTGAACATCTCGGGCTCGAGGTCGCTGCGCAGCTCGTCGGGCATGCTCAGGTACACATCGAGCGCCGCATTCGCCATGGGCGAGTCGATATAGACCGGGCAGAAGGGGATGCGGCCGTCGCGACGCAGCTCCGCGATCGTTTTCAGCAGTACCTCCGTGCGATCGACCGCGAACGCGGGCACCAGCACCGAACCGCCGCGCTCGAACGTGCGGCGAACCAGATCGGCGAAGCCCTCGTGCGGCAGCGGCCCGAGTTCCTCGTGCACGCGGTCGCCGTAGGTCGACTCAATCAGCGCATACGGCGCACCCGGAGGCGTGCCGCGGTCCTTCAACACGGGGTGGTCGTGGCGGCCGAGGTCGCCAGAGAACACCACCGAAGTCGTGTCGGTCCACATCGTCACCGATGCCGAACCAATAATGTGGGCGGCGCGAGTGAACCGAGCCACAATGCCGTCCTCAAGATCGAGATCCTCATCGAACGGCACCGGCACCAGCAGCGGCAGGGTGCGTGCAACATCGGCCATCGTGTAGAGCGGCAGCGCGGGCTTGTGCTTCGAGTACCCGCCCTTGTTCGCATCCTTCGCATCCTGCTCTTGGATCTTCGCACCGTCGCGCAGCACGATCTCAGCCAGGCGCACGGTGCCCTCGGTGGCGAAGATCGGGCCGTTGAAGCCCTGCGCCACCAGGCGCGGCAGCAGACCGACGTGGTCCATGTGCGCGTGTGTCAGCACCACATCCGTAATCGTCGCCGGATCGACCGGGAACGGCTCCCAGTTCAACTCGCGCAGCTTCTTGAGCCCCTGGAACATGCCGCAGTCGATCAGCAAGCGGCGCTCGCCAACGGTCAGCAAAAACTTCGAGCCGGTGACATTCTTCGCACCACCGAGAAATTGCAGGGTCGTGTGGGCTGGGGCAGCACTGGCTGAGTCAAGCGGTTCCATGACCTCATGCTGCCAGCCTTGGCTTAACGGGGTGTCAATGTTCGCACTGTCATAAATTCCGCTTCAACGGATGCGAATGTTCCGAAATGCGCGGGACTTGGTGTCCGCTCGCGCATCAATGGAGGCGGACGGCTGGCTTGCGTTGGCGGCGTCGAGGAACCGTGTCGTTTGGCTCATCATTTCCGACCCTTATAGGAACAAACCCGCAATAACTACCGATATTGATGAGCCAAACGACGTTGCACGTTAGCGGTCGGGAATCACAAGCCGTCGCAGACCCGGCTAGTCGGCAACCGGGTCGCTCAGCGAGGCCGGCACGACATCCTCCACCGTCGTCTTCAGCGGCGCTTCGTGCACGAAGCACAGCAGCACAAACGTGGCGATCCCGAGCGGCACCATCATCAAGAAGATCGGCAGCAGCGCCTCGTTGTAGGCACCAATAATCGCGTCATGCAGCGGGGCAGGCAGCGTCGAAACCAACTCCGGAGTCAGCGAACGCATCGACGCACCACCCGAACCTGCCGCACCCGCACCGAGCCCGGCCATCCGCTCAGCCCAGAACTCTTGCAGGCGCTGCACAAACAGCGAGCCCACAACGGCTGAGCCCACGGTCGCGCCAACCTGGCGGAAATAGTTGTTCGCGGCGGTCGCCGTGCCCACAATCGCGTGCGGGAACGAGTTCTGCACGATCAGCGTCAGAATCTGGTTCGACAACCCGAGCCCGATGCCAAAGATCGCGAGCACCGCGCACATCCACCACACTGCGCTATCGGTGTGCAGGGTCGAGAGCAGCCACAGTCCGAGCGTCATGACCAGCGCGCCAACGATCGGGTAGATCTTGTAGCGCCCGGTCTTGGTCACCAATCGCCCGGTCGCAACCGCGGTCACGAGCATGCCGGCCATCATCGGCACCAGCAGCAGGCCGGATTCGGTCGGGCCGAGCCCGGTCACCATCTGCAGGTAGGTGGGGAAGTAGCCGAGCGCGCCGAACATGGCGACGCCGATCATCGCCGCAGCAACGGTCGTCAGCGTGAAGTTGCGGTCGGTAAACATGTGCAGCGGTACCACCGGATGCGCCGCGCGCGTTTCGACATACGCAAAGATCGCTGAGATGGCCACGGTTGCGAGCCCCAACCCGATGATCTCGGGAGAGCACCAGTCGTAGGTGTGGCCGCCCCAGGTGCACATGAGCACGAGCGTCGTCGTCGCGGCGGCAAGCAGCGACATGCCGAGGTAGTCGATCTTGGCGCCCGCACCAACGTGACGCTTCGGTAGGTGCAAGAACGCGATGACGGCAGCGAGTGCGAGGATGCCGAGTGGCAGGTTCATCCAGAACGCCCAGCGCCAGCCCGGTCCTTCGGTAATCCAGCCGCCCAAGAGCGGGCCAGCAACCGACGACACCGCGAACACCGCGCCCATGAACCCGACGTACTTGCCGCGCTCGCGGGCGGGAACGACGTCGGCGATGCACGCTTGCGACAGGATCATCAGTCCGCCACCGCCGAGGCCCTGCATCACGCGTGCGCCAACCAGCCACCAAATATTGCCGGCAAGCGCACCAATAACCGAGCCGCCCATGAACAGCGAAATCGCGATGAGCAGCAGCGGCTTGCGGCCGAACTGGTCTGACAGCCGTCCGTAGATCGTCATGGTGATCGTCGACGCGAGCAGGTAGCTCGTCACCACCCAGGTCATCTGGTCGACGCCGCCGAGGTCACCAACGATCGTTGGCAGCGCCGCCGAGAGTACCGTCTGGCTGAGGGCGGCCATCAGCATGGTCGTCATCAGCCCAATAAAGAGGGGCACGACGGATGCGCGGGGTTCCGTCGACGGTGACGGATCTGCGGTACCGGTACCGGCCGCATCCTGCACCGGGATGCCGCCGGTTGCGAGGGTGCGAACCTGCGTGTCGTTCGCCGGTACCGCGACGAGGTCAACGGGTGCGGTGTTGGTCGTGAGTGGTTCGGGTGGTGCGGCCTTTGGTGCAGGGATCGACGCGGCGGCGTCGGTCGTGCCGGTGCGCGGAGTCGGGGTGTCGGAGTGTTGCAAGGTGTCCTTCGTGGCGTCGCGGATCGCAACGCGTTGAGTTCGAATTGGAATCCAATCCTAGCGCGAGTTCGAATTTGAACTCAAGGGGTATGGTGGGCGGTATGGCTGAACCGCACGCACCTGCTGAACGCACTGCATCCGCTGCGCCGCTCACTGCCGAAGAGATCGCAGCGTTCCGTGGGCTGCTCAAGAGCGGTGCGCTGCTGCGCCGCGAAGCCGGTCGGGTGCTCGCCGAAAACAGTGACCTCACCGGCGTGCAATACGAGATCTTGCGGCACCTCGGCAGCGAGTCGGCAGGCCTGCGGATGCACGAACTCGCGGATCGCTGCGTCCATTCGCGCTCCGGACTCACGTATCAGGTCACGCAGCTTGAGCGCATGGGGCTCGTCGCGCGTTGCACCGCCGACAACAACGAGCGCGCCGTCATCGCCAAACTCACGGAGAGCGGCGAAGAAATGCACGAGAAACTTCGCCGCGTGCACACCGAACTGCTGCGGGAAACCTTCTTTTCGCACCTAAACGACGAAGAACTGCGCACGCTCACCACCATTACGCAACGAATCTGTCGGGGAATCGAAGCCGGTCTGGAAGAATCGAACTAGCGATTCTGCAGCCGAACCCGGACGCATCCAGAAGTTCGCTCGCTCACATCTAGGGGAACACCATGGCACACGAACACGAAGCGCACACCGGAGCAGCAAGCCGCCTCAACTGGCTGCGCGCGGGCGTGCGCGGCGCGAACGACGGCATCGTCTCGGTTGCCTGTATTTTGCTCGGCATCATCGCCGCCAACGCTGACCAGCAGCAGATCCTCCTTGTGGGCCTCGCTGCCACCATCTCGGGTGCCGTTTCGATGGCACTCGGCGAGTACGTCTCGGTCTCGACCCAGCGCGACACCGAACGTCGACTCATCCAGAAAGAAAAGGATGAACTCGCTACGATGCCCGTCGAAGAGCACGAAGAACTCGTGGAGATTCTCGAGGGCTACGGCATTGAGCGGGGCACGGCGGATGTGGCGGCACGCCAGATCGAATCAAAGGGCGCGCTGCAAGCCCACTTGCGTCTCGAACTCGGCATCGATGAAGAAGACCTCACGAACCCGTGGGCTGCCGCACTCTCGTCGGCCGTGGCATTCACGCTCGGCGCCGCGCTGCCGCTGCTCGCCGCGCTCTTCTTGCCTGCCGGCATCGTGACCGCGGTCACGCTCGTGACGCTGGCCGTCACCGGATTCGTGAGCGCAAAGCTCAGCGACACCTCGAGGAAGCTCGCGGTCGCACGCCTCGTCATCGGTGGTGCGCTGGGACTTGCGATCACGTACGGTGCGGGTGTGCTGTTCGGCGCATAGCCGCGTCGGGTTAGCAGTATTGGGGCAGCAGTAGCGGGGATGCGTTTCGTCACGACCCTGCCGACGACCCGCATCCGTGCTGCTCACGTTCCGCATCCGCGCCGCCGACTCTGTGCACACATGTTGCCGACTTGCTGCCCAAACGCACTGCACTCTCCGCCCACTCTGCGCGGCAGCCAACTAGACTGTGCTCGTGACTGAAATTGAGATTGGCCGCGCAAAGCGAGCACGCAAGGTCTATGCCCTCGACGACATCGCGATTATCCCGTCGCGACGCACCCGCGATCCCGAGGACGTATCGACGACCTGGAAGATCGACGCATTCAGCTTCGATTTTCCGTTCCTCGCGGCGCCGATGGACTCGGTCACGAGCCCCGCTACCGCAATCGCCATGGGCAAGCTCGGCGGTCTCGGTGTCCTCGACCTCGAAGGCTTGTGGACCCGCTACGAGAACCCCGAACCGCTGCTCGAAGAAATCGCGCAGCTGCCGGCGGTCGAAGCGACCAAGCGCATCCAGCAGATTTACCAGGAGCCCATCAAGGGCGAGCTCATCAAGGCTCGCCTGCAGGAGATTCGCAACGCCGGTGTCGTCGTTGCCGGTGCCCTCTCGCCGCAGCGCACGCAGGAACACTACGCAGACGTGCTCGCTGCTGGCGCCGACATCTTCGTGATCCGTGGCGCCACGGTTTCGGCTGAACACGTCTCGCAGAACCGTGAACCGCTCAACCTCAAGAAGTTCATTTACGAACTCGACACTCCCGTCATCGTTGGTGGTGCCGCGAGCTACTCGTCGGCACTGCACCTCATGCGCACCGGTGCAGCCGGTGTACTCGTCGGTTTCGGCGGCGGCGCTGCTTCGACCACCCGCCGCGTGCTCGGTATTCAGGCGCCAATGGCGACCGCGATCGCCGATGTTGCCGGCGCCCGCCGCGACTACATGGATGAATCGGGCGGTCGCTACGTGCACGTTATTGCCGACGGTGGTTTCGGCCACTCGGGGGCCATGGTTCGCGCCTTCGCCTGCGGTGCGGATGCGGTCATGCTCGGCGCCGCGTTTGCGCGCGCCGAAGAAGCTCCCGGTCGCGGCTTCCACTGGGGTGCTGAAGCACGTCACACTCACCTGCCGCGCGGCAACCGCGTTGAGATCGGCCAGGTCGGCTCGCTCGAATCGATCCTGCACGGCCCAGGCGCCTACGCCGACGGTTCGCAGAACCTTGTTGGTGCGCTGCGTTTCGCCATGGCGACTACCGGGTACACCGAACTCAAGGCGTTCCAGCGTGCCGACATTGCCGTAACGCACGCCGGTAAATAGGAGTTGGCGCACCACCTTGCTTAAAACCGCGTGCAAGCCCAAGTGGCTGGCAATCCTCCTACTCGCGCTTGCTGTGATTTCCGCATTCGTGTGGCTCAGCAAGTGGCAGCTCGACTCGGCATTCAACTCGGCCACCGCGGCCGCGGACGAGTCGGCGTACAAGACCCGCGTACCGCTGGGTGATCTTGTCGAACCGAGTAAGGGCCTGGTCGAGGAATCTGCCGCGCGACCGGCAAGTGTTACCGGACACCTAGTTGCCGGTGATTACGCCATCGTCGACGGCCGCATCCAAGACGGCGAAACCGGTGTCTGGGTTGTCGGTCACTTCGCCGTCACCAATGACGGTGTGCAGGATTTCGCTGACGCACCGGGCATCCCGCTCGCCATCGGTTGGGCGCCCGACGACGCGACCGCGAACCAAGCGATCGAGGCGCTCGACGCGCGAGGCGACGCATCCGCTGCCCTTGACGTCAAGGTCGAAGCCGGGCAGTCACCCGAATCGGCACGTAACGAAACCGATCCGCAGCGCATCCTCTCGATGGCGCCGGGCCAATTGATCAACACCTGGCAGACGCCCGCCCCCGCGTACTACTCGGCCTGGCTGCTGCACGAATCGGGCCTCGAGTTGCCCGAAGGACTGCAGACGATTCACGCAGTGGATATCGACACCTCGACGCAGATCGACCTGCTGAACATCTTCTATGCGATCGAATGGATCGTATTTGCGGTGATGGCGCTGTACGTGTGGTTCCGTCTGGTGCGCGACGACTATTTGAATGATCAGCACGAACGGTCGGATGCGGTGGTCGCCGAGCAGGTACGTCGCGAATTGCTGCGCGAACTTGCCCGCGACCGGAAGCTCGGTACTGGTGGCGGTGCATCCGCCGCCGATGCCGCGACTTCTGACACCGCAACTGACCGAGACCACGAGGAGAACGAATGAACCGCATCCCAACCCCCGCCGAGTTTCCCGCGATTCGCGGACGACTGCGGTTCTACCAGGTAACCGCGTGGATCACCGGTGTGCTGCTGCTCCTGCTGGTGGGGGAGATGGTGCTCAAGTACGCCTTCAACCTCGAGATCGAGCTCGGAGGACCGTTCGGCTTCTGGGCGACCATGCCGCCGGAGCAGATCACCGCGTTCAACCTGTCGAAGTGGATCCTGATTATTCACGGCTGGTTCTACGTCGTGTACCTGCTTGCCTGCTACCTCGTGTGGCAGAAAATGCGGTGGGAAATCGGCTGGCTGCTCGCGATGGCTGGCGGCGGTGTCGTGCCGTTCCTCTCGTTCATCACCGAGTACCTGATGACCCGTCGCGCGAAGCGCCAGCTCGCTGAATATCAGGCGGCGTGGGATGCGCGCGGTCGCGAAGACGCCGAGCTCGCCGACGTCGAGTCGAACCTCAGCGACGAAGAGCGCGCCGTGCTTGACGCTCGCGTGGCCGAGGAAGTCGCGCGCCGAACGCAGGAGTAGCTGCCTGTAGCTGTAGTTGCTCGATGGGCTCACTGGCCCACGCATCGCGGCCGCCCGCATCCGTGTTCATGACGGTGCCGGCGGCCGCCTTGCGTTGTGTGGGCCGGTTCGTCGTACGGCCAGGTGCGTCGCCCCCCAGCGTGCCGTTGTGGTGCGCCGTTGTGGCGCGCTGTTGTAGAGCGACGTAGTGCGACGGAGTGCGACGGATGCATTCGGTTTCGCGTCCTCCGGCTCATCATTTTGGGCGTTTCAGGTCGAAATTCGCCCAAAACTGGTGATTTTGATGAGTCGCGGCACACGAGCACCGCGACCTTGGTGGGCAACTGTGTCGTTTGACTCATCAATTTCGCCTCGTTGAGCGCCAAACGCGCAATTTCGGTGCAATTTGATGAGTGAAACGACGCCGCGGTACCTACACGACCTCAACAGCGTGAACTTGCATCGCGAATGCGCATGCGAGGCAACCGCCCAAACGGTGACCATCAACCGAGCGACCTTGGGCAATACCAAGCACTTGCGCAAACCCCGTACACTTACAGCGTGACGACTTCTACCGATGCCAGGCCTGTCCTTGTAGTCGATTTCGGAGCGCAGTACGCCCAGCTCATTGCACGTCGCGTGCGTGAAGCGAACGTATATTCCGAGATCGTTCCCCACACCATCACCGCTGCTGAAGTGCGCGAAAAGCAGCCGCGAGCGATCATCCTCTCGGGTGGTCCCGCAAGCGTGTACGCCGAAGACGCGGCGAAGTTCGACGCTGAGGTGTTCGAACTCGGCGTTCCGACCTTCGGCATTTGCTACGGATTCCAGACGATGGCCGTAGCACTCGGCGGCGAGGTCGCTCGTACCGGTCGCCGCGAGTACGGATCGACCGCAACGCAGCTCACCGACGCTGCCGCCGCATCCTGCCTTTTCGCCGACCAGCCAAGCGCACAGATCGTGTGGATGAGCCACGGTGACTCGGTCGCGAAGGCTCCGGAAGGCTTCGAGGTGCTTGCGCACACGGCCGACACTCCGGTCGCTGCGTTCGGTAACGACGAGCGCAAGCTTTACGGCGTGCAGTGGCACCCAGAGGTGCTGCACTCGGAGCACGGTCAGCGCGTTCTCGAGGCGTTCCTGCACGAGGCCGCGGGCATCCCGAACGACTGGAAGCCGTCGTCGATCATCGACGAGCAGGTCGCCCGCATCCGCGAGCAGATCGGCGAAAACGAAGTTATCTGCGCGCTTTCGGGCGGCGTCGACTCGGCCGTTGCAGCAGCACTCGTGCATCGCGCCGTGGGTGACAAGCTCACCTGTGTGTTCGTTGACCACGGTCTGCTGCGCAAGGACGAGCGCAAGCAGGTCGAAGAGGACTACGTAAAGGCAATCGGTGTTCGCCTGGTGACGGTGGATGCGCGTGAGCAGTTCCTCGGGGAACTCGCGGGCGTCACCGATCCCGAAACGAAGCGCAAGATTATCGGCCGCGAGTTCATTCGCGTGTTCGAATCGACCGCCGCGCAGCTCGTTGCCGAATCACGCAACGACGATGTCGAAGGCGAGATCAAGTTCTTGGTTCAGGGCACGCTGTACCCCGACGTCGTTGAGTCGGGTGGCGGCACCGGTACCGCAAACATCAAGTCGCACCACAATGTTGGTGGCCTGCCTGAGGACATGACGTTCGAGCTCGTTGAACCGCTGCGCGCACTGTTCAAGGATGAGGTTCGTGCGGTTGGTCGCGAGCTTGGTGTGCCCGAGGTCATCGTGGCGCGTCAGCCGTTCCCTGGTCCCGGCCTGGGCATCCGCATCATCGGTGAGGTCACCGAAGCACGCCTCGACCTGCTGCGTGAGGCCGACGCCATCGTGCGCGAAGAGCTCACCGCGGCTGGCCTTGACGAGCAGATCTGGCAGTGCCCGGTTGTGCTGCTCGCCGACGTTCGTTCGGTGGGCGTGCAGGGCGATGGCCGCACCTACGGTCACCCGATCGTGATCCGCCCGGTTTCGAGCGAGGATGCGATGACTGCCGACTGGACGCGCCTACCGTACGACGTTGTGGCGCGCGTTTCAAACCGCATTACCAACGAGGTCGAAGGCGTAAATCGCGTGGTCATGGACGTGACCTCGAAGCCGCCGGGAACCATCGAGTGGGAGTAATCTTGCGCTTGTTGCTGATGTAACAGCGAGTAGCAAAAATGCCGCCTTCGGGCGGCATTTTTGCGTTTGCGCGCCGAGGTGCGGGTCATGGCGACGAGCCGGGGTGCTCAGTGCGGGGGTGCGGGGTCCGGGTTCACAGCGCGTGGATGCCGAACGCCGTGCACGGCGGATGCACGCGGAAACGCGGGATGCCCCGGGCACAGTACCCGGGGCATCCAGTGTGTGCAAGCAGCGCAGCTTAGGCAGCGCGGCGGCGCAGCGCGATGAGGCTTGCGCCCGCACCGGCGATGATGACGGCACCGATTGCGATCGGCGCGATGTCCTCGGCACCGGTGGCGGCGAGGTTGTCGGCGCTGTCTCCAGCTTCCGCAGCGGTGGTTGCTGCCGCAGCATCGGCCGATGCGGCAGGCGCACCGGTAGACGCTGCCGGAGCGTCAGTTCCAGGAGCGGGAGCTGCAGGAGTCTCCGGTGCTGCTGGCGATTCCACCGGAGCGTCGGTGCCTGGGGCTGGTTCTTCGGCAGCGGCGACCCATGCGGTGTCGAGCAGGTAGCGAGCGACCGCGGTGTTGTCGAGGTACGAGCCGCGAACCGGGTCGGTTGCGTCAGCGAGGGCGAGGATGTCCTGCGAACCGGCACCCTTTACCCACATGCCAACGAGCTGGCGGGTGTGGTTGCTCGAGTTCCACGACAGCAGTGGCGAATTACCGATTTCCGGTGCGGTTGCTGCGGCGAGCGGCTGGGCCGACATGATCTCCATCGAGTTGAACTCGCCCGGAGTTGCGCCACCGATGTAGCCGGTTTCGTGGTCGGCGGTCACGATGACGAGGGTTTCTTCCCAGCTCGAGTTGGTCTCAACCCACTCGATCACGGCGTCAACGGATGCGTTGAAGTCGGCAACTTCTTCGAGGTCGCGGTTCGTGCTGTTCGCGTGACCGGCCCAGTCAATGGCGCCGCCTTCGATCATGAGGTGGAAGCCGTTCTCGTTGTTGTCGAGAACGTTGAGCGCACCCTTGGTCATGGTCGGGAGGTCAACGACGTCGTTCATGACGGCGTCGTCGGTGCGGCCCTGCTGGAGGGTCGAACCAACCTGTGCGATACCGAATACGCGCTCTGGGGTGTTGCCCGAGGTGAGGGCCTCGAACTCAGCGTTGTCGTCAACGAGGTCGAAGCCGGCCGTGCCCTATTCGAGCGCGGTGAACGACTCCTCACTGATGTACTTGTAGTTCGGTGCGGTGAGCTGGTTGTGGTTGTCGTCATACATCGGGTGACCTGCACCCATGACCACGTCCATGTCGCCACTAACCTGCTCAGCGGCGATGCCGGGGTAGTCATTGCGCGATTCGTTGTGCGCCGAGTACGCGGCAGGGGTCGCGTGCGAGAACGGTACCGACGAGACCACGCCGGCCGACTTACCGAGGTCGTGAGCGCGCTCCGAGAGGTTCTCTACCGGGTTCTTGTCGATGTCGACACCGAGACCGGCGTTGTACGTCTTGGTTCCGGTTGCCATGGCGGTACCGGCGGCAGCCGAGTCAGTCGGATTCGACTTCACCCAGTCGAAGTCCGTCCAAGCAGCCTGCGGGTCGTAGGCAACGCCACCGTCAGCTTCGTGCTGGGTAGTGTACATCGACGTGTGGTCCCAGGCCTGCCAGCCCTCGGTAGGCTCGGTGTTTGCGGCAGCCGGAACAACGTTGCCGTTGGCGTCCTTCTCGACCTGGTAGTGCATCTCGCCCTTGGTGGCGGCGTTGAAGTGGTCACATGGGAACCTACGGAGAAGCATTGATTGCATCGCCGAAGCTAGGGCGGGGGAGTAACGGAATTGTCACGGCCAGGTAACGGCATGGTTACCGCAGATTGACCGGATGCGTTACCTGCATGTGTGTAGACGGGCGCGTGCGCGTTCGGTCGCGAATGCCGCCGCCTCACCCGGAGCCGTCGTGCCGACAGCGGTGCCCGCGCTAGCGCCACCACACTCATCTCGCGCGCAAGCCGGTAGCGTGGAGGACATGAACGCGACCACGAACACTCGAAACGCATCTGCTGCTGAACCCACCGCATCCGCCGCACCAGCTGCGCCAAACTTGGCGCGCCTGGGCTGCTGGCTGCTGATTGACCTGGTGCTGGTCGGTGTGTTCGCGCTGCTCGGGCGAAGTGCGCACAACAGCGCACTCGACTTCGGCGGCTGGTTCGGCACCGCGTCGCCGTTCCTGGTGGCGCTCGCGGTGGGGTGGGCGCTGGCGCTGGCGCTCGGGATTGACCCGACGCGCGTGCGCCTGCCGGAGCTTGTGGTCTACGTGGTCACGGTCGCGCTTGGGCTTGGAATCCGGGTGCTCACCGGCGAGACTGCGGCGCTGCCGTTCGTGCTGGTGACGGCGGGGGTGTTGGCGGTGTTCTTGTTGCTGCCGCGACTGGTGATGCAACTGGTTACGCGACGCCGGTAGGCTCCCGACTGCGCCGCAGCGTTGCCGGGTATGGGTAGCGAAAGTTTCCGATACCGCCGGGTTCCTCCTTTGGAAGGATGTTCATGCGCTGTAGGCGGACAAATCGTGCAATCCCACATATGCGTTACCTAGACTGTCGGCAACGCAAACCCAACTTGCAGGAGAACACATGTCGAGTTCCGCGCTTAAGCGAAACCCATATTTCAACGGGCAGATTCAGAACGCCCCGCAGCAGCAGGCCGCACCGGCCGGCTACGGTCAGGCGCCGCAGAGCCAGTACGGCCAGCCACAGTACGGCCAGCAGTATGGCCAGCCGCAGTACGGTCAGAACGCGTACGGGCAGCAGGGCCAGCAGTACGGCAACCCACAGAACTTCCCATCGGCTCCCGGTCCTGAGCACCTGAACCGCCAGTTCGACATGCCGTCGCCATCGGCCGACAGCATGGACCGCATGACCGTTGAAGACTCGATCGCCAAGTCGGCTTCGCTGTTCGCCGTTGTCGTTGTGGTCGCGGCGATCAACTGGTTCATCGCCCTCGCCTCGCCCGCGCTCGGTATGGGGCTTGCAATTGCCGGTTCGCTCACCGCACTCGTGCTCTCGTTCGTCCTCGCGTTCAAGCGCGAGCCGAGCGTGCCGCTCATCATGCTCTTCGGTGTTGCTGAAGGTCTGCTCGTCGGCGGCTTCTCGGCAGCCCTCGAATCGATGTACAGCGGCATTGTGATCCAGGCCGCGCTGGCCACGCTGATCGTTATCGGCACCACGCTCGCGCTGTTCACCTCGCGCAAGGTTCGCACCACGCCAAAGGTCACCAAGTTCTTCATGGTTGCCGGCCTCGCTTACCTCGCGTTCTCGCTGGTGAACTTCGGCCTTACCGCGTTCGGCGTTATTGACTCGCCGTTCGGTATGCGCACCAGCGTCGAAATCTTCGGCATTCCGCTGGGCGTATTCCTCGGTATCTTCGCGGTTGTCATGGGCGCCTACATGCTCGTTGGTGACTTCGAGTTCATTGAGCAGGGCTCGCGTTCGGGTGCACCGCGCAAGTACGGCTGGATCGCCGCATACTCGGTTGTCTCGACGATCATCTTCATCTACATCGAGCTGCTGCGCCTCATCGCAATCCTGCGTGGCGACGACTAATTCGACGCACCGTTGAGGTTGCGTAATGCGGGTCCCGCTTCGGCGGGACCCGCATTCGTTTCCGCCGCGTGCTGGCGCCGCAGCTGAAGTGGCAGCGGCGGCGTCTCGTTGCCAAATGTGCTGCGACTCATCAAATCGGCGCGTTGTGGCGAATTTTGTGGGTGATATTGCCGGTTTTGATGAGTGGCGGCACGCCTCGCGTGTGTGCGCCGTGGAGGTTGCGCGGGGACCGACGTCGTTTGGCGCATCAATTTGGGGTGTTTGGCGCGGATTTCGGCATGAATGTCACGTTTTGATGAGTGAAACGACGCCGCGGCGGTCCAAGCGTCACAAATTTCAGCGCAATCAGCCGCTCCCCGGCTGCACCGCCGGGTGCTGGTGACAACGAAAACAACTTGCTGTGGCGGCAGCCGTCAGCTCAGGATGCGGCCGACCCAGGATGCGGTCGGCCCAGGATGTGGTCGGCCCAGGATGTGGCCGGCTCAGGATGCGGCGGGTGCAGGAATCGACTGGCTCAGGATGCGGTGGCCACAGGGCAGCTCAGCGCGGCGCGCACCGCCCTCGGGTCGTCGGCAAACACGGCATCGACGCCGGTCGCAGCCAGCGACTGCCAGTAGTCAGCAGCGCGCCCCGCAAACTCCGGCGGCAAGAACGTGTCTTCGCCACGCAGAGTGTAGGTGAGCACCTCGAGACCGCGAGCGTGCGCGCGCGACACGAGATCCGCATCCAGCAGCGTGGTTCGCACCGAAACACCGTCGAACCGCGCGGCGGCATCATCGAGCCCGGCATCGGTACATCGCGATGGCCCTTCCTCGCACGGGCGCACCAGATCGGCGTCTTCCACCAGCACGATGCGTTTGGCGTCGAGCAACCGCGGCCACCAGCTGGCTGCTTGTAGCCGGTCGAGCAACGGTGCCTCGAAACTCTCGAAGCGCACGCCGCGCAGAGCTGGCGCATCCCAGCAATCGGCGAGCTCACGGCCGAGCATCTCGACATAGTCAAACCCAGCGGCGCACATCATGGCATCGCTCTTGAGCTCAATCACCAGCCCGCAGTGTCGCCCGCGGGCGGCACCGGCGGCATCCACGAGCGCGACGAGCTCGCGCAGGCGAAGCAGCCCCTCTTCGCCAGAGTGCGCGTGCGATTGCGGGCGAAGCTGGGGGAGTCGCTCGACCGCGCGCAGCGTTTGCAGCTCGGCCCAGGTGAAGTCGTCGCTGTGCCACCCGGGCAGCCGGTCGGTCGCGGTGCGGCGGCGCTCGGCAAATTCGGGATGCGCGGCCACGTCGGTCGATTCGTCGAGGTGCGACTCGTGCCGCACCAGCAGCACGCCGTCGCGCGTGGGCACCACATCGGGTTCGACCAGATCGGCACCGTGGGCGATGGCGAGCCGGTAGCTCTCGGCCGTGTGCTCAGGAAGGTGGCTCGGGGCTCCGCGGTGGCCGATGATGCACGGAATGTCGGATGCCATTCGCCCAGTTTGCGCGTGCCGTGTGAACAGCGGGCAACGCGGTTCGTGAACGATCAGCGACTTTGCGAGATGCCTCGGCCAATTGGGTAGTGACGGATGCATTGGGTGTCGGAGGCAGCCCATAGGGTCGTTGGCAGCGTCGGTGGTTAGCCAACAACCGCTTCGTGTGACGCGGCTGCGTCGATGACGGCGGGACGGACTTCGGAGACGCAGACCCTAGGATGAAGGAGCCATGGAGATTCTGCTGCCTGACGATCACGCGTACCCTCGACCGGACATTCCGGCGCAACTTGTCGACGGGTTGAACCCGCCGCAGCGCGAGGCGGTTGAGTATCGCGGCGATGCCCTGCTCATCGTCGCCGGTGCGGGTTCGGGCAAGACCCGCGTGCTCACGCACCGCATTGCCGGGCTGATCGCAACGCGCGAAGCCTGGCCGAGCCAGATTTTGGCAATTACCTTCACTAACAAAGCCGCCGCAGAAATGCGCGAACGCGTGGGACAGCTGCTTGGTGACTCGGTCGAAGGCATGTGGATCTCGACGTTCCACTCGGCCTGCGTGCGGATTCTGCGACGCGAAGCCGAACGATTCGGCTACCCGCAGGGATTCACCATTTATGACTCGGCCGACTCGAAGGCGCTAATGAAGCGCATTGTGAAATCGCTCGAAGCGGAGTCGCTCGGCGTCACGGTACCGACAGCCCTCAACCGCATTTCGTCGTGCAAGAACGAACTCATCGACCCCGACGGGTTTGCGCGCAAGACCGATCTGACGAACCCGCGCGAGCAGCTCATCCTCGAAATCTACCGGCAGTACCAGCGCGAACTGCAGCGCAATCGCGCGTTTGACTTCGACGACCTCATCGCCCAAACGGTGTGGTTGTTCCGCGCGCACCCCGATATTGCCGCGCTCTATCAGCGCCGATTCCGGCACATCCTCGTCGACGAGTACCAGGACACGAACCACGCCCAGTACGCGCTGATTCGCGAACTCACCCGGCCGGTTGCGGCCGAGAACGTGCCGCTCGATACCCGCATCCAACTCGCTGCAGACGGCAGCATCCCACCCGCGAGCCTGACCGTGGTGGGTGACTCCGACCAGTCGATTTACGCATTTCGTGGCGCCGATATCCGCAACATCACCGAGTTTGAGCGCGACTTTCCGGGCGCGAAAACGATTCTGCTCGAACAGAACTACCGCTCGACACAGACGATTCTGGATGCGGCCAACGCGGTCATCGGCAATAACTTCGACCGTCGAGTAAAAAACCTGTGGACGTCGGCCGGTAGCGGCAAGCAGATTCAGGGGTACGCGGGCCGTTCGGCGCACGACGAAGCGCAGTTCGTGGCCGACGAAATCCACCGCATCCACGGCACTGGCGTCAGCTACAACGACATGGCCGTGTTTTACCGAACGAACGCGCAGACGCGTGCACTCGAAGAGATTCTGATTCGCGCGGCCGTGCCGTACCGACTCATCGGCGGCACGAAGTTCTACGAGCGCGCCGAGGTCAAGGACATCGTCGCGTACCTGATGTCGATCGCGAACCCGAACGATGAGCTATCGGTGCGCCGCATCATCAACTCGCCGAAGCGAGGCATCGGCCCGGCCAGCGAAACGACGATTTCGAACTACGCGGCCGATAACGACATGTCTTTCCGCGAGGCGCTTCGGCAGCCGGATGCGATGGGTTTCGGGCTAAAGATCCGTAACGCCGTTGCCGAGCTCGCCGCGGCCCTCGACGAAGCCGAAGCATCCTGCAACCCGCAGCGCCCCACGGGGGCCGTACCGGTTGCCACCATGCTGGAACGCCTGATCGAACGCATCGGCTACATCGAGAAGCTGCGTGCCACTGGCAATCCGCAAGACGACGCGCGTGCCGACAACGTCGAAGAGTTCGTCAACGTCGCCAAGGAATACGACAAGCAGAACCCGAGTGGCAACTTGGTCGAGTTCCTCACCGAGGTCGCGCTCGTTGCGGCGGCAGACGACATTGACGATGAGTCGGGAGTGGTGTCGCTGATGACGCTGCACACGGCCAAGGGCCTTGAATACGACACCGTGTTCATCACGGGCGTCGAAGAACAGCTGTTGCCGCACAAGATGAGCGCCGACGAGCCGGGTGGGCTCGCCGAAGAACGCCGCCTGTTCTACGTTGGCATTACCCGCGCACGCAAGCTGTTGCACTTGACCATGGCGATGTCGCGCACGCAGTACGGCGAAACGGCGCCGTCGCTGCCGAGTCGTTTTCTTGACGAAGTCCCGAACGAACTCATCGACTGGAAACAATCGCCGGCCGAGGTGCTGTCGGCACCGATGATGCGCGGCGGTGGCGGCTATGGCGGATCGAGCTACGGCAATTCCAGTTACGGCGGCTACGGTCGCGGCGGTGGCCGCGGCAATAGCGAACTCGGCGTTGCTCGCGGCTCGGGCCTCAAACAATCGTTCAAACCAACCCGCGGCAACCGTACCTTCGATAATCAGGTCACCGGCAAGGTCAAGGACAACTCAGCGCTCGAGCTCGCCTCGGGCGACCGCGTGCGCCACACCGACTTCGGCGAAGGCACGGTGCGCGCCGTGCTGGGCGTCGGCACCAAGCGCATTGCCGAAGTGGACTTCGACACGGCCGGTCGCAAGAAACTGCTCATCAAGATTGCCCCGCTCGAAAAGTGCTAGCGAGCGCGCTAAGGTCGCGGTCGCAAATGCATAGATCGGCGTGCGAAGCGCGGCGATCCGGATGCGGCCGGTAGGGTAATGCAGTCAAGGAGCGGTGCGACCCTGGTCCCGTTGCGCGATGGTGGGCACTTGGGGCGCGGATTGGTGAAGACACATGGATTTGCTCGAATACCAGGCACGCGAATGCTTCGCGTCATGGGGCATCCCGACCCCACTGGCGATCGTTGCCGCAACCACTGACGATGCTGAACAGGCCGCATCCCAGCTCATTGCTAACGGTGCGACCGGTGTCGTCGTCAAAGCCCAGGTGCCGACCGGTGGTCGTGGGAAGTCGGGTGGCGTGGCCGTGGTCGCAGACGCGCAGGCCGCACGCGAAGCTGCCGTCCGCATCCTGAACCAGCCGATCGCCACCCACCGAGTCGAATGCCTGCTCGTTGCCGAGGCCGTCGATATCGCCGAGGAATACTACGCCGCGGTGCTGCTCGATCGCGATGCTGGCGGTTACCGGGCACTGTTCTGCGCCGAAGGCGGCGTCGACATCGAAACGATCGCCAAGAACTCGCCCGATGCGCTGCTGCAGCAGGCCATCAACCCGCTCGACGGGTTCGATGTGGATGCGGCGCTCGCTTTCCTGCAGCCAGCCGCGCTCCCCGCGCCGGTTCGGGCACAGGCCGCCGAAGCGCTCGCCAAGTGCTATCAATTGCTGCGCGAAGGCGACGCCACACTGGTCGAAATCAACCCGCTGGCACGAACCACCAGCGACCAGGTGATCGCGCTCGACGCCAAGATCACGCTCGACGACAATGCGGCCTTCCGTCATCCAGAACGCGCGCACCTGTACGCCGCCGACCGCATCCGCGACCCGAACGAGCGAGCCGCGAGCGAAGCCGGCCTCAACTACGTAAAGCTCGACGGCGAAATCGGCATCATCGGTAATGGTGCCGGGCTCGTGCTCTCGACGCTCGACATCGTTACCACCGCGGGCGCGGCCGCCGGCGTTCGCCCCGCGAACTTCCTCGACATCGGTGGCGGGGCCTCGACCGAAACAATGGTCACCGCACTGCGCGTCGTGCTCGGCGACCCCCAGGTACGCAGCGTCTTCATCAATATCTACGGCGGCATCACCGCCTGTGACCTCATCGCCCGCGGCATGCTCGAAGCCCTCGAATCGCTTGCCACCGGCAACGAAACAGGTGCCGAAATCAAGCCAATCGTGGTGCGCTTCGACGGCAATGCGGCAGAAGCCGGGCTCGCGATCTTGCAGCAGGCAGCGCATCCGGCCGTCACTGTCTGCGACACCATGCACACCGCCGCCGAAACGGTCGTTGCCCTAGCCACCACCCGCGAGGAGCGCTAACGATGTCGATCTATCTGGACCGCGACTCGGTCATCATCATCCAGGGCATCACCGGCGCCGAAGGTCGCAAGCACGCCCAGCGCATGCTCGCCGCCGGATCGAACGTCGTCGGCGGCACCCACCCGAAAAAAGGCGGGCAAACGGTCACTATCGCCGGCCGTGAACTGCCGATTTTCGAATCGGTGGATGCGGCGATGCGCGCAACCGGCGCCAACGTCTCGGTGGTGTTCGTGCCCCCGGCACAGGCGAAAGCCGCCATGCTCGAAGCCGCCGAAGCGCGCATCCCACTGCTCGTGGTCATTACTGAGGGCATCCCGGTCAATGACACGGTCGACGCGCTTGCCCGCATCCGTGAACTCGGTGCGACGCGGATGATCGGCCCGAACTGCCCGGGCATTATTTCGCCGGATGCGGCGCTCGCGGGAATCACGCCGGCATCGATTTGCGGTTCCGGTCCCGTTGGCGTCGTCTCGAAGTCCGGCACGCTGACCTACCAAATCATGCACGAGCTGCGCGACCTCGGCGTCTCGACCGCGATCGGAATTGGCGGTGACCCGGTGATCGGTACCACCCACATCGATGCGCTCGAAGCGTTTGAACGTGACCCAGACACGCGTGCCATGGTGCTGATCGGTGAAATCGGTGGCGCGGCCGAAGAACGCGCGGCCGAGTACATCGCCGAGCACATCACCAAGCCCGTCGTGGCCTATGTGGCCGGCTTTTCGGCGCCCGAAGGTAAGACGATGGGGCACGCCGGTGCCATCGTGTCGGGGAGCGAAAGCACCGCCCAGGCCAAGAAAGCAGCACTTGAAGCGGTCGGTGTGCGCGTGGGAGAGACGACGGCGGAAACCGCGGCGCTGTTGCGGGATCTGCTTGCCGACAACTAGACAATTCGAGCGGGGTCCTCGCCGCGAGATCTCCAAAGTGGTGCAAATTTCAGTGGTCGGAGGTGCATAGCACCTCCGAGACTGCCAGGGTGCACCAGTTTGGAGATGCTCGATTTAGCAACTGGTTTTTCGGCAGCCGGCGGCTTGCCGAACGGGAGCCCGCAACCACCTCGACTACGCTCAAGTGCGCAATGTCACGCATCAGCACCATCCTCGCCGCCCTCGCCGACACCGCACTCGCGGTGGCAGTTGGCGTGCTCGTCCCGCTCGCGATCGGCACGATTGGCTGGTTCGCTTCGGGCAGCTACCAATCGGTGGATTGGGAAGTCACCCTCACGGTGGCGTTGGCGATCTGGACCCTCGGCCTGAACAGCGCTGTTGGTATCGAGATTCAGCCGCGGGACTATCCCGCGCTTGGCCTGGCCGAACCCTACGGGTTCGTGTTTGCGATCGCGCCGCTCGCGGTCACCGCACTCATCGCGTGGTTTGCGTACCGCACCGGCCTGCGCATCCTGAACGACGACGAAGACGAACCGTGGCTCGCATTTGCGGCGAGTGTGTTCGCCTTCCCGCTCATAAACTTTGCGGCGATCTCGATGCAGCCCGCCGAGAACGTTAGGCTCGAACCGACCGGCGTGCTCGTTGGCGGCTCGCTGCTGTGGCTCGGATTCGTCGCGATCGGTTTGCGTGTGTGGGAGTACGTGCCGTGGGCGGCGCGCCTGGGCGATGCCACCGGTGATGTGCTGCAATACCTGCGCGAGAGCCTGCGCAACGCCGCAGGCTACATTTCGGGACTCGCAGTGGCGGCTACCGCGCTGATGATTGTGGTGCTCTTCTTGCGCTTCGGCGAGGTCATCGGGCTCATGCAGATGCTGCAGCTCGATGGCTGGGGCGTCAGCGCCCTAGGACTTGCGCAGCTGGCGTACCTGCCGACGTTTGTGGTGTGGGCGATGAGCTGGATGCTCGGGGCCGGATTCGACCTCGGCGTCGGTTCGCACGCCGGCCCCGGTGGTACCGAAGCCGGGCCGCTACCGGTGCTGCCAATGTTTGGCCTGATTCCCGACGGCATCGAACCGTACTGGTGGGCGATTCTTGCCGTACCCGTTGCGATCGCCGCTGCGTTCGTGTTCGTGAGCCGGATGTTCGGGCTCGTGTCGGATGCGGGCACTCGGTTGCAGCGTGCCGTCGCGCCGCTCGGTGGGGCAGCGGTGGCGGCAATCGCGATGTGGTTGCTCGCGTACCTATCGCAGGGCGGCATCGGGCCGGGACGCCTGGTGCAGTTCGGGCCCAATGCTGGGCTGGTGCTTGTTGCATCGCTCGGACTGTTTGCGGTTGGTGGGCTCACTGGCGCGTTCGTGCCATTGCACGCGGTTGATCCGGGCCGCGAACCGGATGCAGATCGACGCGATGCCGATGCACACCTCACCGAGCCCGTGTTCGCCGACGAACAGGGCCTGCCGGTGCGGCGGGCACCGCGAACGCGCACCTGGCGCGACCGGATCCCGGGTGGGTTTGCGCCGTGGGACGACGCCGATGATTCCGACCGTGGTAGGGATGCAAAGGGTTCCGATCACGACGCGACCGCCGAGTTTGATCTCGACGAATTTGCCGAGCTCGACCGCAAATTTGGCGGTGCCGACGCCAAGTTCGACGGCGACAACGATGAGGCTGACGCGCATCCGACAACGGACCTCTCGGATGTTGACGTTGAAGTGGGAGACCGCACCGACCAAGCAATCGCTCATGTCGATGGCGAAGATACTTTTGCCGACGCAGCAAACGGCGATGCCGCATCCGCAAACACGCGACGTCAGCGCAGCACTATCGAAACGGATGCGGACCCCGGTCCATCGCGCCCGTCGCGCGGGCGTCGCGACAGTTCGCTGCGTGACGTGCTCGACCGTCCGGGCGAACCCGATATCTACGCCGACCTCGACTAGCACCGTGCGTGTCCGGGGCGACCGTAGCCGTCAAAACCGGCAGCACTAGGGTGTTGCGGCGCCGCGCGATAGAATCGACCGGTGCTAAACGTTGTCGTACTCATTTCTGGGACTGGCTCCAATTTGCGAGCCCTCCTCGAAGCCATTGACGACGCCGAACGCACGGGTACCCCGATGGGCGCCCGCGTCGTTGCTATCGGCGCGGACACTCCCGAGGCGAATCTCGCCCTCGCCACCGAACGCGGCATCCCGACGTTCGTCGTGCGCCCGCGCGACTACGAGAACCGTGCGGCCTGGGGCGATGCACTGCTGCAAGAAGTACAGCGTTTCACGCCCGACCTGACCATTCTCAGCGGCTTCATGCGGCTCGTTCCTCCCGCCTTCGTGGAGGCGCTCGCACCCGCACTGCTGAACACGCACCCCGCTTTCCTGCCCGAGTTCCCGGGCGCCCACGCCGTTCGCGATGCGATGGCCGCGGGCGCCACGCAGACCGGCGCCACGATCATGATCGTCGACAACGGTGTCGATACCGGACCAATCATCGAACAGCAACGCATCCCGATTCATCCCGAAGACACCGAAGCAACTCTGCACGAACGCATCAAGGTCGTTGAACGCGACCTGCTGATCCGCACCGTGCAGGGCATTGCCAACGGCACCATCAACCTCAAGGAGATCGCCGCATGAGTGCGCCGAAAATCACCGAAGCCCGCCGCGAACGCAACCAGGTCGCCATCCGTCGCGCCCTAATCTCGGTATCCGACAAGACCGACCTGCTGAAGCTGGCGACCGCCCTCGGTAAGGCCGGCGTCGAGATCGTCTCGACCGGTTCGACCGCGGCCCAGATTCGGGATGCGGGCATCGCCGTTACCGAGGCAAGCGAAGTGACCGGCTTCCCCGAGATGCTCGACGGTCGCGTCAAGACCCTGCACCCGGCAATCCACGGTGGTCTGCTCGCCGACCTGCGCCTCGAATCGCACGAAAAGGCACTGGGCGAGTTTGGCATCAAGCCGTTCGACCTGGTCGTCGTCAACCTCTACCCGTTTGCCGAAACGGTCGCGTCGGGTGCCCAGGGTGACGACGTGGTTGAGCAGGTCGACATTGGTGGTCCAGCCATGGTTCGCGCCTCGGCAAAGAACCACGCAAACGTCGCCATCGTGGTGTCGCCCAACAACTACGACGGCATCATCACCGCCCTCGAAAACGGCGGCACCACCCTCGAACAGCGCCGCAAGCTGGCCGCCGAAGCCTTCGCACACACCGCCGAATACGACGCCAACGTTGCTGCCTGGTTTGCCCAGGAAACCGCAACCGAAACGGCGAATGCAACCGACGCAGCTGCAGAATTCCCCGCATCCCTCGAACTCACCGGCAACCTCGAGGCCACGCTGCGCTACGGCGAAAACTCGCACCAGCAGGCAGCCCTGTACCAGCTGCCTGACGGCCGCGGTATCGCGCAGGCAACCCAGCTGCACGGTAAGGCCATGTCGTACAACAACTACGTGGATGCGGATGCCGCGCTGCGTGCGGCGTACGACTTCGATGCACCAGCCGTTGCGATCATCAAGCACGCGAACCCCTGCGGTATCGCGGTAGCACCGGCTGGTCTCGATGATGCTGCGGCCATCGCCGAAGCTCACCGCCGCGCTCACGCTACCGACCCGGTTTCGGCCTTTGGTGGCGTTGTGGCAGCGAACCGCGAGGTCTCGGCAGAAATGGCCGCGACCCTCAGCGAAATCTTCACCGAGGTTGTTGTGGCTCCCGGCTTTGCTGCCGAGGCTGTTGCAATTCTCAGCGCCAAGAAGAACATCCGCCTGCTGCAGTTGCCTGCCGGCTACGCGCGCGAAGCCGTTGAGGTGCGTCAGATCTCAGGCGGTCTGCTGGTGCAGACGCCAGACTCGTTCGTCGGCAACCAGATGCACGCCGGCTGGGAACTCGTTACCGGTGAAGCCGCCGACGAGGCCACCCTGCGCGACCTCGAATTCGCCTGGAAGGCCTGCCGCGCGGTGAAGTCGAACGCCATTCTGCTTGCCAACGACGGCGCCGCAACCGGCGTCGGCATGGGGCAGGTCAACCGCGTTGACTCCTGCCGCCTCGCCGTCGATCGTGCCGCCGACCGCGCGGCCGGATCGGTCGCCGCATCCGACGCGTTCTTCCCGTTCGCTGACGGCCTGCAGGTGCTGATCGACGCTGGCGTTCGCGCTGTCGTGCAGCCCGGTGGTTCGATCCGTGACGAAGAAGTGAAGGCCGCTGCCGAAGCTGCCGGCATCACCATGTACTTCACCGGCGAACGCCACTTCTTCCACTAAGCCGACGCAAATTAGGGGAGCGGTCGCCCGCACACGCGACCGCGACCGCTCCCGTCACACTCGCATCCGCATCCTCGACCGAAGCTCGACCCGAAGGCCATCTTGACCGAACACACCGAAACCACCCGCAACCTCGGCAAAGCCGTAGGCATCGCGGCCCTGCTCACGCTGTGCGCCACCATGTTCGCCACCAACGAGCGCGACATCACCATGGTGCTGCCTGCTTGGGACACGTTCATGCGTGCCTTTGGCATCGCCCTGGTGCCCACCGTGATCTACGCCGCGGTCATGTACCTCATCGGTTCGCTGTGGCGGTTGGATGCGGCGTGGAAGGCTGCGATTGCGGCGCTCGCAGGTGCGCTGGTTGGTCATGGCCTTGGCTACATCTTCCAAATCCTCTCGAACGGTGCCGAACTCAATGAGACCGCGTGGCAGCTCATCCTGACTGAGCCGCTCGGACTTTCATTCCCGTTCGTCATCAGCGCTGTCGTGATCGCCGCGATCGTCGTGCCGCTGGTGCTGCGCGACCGCGACGAAACCGAAACGGATGCGCGCTCGATGCGCCGTCCGGCACCGATTGCGGCCGTCGGCTCGGCGTTCATGCGCGTGCCTTCGGACGAGTTCCTCTCGTCGCTCGACGACGAAACGCAAGACCGCGCCAACGAGCAGTGGGAAGCGGTTGTGGCGATGCTCGAAGAACACGAGTGGGGTACGCAGGCAATCGGTGGCGCCGAGCAAGAGCACGATTCGCTCTACCTTGCCGACACTGCGCTGGTGCTCGGCGAGCAGGTCATCATGGCGCAGCCGGCCAAGTCGGATGAACGTCGACTGTTCACCGAGGTCCGTCGCGATCTCGAGGGTGCCGGCGCGATTTTTGATGAGCTCGAAGCTCCGGCCGAGTTTGACCCAATGGACGTCGTGCAGGCCGACGGCGCGCTCTACGTGGGCGTCGGTGCTCGCACCAACGCGGCAGCGCTGCGCGGCCTGCGTCGCTTGGTTACCGCGCGCGGCTACCGCGTGATTGCCGTTCCGGTAGCTGGCGGGATGCGGTTGGCTGAGGCCATGTCGGTCCTGCCCGATGGCACCAAGCTCGTGTGGGCCGAGGCCGTGCAGACGCCGAGCGTGCTCGGCGGGTTCATTGCGGTTCCCGAACCGCGCGGTGCGGCAGCAATCGCGCTGGACGCACAGACCATCGCGATGTCCGCATCCGCGACCCAGACCGCCGAACTGGTTCGTGCGCTCGGGTACCGGGTTGAGCTGCTTGAACTCGATGCGCTTGAAGCCAAGGGTGTGACCCTGCCGCGCATGTTGCTGCTTTCGCGCTAAGTTGCTGCCCACACCTGCTCGCGCCGACGATTAACTGTCGGAATGCGAAACGCCCCGTGCTTGCGCGCGGGGCGTTTCGACGTATCGGTGTGGTCTAAATGCAAAGTAATCTTTGCAGCGCTGGCTGTGAGGAGCGCCGGTTTGGCGACCTGACTCGCTGTGAATCTGCGGCAGAATCCCGGATGCGGACGGCCCTAGTCGAGTTGGCGACTGCCGATAATCTCGCCGTAGGGCGTGGTGTCAGTTTCGACGAAGCCGAGCGCGGTGAAGAACTTGCCCGGACCGTGTTCGCCTTCTTCCCAGATGGCGAACACGCGGTCGAGTCCGCGTCGACGAGCCTCGTCGAGTACGGCGTTCACGGCAAATCGACCGATTCCCTGACGCTGGTGATCGGCATCGACGTTCATGCGCAGGATAGTCGCGCGGTAGAGCTCGTCGTCGGTGGCGGGGTTGAAGGTGGCCATGATGAAGGCGACAACTTTGCCCTCGTCTTCGATGACTCGTGGCCACATGGTCTCTTGGTTGACGTATGCCTCGGCGATGGAGTGCGAAACTGGCGCAACAAAGGCCTCCTGACCCGGCTTCAGGGTCAGCGTGTTCGCCGCGACAACGTTGTCTGCGGTAAGTGGAACAAGTTGTAGTGCTGCCATGGCTGGAGCCTATACTGCCGTACTTGCAAGACTCCCGAAAAATCGCGGTACGTAGGACCCATGCGAGGTGGTGGAGCAGCGGATGCGAAACGCTGGGCATTTGCCCGGTGATGACCCGTTAATGAGGTTGCGCGAACTACACTGACATGAAGTTAAGCGAACCCGCGCGTGGCGTGGTGCGCCGAATGGCTGCGGGTGATCAGCAGCGTGGTTCGTTGATCTGAACTCGGAAGCGATGGAGGCCGCCGAATGGCGAAGAAGACAGCGGAGACTGACCGCTCAATCGAAGTGCTCGTGCGAGTTGATGGGCAGGGCGAGTTTCGAGACGGTGTCGAGCTGGTTCGTGCTTCGGCAGCGAATGCGGATGAACTTCGCGGCGAACTCATGGAACGCGCGATGCGTGCCGCGATGGAGTCGGGTGCCAACATTTCGGTTCGCATCATTGACGTCGACGGCATTTACCAACTGATCTGCGGCGCAGACGGATCGCTCGACCAAATCGGGGGAGTTGAACCACTGCAGCCCGGTGACACTGAGCTCACGCCAGCAACCGATGAGGCAGACGACGGCGAAGCGCAGACTGCCGACGAAGCCGACGAAGCCAACGCTGAGCCACGCGCTGAAATTGATGACGCCGACCTCGAGCACGCCGACCAGCACCTGCGGGAGCAGCGTGACGGCGGCTACCGCGAACTCTTTGTAGACGGTGCTGACGCCGTCTCGCAGCAGGTGCAGGAACCGTTCGTAGACGACCCAGCCACGCGCATCCCGCGCGAAGACATGCTCGCGCCGAGCTATGACGAGCTCATCACCCACAGCTCGGAAATCGACGAGATCGAAGACGCCCCAATTCAGCCGACCGGTCTCTTTGACGACGAGATTGCCGACGGTCTGGGTGAAGAATTCGATCAAACGGCGTTCGCAGATAGCAATGCGTCGGCGGATGCGACCGGTACCGCAGACGACCAGCTCGACTCGCTGCTCGCAACTGAAGAAGAACTGACCCCGGCGCAGCGTGGCCGACTTGCCGCGTTGAAAGCGGTGCGAGAACAGCGACGTGCGCAAGAAGAAACCCCCAAGGAGTGGGCGCCAGCCTTCCTCCGCGATCGCGGTGCTGCCGCAGAAGCAGCGAAGCAGCCAGCCGAGCCCACATTGCCGACCGCACCGGCCGCATCCGCGCCTACTGCCGCAGTTGCTGGCGGCGCTGGTACAACAGCAGCTGCCACGGGTAACGCACCAACGCTCGATGACTTCTTTGCCGACCGAAAGCCCGAACGCGCCATTCCCGCAGAACAGGGTTGGCGGGCCAGCGTGCGCCGCATGACCGGTGGCGCCATCACGCTCGGCCCGGGCAAGCGTGAACAGGCTGAGCGTGACGAACTCGCATCAATTCGCCGGGTGTTCGACGGACCGCGCACGATCGTCGTGGTCAACCCCAAGGGTGGCGCCCACAAAACCACCGCGACGCTGATGATCGCCGCGATGTTCGGCATCCACCGTGGTGGCTACACGCTCGCCTGGGACAACAACGAGACCCGAGGCACCCTCGGTTGGCGTTCGCAGCCGGGAAAGAACACGACGACCGCGGTCGACCTGCTGCGCGAACTGCCACGCTTCGCCATTTCAGGCGGCGCCACGATTGCCGATATCGACCGCTTCGTGCGCAACCAGGGCGACGCCAAGTTCGACGTACTCGCCAGTGACGACGACGCTGCCAGCGCCGCAATCATCGACGATGATGCCTTCAGCCGACTGCACTCGATGCTCTCGCGCTTCTACCGCGTCATGGTCATCGACACGGGAAACAACATGCGCGCATCCAACTGGGAAGCCGCGCTCGAAGTCGCCGACCAACTCGTGATCATCTCGACCGCGCGCGAAGACACCGCGGCCTCGGCTGCCTGGCTTGCCGACGGTCTGCGCGAACGCGGCTACGAAGACAAGCTCGCCAATGCGGTGACGATTCTTTCGTCGCCGAGCGCAAAGGAAGACGCGGAGCTCACCAACAAGCTGCGCAAGCACTTCGAAGCGCTCACCCGCGCGGTGGTTGCGGTGCCGTACGACCACGAATTTGTTGGTGGTGGCGCGTTGAACACGCAGCGCTTGGCACCCGAGACGCTGCGCGCGTGGCGACACGCAGCCGCGGTCATCGCCGAAGGACTCTAGGCCACCGTTAGGTCACTGCACGCTGGATTAGTGTTGTCCCATTCGTCGAGTCGATTAGCACGATCCGCTCATGTCGAAGCAGCCGCACTAATCTACGGCGCTGCGTCCGGTACCCGGTGGTCGGGAGCTCGTTCGGCATAAGTTGCACAAAATCGCGTTTATATCGCTGTGAGAGCAACATAGGCTCGATTTTGTGCACCTTAGTGCAAGTAGTCCTTGGCAACCTGCCCTCACTGCATGCCGGTTGCGGTGCAACCATCGACCGTGCCGCGCCGCTTCGTCGACAGGCTACGATTTTGGGATGCAGTGCAGCGTTCACGTAACCACCCGTTCGGCAGCTCCGAGCGAGCTTGACGACATCATTGACGGGCTCGACGCCCGTGCCGGTGTCGTGCTCGCCTCGGGCGTGGAATATCCGGGACGCTACACACGATGGGACCTCGGCTTCATCGACCCGCCGCTGGTGCTAGAAGGGCGTGGATTCGGGCTCGAACTTCGCGCGCTGAATGAGCGCGGACGAGTGCCGCTGGCGGCGTTTACCGATGCGCTCAGCGCGACCGAGGGCATCCACACCGAACCCGTTGCCGGCACCGAACTGCCGGCGCTGCGCATCACCGTTGCCCCGCAGCGCGACGAGATTCTGCCCGAAGAACAGCGCACCCGCCGCCGCTCGAGCTTCACTGTGCTGCGCGCCATGCTCTCGGCCCTGCCGAAGGATGCACACCCGCACCTCGGGTTCTACGGGGCGTTTGGCTACGACCTCGTGCGGCAGATCGAAGCACTCGATGCACCCGAAAGCGGCCTCGACGGTCAGCGCGACATGCTCGTTTACCTGCCCGACAGCATCCTCGCGGTTGATCGGCAACGAGCCGACGCCTACCGCGTCGATTTCGACTTCACCTACGCGGGTGCGTCAACCGTCGGCGTCGAACGTACGCCCACCGCGGCGCCGTTCGTACCACCGGCGTCATCGGCACGCGCGAGCCGCGACCACGCGCCCGGAGAATACGCCGCACTGGTGCAGGATGCGAAAGCGTCGTTTGCGCGGGGAGATCTGTTCGAGGTCGTTCCCGGTCAGGCTTTCCGCGAGCCGATCCGCACGTCACCGGCCCGCGTTTTCCGCAATCTGAAGCAGGCCAATCCGGCACCCTACGGTGCGCTGATGAACTTTGGTCGCAACGAGTTCTTGGTGACCGCATCGCCAGAGATGTTCGTGCGAGTTGACGGCCGCCGCGTCGAAACGGCGCCGATCTCGGGCACGATCGCCCGCGGCAGCGACGCGATCGCCGACGCCGACCAGATTCTCGAGCTGCTCAATAGCGACAAAGACCGCCACGAACTCACGATGTGCACCGACGTCGACCGCAACGATAAGTCGCGCATCTGCGAGCCCGGTAGCGTGCGCATCATTGGTCGCCGCCAGATCGAGCTCTACTCGAAGGTCATTCACACCGTCGACCACGTTGAGGGCCAGCTGCGTTCGGGGTTTGACGGGTTGGATGCGATTGCCTCGCACATGTGGGCAGTTACGGTTACCGGCGCTCCAAAGATTTGGGCGATGCGCTTCATCGACGAGCACGAGCGTTCACCGCGCACCTGGTACGCCGGTGCCCTCGGCGCGATCCTCGCGGACGGCACCGTCAATACCGGCCTCACCATTCGCGCGGCCATGATTCGTGACGGCATCGCCGAGGTGCGCGCCGGTGGCACGCTGCTCATCGACTCGGATCCGGCCGCTGAAGAACGCGAAACCGAGATGAAGTCGCAGGCACTCCTCGATGCCATTACGGCGGATGCGCCGCAAACCGCACCCGAAGCAACCGAAACGGTCGCGGCGGGCGCGGGACACCGCATCCTGTTCTTCGACCACGAAGATTCGTTCGTGCAAATGCTCGCCGGGTACATGCGCGAGACCGGCGCCGAGGTATTTACCGTGCGCGTACCGCGCGGGGGATTGGCGGCGGATACGATTCGCGCACAGATCCGTGCCTGCGATCCGACGCTTGTCGTCATGTCGCCGGGGCCTGGCAACCCGCAGGACTTTAACGATGCCCGGATCCTTGCCGAGGTCGACGCTGCCGGGTTGCCGGTGTTTGGTGTCTGCCTCGGGCAGCAGGCGATGGGCGAGTACTTTGGTGCGTCGCTCGGTCAGCTCGACTATCCGTTGCACGGTCAAGAGCGGGATGCGGTCGTCGTGGCCGAGGGGTTCCTGGATGCGTTGCCGCAGCGGTTCGTGACCGGTCGCTACCACTCGCTGTACATCGACCCGGCCACGCTGCCAGACGCACTCTACGTCGTGGCCAGCGATGACGACGGCATTCCGATGGCGATCCAACATCGCACGAAGCCCTGGTTCGCCGTGCAGTTCCACCCGGAGTCGCTCATGAGCCTGCGCGATCGCACGGGCAACCGCATTATTGACGCCGTACTGCAGCAACTGGGAACGCCAAACAACGCCTGATCAACGGACGGATTCGGGTTCGGAAAAGTTCACGAAATTTTCGCTATTGCGCGCACCCGGTTTGCGATTAAGATCGCAGAGCCGCGTCGACCGGACGCGAACCAATTTCAGCAGGCTGAGCACACCGCAACCCCGAACATCCGGTTGCGTGCAAAACGGTTAAGCGTTGACTGCACGGTGCATTTTGACGGTGCATCGTGACGGTGCATCTTGACGGTGCCCCGCACCGCGGAATGCAGATGCATTCCGCGAGGGACATCAACCCGCCCACCACGTTGCTCAGCCACGTTGCTGCCCGAAGCACGGCGTCACTGCCGCGCAAATGAAAGGACACCGACGTGACCAATCGCATTGAATTCCGTTACCTCTCCGAAGAAGACACGATCGCCGCGGGCGTCATGGACATGGCAGCGTGTGTAGACGCGATGGAAGAAACGTTCGCGCTCTATGCCAGCGGTGACTACCGCATGGCCGGTCCGAACAATGATTCGCACGGCGCGCGCATGATCTTCCCGGACGACCCGCCGTTCCCGACGATGCCGAAGAACGACGATGACCGTCGGTTCACGGCGATGCCGGCCTACCTCGGCGGCAGCTTCGGTACCACCGGCGTCAAGTGGTACGGCTCGAACCCGACCAACCGCGAACAAGGTCTGCCTCGCTCCATCCTCACGTTCATGCTGAACGACACCGACACCGCCGCACCGCTGGCGCTGATGTCGGCCAACCTGCTCTCGGCTATGCGCACCGGCGCCGTTTCGGGCGTGGCTGCACGCTACTTCGCGCGCGGTGACGCCCGCGTTGCCGGCATCATCGGCCCGGGCGTTATGGGGCGCACCACGCTGGCGGCGCTGGCGGTTGCTTGCCCGATGCTCGACACGGTGCAGGTTCGTGGCCGCAGCCAGCAGGGTATCGACGACTTCAAGGCGTGGGTTGCCAAGCACGTGCCGCAGATCAGCACGATTGAAGTGATGGACTCGATCGAGGCTGCCGTGCGCGGTGCCGATGTCGTAGCGTTCTGCACCACCTACCGTGCGGGCGACCCCGACAGCTACCCGATGTGTAAGCGTGAATGGCTCGAGCCGGGCGCGTTCGTGACCATGCCGGGTGCTGCCAACATCGACGAAGAACTCGAAGCACAGGATGTCCGCAAGGTCGTCGACAGCTACGGCCTCTACGAAGCCTGGGGCATGGAATACCCGACCCCGACGCACCACCATGTTGGCATCATCGGCAACAAGTTCCTTGACCTGGTGTCCGACGGCAAGATCCGTCACTGGGACATCGAAGAACTCGGCCCGGTCGTTGAACGCCGTAACGAAGGCCGACGCAGCATGGAAGAAATCGTCATCTGCTCGGTCGGTGGTCTGCCGATCGAAGACGTTGCCTGGGGCACCGTGGTGTACCGCAACGCCGTCGCGAACAACATCGGCACCGTGCTGCCGCTGTGGGATTCGCCATCGCTCGCCTAGCCGTGCGGGTATTGGTTCCGTAAACACCCAGTAGGGTGCGCCGCGGGGCGTCGGCTACTGCGCGGTGGTAGCGGGATGGACACCTGCTACCGCCGCCACGTTAGTTCGTTACGAACCTGAACTGTTCATGAATGCTATTGGTTTAGTGAATGCATTAACTTATGCTGAATATTTCGGCGACGAAGCAAGCATGCGACTTCACGCCGTAACCGGCAATCCGAATGTTTCGCGTTGAGCGGATGTTCTGGTTGTGGGGCCGCAGCTTCGTGTGCGCGACCGTGGAGTATTCATGACTGCTTGGAATCGATCCGGCGCCATCACTCAGTCCAGTTCTGCAAGGCGTTCGCGCTGGCGGATGTTCGCCGCGAGCATTGGGACGCTAGCGCTCACTGCAGCGACACTCTTGCTGCCCGGTTACGACGCGCAGGCCGCTACGAAGACCTACGAACTCTCGGGTGAGTGGGTTGACCAGCCCGAATCGGTGCGCTCCGAAGTTGAAGTTCTCGGCACCCGTTGGAAGTTCGACATCAATGATGATGGTGCAGCACCATCGAAGGAGGTCGTGCCGAACAACGTCGTCACCATTACGCTCGAGCATGCTCGCTTCGAGACGATGCCTTCGACGTGTCTGACCGAAGGACCGGATGCATCCGGTAACGAGGTTGCCCCCGCTTCGTCGATCAGCGAAGACGGCAGCACCCTCACCTGCAACCTCGGTAGCCGCGTGCAGGGCACTGCCGAGCAGCTGTTTGCCAGCGTCGTGCCTGTTGGCAATGCCGGTGACCTGGTCGGCGCCAGTGCAAGCTTCGGCGGGCAAACCGTCGAGCTGCCGAAGATTCCGATCACCAACGCGTTTTGGATGGATGCGAAGTTCAACGGTGGCGGGCCGCAGTCGTACACGGGAGACCCCGGCACCGAACAGTTCGTCAACTTTCCGTTCTCGCTCAGTCACGCGCGCAACACTCCGGAAGGGCCCTCATCCGTTACGTATGATCTGACCATCGAACACACGGGTCAGGCTACGAACCCCGAACTTGCGATCCGTGGTGCCGGGTGTGTTGCCAATAACCGTATTCAATCCGGTTACCCGTATTCGGCTGACGGTCATGACACGAATATGACCACGCGTTTCCCGGACTGCACGCTTGAAAAGACTGGACCGAAGACCTTCCGCTTGACGCTATCTAACCTGGACTATTCGCAAGGTCCGGAACTCGACTCGAACGGGCAGCCGCTGCCGTTGGGCAAGGATGTCATCGCCGCCGGAATGTTGGAGTTGCAGTTCCCGTACAAGCCCAATGGCGGGCAGGTAAAGCTCACTGCTTCGGCACCGACCTACACGGCCGCTGACGGTCAGGTTTCGAAAGACGATTCGGGGAACAACGCCAACGCTGTGCCAGTAGTTCGCGGCGGTTGGACCGGCGGTTGGGTGGTTGCTGCGCAGCGACCGGAGGCGTACCCGGGCTCACCGTGGACTGACACGTCTCGTGCACCCGCCGGAGCCACCATCATGTCGACTGGTTCGGTCAAGATTCCGCACCAGTGGAATCACAAGGATCACTGGGTTTGCAAGGTGCTTGATACGGATCACGTCACCTTTCAAGCGGCGCGAGTGAATATCAATGGTGACGCGAAACCCAACCTGTATTACGACACCTCGTATACCGGCGAAATCTGGTACTACACTGGGGAATTTGTCGACCCAGTGACGGGAGCCGCAGTCGACCCGAACGCGTTCCCGTGTGGCACGGTCGAAGACATGAACAATCCTGCGGCGGGTAGCCCGGCCGGATGGTCGACGACGCTTCCAGCAGACCTGTCCACGGTTAAAGCGGTCAAGGTTCGCGTGCCGAAGTCGATGGCTGGGCAGGCGACCACACCAAACGGCTCGGTGTTTTTGACTGTCGACCAGCAAATCAAGCCAGACACTCCCGTTGGTACCGATATCTGGACATGGACCGACACCTTGGAAGAGGGCGGATACGACTGGAAGTTTGATCCAGAAAGTCGAGAAGGTGCGGTCTATGACCGTACGACGAACCCGGCCAATGTGAAGCCGTACGGCATCAAGACACCGGACCTCACCTACCCCTACGCGGGCCCGGGCCGTGACGTGCTCCGTGTCGTCGGCTCGCAGCCGATCGTCGAGAAGTCTGTCGCAAAATCCGAGTATGGACCCGGCACCAACGTGGACTACACCGTCAAGTACGGCCTCGAATCGAACCTCGCGAATCCCGCACCCGACCAGGTTGTCGTAACCGACACGCTGCCTGTGGGCCTCGAATACGTGCCCGGTTCTGCCAGCCTCGAGCCGGTTGTCAGCGGTAGCCCAGCAACCGGGCAGACGTTGACCTGGACGATAGACGGGGTCATGCCAAACGACCCGCTGGCTGAGTTGACGTTCCAAGCCAAGGTTCCCGGCGATGCGAAGCCGGGAAGCGAGCACGTAAACAAGGTGACCGCGAAGAGCCAGGGCATCACTCGCGCGGCTGAAGCCGAGTTCGTCGTGCCCGACTCGGGCAACACTTCGCTGCTGAAGACCACCGAACACGACGTCATCGACAAATCCAAGAGCGAAACCACGAACTCGTGGACGGTTGCACTCACTTCGACCGACCCGAATGTCTCCGAGAAGACCGATCTGATCGACATCCTGCCGTATGTGGGAGACGAGCGAGGCACGATCCTTACGGGCGACTTGGTGCTGGATGCGGTGACCGCTCCGGCGGGTGCCACGGTCTACTACACAACAGCCGACCCCGCCACGATTGACGAAGATCCCAAGGCCGATAGCAACGGCGGTTTCGCCACGCCATCGGCCATGTGGTCGACGGACTACACCCCTGATGCGACCGCGATCCGCATTGTGGGCGGGCCGATTGCCTATGGCGAAACGCAGGAAGTGAAGATCGACGTATCGGTTCCGGATGCGGTGCCGGGCGACAAGCTGGTGAATACGGCAGTTGCTCGCGCAACGAGCACTGAGATGCGGATGCGGGCCTCGAACGACTTTGAGGTGATCGATTCGACGATTCCGACGGAGACTCCGACGGAGACGCCGACGGAGACGCCGACGGAGACGCCGACCGAAAGTCCGTCAGAGACTCCGACCGAGACTCCGACTGCAACCCCGACGGATACGCCTACCGAGACGCCGACCGAAAGTCCGACTGCAACCCCGACGGATACGCCTACCGAAACTCCGACTGACACTCCCACGGATACGCCGACTGACAGCCCGTCAGCATCGCCGACCGTGACGCCATCGGAGCCGCCAAGTGAGTCACCAACGGAATCGGCCACCGACGTGCCGATCCCGCCAACCGAAGAACCGGTACCGCCAACCGACGATGAACTCGCCGGAACCGGTGCCGACGATTGGCAGCCAATTGCGGGTGGCGCAGCCGCGGTGCTGCTGGCCGGTGCCATCTTGCTGATGCTGCACCAACGGCGCACACGTACCACCGCGTAGCACGCACACATTGGCCGTGGTGACGTAAACGGTGTCGACGCGCCGTAACGTCACCGCGGCACACAAAAACGGGCGGGGAAGCAATTCATGCCTCCCCGCCCGTTTTCGCTTGGCCGCACTGCGCGATTCGCAGCGATGCTGCCTTAGCGGAAGACGATCGTGCGGTGTCCGTCGAGCAGGATGCGGTGCTCGGCAAACCACTTAACGGCCTGCGTCAGCGTGCGAGATTCTTCATCCTGGCCCATCGCCTGCAACTGCTTCACCGTGTTCGTGTGGTCAACACGGCGAACGTTCTGTTCGATGATCGGACCCTCATCAAGATCCGTGGTGACGAAGTGCGCGGTGGCACCAACGAGCTTCACGCCGCGAGCGTGGGCCTGGCGGTAGGGGTTGGCACCCTTGAAGCCCGGCAAGAACGAGTGGTGAATGTTGATCGCCATGCCGGCAAGTTCTTCGCAAAGCTCCGGCGACACGATCTGCATGTAGCGGGCAAGCACCACGAGCTCGATCTGCTCTTCGGCGATGACCTCGCGCACGCGCTGCTCAAAGGCCGCCTTCTCTTCGGGGCCGGTCACCGGCAGGTGCTCGAAGGGCACGTCGTAAAAGCGCGCCAGATCGCCAAGCACCGCGTGGTTGGCCATGACGCGGGGGATCTCAATAGGGAGGTAGCCCGAACGCTGGCGGAACAACAGGTCGTTGACCGCGTGCGCGGCCTTCGAACCGAGGATGAGCGTGCGCAGCTTGCGCTCGGCGGGGTCGACCGTGATCTTCGCTCCCAAGCGTTTGGCAACCGGGAGCACCTCGGCCTGTAGATCAGCACCGTCCGCCACCGAAACTTCGGTGCGCAAGAAGAATCGGCCGGTGTCGGTCGAGGAGAACTGCTGCAGCTCTTCGATATTGCCACCGGCAGCAACGACCGCGCCGGTCAGGGCGTGCACGATGCCTGGCGTGTCGTCGCACACGAGCGTGATCACCCAGTGCGCGCGCGGATTTTCGATTTTCTCGGTTGCAAACTTCAGATCGGTCACCGCACCAGCGTAACCTCGAGACGTGACCAATACCGCATCCTCGCCCGAAGTGCGCCCGATGCCGTGGGCACAGTTACTCGCACTCGCCTCGGCCACGTTCATGTCGGTCACGATCGAGATGCTGCCCACCGGCGTCATGCCGATGATGTCGCACGACCTGCAGGTCAGCGAATCACAAATTGGCATGCTCATGACGATCTTCGCGATGTCGGTCGTATTCACCTCAACGCCGCTCATGTACCTGCTGCGGCACGTGCCCAAACGCATGCTGTTGGTTGGCGTCTTGTCGACCTTCGCAATCGGCACCATCGGCTCGGCACTGGCCAGTTCGTACGCGCTGCTGGTCGTGACCCGAATCATCACCGGTGTTGCGCACGGTGTCTTTTGGGCATCCGTCACCGCCTATGTTGGCCATCTTGTACACCGCTCGCAGCTCACCACCGCCGTCTCAATTACCTCCGGTGGCGGTGGCCTTGCGTTCGTGCTCGGTGTGCCGCTGGGTACGGCGCTCGGCCAGTGGCTCGGATGGCGCACCACGTTCTTCGTGCTCGCGGCACTCTGCCTTGTGGTCGCGGCACTGTTGCTGCGCATCATGCCGGCGCGCGTAGCCGAACCGCAGACCGACACCGCGGCAATCGAGATCCAGCCCGCACCGACCGCCATTGGCGACACCGAACGCGTCGGACGGGGAGCGGGGCTGCCACCACGACCCAAGAAGTCGATGCGGCTGGTCATTCTGGTTTGTCTGCTTTGTGGCCTGACGATCACCGGACACTTCACGTACTACACCTACGTCTCTATTCAGCTCCTTGGGCCGATGCAGCTGCCCGAGCAGTGGCTGGCAATCGCGCTCTTTGGCTACGGCGTCATGTCGTCGATCGCGACGTTCCTCACCGGCTCCCTCTTTGCCAACCGGTCGAGCCTCGGGTTCCGCATCGCGTATCTGCTCATGCTCGCCGGTGGTGCGATCGTGACGTTCTCGGGGGCAAACCTGTGGTTTGGGATGCTCGGGCTCCTGTGCTGGGGCGCGGCAATGGGCCTTATGCCCACGCTGCTGCAGTCCCGCCTGCTGGCCGTGGCGCCAAGCAAACACCGCGACATTGCCAGCGCCATCTACACCTCGGGCTTCAACCTCGGCATCTCCAGCGGCGCGTATTTTGGTGGTCTGCTGCTCGACGAGTTCACCATCTCAGCGCTCGGACCGGCCTTCATCATCATCATCGGGCTCGCCGCGGCCTACTCGATCACCCTCGATACGGTTTCGGCCCGGCGACAGCTGGCGCAATAATTTGTCGCATTCCACCGGCCACTAGGCTTGAGCAGTAACTAGGCAACTAGACTTATTCACCAATACGGGCCACTTCACCCGAATGCGCTCGTTCCCCATACCCATCAAGTCCACCGTCGAAGTCGCCTCAACCCAAAGCGACCGGCGCGCGAACTGATGTAACGCATCCGCAACGCCCCGAAGCCACGGGGAGAAAACACCAAGGAGTACGCGTGACCGACTACCAGAACCTGCCGCTCTCGCAGGTCGACCCTGACATTGCTGACGTGCTGCGTGGCGAGCTCGACCGCCAGCGCAACACCCTCGAAATGATCGCCAGCGAGAACTTCGTTCCTCGCGCCGTCCTCGAAGCCGTCGGCAGCGTGCTGACCAACAAGTACGCCGAAGGGTACCCCGGTCGCCGCTACTACGGTGGATGCGAAGTTGTTGACGTAGCCGAGAACCTCGCGCGTGACCGTGCCAAGGAACTCTTCGGCGCCGAATTTGCAAACGTACAGCCGCACTCGGGTGCCAGCGCCAACGCTGCAGTACTGCACGCGCTCGCCAAGCCCGGCGACACCATCCTCGGTCTGTCGCTTGACCACGGTGGTCACCTGACCCACGGCATGAAGATCAACTTCTCGGGCCGCCTCTACAACGTTGCCGCTTACGGCGTGAACTACGAAACCGGTCGCATCGACATGGACCAGGTTCGCGAACTCGCCCTCGAGCACAAGCCTGCCGTCATCATCGCCGGTTGGTCGGCCTACCCACGTCAGCTCGACTTCGAGGCGTTCCGCGCAATTGCCGATGAGGTAGGTGCCTACCTTTGGGTCGACATGGCACACTTCGCCGGTCTCGTTGCCGCAGGCCTGCACCCGAACCCGGTGCCACACGCCGACGTCGTATCGACCACCGTGCACAAGACCATTGGTGGCCCGCGCTCGGGCATCATCCTCACCAACAACGCCGACCTCAACAAGAAGATCAACTCGGCAGTATTCCCCGGCCAGCAGGGTGGCCCGCTCATGCACGTGATCGCCGGTAAGGCAGTTGCGTTCAAGCTGGCCATGACCCCTGAGTTCAAGGACCGTCAGGAGCGCACCCTGCGCGGCGCCCAGATCATCGCTGAGCGTCTCTCGCAGCAGGACGTTCGGGACGCCGGTATCGCCCTCACCACCGGTGGCACCGACGTGCACCTCGTACTCGTTGACCTGCGCGACGCCGCGATCGACGGCCAGCAGGCCGAAGACCTGCTGCACGAAGCGGGCATCACCGTTAACCGCAACTCGGTGCCGAACGACCCGCGCCCGCCAATGGTCACCAGTGGTCTGCGCATCGGTACGCCAGCACTGGCCACCCGCGGCTTCGGCGACGAGGAATTCCGCGAGGTTGCTGACGTGATCGCCCAGGCACTCATGCCAAACGCCGACGTTGAAGCACTCCGTGCTCGCACCACCGTGCTTGCCGAGCGCTTCCCGCTCTACGCTGGCCTGGTGTACGCATGACGGCCATCCGCCTCGATGGAAAAGCCGCTGCAGCACAGATCAAGCAGGAACTCCGCGAGCGAGTAGACGCACTGCGCGCTCGCGGGGTTACCCCGGGCCTTGCCACGGTGCTCGTGGGTGATGACCCGGCATCGAAGCTGTACGTGGGCGGTAAGCACCGCGACTGTGCCGAGGTTGGCATTGAGTCGATTCAGGTGGAGCTGCCGGCAACGGCAACGCAGCAGGAAGTCGAAGCCGCCCTCGACCAGCTCAACGCCGACCCGGCCTGCACCGGCTACATCGTGCAGCTGCCGCTGCCGAAGCACCTCGACCAAGACGCGATCATCGAACGAATTGATCCTGACAAGGATGCGGATGGACTGCATCCGACCAATCTTGGTCGCCTGGTGCTCAATGTGCGCGACGAAATCACCACGCCGCTGCCCTGCACCCCGCGTGGATGCATTGAGCTGCTGCAGCGCAACGGCTACGACCTGAACGGTAAGCACGTTGTCGTGATTGGACGCGGGGTAACTGTCGGGCGCTCGATTGGTGCGCTGCTCACCCGCCGTGACATCAACGCAACCGTGACGCTCACACACACCGGTACGCAAAACATGGCCGAGATCTGCAAGTCGGCCGACGTGATCGTCGCCGCTGCCGGTGCGGCCCACCTCGTGACACCCGAATGGGTGAAGCCCGGAGCTGCCGTGCTCGACGTAGGTGTTTCGCGCGTGCCGAACCCCGAGACCGGCAAATCGAAGGTGCTTGGCGATGTTGACCCGGCCGTGGCCGAGGTTGCCGGCTACCTCTCGCCGAACCCTGGTGGCGTAGGTCCCATGACTCGCGCACTGCTGCTCGCCAACGTGGTGGAGACCGCAGAGCGTCTGGCGTAACCACACGTACGACCTGCACAAACCGGGATGCTGTTTCGACGGCATCCCGGTTTTGTGTTGTTGCGGCGCGGGCGAAGGCTGGGGAAGCGCTGAGCCTGCAATAGGAGTACTTGACGATGTTTCAAGTGGCAGTGGGGAATGTTGGCATGACTACCGACGCGTTCGCAGAACACCTGCCCAAACCGCAGGATCGCGATCACTGATACCGGTCGACTGGCGTTCGGCGATTATCGAGCGGCGCTCAGCGAGATCCTCGGCGAGGGCCCACGTTGAGGCGCAGCCGGAGATCATTCGTAGCGTGAACTACGCGTCGCGGCGTGGGCCAGCCTCCGCAAATACCTGCTCGATGAGTGGCTCGCCCCAGCCATATTCGCCGTACGCATCGCGCACGTCGTTCGCAAACGCATCCACGTGTTGCTGCTCAATGATGATCGCAACGGCACCACCGAACCCGGAACCCGAAAGGCGCGCACCGTAGGCTTGGTTTGCCAGCGCGATCTCGCAGATCAGGTTGATGCGGTCGCTGGCGACCTCGAAGTCGTCGCGCATCTGGCGGTGCGATTCGTTCATGAGCGCACCGAATGCGCGCATGTCGCTCGAGCGCAGGGCACGGGCGCCGTCGAGTACGCGCTGCATCTCGTTCAGCACGAAGCTGGCACGGCGGCGGTCGGTTTCATCGATGTTCGCGGCACGTTCGAATTCTTCGGCAGGAACTTCGCGCAGGTACTGGTAGCCGAGTGCCTTGGCGACACGGTCGCAGGCATCGTGGCGGTCGGCCACATTGCGTTCCCAATTGCGGTGCGTTTCGCCCGAGTAGACGAGCAGTTCGACGAGTCCGAGCGCACCGAAGTCGGGTGCGGGGATGGGGGAGGCGTCGTTGCCGCGGGCGTCGTAAAAGACGCCGTGATTCGTGTCGGCGAGCAGGCAAGTGATGTGGTCGGCGGGGCCCGACGACGCACGCACATAGGCACGCTCGACGCGGTAGCCGAACTCGGCCAGACGCTGGTTGCTCAGGCCGAGGCCCCACAGGTCGTTAATGGCGAGTGCGACGGCACCGCAGACGGATGCGCTGGACGCGAGTCCCGCACCTACGGTCACGTCGGTCGTCAAGAAGATGTCTAGACCGGTTGGTTGAATCAGCACGGCCTCATCGCCGTCTGCTTCGGTGCGTTCCGAGTTCGTTTCGGCAACGAACCCGAGCGCGGCCCAGATCACGCCGAGGGGGTAGTCGTACCAGGCGTGCTCCTTTGGTGGGAGCAACTGCTCAATCGTGGTCTCGACCTCAAAGTCAGCGAGATCGCTGCGCACACGAATCGTGGAGTCCCCGCGGCGCGAGACGGCAACTGCCGAGCGCTTCGCGATGGCGTGACCGAACGTGAGGCCGTCCTCGATGTCCGTGTGGTCGCCCATCAGGCTGACGCGGCCTGGTACCGACCAGATTCCCTCTGGGTGGGCTCCGTAGGTCGAAACAAAACGATCAGCGACAACACCGGTCGTGTTACGAGTCATGGTTCTCCTGAAAGCAGCGGGGTGCGCAATCAAAGCTGCGGTCTGCACGATGCTACGCGTGATTGTTGAACGCTGCGAAATTTCTGCGCGGCCAGTGCGAAAATCCGGAGTGTTTCAACAACACGACGTGGTGAGGAACCAAGGTGTCATACCGAGTGAAATTTCACCTGAATTGCAGCGGGCGTTGATAGCGTCCTGCCATGTCAACGCACGACACCGCTCACAACGACGTGACCGCATCCGCGATGCGGGAGTAGCGCTGAGGCTGGCGCGACCGCATCGCGCGGCGCCGCGGCCTACCGCGTGTGGCGTAGTCGGTACGGTTCGATCGCTTCGCGAAGGCCTGGCCACGACGTCGCGAACCCGGGGTGCAGGGGACGCTCGGTGACCGCATCCACCGAAACCCAGCGAAGTTCTGCCGATTCGGTGTCGTTTGCTGAAGGTTCGAACGACTCGCTCGTGGTCACCACATACGTCGTGTAGCTCCAAAATCCCAGGTCAAAGGTGTGTTCGTGGATGCGCGTGAGCGGGGCTGCAGGCACGCTCGCTTCTTCGTGTGCCTCGCGCAGCGCGGCCTCGTACGGGGTTTCGTTGCGGTCACGGGCGCCGCCTGGGATGCCCCACGTGTCGCCCTGGTGGCTCCACGGCGCGCGGTGCTGCAGCAGCACGCTGTCGCGTTTCGGGTCGAAGACGACCAACCCCGCAGCACCGTAGCGGCCCCAATAACGTCGGCCCTCGGGGGAGGACACCCAGCCGTCGCCCGAGTAGGCAGTCGGCGCGGCAAGCAGCGAGCACACTGGCAGCAGCGCCTCGCGCTCGGTGGCATTCAACAGCTGCAGTGGTTTCGGTAGGCAGCTCGAAGCGGCGTAGTCGAGCATGTCGGCGAGCGTGGCGAGTACGCGCAGGCTGCCGTGGCGGTCGTTGGCGTGCCACAGCGGCGCGAATGCCGACGCCGCCTGCGGGTTTCGGGAAAGGTCGACCGTGATCTCGGGGAACAACCCGGCCAGCACCGAATACCAAACATCAAATCCGGCGGCCAGGTGCGCCGCACCCGTGGCATCGCCCGAGGTGCCGATAATGAACGACTCGGGCAGTGCTTCGCGCAGTTCGCGGATGCGGGTGGCCGGGTCGGTCGACGCCGGGGTTTTCCACGCCGTTACGTTCGGGATTTCGGCGACCGAGCGGTAGAGCTGGTCGTCGAACCGGAAGTTGGTCGTAGTCGGGTTGTCGTACGCGACGATCGGCAGGTCGGTGGCGGCCGCGACATCAACAAAGTGCTGCAGCACTTCGGATGCGGTGAGCGGCTGGTACGAGACGGGTGCGAGCAGGAGCGCGGTTGCGCCCGCATCCTGTGCCTCGAGCGCGTGGGTGATGGCTGCGCGGGTGCTTGGTGCGCTAATGCCGGCGGTTAGTGGCTTGCTGGTGGACCCGGCCGCGATCTGTACGATCCGGCGACGTTCTTCGCGCGTGAGGTACGCGAAGTTGCCGGTCGAACCCAACACCGTGACCGCATCCACCTCACTGGCATCGAGCCGCTCAAGGATGCGGGTGAACGCGGCCTCGTCAATCCGCTCGTCGCGCATCGGGGTGAGTGGGAAAGCGTTGACAGTCACACTCGGAGCTTAGCTACTTCGTCTCCGAAATCCGTCCGTCGACAACGGTCACAAGTTCGTCGAGCGCGTCGCTGTGAATGAGGTCGTGCGTGACCAGCAGCGTGGCGGTGTCGCGTTCGTGGGTGAGACGAGCGATGAGGTCCATGATCTCGGCGCCCTTTTCTTGGTCGAGCGCACTGGTGGGTTCGTCGACCAGGAGTACCTCTGGGTCGTGTACGAGACCGCGAGCAATCGCTACGCGCTGACGCTGACCGCCCGAAAGCTGGCTGGGACGCTTGTTTGCGTGCTCGAGCATGCCCACCGCATCCAGCAATTCATCGACCTTGGCGCGGACGCGATCGCGGCGCCGGGCCTTGCCGCTACCGCCGAGCTCCGCCATGACCTGCAGCTGTTCGCGTGCCGAGAGCGCCGGTAGCAGGTTCGACTGTTGGAAGACGATACCGATATGGTCGCGGCGAAGCTCGGTGGCCTCGCTGCGGCTGAGGGTGGCGGCATCGACCGCGGCGTTGCCGTTGCCGATCAGTACGCGTCCCGAGTCTGGGCGGATGAGGGTGGCCGCTACGGCGAGGATGCTCGACTTACCCGAACCCGACGGGCCGGTGATGCCGGTGACCTTGCCGTTGGCCCCGTGCAGCGTGACGTTGTCAACGGCGGTGATGCGCTGGGTGCCGTCGGGGAAGGTGAGGGTGACGTTTTCGAGAGTGATCATTGGAGTAGTCCTTAACGCGTGAGTCGAGCTGCGGTTAGCGGTTGCTGCCGAGAGCGGTGAGCGGGTCGGCCTTGGTTACCGAGCGCAGGGCGACGGCGGCACCGCCGAGGCCGAGGACCGCCATGATTCCGGCGGGAAGCAGTGTGGTCAGCGGCGAGAGCTCGAAGGGGAGCGCCTGGCCGGCGAGCGCGCCGAAGCCGACAACGGCCGCGAGCCCGACCCCGATGCCAGCGATCAAGACGATGAGCGCCTGACCGAGCGCATCCTTGATGAGCGACGAGGTGGATGCACCGAGTGCCTTGAGGACGGCGATGTCGCCGGCTCGCTGCATGGTCCAGACGGTGAAGAACGCGCCAACAACCAGCGCCGAGATGCCAAAGAGCAGCGCGATCATGAGGCCGAGCGAACCGATTTCCGATTTGAAGGCTTCGAGCGCGGTGAGGCTTGCGAGTGGGGCCTGTGCCGAAGTGTCCGTGTCGGCAGCGATGGCGTCGTAGTCGGCGTCGCCGGACACTGCGAGCAGTGTTGGGTTACCCGAGCCGCCGACACGGATGCTGGCTTCTTGCCAGGCGGATTCGGTGAGCGCGATGACGGGGGTGTGGCTGTACCAAAGGTCTTCACCGACGGTGGCGACGGTGAAGTTGGTGCCGGTGATGTTGATGGTGTCGCCGGTGGTGACGCCGAGGTCGTCGGCAGCGCCCTTTGAGAGGCCGACTTCGTCGTCTGCGGTCGGGACGATTGCACCGAGGTCGTTGTCGAGGGCGTCGGCAGGCATGCCGAACAGGGCGACGCCGGTGGCTTCACTCGCGGGGGCTGGGGCGCTGTCGACCTTGGCCGAAGCAACTTCGGGGGCGTTGCTGCTGGGCTTCGCGGGGGCTTCGGATGCGGCGCCGGCGGCTGCGCGCGACTGCACGATTCCGATTGCGGTCACGTTCTCGACGCCCGCTGCATCCTGCCAGCTGCGTTCAACCGAGGCTGAGATTTCTGAGGTGGCGTAGCTCGGGGAGCCTTCGGAAGGCTGCTGCAACACGATGCGGTCACTGGGGATCTGCAGCACGGCGGAAATGTTCTGTGCTGCGAGGCCGCCGGTGAGGCCCGAAAGGAATCCGACGAGCAGCGTGATGAGCGCTACGACAGCGCCGATGAGTAGAAAACGACCGCGGGCGTGCCGTAATTCGCGCCAAGCGACAAACATGTGAACCTCCTCTTCGCACACCTTGTGCGAGCGTTGGTTCTAGCTTCGTGATTTGCGCGTTCTGATACATCGCCTGAAGTTGCGGAATGTGGTTCAACCAAATGGTTGAGGTGGATGCGTTCGGTCGCGTTTCCTTCCCGTGAATCGGAGTGAAAATGTGCCCTTCTGCTGCCGCATAAGGGCACATTTCCGCCCCAATGTGGGGTGGTGTGTTGGGAGGAGCTCACCAAGGGGTTCTCGCCAACACAGGTCATAATCGAATGAGGCACCCCCTAATGGGAGTGCCCCATTCGATGGTGGACCTTCGCAGGTGCTTCTCAAAAACCCCGGAAGCCACTGAAAACCCTGATTTCCCGCGTTATCAAGGGATCCCGGCGCGGTCGGGGCAACCCGCCGCGCTCTCGGATCGCCGGTCAGCGCGGTCCTGTGCGCGAAAAATTCGGCTCAGACTCAAACCCGTTTGGGAGCCTCGAATCGAGCCGAACTGCTGGCTCGTACGCCGACGGTGTACCTGTTCGCCAGCTCGCAGCTCGATTCAAGGTGCATCGCGGGACTGTGAGTGAGATCGCGAGGCGTGCCGGACTCGAACCCCGCGTGCCGACGTAGCCGCAGGCGGTTCGTGAAGAGGCGACCCGCCTGTATGCCGGCGGTCTCACCTTGGTGGAGGTCGGTGCCGAACTGGGCATCAGCCACAATGCGGTGCCTTCCGCCGTTGTCGCGTGCGCTGGAACCGTACGCCCCTCGGGCCACCGCACCAGCTCCGTCTGATCCCTGCCCTCCTGTTGCCGTCGGCCGGGCTGATCCACCGGCTTGGCGTCCGGGCGCACCTTCCTCACGACTGAAGGAAGCGACATGGGCTGCATCATTGAGCAGACCAAGGACGAAGAGACCGCCAGGATCGCGCTTTCTCTATTCTCCGAACAAGGCGATCCCGTCACCGGGTGATTCATCCAGTACGTTGGCGCAATGGAAGCGGTGAGGCTATTGGCTCGCGATGGTGCGGTGTCAATCCTGAACAAGGAGGCGGCTCCGCTTTGGCGGAAGCACTTTCGACCTGACCAGCAGCTGAACGCACTGCGCGACGTGCTGCGGGCAACAGAGAAGCTCGGGCTGTCGCTTGTGGTGCCCGACCCGCACGGTTTCCCGGCGTCTCTCAACGACCTTGGTGAGCGCGTCCCGTACCTGCTTTGGGCGAGAGGTGACGTGCCACTCTTCGCCGGTGAGTTGGCCTCGCGGTGCTCAATCACCGGCTCTCGCGCCGCAACAGGCTACGGAGAGCACGTCGCTGGCGACACCGCGTCGGAGCTCGCCTCACAGGAAAAAGGTGCTGGTTTCTGGCGGGGCGTACGGGGATAAACGCGTCGGTTCACCGGGCGACGCTGGCTGCGTGCGGGTACGCCGCCGCGGTGATGGCGAGCGGTATCGACCGCCACCTACCCGGCTGGAAACCGCGAGTTGCTGGAACGAATCGGTGATCGTGCGTTGCTGGTCAGCGAACAGCCGCCGGATGCGGTGCCGACGCGTGGGCGGTTCATCGCGCGAGCGCGTCTCGTGGCTGCCCTGTCGGGATCGACGACGATCGTCGAAACAGCTTGGCGGTCAGGTGCCCTGGCAGTGGCGCACCAGGCGAAGGAGCTTGGCCGAGTCGTTGGTGCTGTTCCGGGACCCGTGACCGGTGCAACGAGCTCCGGAACCCATCGACTCTTGCAGGAAGGAGCGGGCAGTCTGGTTGCTGGCGCCTCGGACTTGCTGGAACTGCTCAGCCGAGGTGCAGATTCATCTCGAACTCGTGGCGTCCAACATCAGCCCGTGACCCAAGGCGTGCCACAGCGGCCGCCGTCTCCGAGCGCGCCGGTGCACGACTTGTAGTTAGCGCGATCCTACCGACGCAGGCTCTTCCTGTTGCTCGACCTGGGAACGGCGCACTGCCGCCGATTCGCGCAGGCGTGCTCGGATAAGCAGGACAATGCTGACCGGACCGATGCACACCAACTTGAGTGCACTCCAGATACAGACCAAGACGACGAGGTGTAGCCACCTCGGCCCGCCATTCGCTGCGGCCTCGGTGCTGAGGTTGGCAATCAGCAGGTACGGGATTGCCAGCAGCATGGCGGGTAGGCCCCACTTCAGCCCTCGGCGCGTGCGGATCGCGTCGAGCAGGACGTTGCTGGGCCTGCAGCGCCGCATGAAGTTACGGATGCTGGTACTTGCGGCCCACAGTAGGCGGATCATGGCTTCGTTCCTCTCCATCGCATGGTGCATCAAGTGAGGCCGTGCATTGAAGAGTGGCTACGAGAGCCTGCCGCAAGCGGGGCATTACATAGGAGGATTGGCCCCATCTCCACGATACGCCTAATCTCCGACACGCGGAAGGACTCGGTGTTCGAGCGCTATTCGACTGAGACTCGTCCGATACAGGTCCAGCCCGTTGACGCTCACAGTCTGCGTGTCACGCGATGGAGTCGTGGGGCGCGTCGTCCTGGTTTGTCCCGCACGGGCGAGTGCGGAACGTGCCCGCTCGGCGTCGATCTTCTGTGCTTCGGACGTCTGCGGCGTCCCAAGCGGAGTGTCGTCGGTGATGCGGTAGCGGTCTCGGTAGGCGGCGACTACTCGTGCGGCTTTCCGCCAAGTCGCGGCGCGGCGGGGCGTTGGGCGGCGTGCCGAGTGCTATTAACCAGAGCGTTGTCCGTGAGGGCGCCGTCGAGGACGGCATCGGTGCGGGATTCGATGAGTGCTTCTCGTTCGTCTAGCGCGGCTCGCATCTCAGTGTCGTGTACTCCGTCTGCGTGTGGGTTGAGACCGGCGATGAGCCTCGGTGCTTTACTGGTTCGACCCCATCTGACAGTGCGCGCGGTGGCATGGGCTACCTGGTAGCGGATGACGGCGGCGATGTCGTCAGCGTCTCCGAAACCTCGGGCCGCGATGAGGCGTGGGAGCATTGTCTCCATGTTGTCGTGGGTGGCTTCGGCGCGGCGAAGCTCTGCGGTCAGCGGGCCGGATGCTTCGGACTCAACCGCTGCTTGGGCTTGTTCGTCGGTGAGGCCGGAGGTTCGCACGAGGGACGCCCATCGATCGTGCTGGGCTGCGGCGGTGGCCTCGTACTCGGCGGCGAGCTGTGCGACCGACCCCCACTGCTCCTGCTCAGCAGTGATTGTCTCGTGAGTGGAGAGCTCTGCTCCGACGAGGTGGAGGACGCCGGTCAGGACGCTGCGGATGGACGCGTTCGGATCGTCGCCGGGGTGTGGCTGCTGGTGGTCGTCGGCGCGGTCGAGGATGACATACGCGTGGTTGGCCGCTCGGACTCGGGTCATGGAGACGTAGAGGTTCTCCCTCGTCGCGGTCAGATCGACCAGGACGTGGGCGGTGTCGCTCGTGACGCCTTGGGCGCGGTGAGCGGTGACTGCGAATCCGAGATCGACATGCTCGGCGACGTAAGCGGCGGGCAGCACGATTGCACCGCCGTAGGAGCGTCCAGGTCTGCGGATGGTGAAGCTTCCGTCGTCTCGAACGTCGGTGACAGTCCAGATGTCGCCGTTGCGCACCCAAACGTTGCCGTTGCTGGCCGTGATCTTCCGATCGTTTCGGCGGATGATCACGGTGTCCCCGATACCCGCATGGGCTCCGTCGCGCAGCTTGACCTCTCGATCTTGGGTGAGAGTCTCATCGATGAGGAGGTCAGCGCGGGCACGCTCGTTGAGAGCGGTCACTTGTTCGCGGGTCTCGGCGATCGGGACGGTGATACGCCCGTCGTCTCGGTCAGTCCGCCAAGCCGCGTAGGCGGCATCGGTCATCGTCTCTGCGTCGCCGTCACGGATGCGGTCGTGGGAGAAGCAGGTATCGATCACGGAGGTATGTCCGTGGCGCAGGTCGAGGGAGGCGAGCTTCTCCCACTGGTTGCGGAAGCGGTGGACGTCGATGAGTTCGGCGGCGTCGGTGTGGTCGTGGGCAAGCATCGAGAACGCGCCACCGGCGTCGACCGATTGGAGTTGGGCGTAGTCACCGACGAGCAGCACCTTCGCGCCCGCCTGTTGCGGGAAGCCGCTGATTCGATCTAGGGACAGGGTGCCGTCCAGGGATGCTTCGTCGACGATGACCAACTGGCCGGCGGTGAAGTTGAGTCCTTTGGTGAGGTGGTTCTGCCACCACATCGCGGTGTTCTTGGTCTTGATCCCGGGATCGTCGGTGAAGCCTGCGCGGCCACGGCCGACGCGGCGAGTCCGACCGCGGAGCTTGTGCCGTGCTCGGCTTCCCATGCTCGACGGAGCGCGTTCATGGCCGTGGTCTTGCCCGCCCCAGCCGGACCGATCAGCACATCGCGCGCCCGCCCTGAGACCGCGATCCGTGTCAACGCATCTGCCCGATCCTCACCCGGCAGCATCCCGTCCGCGTCGGGCTTGCGGATGACGCCCTTCACGGTTGTGAGGGAGACAGTGGGGCCGGTGAGGTCGCGGGAGCGTTCAAGGAGTCGGTCTTCCGCAGCGAGTTGGTCCTCGGAGGTGAAGACCTCGGAGTTGACCTGCCGGAACACCGACGTGCCATCGTCGCGCCGGAACGCTACGGGCGAGAGCGACAGCTCGGGCGGGGTGAGCCGGAGGGATACGAGCTGGGCGGCGTCGGTGACCATCGCGATCACCGATACGCGATCGCTCATGGTGGCGAAGCGCCACCCCATCGTCTGCCTCGCGGCTTCGGCCATGAGGTTCCACCTGCGCCAGGTCGAACGCCTCTCGCCAACTGTCTCGACGACGGAGCCGCAGATGTCGCGGATCACGTCGAGCGGGATGTCGCCGGTATGCAACAGCAACGGCCGGTCGTTGTCGGTCGCGTCCATCGCCCAACGGGTCGCGTCGCGACCGAGGATCGCGGTGGATCGAGTTCGCCATTCCTCGGTCAGATCGGCGAGGGACCGGATCTGCTTGTCGGGGCGTGTGGAGAGAGTCGCCTGCGCGCAGAGCTTCATCAGCGCTGCTGGTGTTGGGCGGCGGCCGTGCGCGGCGATGTATTCGTCGATGAGGAGGTTGGTCTCAATGTCGATATGGCGCACGCGGCTGGAGAACTCGCTAACCAGGGTTTCGGGAGCGGCGGTGATGGCCCAGGTCGGGTTGCGGTCGCTGCCCATGTCGCGGGCCTCCACTCGACGCCGAAGATGCGGGTCATGTGGTCCGCAAACACCGCCTCATGCAGCTCCGAGAACGCGACGGCGGCAGCGTGCATCGGCCTGCCATCCAGTGAGCGCCACTTCCCATCGAGCTTCGTCTTGGCCTTATTGCTGATGACGACATGGGTGTGGAGGTGGGGATCGCCTGCACGGGAGCCGAAGTGATCGAACGCCGTCGCGATCAGCCCCTCGACCTGGACCTGCGCAACCGCTCCGTCGCCTGCGGTTGCGCCTGTGCGAGTGGCCGCAACCTCCCATGCAACCACCTCCGCAACCGCCCGGTGATGCGCCGCCCCGATCATCGCCTGGACCCCGCGTCGGCGACCGCCCATAGCACGCTCGCGGACATCGGGATCGAGAATGTGAAGTCGAACCGCGCCACCACACGACGCACCGCGCAGGCATTCTCCTCGGTCACGATCAGTGCGACAGCCTCACCCTTCGCGCCAGGCGTCAGATCGGCATTGAGCTTCGCGATCCGGGCCTCGATCCGCTGCTCCGTCGTCTTGAAGGCAGGGAATGCGAGCCCGAGTTGCTTGCCGGTGACCGGATCACAGGCCGAGCCCATGAGGAGCTGGAGTTGGTCTTCAGAGACACAGTCACCTACGACCAGTTCGCCCATACCGAGAACCGCGACGCCTTTTCCGCGCCACCGACCCGGTGGTGTGCCTTCCTCGATGAAGTAGCGGGTCAGCGGCGTCGGTTGGGGGGCGGTCACCGTCGACGGACGCGACGGTCTTTAACAGGTACTTGCACCCACCCCCGCGCTCATCACAAGCATTGAAACCGTCATCACTGCGTCCTGTCCTGGCCATCAGATGAGGACCGCAAAACCGCTACCGAAGGCGCCAGCCCAGGGACTCAACCTCGACCTGCAAGAGGCGTGTCCACTCTGGAGATGAGGCCAAGAGGCGGGCGGCCTGAGTGACTGGAATCGGCGCTATGGGCGGGTCACGGCGGGTGACGTGACCTCGGAAGTGAGAACGGCGCGTGTGGCGTGATCGTGCACCTGACAGGTGACCAGCCCGGCATCAGTTCACGAAGAACCGAGGCCGGGGTCACCCGTCATCCGGAGGCCTCATGCATGACCAGGAAGACCAGCCGCGCCGACTCAAGATCGGGTTGCTGTTCAGCGGCTAAGGCGGTCTCGACCTCGCCGTCGAATACGTCTTCAACGCCATAACCGTGTGGTTCTCCGAACTCAACGAACCCGTCGCGCGCGTCTTCTCACGCCACTGGCCCGGCGTCCCGGACCTCGCTGACATCACCACCATCAACTGGAATGACGTGGAGCCCGTGGACATCCTCATCGGCGGCTTCCCCTGCCAAGACGTGAGCACGGTGGGCAAACGTGCAGGCCTCGCACCCGGCACTCGCTCCGGGCTATGGGCACACATGGCTGACGCCATCGACGCACTCCAACCCGAGTGGGACGTCATCGAAAACGACCGAGGGTTGCTGCCCTCACCGGCGTCGCGGCCACCAGTAGAAAGAGGTAACCGTGAACCACGCAACCCGAGCGACGCCCCCCCGACGATGCAACCCTTCGCGAATTGGAACCCGACTCGTGGCATCTGGGAGGCAACGCAGCTCGACTTCTACGGGGTCACGGCGCCGTTCTCGGCGATCTGGCCGTCCTGCGGCTGGATGCTCGATGGATCGGCCTACCGGCTTCCCTTGTCGGCGCTCCTCACCACCGCCTCCGCGTCTTCATCCTCGCCCACCGCACGCTGCCGCACCCCATTCGCGACGGACTCCTCGCGCGGCGACGAGACCCTCGATCAGGTGCGGGCACGGCGTGGAACGATCGCGTTATCGCACCAGATCATCGACTTCGCGCTCCACGGACCGCATGGCTCGCCGGCCAAGAGGCGCGAGTCGGAGACGCTGTGGTCCCTGATCGACGGACTGTACAACGATGGGGACGCTACGCCGACGCCATCGCCCGATGAGAACACATCACCGGACGACCAGCACCAGCCCCGACGCTCCTTAGCGACGCCGACGGCCCCGCTCAGCACCCGCGTTCGTCGAATGGCTCATGGGCCTGCCGACCGGATGGGTCACCGCCACTGGTGAGCTGACGCCGAACCAGCAAGTCACCGCACTCGGCAATGGCATGTTAACGCTACTGGCAACGGCTGCGTTGACCGGTGTTACGCAGTTGGGGAACAGGACTGCGGCCCGCTAGCTGGGAAGAGCACGGGCACGAGCGGTCGTCTGCGCGCCTCTGCGGCCTAAGTCAGGTGTCCTCGGCAGCTTGCGGGTAGACTTGCAGGTGGCTGTGCGCTCGCCACCAGATGGTTGTTGCGCACCGGAGCACACTGGCTCAAGGAGGACAGATGACTGACGTGCAGGATCGCTGGCTCTCTGTCGAGGAGATTTGCCAACACCTCGGAGTGAGCAGTGACACCGTCTACCTTTGGATCGACCGCTCAGCCATGCCCGCTCACAAGATGGGGCGAAACTGGAAGTTCAAGCGTGAGCAGGTTGACGCTTGGATGGAGGCTGGCGGTGCAGCCGGCGACGCACGCGAAGAGGCCTCAGAAAGCGGAGCCATATGACCACGCCCCGCATACGAATCAACGCCGTAGACCTGTTCAGCGGGGCTGGTGGACTGACCCACGGCCTTGCCAAGGCAGGAATCAACGTTCGGGTCGGCGTCGATGTCGACCCTGCATGCGAGTACCCGTACACGGAGAACAACAAGTCCAAGTTCCTTCTGAAATCGGTTGGCGACATTGAGTCGGACGAACTTGCTACCTACTACCTTCCGAATAGCGTTCGTCTGCTGGCTGGCTGTGCGCCGTGCCAGACGTTCTCTTCCTACAACCAGAAGGCGTCAAGCGACGACGACCGATGGTGGTTGCTGCGGCACTTCTCGCGGCTCGCGGGAGAGCTGCTCCCAGAGCTAGTCACGATGGAGAATGTGCCCGGCCTGCTCGACCATGCGGTCTTCGATGAGTTCGTTGCATCGCTCAAATGCAGCGGTTACGAGGTATCCAAGCAGGTAGTCAACTGCCAAGACTACGGTGTTCCCCAGCACCGGAACCGACTGGTTCTCCTCGCTTCGCGCCTTGGTCCGATCAGCCTGTTCACCCCCGCTCAGTTCAAGGCGAAACCGATGAGCGTTCGCGAGGCGATCGGCAACGGAAAGGTGCCAGCCCTGGCAGCGGGGTCAGCAGATGCAACAGATCGCCTGCACCAAGCCTCCGGACTGTCCCCGCTGAATTTGCGAAGGATCAAGGCGTCCAAGCCTGGCGGGACCTGGCGTGACTGGCCCGACGAACTTGTCGCCGAGTGCCACAAGAAGGAGTCCGGCAAGACCTACCCCGGCGTATATGGTCGCATGGCTTGGGACGAGGCCGCCCCCACCGTGACCACTCAGTTCTACGGGTTCGGCAACGGACGCTTCGGGCACCCATCCCAGGATCGAGCGATCTCTTTACGAGAAGGAGCCATCTTGCAGGGCTTCCCCCCGAACTACCAGTTCGTCGCGCCCGGTGCGCCCGTGCACATGAAGACCGTCGGCCGGCTCATCGGCAACGCAGTACCTGTCACCCTTGGCGAGCTCATCGGTCGGAGCATAAAAGCTCACGTCAAGGCTCATCGCGAGGATGTCCTCCGCCTGCTTGTCGAAGGCGAGCTCGCATGACGCCAGACCAAGCAGCCTCAGGTCAGACTGTTCCTGAACCCGGCCAGCTCGTCGAGGTACGTCGTCGCCAGTGGGTTGTGACCGAAGCGCCGACGGGGAGCGCGCTGCCCGGAACACATCCGCAGCATCTCGTCACACTCTCATCCTTGGACGAGGACGCGTTGGGGGAAGAGCTCCAGGTGATTTGGGAACTTGAGCCTGGTGCGCAAGTCCTCGAAAAGGCGGGTCTGCCAGAGATCACAGGCTGGGACTCAGATGACCGGTTGGAAGCCTTCCTTGATGCAGTGCGCTGGGGCGCAGCGACCAACGCGAACCGCACGTTCCTCCAAGCACCATTCCGCAGCGGCATCTCCATTGAGGACTATCAACTTGACCCACTCGTCCGAGCCATCGACATGGCGCGGGCCAATCTCCTCATCGCCGACGATGTGGGCCTCGGCAAGACCATTGAGGCAGGCCTGGTCGTCCAGGAGTTGCTGATCCGGCATCGAGCCCGCACGGTTCTCGTCGTTTGCCCAGCGAGCCTTCAGATCAAGTGGCAGACCGAAATGCAGGAGAAGTTCGGCCTGGAGTTCCGAATCGTAGATACGGAGTACGTCAAGCAGATACGACGCAGTAGAGGAGTCCACGCGAACCCGTGGACCTCGTTCCCACGGCTCATCACTTCAGTGGATTGGGCCAAGTCAGGCGAGGGCCTGCGGCTACTCAAGGACATCCTCCCTGGCGCGAATACGTATCCGCGTAAGTTTGACGTCCTCATTGTCGACGAGGCCCACAACGTCGCGCCCGCCGCAGCCACGCGATATGCCATGGAGAGCCAACGAACCAGGCTGATCCGGACCCTCGCGCCCAACTTCTCCCACCGCTTGTTCCTGACCGCCACCCCGCACAACGGCTACCAGGCATCCTTCACGTCGCTGTTGGAGTTGCTGGACGACCAGCGTTTCGCTCGATCCGTCATGCCAGATGAACGACAGCTGCAACGCGTCATGGTTCGCCGCCTCAAGAGCGATATCACAGACCCGGACGGGAAGCGCCTCTTCCCCGAGCGGAAGCTGGTCCCGCTCGAAGTCGCTTACACCAACAGCGAGACTGAAGCACACGCGCTGCTTCAGCGTTTCATCGCTGACCGCTCAAAGTCCGTCGGCGGCGGCAAGTATGCGTACGGCACGGATTTCGCTCACAAGCTCCTCAAGAAGCGATTGTTCTCTTCCCCGCTCGCGTTCGCGACGACGCTCGCTCGGCACCGCGAGACCCTGAGCTGGGGCTCACGCACCTCGAAGCCCCACGACGCCCTGGATGATCGCGTGTTGCGCAAGGCGATCCTTCGCGCCGAAGAGGATCAAGCAAGCGACTCAACGCTAGAAGATGCTCAGCACGAGGCCATGGAACTGGCCTCCGAACTAGCCGCGCCGCTGACCCAGAGCCAACGCGACACCCTGGACCGGTTGACCATCTGGGCCGAAAGCGCTCGCAACAAGCCGGACTCGAAAGCCGAAGCGATCCTCGAATGGATCGAGTCGCATCTCAAAGAACCCGATGGTCAATGGAACAGCAAACGCGTCATCCTGTTCACTGAGTACCGCGCCACGCACAGTTGGCTCCAGCAGATTCTCGCGAGCCGCGGGTACGGCGGCAACCGCTTGGCGTTCCTTCACGGCGATGTGGAACCGGATGACCGCGAGAGTGTGAAGGCGGCCTTCCAAGCTGATCCGGCGGTGTCCCCGGTGCGCATCCTGCTCGCAACAGATGCCGCTTCCGAGGGGATTGACCTCCAGAATCACTGCAACTACCTCATTCACGTTGAGATTCCTTGGAATCCGAACGTTATGGAGCAGCGCAACGGGCGCATTGATCGCCACGGTCAGAAGGAAGACACCGTCTTCATCTGGCACCCTGTGGGTCGATCACCTGGTGTCAGGGCACTCACACCAGGTGAAGTTGTTGGCGACCATGAGTATCTGATGCGAGCGGCCAACAAGGTCGAGACCATCCGCGAAGACCTCGGAAGTGTCGGACCTGTCCTCGCCCGGCAGATTGAAGAGATCATGCTCGGCCGGCGGAACGGCTTCGACACGGTCTCGGCTGAGGCCAACGCAGCTCGCACCCGCCGAATCGTCGCTGCCGAGCGTCAACTGCGCGATCGTATTCAGCGCCTGCACCAGACCCTCATCCAGGCGCGAAGCGAGTTTCGCATGTCGCCAGAGAACATTGAACGCGCAGTCACGGTGGCCCTTGACTTGGCCGAGAAGCCTTCTTTGACCCCGGTGAAGCTTTCCGGCGCGCCGGACGCCGTCATGTTCGCTGTACCTGAGCTCACTGGTTCCTGGGGCAAGGCGACTCGTGGGCTTGAGCATCCACACACCCAGGAGCGGCGCCCGATCACGTTCGATCATGAGGCTTCGAAGGGCCGCGATGACGTGGTGCTTGCGCATCTCGGGCACCGACTGGTCCAGATGTGCTTGCGCCTCTTACGCGAGGAAATCTGGAAGCCGGACGACACCAAGAAGTTGCACCGTGTAGCCGTCCGAGTAGTTCCGGACGCCCTTGCCGCGCGTCCCGCCGTCCTGCTTTGGTCGCGACTCGTCATCACAGGCGGAGATCACCGGCGGCTTCACGAAGAACTCACCCTGTCCGGGGGCGAGCTTGGCCACGACCGTTTCAGCCGGATTACCCAGGTTACCAAGCGTGAAGAGCTCCTCGCAGCAGCCGCTCCGGTCGAGCCGACCGATGCGCTGTTCGCCGTACTCAAGGAGAGATTCGCGAACAGCAAGCAGTCCATCATGAGCGCGGTCGAAGCCCGATCCAAAGAACGCCTCGACAGTCTCGACAAGACCCTCAACGACTGGCTGATCCACGATCTGACTGACCTCCACTCTGTTCTCGACGAGCTCGAAGAAGCAATCACAAGAGAGCTCAAAGCCGACGACGCCGAGAGCGATCTCTATCTACCTGGCCTGTCTCCGCATGAGATGAACCAGGTGTCCAAGCACATCGCTGCCCTCGAAAGCCGACTCGCCCGCATCCCGGCAGAACGCGCGGCGGAGGAGGCCGCTATCAAGCGTCAATACGCCGATCCGGTCGCACGCACCTTCCCCGCAGCGGTGATCTTCCTGGTCCCAGAGTCCATGGCCCGGAGGGGGTGAACGCGTGGTAGCGCAGCCACAGCAAGTTGAATGGCTCTCGTTGGTCGAGACTAGCGGGCCGTTCCTGACACTCACTGTCCTCGAACAGGCGTTCCCACAAGGCCTCGAATCAATCGAGACCCCTCGGTGCCAGCGGCTCCGCTATGCCTACTCTGAGTGGCGCGATGCCGTCGACGAGGATGATGAGCTTCTCCCTCAACTTCACGACGCCTGGGTGAATCTGGTCCTCACCGAGCTGCTTGAGTTCGACGAAGAGTCGGCAACACCGCGCTCCTCCTGGGTGGGCGGTGACCTGTCCATCTCGTCGTCCGATGGGGCCGCGCACTACGGACCCACATGGATCATCCACGCTCCAGGTTCAACTGACCCGCGCGCGTTCATCGCAGTGACTCACCCGGACGCTGATCTGGAGTCCGCAGCTCAGACAGACGACTGGATCGCAAGCGAAGTGGAGCGCATGACCCTGCTGTGCCGCGAACACGGGGTTCGAGTCGGGATCGTGACGAACGGCGAATCGTGGGTACTCATCAACGCGCCCGCAGACGCACCCTCTGGGAAAGCCGTCTGGCGCTCACGCTTCTGGTTCCAAGAGCCAGCGACGCTCAAGGCGTTCCAGTCGTTGCTCGGCGTGCGACGATGCTTCGGACCCACCGACCAGACCCTCGAAGCACTTCTCGACGAGTCGCTGAAGCACCAGGAGGAAGTCACCGACACTCTAGGTGAGCAGGTACGCCGGGCCACCGAAGTCTTGATCCAAGCGCTCGACAAGGCGGACCAGGACCGCAACCGGGAACTCCTGCGCGATGTGCCGCCCACGCTGCTCTACGAGGCCTCCCTCACAGTGATGATGCGCCTCGTGTTTGTCCTATGCGCCGAAGAGCGCGGCTTGTTCCTTCTCGGGGACCCTGTATACGATGAGAACCTCGCCGTCTCAACCCTTCGCGGCAAGCTCGCTGAGGAAGCAGACCAACTGGGCGATGAAGTGCTGGAACGCCGCTTCGACGCCTGGGCGAGACTATTGGCCGCGTTCCGCGCTGTGTACGCGGGCATTGAGCACGAAGACCTGCGACTGTCGGCCATGGGTGGCTCGCTCTTCGATCCGGACCGATATCCTTTCCTTGAAGGCCGTGCGATGGGCACCTCATGGCTGGAAACCACTTCGCAGCCCTTGCCGATCGATAACCGTACTGTCCTGCTGCTCCTAAACTCATTGCAGGTGTTGGAGCAATCTCATGGCGCGCTTTCTCTGTCTTATCGAGCTCTGGATGTCGAGCAGATCGGCCATGTCTATGAAGGCCTACTGGACCACACAGTGGTTCGCGTTCCGGACATCACACTCGGCCTTGAGGGCTCAGCGAAGAACCGCTATCCAACCATGAGCTTGGCTGAGTTGGAGTCGCTGCGATTCGAACACCAAGACACTCTCGTCTCCAAGATCGCCGAAGAGACGGGGCGAACTCCAACGACGATCGGAAAAGCACTCACGAGGCCGGCGTCAGATACAGTTCGGGCTGCCCTCCTCAGTGCGTCTAATGGCAATGGTGCGCTATTCGAGCGCATAGCCCCGTTCGCCAACCTTGTCAGAAACGATGCCTGGGGTGAGCCGATCATTTACGAGGCACACTCGTTTATGGTGACGCCCGGCGCCCATCGACGAGAAAGCGGCACACACTACACTCCGAGATCGCTTACTGAGCAAATTGTGCGCGTCGCGCTTGAACCTCTCGTCTACGTCGGACCAGCCGAAGGGAGAGCGAGAGACCACTGGGCGCTCAAGACCTCGGGGGCGCTTCTTGATCTTAGGATCTGCGACCCGGCCATGGGGTCGGGGGCGTTCCTCGTGCAGACCTGCCGGTATTTGGGAGATCTGTTGATTGAAGCGTGGGCGCGCGCTGAGGCTGACGGGCTTGTCGTCACGTCTGACGGTTCGACTCTGGAAGCACTTGGGTCACATGAGCCGATGCCTCGAAACCTGAATGAGCGGATCGTTGTGGCCCGGAGACTGATCGCCGAACGATGTCTGTATGGAGTTGACATCAACCCACTCGCCGTCGAACTGGCGAAACTCTCGATCTGGCTTGTAACGCTGGCCAAGGGGCGACCCTTTGGGTTTCTGGATCATAACCTCCGCCCTGGAGACTCATTGCTCGGGATGCACTCGGCCGGACAACTCGCCTCGTTCTCAATGTCTGCGTCGTTGGATGTGCACGTTCAGCCGACCGTTTTTACCCAGGTTGTCGAGGACGCGATAGCCGAAGCTCTCGCGCTCCGTCGACAATTACGTGCAACGGACGTTGCCGACATCTTGGACGTCGAAAACATGGCCGCGCTGGATCGAATGGCTCGTGCTAGGACACAGCAAGTGTCACTCCTGGCGGATGCGGTCCTGGCAGAAACGATTCGCTGTGAAGGGAAGAAGCGGTTGCTGCGAGCCGCGCTTTCTCACGTCAGTACCACAGCGATGGACTTTCTTGATGGTCACGAGGAAGCAACGCGTGCGATCTCTTCGATTATTCGAGACGGATTACCCACAGAGCGCCCCTTCCACTGGTTTCTGGAGTTCCCCGAAGTGTTTGACGGCGACAATCCGGGATTTGACGCGGTGTTGGGGAATCCGCCTTACATTAACGCGGTCGAGATGTATCTCGGAGATTCCCCTGTAGCTCGCAAGAAGTACTATTCCAGGCATTTCGCTGCCGCAGTTGGGAGCTATGACGCATTCGTGCTCTTCTACGAGCGGGCGATGACTGTTGCGGCCTTTGTTTCAACCATCGCGATGTTAATTCCCAACAAAGTTCTCAGCGCAGAGTACGCCGAGACCCTACGAGATCAAATAGTCTCAACATCCGCCGTGTACGCGCTGATCGATTTCTCGACAGCCGACGCATTCTCGGCGAGTGTCTACCCAGTTGCGCTTGTGATAACAAAGCCGTGCGTGGATATGAACTGCGTCGTTCTTGATGCGTCGAGCTCCGTCCGGTCCGTGGCTTCTCAAAGCTCTCTACAGACAGCACCGAGACACCTGTGGTCATTCTTACTTACGGACTTCGCTGATCTTCTCGGGGAAGCCCTATCAGCGAGCGTCGACCTCGGCAACTACTTCGACGTTTCGGCATCCGCAACGGTGTCGGAAGCCTACGAGATCGCGCCGTTCGTTCGATCCAATCGAGATGAAGCCCTCCCACCGGGACATGCACGCTTTATTGTCAGCGGGAACGTGAGACGATCCGCTACGAACTGGGCGGACTCCCCTGTTCGATACCTCAAAGAGCGGTACGTCTTCGCGTCAGTTGACCTGAGCGGGCTGCCCTCGGCGAGGAGACTCCAGACACGGACGCCGAAGCTCATCATCTCGGGCATGGCAAAACGTCCGACGGCCTTCTTCGACGCGGTCGGCGAGTACTGCGCGGGTGTCTCCACCGTGATCGTCATACAGGCCGACGAAGAAGGTATTTCACTTGAGACTCTGGAGCACGTCCTTAACTCTCGTGCTGGCGCATTGATATATAAAGGGCTCTACGCTGGCCTGAGTCTCGCTGGCGGATACCTGCGCTTCGGGTCGCCGCAAATTGCGGCTTTCCCGATCCCGAAGCGTCTCGCGCAAAAGCGCAGCTACGAAGCCGAGCTAGACGATGATGAAGTGGCCCGGCTCTACGGATTGGAACCCGAAATAGTAGATGCCGCCTTCGTTCGCAACTTTGGAGAGGGCGCTCTTACGTCCGCTCACGACGAACCTTCGACGAACGAGTAAGGAAGTTTCGATGTCAAATGCATGGGCGATAGCTGGCGATCTCACGCATCGTGAGAGATTCGCTGTGAGCATTGGGGCGAGCGACTTCGGCGCCAAGGCGCACAAAGGTGACGGACTGTTGTTCGCCGTCAATGGACTGGCTGTGGCCGTCGGGCGGGTTTATCGGACAAGGGAGACGGATGGCGGCACCACCGTTTATCTGGACACGCTCGCTCGTGCTGTTCGGCCGGTACCGCTCGAGAATCTGGACCTGCCCACGGTTCCCACGGGGGCTTCAATCCGACTTGAATGGGACGCATTCGAGGCCGCAGCAGCGGAGCTGACGGGAAAGCGATTCGACGCGTTACCTGCGCTGCCCGGAAAGACGAAAGAGGAGCAAGCCTATGTGCGAGAACTCCTCCGCCTCGCTGTCGTCGACGATCTCCTGGGGCCCGCGAACGGGCCGCACGAAGAGATCGTGGGCATGAGCGTGCGCGACCGGTACCTGGTGGGAAAGCTCGCGCCTCTGGACCCTGCGCACAACGCGCCACAGAACTCAGAGTTCGCTGAGGAAGAGATCACCGATGGCGACACGCCTGCTGATCTCCGCGTCTACGGGAACGAGGCACACATCAGCCGCGATTCCGTACCGGCCACGAGTCCGGCCGAGGAAGACGACGAACCAGAGGTCAACGCCTCAGAGAGCCAGTCATTGGTTCCGTCGTCCATGGGACTGACGTTCTGCGTTCCGGAGGACCAGCAATCTGTCGAAGTCACGGTGTCGTGGGGCCGCTACGAACGAAGCAAGTCGGCAGAGTCGGGGAAGCGTTGCTGGAAGCGAATTCCCGCTGGTGGCAAGGTCACGCTCACGCTGAGTGAAGGCCCGCTCACGCCATGCACCCTCGACACCGAAGTCCCCGAGGTTCGCCTCCAAGGCAGCGTCAGCCAGGCGGTCGGCCAAGGCGACCGCCTGGTGACGCTGTTTCTCGTCAACGGGCAGACCGAGCCGCATCAGAACCGTGACCAAGCCTGGGTCTTCCAGCCGGAGATAGTTGTACGAGACGACGCCGGCGGCGCTATCTTCCGCCGTCGGCCGTTGCTTGATGTGGAGCAGCACGACGAAGAACGGTTGTCGCTGGAGATGATCTACAGAAGACGCGTTGAGTTCGCAACCGGTCACGGAACCTCGGTGCATGCGGTGGTTAGTCGGTCCGACCCTGAACTGGCGACAGAAGTGCGGACGGCGGTCATCCCCGATCAGGAAATCCAGATCACCGAGGCCCCTGGGGCCGACCCTGCCGACCGCGCTGCGCTACGCGAGTTGAGGACGCAAGGCTCGCTTGACATGGAGAAGCTGGCTGATCCTGCGGAACTGTCCGACGACGAACTTCTAGCGGCACTCACTGCCCTCACAGGAGACTATGGGGACTGGATTTCAGAGAATCGCGCTGCCATCGGGGTAGCACACGAGGGTTATAACCCCCAAGCTCAGGAAGCTATGGAGCGCTGCGAGCTCATCCTCGAACGGCTCAAGGAAGGCACCTCGACGCTGCGCCTGAACACGGATGCCATGTCGGCGTTCCGCTTCGCCAACCGCGCTATGGCGCAACAGCGTGTTCGCGGCATCTACGCTCGCAAACGTCGCCAAGGCGACGCGGTAACGGTCGACGAGCTGAACATCCCTGCGAACCGTACGTGGCATCCTTTCCAATTGGCTTTCCTGCTCCTATCTGTCCCAGCGTTGGCAGACCCCGAGCACGCGGACCGGATAGAACCACTGGCCGCATACGCCGACTTGCTCTGGTTCCCAACCGGTGGTGGAAAGACCGAGGCGTACCTTGGTGTCGCGGCCTTCGCCATGTCGATCCGGCGCCTCCAAGGAACGCTTGGAGGCTTCGATGCCACGCGCGGGCTTGCCGTCATCATGCGCTACACGCTGCGCCTGCTCACCCTGCAGCAGTTCCAACGAGCATCCACCCTCATCTGTGCAATGGAAGTGCTCCGCAAACAAGACCCCGATACCTGGGGATCGGAGCCCTTCACTCTGGGCCTCTGGGTTGGCGGGAAGGTGACGCCGAACCGAACAGAAGACAGCCACGACGCGATTGAGAAGGAGCGCGACAACCGCCACGACACAGGCTCAACGCCCGCGCAGTTGACCAGCTGTCCCTGGTGCGGTTCTGCAATTAACCCAGGCCGAGATATCACTGTCGAGAAGTATCCTGGCGCTGGCCAGACCTTCATCTATTGCAGCGACAAGTACGGCCGGTGCGATTTTTCCAAAGCCCAATACCCCGAGCTTGGACTCCCAGTCGTTGTGGTGGATGAGGAGATTTATCGTCGTCCACCGTCGATGCTGATCGCCACCGTCGATAAGTTCGCGATGATGGCGTGGCGCGGACAAACGCGGACACTGTTTGGTTCCGCCACGTTGGAATGTCCGCGTCATGGCCTACTCTGGCCCGGGAGTCCTTGCCAAGGCAACCACAAGGCTGAGCGGGGCAAGCCCGCGACCAGGGTGAAGGCGATCTCACCGCTCCGGCCACCTGACCTCATAATTCAGGACGAGTTCCACCTCATCAGCGGACCACTCGGAACGATGGTTGGCGTCTACGAGACGGCCGTTGATGAACTTTGCACCTGGAGCCTGGACGAGAAGAAGGTCCGGCCGAAAGTCATCGCCTCGACCGCCACCGTCCGAAAGGCTGAGGAGCAGGTCAATAACGTGTTCCTACGCCAAGTGGCGATCTTCCCGCCACACGGGTTGGATGTCGAGGACAACTTCTTCTCGGTGCAGCGCTCCACAGAAGACCGGCCCGGTAGGCTTTACCTTGGAATCTGCTCACCGGGGAGCTCCCGGCCTGCGGTGCTCATCCGTGTGTACGTCGCAGTGCTCACTGCCGCGAAGACTCTTTTCCAAGACTTCGGTGCTGCGGCAGACCCCTACATGACCCTCGTCGGCTACTTCAACTCGCTACGTGAGCTCGGCGGTATGAGACGCCTGGCCGAGGATGATGTGCAGACCCGTGCATATCGGGTCGAGATGAGCGACGTGAGCCGTCCGGGCCTGACACAACGCTCGGTAAACCAGGTGGATGAGCTGACCTCAAGAGTGACGAGCAAGGAGATTCCGCAGAAGCTCGACCGGCTGGAGTTGCCGTTCAAGGAGAAGTGGGAGTCCGGAGAGGTCCGCGCCTACGACATCGTTCTTGCCACCAACATGCTGTCGGTTGGTGTTGATGTGAACCGTCTCGGCCTCATGGTCGTGAATGGACAGCCGAAGAACACCGCTGAGTACATCCAGGCTACGAGCCGCGTCGGGCGCTCGTTCCCCGGTCTCGTTGTCACGGTCCTCACCTGGAGCAGGCCGCGCGACCTTTCACACTACGAGACGTTCGAGCACTATCACTCGACGTTCTACAAGCACGTCGAAGCTCAATCTGTCACACCGTTCGCCCCCAGGGCACTCGATCGTGCCCTGACGGGCGCCATGGTCAGCCTTATGCGTCTTGGAAACGACTCTCTGAACCCGAATTTCGGTGCCCAGCTAATGGACAAGACCTCGGGTCCAGAAGCAACCCAGGCGATCGAAGCCGTCTCGGAACGGGCATGGAAAGCCAAAGACAAGGCCGCGCGTGATCTCGTTCTCGGGATGGCCCGTGACCGGACGGACCGTTGGGCGAGGGAAGCCAAAATGGGTGGGCGCCGTCTCGGCTACGAGACTGAGCGCCGGCAGGGAGATGTAGTCGGGTTGTTGCGAAAGCCTGGCACCCAGGCGTGGGATGAGTTCACTGTCCCGATGTCCATGCGGGAGGTAGAACCAGGTGTCCAACTCGTCATGGACGCGTCAAGACGCTCCGCTGACGCTCCTCCTTGGAAACCACGCCCCCGACCTAGTGATGGAGGAGCCGCATGAGTACGAACAACCACGTCGTCGGACAGGTCCGTCCGAGCCAGCTCCTGTGGGCCTACGGACCTGGTTCTATCGTTGATCTACCGAACCTGTCTGTGGTCACGATGGGGCTCAACAAGTGGGACCCCAACCGGTGTCCTCCAGTCGAAGAGGCCAGGCTGCTCGCCGAGGTCAAGCGCGTCCTCGGTCCGCAGGTGCAGCGGCTCCGCATCCCTCCGTTCCTCCAGGAGGATCGCCCTGACCCGTTCTCTGCCGAGGGCCGTGTTGGCGTCCCGGTCAGTCCGTTCCCGCGGTGGCTGCGTTGCATCAAGTGTGGACTTCTCGCCGAGTATGATTCGGGCCTGTTCGACATCAAGAGTTTTCCGTACCGGCCAGAGCGAACCCACTTCCTGCACACGAACTGCGACAAGGGGAAGCACGCGGACGCCGTGCCCGCTCGCTTCCTCCTTGCATGCCGTAACGGGCACCTGGACGACTTTCCGTGGGACTGGTTTATCCACGGTGGATCGGACTGCAAGGGCACGTTCCGCTTCTTCGAGCGGGGCGCGTCTCTGCAAACTGAGAACCTTTGGGTGAAGTGTGATACCTGCGATAACGCTCGCTCGCTCGTCCACGCATTCGGGAAGGGCGCCGCGGACAATCTCCCTGCGTGCCGGGGGCGGCATCCCCACCTTGACTCGTACGAGGAGTGCACCCAGGAACCACTCACGATCCTGCTCGGTGCGACCAACAGTTGGTTCCCCGTCACTCTCTCTGTGCTTGCCATCCCGCTAGAAAAGAACCAACTGAGCCAACTGGTCCTTGATGGTTGGGAGCACTTCGCGGACGTGGAGGACGAAGCCGAGCTCAGAGGTATTGTCAAGACCCTGATCCGAACCACTGCAGTGCCCGGAATCGACAAGTGGGATGTCCCGAGCATCTGGAACGCGATTGAACAGCGTAAGACCGGAAAAGGCATTGAGGTCGTTTCAGAAGGCGAGGTCAAAGGTCCGGAGTGGGAGGTATTGACCTCAAATAGTCCACCGAGCGACTGGCCCCACTTCATGAGCACAACCGTTGCTCCACCCGTTGGGTATGACACTCAGGTCAAGCGCGTGCTTCTGCTCGAACGGCTCCGAGAAGTCAACGCACTCATTGGATACACCCGAGTCGAAGCGCCCGAGGAAACGAGCGATCCTGATGAACGCCCACCAATGGCCGCGCTCACGCGAGGCACGACGGAGTGGGTGCTGGCCAGTGAAGTGCATGGCGAAGGAATCTTCATTGAGTTCAATGAGTCCGTCATCGAGTCGTGGGAGCAGAATGCGCACGTAGCCGACCGTAACAAGACTCTATTCGTCGGCCATCAGGGCTGGCGGAATGCTCGACATCTGAAGCCCGACGTTGGCTTTCCCTCGAGCCGGTACACCGTGCTCCACACGCTCGCGCATCTCCTCGTTCGCGAACTCGCGCTTGAGTGTGGATACAACGCCGCAAGCATCCGAGAGCGCGTCTACGCGAGTTCGGACCCCGACGCTCCCATGGCTGGCATCCTGCTTTACACGGCGGCTGCGGACTCGGACGGTACCCTCGGAGGCCTCGTTGACCTCGGCAAGCCAGACTTCCTCGGTCGGCTACTCGACCAAGCGCTCGAACGAGCCTCTATCTGCTCGTCAGACCCTCTCTGTTCTGAGCACGATCCGAGCAAGGACCGCTCGCTCCATGCGGCCGCTTGCCATTCGTGCACGTTCGTCTCAGAGACTTCGTGCGAACGCGGCAATCGCTACCTCGACCGAGCCCTCGTGATCCCTACCCTGAGGGACGATCAGGCCTGCCTGTTCCATAAGGGCAGTGCCTGACGTGGACGAGCTGCTTGCCGTTGTCGCGGAACTGGGATTGGAACTCCACCCTGACCGCGTTCGTGTAGTTGCCTCCAAGATCGAAGGACTCGGATCAGTGGAGCAGTTCACGCTGGCTCGCCCTGCCTTCGGACCGAACGCCGACAAGGCCCTCATCACCAAGTTTGGTCAGGCCTGGCACGGCGCGGACTCAATGTCGCCCCGGGACGTGGCGACCGCACTTCGAGGGGCATCAGCAACGGCCGTCGAGCAGCAGCGACGCGGTTCTGTGGAACTCACTTGGACAGGGCCGTCTTCAGGCCAGGTGCCAGTCCGGCACACCGAGCAGGTGCTCCTCGAAGTCATCAACGCAGCACAACGGCGTCTTTTCATTGTCAGTTTCGTGGCGTACCAGGTGCAGTCGATTGGTAAGGCGTTGACCGAGGCAGCCGAACGCGGGGTCCAGATCGACGTTCTGCTTGAGTCCTCGACCGCACATGGTGGGAAGGTCGATCACGACTCGGCGGAGGCGATGCGGAAGTTGGTTCCGTCGGCCCGGTTGTTTGCATGGTCGGCTCACGAGAAGGGTGCCGCAGACCAGTATCCCGGTGTAGTCCATGCGAAATGCGCCGTCGCCGACGGACGGGTCGCTTTCATCACTAGCGCGAATCTCACGTCTGCGGCTATGGAGCGCAACATGGAGCTTGGGGTTCTCGTCACGGGCGGGAACATTCCTGAAGAGCTGCACGATCATCTTGAGGCACTGATCGTGACTAAGGTACTAGAGCCGATCCGGCCCGCCATTTAGTCGCTCCGCACATCATCAGCGCTCTGCGGGAACTCATCACGGCCGAGTTCGACCGCCTTCACGCCACCGCTCGCCACGAACGTCAGGCGTACCAGCACGAACGCGATGAGTTGCTGGCCGAGCGGAAGAAGCTACTACAAGCCCGCTACGCCGGAGCGATCCCGCTCGATCTGATCGGCGAAGAGCAGGAGCGAATCGCCCGACGCATCGCGTTCCTCGAAGCACAAATCGAGGCCGGAGACATTGAGTACGAGCAAGCCCAAGCCCACATCGACGACTGCCTCGTGCTCGTAGGTGGCTGCCACGCCATCTACATGAGCATCGACGACTCACTGCGGCGAATCGCCAACCAAGCCATCTTCGACAAGCTCATCGTGCTACCTGAGGACGGCATCGTTGGCGAGCCAGGGGGAACCGTTCAACTCGTTCTTCAACCCTGAAGTCCAGACCCGCGCGGTCCGCTTCACTGAGCGGACCGCGGAATCTGGACCTCAAACCGCTGATGTCGGCGGTTTGAACAACGACGCTTTGGTGGGCCCAGCGGGGCTCGACTCCCTAACCATTCTCCACAGATCGCTGCGCGATCCGTGGAGCCTCGACGGTTAGGGGCCCACCAAGGGGTTCTCGCCAGCACAGGTCATATGCAGAAACGGCACCCCCATTCGGGAGCGCCGTTTCTGCATGTGGGCCCAGCGGGGCTCGAACCCGCGACCCATGGATTAAAAGTCCACTGCTCTGCCAGCTGAGCTATAGGCCCGCAGCAGACAGTCTAACGGGAAGTTTCACCCGCGCTCGACACATCATCCGAATCAGCGGCGCCCGAAACGCTTGAATCTTCATCGGAAACATCCGCAGCCAGCGACAAATCCGCATCCTGCTCGGCACGATCGGCGTCGTCAGCCCAGGCCGACTCGTCGAAGATCGAATCCGCATTATCAGCAGCATCCGCCTCATCACCGGGCACCTTGAACCGGCCACGCGACGGCCACAGCACCTTCTCGCCGCGGCGCCACCAACCAAACAGCGCCACTGCCGAAAACAGCGTCAGCATCATCGCCGCCAGCAGCCCAAACGTTGCGGGATGCGCACCCATCGTCGCGTTCAACCGCGCCCAGCCAAGTACCAACAGCCACAGCTGGCAGAACAGCGTGAACACTGCCCAGACACCAACCGTGCGGCCTGGAATCGCGCGCGGTGCGAACCAGCGCGTCAGCCACAACCCGGCAAGCACCAGCGTGGTCAGCGCGGGCAATCCGCCAAACAGGAAGTTCCCAAACCCGTTGAAGCCTGTCAGCGCGGGCAGCTCACCGATACCCAAACCAACGAACAGCATCTGCCAACCGGCGAGCGCCGGGGTCTTCTCGAGCAGGGGATAGGTTGCAATCCACCACGGCAGTACCATCACCACCAGCAGTGCGATGCCGACGATCGCCGCGGTCACACGCTTCTCGGACGCCTCTGGCAGCACTCGCGAGCTGACCTGAGTGCCCAACGGCGCGGATCCCGAACCTCGGGATTCTGCCCCGGTGTCGGATGAAGACGTGGAATTACTGCGCAAAGCCATGCTGCAAGCGTAACCAGGTATACGCCGCCGCACCGACTTGGCAGACTGGGAATGAGAAAGGGGCACCACACTTGGAACGATTCCATCGACCGGTCCGCATGCCAATCGAAGCGTTTGAAGCATTCATCGGCGCCGACGACCCCGCCACCACGAATCGAGTGGCGCACGACACCGCACAGGCGCTGCTCGACCGCGTGCGTAAGAGCGCTGACCCCGAAGTCGTGGAACGCACCATCAACTACGCCAACCAGCACGGTATCGACGACCTCGTGCAGCTTTGGGCCCCGGCATCCGCACAAACCCTGCCCGGATCGCTGTGGCGCCTGTACCTCATCCACATGGCCGTCGCGCAGAATCCCGAGGGTGCGAGCTACACCTACCGCCGGGGCGCCAGCATCGACCACTCCATCAGCCGCATCGTTGCCGGTGCGGTCGAACCCACCGGACCGACCGAGATCCTGAATCTCACCACGACGATTCTGCGCGGCGCGTTTACCGGTGATTTTGCGGATGCACTTGATCGCGCGGCAGCGTTTGCGGCGGTCATGTCGATGGGTGCGAATGCGCTCGCGGATGATGACGATGCCGTTGCGCCGGTACGCGCCGGCGCCTTTACCCTGCGCTCAGCTCGGTACCTCGAGTTCGCGCGCGACCTTGCGGCAAGTGCGCGCCTGTGGCGACACGGTGCACTCGACTAGCCCGGTGCACTCGACTAGCCCGCGCGTTTCGGTCGGCACGGATGCGGTGAGTTGCGTCCACAAATCGTGCACGTCCGCCGCTCGCGAACGAGAAATCTGCGGTCTTTGCTTGCGGTGAGCCGCCGCATCCAGCAAACTTGACTCCGCCGGGCCGCAGTAACCCCGGGCTCCATCATTTTGCCGCTTCGAGCGGCCTTTCGCCGAGAGGCGTTCTGCGGTCCGGCGTTTATTGTTTTCCCGCGTATCTCGGACGCGGTGACAGCTGTGCGGTTTCGGCCTTAACTTGCGTTGTGCTCCCGAGTTGTGGCCGACTTTGCACGTCATTTGCCAGGCATACCGTGCAAAGTGGGCCACAAGTCCCAGACTGTCGAGCCCTGCCAGCGTCAAGCGAGCCTGTCAATGGTCGGACACGTTCCGGAAACGCAAGTGGGGCAGACAACCGAAGTTGCCTGCCCCACCTAAACCAGCTGCAAGAGCTGCGTCGAGTGATCGGGTTTAGCCGAATCGACCGGTGACGTAGTCCTGAGTCTGCTTGTTCTGCGGGTTCTCGAAGATGTTGCGGGTGTCATCGAACTCGATGAGCTTGCCCGGCTTACCGGTACCGGCGATGTTGAAGAAGCCGGTGCGGTCCGAGACACGCGTTGCCTGCTGCATGTTGTGGGTCACGATGACGATCGTGTACTCGGTCTTGAGCTCGTGGATGAGGTCCTCAATTGCGAGGGTTGAGATCGGGTCAAGAGCCGAGCAGGGCTCGTCCATGAGCAGCACGTCAGGCTTGACGGCGATAGCGCGAGCGATGCACAGACGCTGCTGCTGACCACCCGAGAGGCCACCACCAGGTGCGTCGAGACGGTCCTTGACCTCGTTCCAGAGGTTGGCGCCGCGCAGCGACTTCTCGACGAGCTCAGCGGCGTCCTTGTTGCTGATGCGGCGGTTGTTCAGACGCACACCGGCAAGGACGTTTTCCTTGATCGACATGGTCGGGAACGGGTTCGGACGCTGGAACACCATGCCCACCTGGCGGCGAACGTTGACCGGGTCAACACCCTGACCGTACAGGTCGTCGCCGTCGAGCAGCACTTCACCGTCAACCCACGCCTTGGGGATGACTTCGTGCATACGGTTCAGGGTGCGAAGTACGGTCGACTTACCGCAACCCGATGGGCCGATGAACGCGGTAACGCTCTTTGGCTCGATGACCATGTTGACGTCTTCGACAGCCTTGAACTTGTCGTAGTAGATGTCCAGGTTCTTGATTTCAATACGCTTCGACATTTGAAAATCCTTCGTAAAACGTTGGCGCTAGTTAGCGGTTGCCCTTGGGCGAGAAGTAGTGGCGAACGACGCGACCGATGATGTTCAGCGCCATAACGATGAATAGCAGCACGAGCGCACCGGCCCACGAGAGCTGGGTGGCATCGACGTCGTGGAACTTCCACTGCTGGTACACAAATACCGGCAGCGAAGCCATCGAACCGCTCATCGGGTTGGTGTTCATACCACCGAAGTAGCCGGCTGCAACCAGCAGCGGGGCGGTTTCACCGATAACGCGTGCGATTGCGAGGAGCACACCGGTCACCAGACCACCGAGGCAGGTTGGGATAACCACCTTGGCAATCGTGCGCCACTTGGGTACACCGAGTGCGTACGAGGCTTCGCGAAGCTCGTTCGGAACCAGACGAATCATTTCTTCTGCCGAACGAACCACCGTCGGGATCATGAGGACGAGCAGCGCGATTGCGCCAACGAAACCGTTCTTGATCTGGGTGAGGTCACCACCGGTGCTCTTCGTGATCAGCATGAACAGCGTGAACGCGAACAGACCGGCAACGATCGACGGGATACCCGTCATCACGTCGACGAAGAAGTTGAGCGCACGCGAGAGGCGGTTGCCCTTGCCGTACTCGACGAGGTAGATCGCCGTGAAGATACCGATCGGCACTGCCATGAGCGTGGTGATACCGGTGATCCAGAGCGTACCGACGATGGCGTGTGCACCACCGAAGGCGTTCGGGTCGCGGCGCGAGTCGTTGAGGAAGAACGATGCCTTACTGATACCGGGCAGACCTTCAACAACAAGCGTGAAGATCAGCGAGGCCAGCGGAATCATCGCCATCAGGAACGCCACGGTGAGGAATCCGGTAACGAGTCGGTTCTTGGCCTGGCGAACGCCTTCGACCGCCGACGAAACAATCCAGATACCAACCAGGTAGAGGATTCCGGCAACAACGAGCCAGGCACCCCAGTTGAAGTTCATGGTGAGCTTGCCGGTCTTCTTCGTGACCGTGTAGAGCTCGTCACCGCTCGACATCCAGAGTGCACCGAAGATCAGCGTCGAGATGATGAGCGCACCGAGACCGACCATGGCGACCTGGAGACCCGAAAGGTGACCGGCAGCGAGACGGTTCTTCTTGGGCTTCACGGATGCGGGAGCAGCTGAAGGAGTAGTTGTAGTCATGATGGATGCTCCTACTTCTGCGAGCCGCGGGCGATGATCCAGCGGCCGAGCGAGTTGACGGCAAGGGTAATCGCGAACAGCACCAGACCACCAGCGATAAGGGTCTGCGTGTCCATGCCGTTAGCTTCTGGGAACTTTTTGGCGATAGACGCGGCGATCGTGGTCGGGTTCTCGGAAGTGAGCAGACGGAAGTTCACCGCGCCGCTCGCTGCGAGCACCATGGTTACCGCCATCGTTTCACCGAGCGCGCGGCCGAGGGCGAGGATGCCCGAGGCGAACATACCCGAGCGGGCGTAGGGGAAGACCGACTGCTGCACCATTTCCCACTTGGTCGCGCCAAGTGCGAGCGAAGCTTCTTCGTGCAGTCGCGGGGTCTGCAAGAAGATTTCACGGCTGAGCGAGGTAATGATCGGCAGGATCATGATGGCCAGCACGATGGATGCGGTCATCAGGTTCTTACCGGTCGGGGTTGCGCCGCCAGCAAACAGCGGGATCCAAGCCATGTGCTCACCGAGCCACTCGTACAGCGGTCCCATGATCGGCGCGAGAATCAGGATGCCCCAAAGGCCGAAGACAACCGAAGGTACGGCAGCGAGCATGTCGATGACGAAGCCCATGATGCCCGAGTAGCGACGGTTGGTGAAGTGGCTGATGAACAGCGCGACACCGATGCCGATAGGGAAAGCCATGAGCATAGCCAAGAACGACGACCAGAGCGTACCGAATACGAGTGGCCCGACGTAGCCAAAGAAGTTGCCTGCGTCAGCACGGAGGTTGTCGTCAGTTTCTTGGAGTGGCTGTACCACGGCTGGCAGACCCTGCACCAGAAGGAAGGTGAACACTGCGGCAAGAATTGCCAGAATCAGCGCGCCAGAGGTGGTCGAGATGGTCTTAAAGATGATGTCGCCTGGGCGACGAACTTTAGTAGCCGAAGGAGTAGCGGTGGTCGCCGCTGTTTCGGTACTGGTCATTGGGGGTGCCTTCCTTGCAACGTATTAGGCAAGTTGATAGTTCGAGTTACTAAACGGCAGGATGCCCGGCACCGTGACAATGCACGGCACCGGGCACCTACCTAAGCGAGATCCTGAACAGGATTCGCCTTACTTGATTGCGTCGACAGCAGCCTGAGCCTTCTCACGGATACCATCCGAGATCGGGGCCGAGCCAGCCTTCTCAGCTGCCAGTGCCTGAGCAGCAGGCGAGATTACGTACGAGAAGTAGTCCTTAACCAGCTTGCCGGTCTCAGCGTCCTGGTACTCAGCGCAACCGATCAGGTACGAAACGAGAACGATCGGGTAACCGCCGTTACCACCTTCGAAGTTGAGCTCGTAAGCGAGGTCGGTCGCAGCGCGGCCTTCTTCAAGCTTCGAGTTTTCAACGATTGCAGCAGCAGCTTCAGGGGTGTACTCAACGAACTCTTCGCCCGACTTCACTGCAGCGGTCTGCAGTTCGCCAGCGGCCGATGCGTCGAGGTAACCGATGGTTCCTTCGCCGCCTTCGATTGCAGCAGCTACACCAGCGGTCTGGTCAGCAGCTTCGCCGCCCTTGATTTCCTTCGGCCAAACCTTGTCAGCTTCGTACTTCCACGAGTCCGGTGCGACCTCCGAGAGGTAGTCCATGAAGTTCTCGGTGGTACCCGAGTCGTCACCGCGGTGAACCGGGGTGATCTTGGTGTCAGGAAGTTCAACGCCCTCGTTCAGAGCAGCAATAGCTGGGTCGTTCCACTTCTCGATCTTGCCGTCGAAGATCTTCGCGATGGTGTCAGCGTCGAGGTTCAGTGCCTCAACCTCAGGGAGGTTGTACGCAATAGCGATCGGCGAGATGTAGACAGGGATCTCAACGAGGTCGGTGCCGTCCTTGCAGACTGCGAACTTGTTTTCCTTGAGCTCTTCAGCCTTGAATGCACGGTCCGAGCCAATGAAGTTCGAGGTGCCCGCAACGAAGTTGTCACGGCCGGTACCCGAACCGGTTGCCTCGTACTTAACGTCTACGCCAGCCTGCAGGCCTGCGTAGTCTGCGAGCCAAGCAACCTGTGCCTTCTCCTGCGAGCTAGCGCCGGTGGCGCTGAGCTTACCCTCGAGCTGCTCTGCTGGGCTGTACTTAGGCAGGTCCGAGCCGCCCTCGTTGCCGCCCTGCTCGCCGCCAGCTGCACAGCCAACGAGGGTGAGAGCGGCGATTGCGGTCATGGCAACCGAAGTGCCAACGCGCGAAAGCTTCATTGAGTTTCCTCCGTAAGAAACGTCGTAATTCCGAACCAGACGATTTCTGGGTTCGACCTGAACGTATGCGCTTGTAGTGACGTAACGAAAGCGTGGAAGTGAACGGGAAGTTAACGCTGCTGAATGGTTAGATTTGTGGTCCGTGCGCCTCGGTCGCAACTAGCTGTAGGCCGGCTGGAGTCTTGGCAATATGCAGTGCGACGAATTCGGCAGTGGCGAGCATCCCGAGCCGTGTCAGCGACGAATCGCCGATCTCGCAACGGTTGCTCACCGCATCCAGAATTGGCGGAATCATTGGCGAGTGGCTGCACAACACGGTGGATACACCCGCATCGAGCACCTCCGAAACGGTGTCGGCAACGGCCGACCAGCCGAGCGAGAGATTCTGCGAGATCGATTCGGTGATTTCTGGCGTGAGGGCGGTCGCATCTGCCAGTGGTCCGAGCGTCGACAAACAGCGAACCGCGGTGGATGAAATGAGTCGAGCAGGCGCGTACGCCTGCAGCATTGGTGCGACCTGCATGGCCTGGGCCTGCCCGCGCGACGTGAGCGGGCGTGACTCATCATTGCCCGGCCAGCCGATCGCCGGTGTCGCCTGTGCGTGACGCAGTGCCATCAAGGCGAACGTGCGGGCCGTATTGCTCGCGATGCGTTCTTCGAGGATTTCGAGGAACTCCGCATCGCGCGCGTATGTCAGTGCCTTTCCGGCTTTACTGATCGACATCCACTTGATCGAACCAACTTCTTCGTTGGGCTCGAAGTGGTAGTTAGCGAACTGCTCAGCGCTCACCTCGGCAGCCCAGTAGTGCACCTCTTTGGGGCGGCCACTGGGGAGTTCGTATTCGGCGATACCGATTGGCGCGCCGAGCGATACCTTCAGGCCGGTTTCCTCCCAGATTTCTCGGGCTGCCGTCTCGGGCAGGGTCTCGCCGGGGTCGACCTTGCCCTTGGGGAACGAGTAATCGTTGTGTCGTTCGCGGTGGATGATGAGCACCCGCGGCTTGTCCCCATCCATGCGCCAAACGATCGCACCTGCCGCATAAACGGTTTCTTGAAAGTCGTCGTGCTGCGTGGTCTGCATGGTGTATCCGCCGTATTCGTTGGGGTGAAGCATGAAGTTGTGTTGGGGCTGGTGTGAGCCAGCTCAGAAAAGTGCGTGGTTTCGAGGAAATCATTCGTGGCCGGTCCACCGCAACATTGGGGGACCGGCCACGACGAATTAGCGCAGTGCGTGCAGCGTTGGGCGCGCTGCAACCAGCTGCATCACGGTGTTGTGCACATCCACGAGCGGCTTGCCATGCTCATCGGTGTGGCGACGGAACCACTCGCCGTTCGCCTGCAGGTGCCAGGTTGAGGACTCGTCGGACATGCCGAGGTCAAAGAGCTTGTGCATGTTTTCAATGTGTGTCGGGTCGGTGAGGCGCACGAGCGCTTCGATGCGGCGGTCGAGGTTGCGGTGCATCATGTCGGCCGAGCCGATGTAGATCTGCGCGTCGCCACCGTTGTGGAAGCTAAAGATACGCGAGTGCTCGAGGTAGCGGCCGACTACCGAACGCACGCGAATCGTCTCGCTGAGTCCGGGGACTCCCGGGCGCAGGCTGCAGATACCGCGCACCCAAATGTCGACCGGTACACCAGCCTGGCTTGCGGCATAGAGGGCGTCGATGAGCTGTTCATCAACCATCGAGTTCACTTTGATGCGGATGCGGCTGGCTTCGCCGCGCAGGGCCGCCTGTCGCTCGTTCTCGATCAGGTCGGTCAAGCCCTTGCGCAGGTGCAGTGGTGCCACCAGCAGGCGCTTGAAATCACGTTCAATGGCGTAACCCGAAAGCTGGTTGAACAAGCGGGTGAGGTCGCCCGAGACATCTTCGTTCACGGTGAACAGACCGAAGTCTTCGTAGATGCGCGAAGTCTTGGGGTTGTAGTTACCGGTACCGATGTGGTTGTAGATGCGCAGTCGGTGCTCTTCGCGGCGGATGACCTGCAGCAGCTTGCAGTGCGTCTTGAGGCCAACCAGGCCATAGACCACGTGTACGCCGGCCTTTTCGAGCTTGCGAGCCCAAACGATGTTGTTTTGCTCGTCGAAGCGGGCCTTGATCTCTACCAGGGCCAGCACCTGCTTACCCGATTCGGCCGCCTTAATCAGCGCCGCAATAATCGGCGAGTCACCCGAGGTGCGGTACAGCGTCTGCTTGATAGCGAGCACATCTGGGTCGGCCGCAGCCTTCTCGATGAACTTCACGACACTGGTCGAGAACGACTCGTACGGGTGGTGCACCAGGATGTCACGCTGCGCGATCGCGGCGAACATGTCCGGCTCTTCATTCGCATCCGACATGCGGAATGCCGGATGCGTGGTCGGTACGTGCGTTTCGTACTTGAGCTCGGGGCGGTTTACGCCGCCGAGCGCGAACAGTGCGGTGAGGTCGAGCGGGCCGCTGAGGACGGTCACCTCGTCGTCGGTGATGTCGAGCTCGTCCTTGAGGAGTTCGAGCGTCTCATCGTCCATGTCCTCGGAGACCTCGAGGCGAATCGGTGGGCCGAAACGGCGGCGCAGCAGCTCTTTCTCAAGCGCCTGCAGCAGGTTCTCGGTCTCGTCTTCTTCGATGGTGACGTCTTCGTTTCGCGTCACGCGGAAGGCGTGGTGGTCGATAACCTCCATGCCCGGGAACAGCAGGTCGAGGTGCTGGGCAATGAGATCTTCGAGCAGGATGTACCAGTGCTCGCCGTCGGGTGCGTCGAGCGGGTAGAGGCGCGGCAGCATTGGCGGCACCTTCAGGCGCGCAAAGTCGGTCTTGCTTGCCTCGGGGTTGCGCACGCGCACCGAGAGGTTGAGCGAAAGACCCGAAATATAGGGGAAGGGGTGCGCCGGGTCAACGGCGAGCGGCATCAGCACCGGGAAGATGTCGTTGGTGAAAATCTCGCTCAGACGCGCCTGCTGCTCGTGACCGAGGTCATCCCAACCGAGGATGTGGATGCCTTCTTCGGCAAGCTTGGGGCGCACCTCGTCACGGAAGTGTTCAGCGTGGCGGATCTGCAGTTCGCGGGCGCGATTACGGATCTGCGCAAGTTCCTTGCGTGGCGGCACACCAGCAGGAGTTGGCACGGCAAGGCCGAGGTCGATGCGGCGCTTCAAACCGGCGACACGAACCATGAACCACTCGTCAAGATTCGACGGGAAGATCGCCAAGAAGTTGGCGCGCTCAAGCAGTGGCACATCGCTGGCCTCGCCGAGCTCCAGCACTCGCTGGTTGAATGCGAGCCAGCTCATCTCGCGGTCAATATAGCGGCTGTATTCGGCGCGTTCGTCGCTGCCAACGGGAGAGTTATCCATGCCAGCATCCTTTCAATTCGGGGTAAACGGTGTCCTGAAAATCACGGTGAAAGTGCCCGAGAACCTGCAGGGGTTTGTTGTGGCCTGGTTGGTTCCAGCATCGTGTCATTACGTGTGAATCGCGTGGCCTAGTTAGCAGCGGTACTGCACGTCGACGAAGCGCTCGGAGTAGCCGAGGTTGCGATACAAGTCGACCGCACGTGTGTTTTCGCCGTCGACGTAGAGGAGCGATTCGGCGAATCCCAATTCAGCAATCTTCGCGAGGCCGGCACGCATCAGCGCACTGCCGATGCCACGGCCGCTGGCAGCCGGGTCGGTGCCGAGCACGTAGATTTCTGCTTCGTCCGCAGTGATCTTGCACCAGCAATAGCCGAGCAGGGGAGCAGCCGCGTTACTCTCCAAAGCGTCAGCATCGGACGTGATCGCCTCGGCAATAAAAAAGTGTTCCGCGTCGAACCAAGGTTGCTGCATCCGCGCATCCAAATCGGCTCGGGTTAGCTTCCCCTGTTCCGGGTGCGACGCAAAGATCTTGGCGTTGCTCGCAACCCAGGCATCAGCATCGCGTTCCGGGTTAAAGGTGCGGATGCGGACCCCGGCCGGTGCGTGCACCTCGCGCAGCGCCATGCGGTCAGCGTCCTGCACCGGTCGCGACAGTATGTAGAGCGTGCGGATTGCCACCGCATCCGACCCCGCGGCAAGCGCCTGTGCGCCAGGCAAATTGCCGTGTGCCCAGAACACGGGCGTGGCCGGGCCTAGCTGCCGCAGCGCGTCGAGCAGCGCGCGGCCGTGGCCTCGGCGGCGGTGGTCGGGATGTACGGCAAATTCGATCTCGATCGTGTCGGTGGATGCCGTTGGTTGCGCACACAGCGCCAGCCCGGCCAACGTGCCGGCCGCATCCCGCACCGCGAACGCGTGGCGAGCATCCAACGCCAACCGACTTGCCTCATTGAACGGTTCGGTGCCGTCAACCGCTGCGCAGGCAGCCGATAGCGCGGCCACCTCAGCGGCGAGCGATGCAGCAATTGGCAGTTCACGAACGTCCATATCGCCAGTTTAGGTAGCGGCGCCTAAACTGGTGGAATGACCACCGCGCCAGAGCCCCAAGACGCAGCTGTCCCCGAGACCGCTGCGCCTGAACTGGTGCGTGTACGCCACCTGAGTCGGATCCGGATCGGATTGGTGTGGCTCGCCGCACTGGTCATGGTGCTCGCGATCGGCTTTGTTGCCGGGCCTGCACGGCAACTGACCTGGGTGTCCATTGCCATGATGATGCTCGTGCTGATCACCGGCCTACTGCAGTTGCTCGACGGGCGGCCCGCCGGCTACATTCACCGGTTCGCGCTGAGCTTGGCCGGGGCCGCGATTATCTTGGCGATCGGCACCGTTATCTTCATGCTGCGGGGTGCTCAATCCTGGGTGCTCGTCTAGTTCGATCCCTGCCTGCCGAATAGGTAGCGGCGGCGCAACGCCTGCGCCCCAAGCCGAAGCGGACGCGCTAAGATCGAGGCATGGAACTGTTCTTTGAGATTCTCTTCATGGGCCTGCTCGGTGGCGCAATGGTCGGCATCCTCGGTGTTGGCACCGTCGTTCTGCGTCGTCTGTTCAAGGGCCAGAGCTAACCAGTACGTGCCAACTGGCCAAGCAAACACGGCCCGTTGTGTGAACAGCCAGTGAGCTAGCCGAGTTGCTGCGGATCCCGCACCTCGACTAGCTCATTACTGTTGGCTCGACCACCTGGCTGTAACGTGTTCGAACATCTACAACGCTTGAACACCCAAATCGCTGGAACATTGGGGGACCCCGCATGATGGAACTACCGGTCGACCTGCCCGCCGAACTCGTGCCACTCACCTGGGTGATCGGCACCTGGGAAGGCCTGGGAATGGTCGAATACAAAGTCGGTGACGAACTGCGCGAGCACGCTTTCCGCCAGCGCGTCGAATTCCGCCACAACGGCGGGCCGTTCCTCGAGTACCACTCGCAGGTGTGGCTCCTCGGCGAACCGCAGGGGCCCAGCGAGACCGAAGGCGACGATGCGGAGCCGGCTGCGGTCCCCACCCTCGAAGAAACTCCGCTCACCTCAGAATCGGGCTTTTGGCGTCTGGCTCGTTCGCGCACCGATGGTGACGTCGGCCCGGGCATGCTGCCGCCATCTGCGGCACCGAGCGTCAATAACGTCGACGACGTCGAAGCCTTGCGCAACAGTGACAACGGTTTCGATCTCGAAGTGACCCTGGCGCATCCGACCGGTGTCAGCGAGGTCTATTACGGCATGGTGCGCGGCCCGCGCATCGACCTCGCCACCGACGGCGTCTTGCGAACGGCCGGCGCCCGCGACTACCGCTCGGCCACCCGCATCTACGGGCTCGTCAACAACCGGATGTTCTGGGCTTGGGACATTGCTGCCCTCGATCAAGAACTCGCCACGCACGCATCGGCACAATTGGATCGCGTATGACCACGCCACTCGCTCAGCAGCGGGCGCTTGCGAACGGGGCCGCATCCGTATTGCTGCCAAATATTGGCGCCGTTGCGATTAGCGGGCCAGACCGGTTGAAGCTCATCCACTCGCTCACCACCCAGCACGTCGCAAACCTGCCTGCGGGCGAGTCGGTCGAAAACCTCGTGCTCTCGCCGCAGGGACGCATCGAGCACCAGTTCGGAATGATCGACGACGGTGATCGCGCGGTGCTGTTCAGCGAAACCGCGACCGCGCTGGGCGATTGGTTCAACCGGATGCGGTTCATGATGCGCGTAGAAATCGCTGCGTTGTCGGGGCAGGTCGTTGGTTCATTTGCGGATGCGGCGGATGCTGCCACGCAGTTCGGCGCGTCAGTTTCGTGGCGCGATCCGTGGGCCGAAGCGACGGGGTTGAGCTACGCCTCGCAACCCTACGGGGGAGCGGCGTACCCGCTGACGCTGCACCTGGTTGACACCCCGCCCGCAGATGCACTGGACGCTGCAACACTTACACCGTTGCGCATCGCCGCCTGGCGGCCACAGTTCAGCACCGAAGTCGATGACCGTGCGCTGCCGCATGAACTTGACCTATTGCGCAGTGCCGTGCACCTGAACAAGGGCTGCTATCGCGGTCAAGAGACAGTGGCCAAAGTCCACAACCTTGGCCACCCGCCGCGTCGCCTAGCTTTCTTGCATCTTGATGGCTTCGTGCCCGCATCCGGAGCGCTCGTGCGCCTGGAACCCGAGGGCAAACCGGTTGGTCGCATCACCTCGGCCGCGATGCACTACGAAGACGGCCCCATCGCACTGGCACTGTTGAAGCGCACCACCAACCCGGGCGCGGTGCTCTGTGTTGATGACGCCGATGCGCCGATTACGGCATCGCAGACCGTGATTGTGTCGCCCGACGCTGGCCGTACCGTGCAATTGCCGCCGCGTCGCTGAGAACGGGTGCGGGATGCATGACAAACGTCATGCAAATGTCGTGACGGATTGTAGAGCGCGGGAACGCGCCCCATTGCGATGCTTACAACATGAGCACGGCAGCCATTGAAATCCGAAACCTTCACAAGCACTTCCGCTCGCCGAACGGCACCGAAGTTCGTGCCGTCGACGGGCTTGACCTCACGATTGAACGCGGTGAAATCGTTGCGCTGCTTGGCGCCAACGGTGCCGGCAAGACCACCACGCTCGACATCGTTCTTGGGTTGACCCAACCTTCCGACAGCACCAGCTCGTGCAAGGTGCTTGGCGGTTCGCCCCGCCAAGCCGTGCAGGCCGGCAAGATCTCGGCCGTACTGCAGACCGGTGGCCTGCTCGGCGACATGCGCGTCGAAGAAACCGTACGCATGATTGCCAGCATGTACGACGACGCTATGCCGGTCATCGAGGCCATGGAAAAGGCCAACATCACCGGGATCGCGCACCGGCAAATCTCGAAGTGCTCGGGCGGTGAACAGCAGCGAATTCGCTTCGCGCTCGCGCTTCTGCCAAAGCCCGAGGTGCTCATCCTCGACGAGCCCACCGCCGGTATGGACGTCAACGCTCGCGCCGACTTCTGGGACACCATGCGAGACAACGCGCACGGCGGGCAGACGATCATCTTCGCCACCCACTACCTGCAAGAAGCCGAGCAGTTCGCCGATCGCATCGTGTTGATGAACAGCGGTAAGTGCATCGCCGATGGCAGCGTTGCAGAGATCCGTGACCTCGGTGGGCAGCGTCACGTTGAAGCAGTGCTGCCGGATGCGAATGCAGGCGCGTTGGCTGCGCTGCCGGCACACCAACTCATCGCGCGCGACGGCGACCGCATTACCTTCAGTGTGGCTGACTCCGACGCGTTCGCCCGCCACCTGCTGACACAAACCAGCGCCCACGACCTGCAAATCTCGGCCGCAAGCCTCGACCAAGCCTTTAGCCACCTCGTCAGCGCTGCCTCGGCAACGCAGGAAGCGAACTAGCCATGAGCACGCACGCACTTCCCACCTACGTCAACATTGAACTTCGCCGCCAGCTGCGCATGTTCAGCAGCGTTTTCTTCATGGTGGTGCTGCCAATCGCGCTGTACCTCATCTTTGGCGGTATGCAAGAGTTCGCCACCTTCGAGCTTCCCAACGGCCGTGGCAATATTTCGGGCTCGGTCGCCATCGCCTTCGCCGCATACGGTGCCATTACCGCCACGGCAGGACTGGCCGGATCTGCGGCACTCGAAATGCAACAGGGTTGGGGTCGACAGCTCGCCCTCACACCGTTCTCGAGCGGTAGCTTCGTCGCCGGCAAGACCATCGTGGCGCTGGCACTTGCGGTGCTGCCGGTGCTCGGTGTCTATGGTGCCGGGATGCTCACCTCAGCACGCATGCAACCGTGGGTTTGGGTTACTGCCGGCCTTATTATCGTGGCTGCATCGTCGGTGTTTGCCCTGTACGGGCTGGCCATCGGCCTGTGGTTCCGCAGCGAGGGGGCCGTGAGTGCCGCATCCGGCATGATCGTCATCCTGATGTTCCTTGGTAACGCGTTCGTACCGCTCTCTGGGTTCCTGCAAGACTTCTCGGTCTACACGCCGGTATGGGGCATCATGCAGCTCGCGCAGTGGCCACTCCTGGAAGGCGTGGTGTCAGACAGTCAGGGAAACCTGACGGAATACGCGCTGTGGCAACCAATTGTGAACGTTGTTGTGTGGGTTGCCGTGTTCGCTATCGCCGCGTACGTCGGTACGCGTCGCGGCACCGCGCGCCGATAGGCTGTCGAGAACGGGGCGGCGGCAACCGCATCCACTCGACCACAGCTCTAGCACCGCGATCAACCTGGCCAGATGCAGCGAAATAAGCAGAGAGGCGACGCCATGCAGAACCCCGACACCACCGCGGGTGACGCTGGCGTCGCCAATCCGTTTGAACAGCGCTGGTTCACCGCGATCTGGCTGGTATTCCTCGCGATCCCCATCCTGCTGGTGGCGTCGTATTCGACCGCTGGCATGGCATGGGACATCGCGGCCTATGCGGCTACCGCCGTGTTCGCCGTGACGTATGTCGCCGGCGCGGAACGGCTCGGGCACCGGGCACCCTGGCCGCAGCTGCTCACGTGGGCGGGCGCACTCGTAGCGATTTCGCTGGTTACGATTCCGTCGCTCGAGATCCGCGTGGTGTCCTATTCGCCATACGTCCTCGCCATCGGCCTGTGGTCATCCCCAATGCGCCGGGCAAAAATCTGGGCTGCCATCGTTGTTGCCGTGTCCATGCTGGTCGTCGTCGTACCGTTGGGACCAGCCGATGGCTTCCAGCAGATGCTCTCCATGTCGGGGGTGTATATCGCGCTCTTGCTGATGATCCTGTCGCGCCTGATTTCGGAACGCAGCATTGCGTTTGAAAATATGCAGCGAGAACTCGCCACCGTGCAGGAACGCGATGAGATTTCCCGGGACATTCACGACCTCCTCGGACACTCACTCACCGCGATTTCGCTCAAAGCCCAGCTTGCGAGCCGCCTGGTCGACGCCGACCCAGCGCGTGCCAAACAAGAACTCGACGAACTCCTGCAACTGACCGGCGCATCCCTCGATGAAGTTCGCGGCACCGTCGGGCGCCTGCGCACTCCCGACCTCAGCAGCCAAGTGCAATCCGTGCGCACCATGCTCGAGACCGCCGAAATCGACTACGAGATCATCGGCCGTGCCGATGCCGTACCCGTTGAGCGGCGCGCGCTCATGGCGTGGGCACTGCGCGAAGGCGTCACCAACCTCGTGCGGCACTCGGGCGCATCGACCGCGCAGATCTGCATTGCCCCAGACCACCTCAAGATTGTCGACAATGGTGTCGGCGTGCGCGGCGGTGAAGGTCACGGCCTCACCGGACTGCGACGGCGCGTCGAAGACGCCGGGGCGAGCCTGATGCTGCGGACACGTGACACAACCGACGGAGCGAAACATGGTGCATCCGGAACCGTACTGGAGGTGCGATTCGCATGACGATTCGATTGCTCATTGCTGACGACCAAGACCTCGTGCGCGGTGCGCTCGCGGCACTGCTTTCGCTCGAGCCCGACATCGAGGTCGTCGCCGAGACGGGCACCGGCAGTAACGTGGTGGACCTCGTGCGCGAACAGCGGGTCGACGTGGCACTGCTCGATATCGAGATGCCCGGATGCAATGGCATCGAGGCCGTGGCCGCGTTGCGTGAGTCTGGGCTACCGTGTCGTTCGCTCATCGTCACCACATTCGGTCGCCCGGGATATCTGCGTCGCGCGATTGCCGGTGGTGCAAGCGGATTCATCGTCAAAGACACCCCGGCCGACGAACTTGCCCGCGCGATTCGTGCCGTGCACGAGGGGCGGCGGGTCATCGACCCGAATCTCGCCAGCGAGTCGATTGGGATGGGGGAGAGCCCGCTCAGCGAACGCGAAACCGAAGTGCTGCGCGTGGCCGCGACCGGTGCATCCGTTCGCGAAATCGCTGCCGAGGTCCACCTGAGCGAAGGCACCGTGCGCAATCATCTTTCCGCGATCATCGGCAAGTGCGGGGCGCGAAACCGAGCGGATGCAGCACGACTCGCGGATGAGCGCGGCTGGTTGTAGCGTCCGCTCGGCTGCACGAATTGGCCGGCGTCGCTTAGCGGAAATCATTCGTCTTGGTTCGCTACGCTTACAGGTATGAACGAACCGCTCACGCTCATCCTGGTCCGTCACGGACAAAGCCAATGGAACGAAAAGAACCTGTTCACCGGTTGGGTGGATGTTGATCTCACCGACAAGGGACGTGCAGAAGCCGTTCGTGCCGGTCAGCTGATCCGCGAAGCCGGCCTCGCGCCCGACATCCTCTTCACCTCGCTGCTTACGCGTGCGATCGAAACTGCCAACATCGCGCTCAAGGAAGCCGGCTTCAACTGGATTCCGGTCAAGCGAAACTGGCGCCTCAACGAACGCCACTACGGCGCGCTGCAGGGTAAGGACAAGACCCAGGTTCGCGACGAATTCGGCGAAGAACAGTTCATGATCTGGCGCCGCTCGTACGACGTACCGCCGCCCGCGCTCGCTGACGACGACGAGTACTCGCAGTTCGGCGACCCCCGCTACGCTGACCTCGGCGACGACATGCCTCGCACCGAAGCGCTCAAGCTCGTTCTCGAGCGTCTGCTGCCGTACTGGGAATCGGACATTACCGAAGACCTCCGTGCGGGCAAGACGGTCATGGTTGCCGCACACGGTAACTCGCTGCGCGCGCTGGTCAAGCACCTCGACGGCATCAGTGATGACGACATTGCTGGTCTGAACATCCCGACGGGTATTCCACTGGTCTACAAGCTCGACCCGCAGACGTTGCGCCCGGTCGAACCAGCTCAGTACCTCGACCCCGAAGCTGCCGCAGCAGGTGCTGCTGCCGTAGCCAACCAGGGTAAGTAGTCGCGTGGCTGCCCGTTGGGGCAGCTGCGTCGAAACCACAACCGTGCCGGTGAGCAAATGCTTACCGGCACGGTTTGTTTGTGTTGTGGATGCGTTCGGTCACGCTTGCGGCACGACCTGCGGCCTGTTGCCTACTGCGCCGGTTCGTCTTCGAGGCTCCGGTGGATGCGGCGGGCAATCGAGACGGCGTGGTCCGAGAACCGCTCGAGGTAGCGGTTTGCGAGCGTGGCATCAACAACCTGTGACGAAGAAATCCAGAAATTCTCCTGCGGGCGGGTGAGCGTGTCGAGCACCTGCTTGTGCAGCGCGTCGACAGCGTCGTCGCCGTTGATGGTTTCGTCGATGTACTTCGGGTCTTCGGTGCGCAGCAGCGATTCGACGCGCTTCGCCTGCGAGATAGCGTGGTGGCCCATCTCAAGCAGTTGCTCGCGCACGACCTCAACACCGGCGCTCTCGGGGAACCGCATCCGTGCCAATTGCGCAATGTGTGCCGCGAGGTCACCCATGCGTTCGAGCGAGGCGCTCATGCGCATCGTGTCGACGATAAAACGCAGGTCGTTCGCAACCGGGGCCTGCAGCAGCAGAATCTCAAGCGTGAGGTCATCAATGCGGGCGCTGAGATCGTCAATGAGCAGATCGCCAGAGATCACCTGGTCGGCGAGCGAGACATCAGAGTGGTCAAGTGCGGCTACCGCGTTCTCGATAGCGAACACGACGTGCTGCGCAGCTTCGACGAGGCCCTGCTGGACCTCGGCAAGGTTTTGCTGAAAAACTTCGCGCATCGTATTCCTATCTGGTGGAGCTTATAGACGGTGAACACTACGCATTGCAGATTACCGAAGAGTGAACACTGGTTTTAGTTACCTTCTGTTTCTAGAGTTGCCTCGATGGATATCACGACGGCGATTTGGCTGGGGATTGCAATTGGCATCGTCCTCGGTGTCTCAGGAGTGTATGCCGTTCGCTGGTACCTCCACGCGCAGTCGCGGCGCGAACAGCTCGGTTCGCCGCTGATTCCGCACGGTGTCGAGGACTTGCTGGCAACGCTGCCGCAAACCGCGATCATTGTGGACTCGTCCTACAACGTGCTGCGTGCATCCGAACGCGCCTATGACTCGGGACTTGTGGTCAAGCCCGATGTGCTCTCGCAGCAGATGCGCGGTCAGGTCGACCGTACGCTCGAAACCGGTGAGCCCAGCGAATCCGAAGTCACGGTGTTGCGCGGACCGTTCGGGTCTACAGAACTGCATTTCCGCATCCGCGTGTCGACCATGGAGGGCGGCTACGCGCTCATTCTCGCAAATGACATCACCGAGTCGGTACGAGTTGAAGCCGTTCGCCGTGACTTCGTGGCCAACGTGTCGCACGAGTTGAAGACACCAATTGGCGCGGTGACGCTGCTTGCTGAAGCGGTTAAAGAGGCTGCCGACGATGTGGAACAGGTGCAGTATTTTGCCGACCGCATGCTGGTCGAGAGTGATCGCTTGGCGCGATTGACTCGCGAGCTCATCGACCTCAGCCGGTTGCAAGCCATGGACACGCTTGAAGAAGCGCAGGACGTTCGAGTTCACGCGATCTTGGAGCAGGCCGTTGAGCTGAACCGAGTGCTCGCCGAGAACAAGGACATTCGCGTGCAGCTGAAGGCCCCGGCCGACCTCGTGGTGTGGGGCGACGAAGGCTTGCTGCTGATGTGCTTCCAGAACCTCATTACCAACGCGATTGCGTATTCGCCCGAGGGGTCGCATGTGGGTATCGGTGCGCGTCGTGTTGATGACATCATTGAGATTTCCGTCGCCGACCGCGGCATCGGTATCTCGGAAGCGGATCGCAGCCGCATCTTCGAGCGCTTTTATCGGGTGGATTCGGCCCGATCGCGAAACACCGGTGGTACCGGTCTGGGCTTGAGTATCGTTCGACACATCATCCAAAACCACGGTGGTGACATCCAGGTTTGGTCGAAGGTCGGTGCCGGTTCGACCTTCACCGTGCGACTGCAGGCAGCGGATTCGCGCGTGTCACGTACCGGTGTGCAAGAGCCGCCGCGCGCAATCGAGCGCGACTAGTTCTGCGTAATCTCGCCATAAACTCCGCTGACGTTTCGGCGGGTTAACGTTGCGTTTCCTTCCTGTATGCACAATGGAGGGGTGACTCGAATCCTGATCGTTGAAGATGAATCATCGCTCCATGAGCCGCTCGCCTTCTTGCTTAAGCGAGAAGGGTATGAAACGGCCGTCGCTGAAAACGGTATTGACGCCGTAGAGCAGTTTGAGCGCGACGGTGCAGATCTGGTGTTGCTCGACCTGATGCTGCCGGAGATGCCGGGTACCGAGGTGTGTAAGCGCCTTCGTGCCATCTCGAACGTCCCCATCATCATGTTGACGGCCAAGGACTCCGAGATTGACATCATTGTCGGGCTCGAGCTCGGTGCCGATGACTACGTCACCAAGCCGTATTCGACGCGTGAGCTGCTGGCACGCGTTCGCGCCGTGCTCCGTCGCAGCGAGCAAGAAGAAGAGGATGAGGACGACGGCATCGTACAGGTGGGCGATATCCGCATGGACATCGATCGCCACACCGTGCTGGTGCGCGGTAACCTGACGCAGATGCCACTCAAGGAGTTTGAACTGCTCGAGTACCTCATGCGGAACGCGGGCCGTGTGCTGACCCGTAGCCAGCTCATCGACCGCGTGTGGGGGCCGGACTACTACGGCGACACCAAGACCTTGGACGTGCACATCAAGCGCATCCGCTCGCGCATCGAAGAAACCCCATCGTCACCGCGCCTGCTGGTGACCGTGCGTGGACTCGGTTACCGCTTCGAGGCCTAAACGCCGACTCGGTTACTACAGCTGGGCGTTCCGGAATTCACTCCGGGACGCCCAGTTTGTTGTTCACACACGCCAAACCACCGTTCTCGCAGAGCCACCGCTGCGGTCGACGGGGGAGTCTGACTGGTGCACACCAACCGAGTGCAAGCAATGATTGTTCGGAAACGACGCATCCCCGCAACCAAACGGTGCGGGGATGCGGGAAGTTGTCGTGCAGACTACTCGGCAGGTGCTTCTTCTACCGGTGCCTCTTCGTTGGGAACGTCGCCTTCGGCTGGCTGCGAGGCGGCTGGAGCTGCCGAACCGGTCGGTGCTGGGGCCTTGTCGCCGCCTGCCGGTGCAAGCTTCTGGTATTCCTTGAGGACGTTGTCGGCGTCAGTGTCGCCGAGTACTGGGACCTGCTGGTCGTCGACCGTCACGGTTTGGGTAGCGCCCTCAGCGTCGGTGTACGTCGCGGTGAATACCGGCGTTACCGACGAGCCGGTTTCGAACTTGCCCATGACGACGTTTTCGCCGGCGTCACCGAAACCGAACTCGGTTGCCGACTGCGTCTTGTCGAACTTGAGGTCGGCGGTGCTGACTGCACCGTCAAACTTGATTTCAACCTTGGCGTCAGCCGTGGTCGAGTTCACCGCGGTGAAGACCAGGTTTGCCTGCTTGCCGTCAGCGTCGGCAATCAACAATACGTTGCGCAGTGCGACGTCGCCGAGGTCAACGTGGACGCCGTCACTGGCGTCATACTGCATTGTGGTGCGCTGCGGGCTGATCATGTTGCAACCAGCGAGCCCGGCGCTCAGGGCGACGGCGAGTGCGGCTGCGGCTACGGCGCGAATCTTCACTGCGAGGGCCTCCATATATATGCGAACCGAGTTGTTCGCGAAGCATTGCTTCGGTAATCGTAGCCGATTGCTGCGATGAAATGCGTCGTTGCTGCCCGTGTTCGCGCAGAGCGGCGGCATCGTAGCACTAATTCGTGGTAATCTAGGAGATCTTGACGAGAAATCGGTGAACCTGGCGAAAGGGACCACATCAATGAATCTTGAGGTCGGCGAGACGGTCGTATACCCACACCATGGGGCAGCAACGATTGAAGAGATCAAGAAGCGCGTAATCAAGGGCGAAGAGCGCACCTACTTGAAGCTCAACGTGTCGCAGGGCGACCTCACGATTGAAGTTCCAGCAGAAAATGTTGAGCTCGTTGGCGTTCGCGATGTCATCGACGAAAAGGGCCTCGACGAGGTGTTCGATGTATTGCGCGCACCAATTACCGAAGAACCAACCAACTGGTCGCGTCGTTACAAGTCGAACCAGGAAAAGCTTGCCTCGGGTGACGTCATCAAGGTCTCCGAAGTTGTCCGCGACCTTTGGCGCCGCGACCAAGACAAGGGGCTTTCGGCCGGTGAGAAGCGCATGCTTGCCAAGGCCCGTCAGGTACTCGTTAGTGAGCTTGCTCTGGCCGAAGAGATCGACGAAGACGCTGCCAATGTGCGTCTCGATGACGTACTTGCGAGCTAGTTTCGCATGACTTGCACCGGCGTTGTTATCGGCGCTGCCGGTAACGGCACTCGACTCGGGCTGGGCACGCCGAAAGCATTCGTGCCCCTCGGTGGATCGGCAATGCTCGTGCACGCGTTGCGTGGGCTTTCTGCGATTGCTGGCGACGTCGCGGTTGTGGTCGCGGTACCACCCGAAGACGCTGAAGCGCAGCGCCAGGCTCGCGCATCGCTGGCGGCAGTAGCCGGCCAATTTGGTCAGCGACTGATTCACGCATCCACCGTGCCCGGTGGCGATACCCGGTTTGCCTCGGTGCGCGCGGCAGTTGACGCGCTGCCAGACCGCTGCGATGTCGTGCTGGTGCACGACGCGGCACGTGCGCTGACGCCACCGGAGGTGTTTGCGCGCGTTGCCGATGCCGTACGCGAGTCGAACTGCGGCATTGTGCCGGTGCTCCCGGTAGTGGACACGCTCAAGCGAGTTAATGGACACGACAATGTGACCGAAACTCCGGTGCGCAGCGAACTGCGCGCGGCGCAGACGCCGCAGGGCTTTCCAGCACAGGCGCTGCGCGATGCGTACGCAAGGGGTACGGATGCGGCCACCGACGATGCTGCGACCTTCGCGCAAGCGGGCGGTCAGGTCCGCACGGTTCCCGGTGATGCACTCGCGTTCAAGATCACGACGCCTGACGACCTGGCGCGCGCCGAACGCATCCTTGCCGACCGTGCCAACGTGACCACAGCCGATGCCGCAACCGAACCGGAACAGCCAGGCGGCGTGGCCCGCGACGGTCACCCGGTGGCAGCGACGTCGCAGCTGCCATGGCCCATGCCCGAGATGCGCGTTGGGGTCGGCACCGATATTCACGCCTTTGATGCCAATAGTGAATGCTGGCTTGCCGGCCTGCATTTTCCTGATGCACCGGGGCTTTCTGGGCACAGCGATGGGGATGCGGCTGCGCACGCGGTCGTGGATGCACTGCTCTCGGCAGCGGGCCTCGGCGATATCGGCGCGCTGTTCGGCACCGAAGACCCACGCTTCGCCGGAGCACACGGCCGAGTCTTCCTCACCGCCACGCGCGAACTGCTCGAATCCGAAGGGTGGCAGATCCAGAACGCTGCCGTACAGGTGGTTTGCCGGCGCCCGCGATTCGGTGACCGTGCCAGCGAAGCATCAGCGCTCTTGAGTGAGATCCTCGGCGCCCCGGTGTCGGTCGCGGCAACGACCAGCGATGGGCTCGGATTCATGGCCGACACGTCCAATGGCGGGGTATTCGCGTTCGCGACGGCCTGCCTGATTCGCCAGCCTCGACCGTAACCGGCAGCGGCGCGTGACGGTCGCACCTTCCTGAGCCGTGCATCCACCGATCGAAATTGGACGGTGTGTTCGCGCACGAGCCGATACAGCGCATCCAGGGAATGTGCGTCATATTCGACCGCGTCGCACCGCATGCCCAAGCACGCAAACTAGACTGACACCGTGACTCAACGCCTATACGACACTCGCACGCAATCACTCGTCGACTTCGCGCCGCTGCGCGACGGTGAGGTGTCGATGTATGTCTGCGGTCCGACCGTGCAATCAGGCCCGCACCTCGGTCATCTGCGTTCGGCGTTGGTCTACGACCAGATGCGTCGTTGGTTTACCTACGAGGGGCTGCGCGTCACCCTGGTTCGCAATGTCACGGACATTGACGACAAGACGCTCGCAAACGCCACCGAACACGAACCCTGGTGGGCGCTTGCCTACCGCGTCGAGCGTGAGTTCGGTGAGGTGTACGAAGCCCTCCGCATCCTGCCTCCTACGTATGAACCGCGAGCTACGGGTGCGATTCCCGAAATGCTTGAGCTGATTCAGCGCCTCATCGACCGCGGCCATGCCTACGCAGCCGAAGACGGTACCGGCGATGTCTACTTCGACACCGCAAGCTGGCCCGAATACGGTGCCCTCACGCATCAGCGAGTCGCCGATATGGTTGATGCCGCCGACGGTCCCACGCGTTCAAAGCGCAACGCCACAGACTTTGCGCTGTGGAAGGGGCAAAAGCCCGGTGAGCCGGACTCGGCTGCTTGGAACTCGCCCTGGGGTGCGGGCCGACCCGGCTGGCACATCGAATGCTCGGCAATGTCGACGAAGTATCTCGGTACGGCATTCGACATTCACGGTGGCGGTCGCGACCTGCGCTTCCCACATCACGAAAACGAGTTGGCGCAGTCGAGCGCGGCCGGGGATGCGTTTGCCAGCTACTGGATTCACAACGGTCTCGTTTCGCTTGGCGGCACGAAGATGGCCAAGTCGGTGGGCAACATCATCTCGGCAACCGAACTGGTGCGCACCCACCGTCCCATCGTCGTGCGCTACCTGCTCGGAACCGCGCATTACCGCTCCACGGTTGAAGCCGGCGACACCGCCTACGACGAAGCCGCTGCGGCATTCTCGCGCATCGAAACGTTCTTCGAGCGTGCGGAACGGACGCTTGGTGCGGTTGCTCCCGCATCCGAAGTGCCCGAAGGGTTCGCCGAGCACATGCGCGACGACTTTGCGGTGCCGCAAGCGATCGCGATCGTGCACGACACGGTTACCCGCGGCAACCAAGCGCTCGACGCCGGTGATGACGCCGCAGCTCGCACTGCCGTATCCGAAGCCCGGGCCATGCTCGACATTCTGGGGCTCGACCCCGTAGCCGATGAATGGGCTGAATCCACCACGAGCGATCTCGAACCCGCGTTGGACGCGCTGGTGAAGGATCTGCTGCAGCAGCGCGCCACCGCCCGAGCCGACAAGGACTGGGCTGCCGCCGACCGCATCCGTGATGCACTCGCATCCGCCGGAATCACGATTGAAGACACCCCACAGGGGTCGCACTGGAGTGTGAACTAGATGAGTAACTCACCCGCACAAAACCGTCCCGGCGCTATTCGCAAGAAGAAAAAGGGCGCGACGAAGGGGACCGGCGGACACGGACGCAAGGCGCTCGAGGGCCGTGGCCCGACGCCAAAGGCAGAAGACCGCCACTGGGCAAAGCAGCGCCGTCGCCAGCAGGCGGCAGGCGCGAAGACCCAGCAGCGTCCACAGCAGCGTCGCCGTCCTTCGGGTGCGCAGCCGAGTGATGTCGAGCTGGTAACCGGCCGTAACGCCGCGCTCGAAGCGCTGCGTGCCGGTATGCCCGCGACCACGGTGTACGTTGCCGCGAACATCGAGCTCGATGACCGCGTTAAGGAGATCATCCAGATCGCGGCCAAGCGCCAGATTCCGATGCTCGAAATCACGCGCCAAGAAATGGACCGCATGGTGCCGTTTGACTCGGTGCACCAGGGCATCACCATCAAGGTGCCGCCGTACGAGTACGCCGATCCGATCGAGCTGCTCGAGAAGGTCATCTCGCGAGGTGAAACCCCGCTGTTCATTGCGCTCGACGGCATTACCGACCCGCGCAACCTGGGTGCCATTATTCGTTCGGTGGCGGCATTCGGTGGACACGGTGTGATTGTGCCGCAGCGTCGCGCCGCCGGTGTTACCGCTTCGGCATGGCGTACTTCGGCTGGTGCCGCAGCGCGCCTGCCGGTTGCGCTGGCCACCAACCTCACCAACACGATCAAGCAGCTCAAAGAGCAGGGCATGTTCGTGATCGGGCTCGATGGCGACGGCGATGTCGATTTGCCGAACCTCGAGTTGGCAACTTCGCCGCTAGTGGTCGTTGTGGGCTCAGAAGGCAAGGGTATCTCGCGCCTGGTCGCCGAAAACTGCGATGAGATCGTGTCGATTCCGATCGACGGCGCAACCGAATCGCTGAATGCCGGTATCGCCGCGTCGATTACCTGCTACGAGATCGCCAAGATCCGTAACGCTGCCGCGCAGTAGCGCATCCGCAACGAACACGAGCCGGGCTGGAGCTGAACGCTTCGACCCGGCTCGTGTTCGTTCGTGCTGCCCCAGATTGGTTCCTGGTCTGTTGCGGCTGTGTGCTGCGATGCATCATTTGCGGCAAGATCGCCGAGAAATGCCCCAAGAACGGCGGTATTGATGAGTCGCGGCACACACGCTACTTGGCGTCGTCAGTGTGTACGTCGCCGAGCGGGAAACGGTGGATGCGGATGGGGTCGGGCTGCAGGCGGACTCGGTCACCGACCTGTGGGTGGTTGCGGCCGTCTACGCGAGCGGTCAAGGTAACGGGCTCGCCGGCAATCGTGGCGTTGGTGTGCAAGTAGCCGTCGCTGCCGAGCTCTTCGACGAGCTCGACCACGGCATCAATGCCGGTTTCGGTCTCAGCCACGACGCGCAGGTCTTCGGCGCGCACCCCGATGCGTTCGTTGCCCTCGGTCCAGAAGTTCATCGCCGGGGTACCGATAAAGCTCGCCACGAATTCGTTAGCGGGGGAGTCGTAGAGCTCCTGCGGTGTACCGAGCTGTTGCAGTTTGCCGTCGTTCAGGATGGCGATGCGGTGGCCCATGGTCATGGCTTCGGTCTGGTCGTGGGTCACGTACACGGTCGTCGTGCCCAATCGGCGCTGCAGGGATGCGATCTGCGCGCGGGTCTGCACGCGCAGTTTTGCGTCGAGGTTCGACAGCGGCTCGTCCATCAAGAACACGCGCGGTTCGCGAACAATGGCGCGGCCCATGGCGACGCGCTGGCGCTGCCCACCGGAAAGTGCTGACGGGCGGCGTTCCAGCAAGCCATCCAGATCGAGGAGCTTTGCGGCTTCGAGGACTTTGGCTTCGCGCTCGGCCTTCGGCACACCGCGGGTCTTCAGGCCGAATCCCATGTTCTGAGCCACGGTCATGTGTGGGTAGAGGGCATAGTTCTGGAAAACCATGGCAATGTCGCGGTCCTTGGGTGCCACGTTGGTGACATTGTCATCGCCGATCCACACCTCGCCAGAATTGACCGGGTCGAGTCCGGCGAGCATCCGCAGGGTCGTTGTCTTACCGCATCCCGACGGGCCAACGAGCACCAGGAACTCACCGTCGGCGATCTCGAGGTCGAGCGAATCAACAGCGTTGCGTTCGGCGCCGGGGTAGTGGCGGGTGACGTGCTTAAAGGAAACTGCGGCCATGCCCACCAATGCTAGTGGGCGCGCATGGATGCGGCAGGCAAGCGGCAGCGTGTGCTGGCAGTTCTCGCATTGTCGCGTAAGATGTGTTCGTTGCCGACTTAGCTCAGCTGGCAGAGCATCTGTCTTGTAAACAGAAGGTCACGAGTTCGATCCTCGTAGTCGGCTCTCATAAAAACCCTGGTCAACCAGCAAAATCGCCCCGCATCTCAACACGAGAACGCGGGGCTTTTTGCTGGCTGGGGTTATGTTGGGGTTATCAGAACGAAACCCCCACATCGAACGGGTGGGGATACGCCCCAACAACACCAACCCCCAAGTGCCGCCGGGGAGGTCATTTATTGGTTTGTCAGGTTCTAACGGTTTCGAGATCTCGTACCCGAGGTGCAGGGGAGTCTTGAGAATCTTCACACCGCGAGCGGCCCACACCCCCGCGGCCCTGGGGACGCTCTCCCCGAGGTTAATGGGGTCGCGCGAATAAGAGGCACCCCGTCCTCTCCCCGAAAGGTTTAGGCGAGCACCTACAAGGCGTTCAAGGCGGGCAAAGCTGCCTGTTCGTTGTAGCTCAGTGGGAAACTCTACGCCGGGGGTATTCGGCCCTATGCGGGGGCGTGCCGCCGGTAAGGGGGAGGGAGGGGAGTGCCCCCAGGGGTTCGAGCTGGCGAAACTTTGAACCCTTCGCGCGCTTTTTCGTTATTCCCGGCGGTCGTGGTATTCGCAGGATTGGTGAGGTGCCCCACCCTTGCGGTCATGTCCTCATGGATTCCCGGGTTCGTGCCCTAAGATGGACAGCATGACTCACAAGGACGACCGCAAGCGTGAACAAGAGGCAGCGGGGACGAATAGTGCCCGCGTTTCAGTCATGCCTAAACGTGAGCCTACGCCGGTAAAGGTTGTCACGATCCCACAGGATGCTGCGCTCGCGGCTGCCGCTCGGATCGTCGCCCGTAATACCGAACTGATGCGCCGCCTCGCGTAACCGTGTCCTTTTATTACCTCGACTACGACACGGTTGAGATTATCAACCGGGCGTTTTGTGGTCTTGGCGCAGGTGTAAGAGACCCGGGCGGTGTTCGTGCGGTCTTAGCCCGTCCACAGTCTGGTTATTCAGGGCAGGAGTTCTTCCCCACGGTCTTCGACAAGGGTGCCGCGTTGCTGCATGGATTCGTTACAACGCAGTACTTTTTTGACGGAAACAAGCGCACAGGTTTCCTGTCCGCAACGGTGTTCCTTGAATGCAACGGATTCAATTGGGATGGGCCGGATGTTGACGCGGCTGAAGGGTTCTTATTGAGCGTCGCCGCGGGGTCTGTTGAGGTTGAAGAAGTGGCAGACTGGTTGGCCGCTTGGTGCTCGCCAGCTGAATGACGAAATTCCTTGAGCGCGCCTTTAGCGCTCCGTCCTGCCTAGTCGAGAGCTCCGAACAGCAGTGCCCAGGACGCGTGTGCGTGGGGACTGGATGCCCCAAGGTGGCCTCGGGCATGTCTAACGGGTGGCAGCACCGCAACGCCCTGACAGCATGGGCCATTGCGGGCCTGTCGATTGTTAGGCGGCTAGGCGGGCGGCTGCGCTCGCGGAAGTCACCGCTAGTTGTTCGGGTAGCAGCGGGAACACGGGGTTGCCTGAGGCTATGAGTTCCCACAATTCACGATGCTGTTCGAGCGGGTATTGGTCAGGGGTTCTAACCGCGGCGTGCGTAATGCTCACCCGTTTACAGATTCCCCAGCCGTCGAGGTATTCGGTTTCTGACTTGTAAACGAAGGTCACGAGTTCGATCCTCGTAGTCGGCTCTCAATTCTTGGCTCTACAGTCGCCCGCGACAGGGCTGCCGCAGGTGATCTATGCCGCTAACTTGCCTGTGTGTCGGGTGTGAAGGTCAGGCACACTGAGTTCATGCAATACCGGTTACCGGTTGGCGTGCCGTAGCCGTCGGGGAAAACGTGTCCGAGGTGCGAACCGCATTTCGCGCAGCGTACCTCGACGCGCTTACGCCCCACGGTGAAGTCGTCGTGGTACTCGACCGCACCGTCTCGCAGCGGTTCCCAGAAACTCGGCCAACCGCATCCGGCATCGAATTTTGTGGATGCGGCAAAGAGTTCGTTTCCGCAGGCGCGGCACGCGTAGGTGCCGGGGCGGGCTTCATCGAGCAGCTCGCCGGTAAAGGGGTGTTCGGTGCCAGCTTGGCGGAGCACCTCGTATTCGAGCGGTCCGAGCAGGTCTCGCCATTCAAGGTCGCTGCGTTGGATTTCGTAGTTCATATTGGGCTCCGAAGGTCGGGTGCAAGGGAAGTGGCACGGGAAAGGGAGAGCGCTGCGCCGCAGTCACCACGGCACTACAAATGCTGGCAAGCATACGCGCGCCGCCAGGGGAACCCATAACCAGCCGCGTACACTTTCGTCACATAGGGGCCGTTCTTGGCTTTCGGCGGCGGCGCTGATTTCGCTAGCCGACCAGGATGCTTGCGCCCGCGCAACCCGTGTTTGTAACGCCGCTTGACCCACAGAGAACCCGATTAGGAGGATGCGATGTCGACGCAACTCGACCGCCGTGACCCCGCGCCTTCGCACGGGTTACTCGGGGACGAAGACGCGCGCATCCTCGAATTTGAAGAGGAAAACCCTCGGCACACCGTTCACAAAGAGGCAAAGATTCGACGCCAATTTGGATATTCGACTGCCCGTTACTACCAAATACTCGGTACGCTCGTTGAATCCCCCGCTGCGCTGGTGGCGTATCCGATGCTGATCAACCGACTTCGTCGGATCCGCGACGAGCGGCGCGAGCGGCGTAACCGTCCGACTTCGGACTACTAACCGTCAGAGAGACCAATTGTGAAGTACCCCAAGGACCGTTTCGACGACCTTCCCCGCACGCTGCTGCGCCGGGGTGCGCACCGTGCACCGCGAACCCGACTCTCGAAAATGTGGTCGTGGCTCGTCGCGCTGTGTGCCTTCATGCTGTTGGTCGGTCTTGGCGTGGGCATCATGTGGATGATCGACAAGCAGGTGCAGTTCATCGCGAACGATGAACCGGCGAAGTCGGAACCCGCAGCCAGTGAAACGGCCGCACCCGAACCGACACCGACGCAGACCGAGCCAACTGCCACCGTTGACCCCAACGTGACGGTGACCGTATTGAACGGTGTGGGCACCGGTGGTCTGGCCACGGCAGGATCGGAAGCACTGGCCGGTGCTGGGTTCACGATTGGGAACGTTGCCGACGCTGATTCGTTCGACAACCCAACTTCGAAGGTCGTTATCGCTGACGAAACCGCCCGTGGCGCAGCCATGGGTGCCGTTGAAGCGCTCGGCGGCGGTGAGATCGTGGTCGACCCGAATATTGCGCAGCCGGGCGAGATGATCGTCACGATCGGTGCAGATATCGCTGATCGACTCCTGGGCGGCGAATAACGCGCATTCGGGTGGCCCTGCCTTGCCGATTCGTTCGGTGAGATGTCGCATGCCCGTTACCCGCCGTACATCCACCGTGCACGCATCCGCTGCCGATCTTGCATACGTTCGTTTGCGATTACTTGTCTCAACGAAAGTGTGTGCCACATGTCGACTGGCCAGGTTAAGTGGTTTAACGCCGAAAAAGGCTTCGGATTCATCACGGTGAATTCCGAGGATGCACCGGGGCAGGACGTGTTCGTCCACTACCGCTCGATCAGCATGCCGGGTTTCCGTACCCTCGAAGAGGGACAGCTCGTGTCATTCGATATTGCCGCGAGCGACAAGGGGCCGCAGGCTGAGAACGTGCAGCCCGCTGACGCTGCCAACTAGCTCGCATCCACCTACTTGCCCCACCCGCATCCGGAACCTGTTGCTTCCCGGATGCGGGTGATTTTTTGTGTTGCGGTGGGTTGGCTGATCGCCAATGGCGAATCCGAGCGGGTCGTTGCCCCGCTCACTTGCACTCTCAGGTGTCGAGTGCCAACATTGTCGTTAGCACTCAACGACCCTTAGTGCTAAGACGAACCCGATTCACGTCCGGAAAGGACGACACTTTATGTCGAAGATGATTGCCTTTGATGAAGAGGCCCGCCGCGGTCTTGAGCGCGGTCTCAACGTGCTCGCCGACACCGTGAAGGTGACGCTTGGCCCACGTGGACGCAACGTTGTTCTCGAGAAGAAGTGGGGCTCGCCCACGATTACGAACGACGGTGTTTCGATCGCCAAGGAAATCGAGCTCGAAGACCCGTACGAGAAGATCGGTGCGGAGCTCGTTAAGGAAGTTGCAAAGAAGACTGACGACGTTGCCGGTGACGGTACGACCACCGCAACCGTGCTCGCACAGGCACTGGTTAAGGAAGGTCTGCGCAACGTTGCTGCAGGTGCCGACCCCGTTTCGGTCAAGCGCGGTATCGACAAGGCTGTAGAAGCCGTTACCAAGTACCTGCTCGAAAGCGCTGTTGAGGTTAGCGGCAAGGAGCACATCGCTGCTACCGCTTCGATTTCGGCTGCTGACCCACACATCGGTGCGCTCATCGCCGAAGCCATCGACAAGGTTGGCAACGAAGGCGTCGTAACCGTTGAAGAGTCGAACACCTTCGAAACCACCCTCGAGCTGACCGAAGGTATGCGCTTCGACAAGGGCTACCTCTCGCAGTACTTCGTCACCGACGTTGACCGCCAGGAAGCCGTATTCGAGGACCCATACATCCTCATCGCCAACTCGAAGATCTCGAACGTCAAGGACCTCCTCCCGGTCGTTGACAAGGTGATGCAGGCTGGCAAGCAGCTGCTCATCATCGCCGAGGACGTTGACGGCGAAGCACTCGCAACTCTCGTTGTGAACAAGATCCGTGGCATCTTCAAGTCGGTTGCCGTTAAGGCACCTGGCTTCGGCGACCGCCGCAAGGCCATGCTGCAGGACATCGCCATCCTCACCGGTGGTCAGGTCATCTCGGAAGAGGTCGGACTCAAGCTCGAGGCAACCACCCTCGACATGCTTGGCCGCGCACGCAAGGTCATCATCACCAAGGACGAGACCACCATCGTTGAAGGTTCGGGTAACGCCGAGCAGATCGAAGGCCGCGTCGCACAGATCAAGGGCGAAATCGCGAACACCGATTCGGACTACGACCGCGAGAAGCTGCAGGAACGCCTTGCCAAGCTCGCCGGTGGTGTTGCCGTCATCAAGTCGGGTGCCGCTACCGAGGTTGAGCTCAAGGAGCGCAAGCACCGCATTGAGGACGCTGTCCGCAACGCGAAGGCTGCGGTCGAAGAAGGCATCGTCGCCGGTGGTGGCGTTGCGCTGACCCAGGCATTCTCGGTTATCGACGGCCTCGAACTCGAAGGCGACCAGGCAACTGGTGCCAAGATCGTTCGCGCTAGCCTCGACGCACCGCTCAAGCAGATCGCTATCAACGCTGGCCTCGAGCCGGGCGTTGTGGCAGAGAAGGTCCGCAACCTCGAACTCGGTCACGGCCTCAACGCCGCAACCGGTGAGTACGTTGACATGATCGAGGGCGGCATCCTTGACCCGGTTAAGGTCACCCGCTCGGCGCTGCAGAACGCAGCTTCGATTGCCGGTCTCTTCCTCACCACCGAAGCGGTCGTTGCCGAAAAGCCTGAGCCTGCCGGCGCAGCTGCGGCAATGGACCCGGGCGCAGGAATGGACTTCTAAGACATTCGGTGCAGCGGCAGTGCTCGGCGCTGACCGCTGAACCCAAGTGATTGGGGCGGCAACCACTACGGTTGCCGCCCCTTTTGCATATCGCAATGTCATACCCGGCAGGGCTACGAGAACAAGCGGACCACATCCTGCTCGGTGGTGCCGTACGACGTTGCTGCCGAACCGAGCGCCGTATTGATGTTGTTGATCGCTTCTTCTACCTGCTTCTGGGTAGCGCGCCACTGTTCGACGACGCCCTGGAACGCGGCAGAGGCCTGGCCCTGCCACGAGGCTTCGAGATTGTTCAGCTGCGTTGTGAGCTGATTCGAGTGGGTCTGAACGGCGTCGATCTCGCCGCGAACGGCTCCGACGGCGGACTGTAGCTGGTCGCTGTCAACGGTGAACTTGGCCATGGGTCGCTCCTTTGTGCGGTGTTCCCGCACCCCGTGGTGCAGGTAACGCGACCACCGTAGAGGGAATTTCAGTCCGCATCCGGCCGAGTTGAACTGCCTGTGGATGACTCGTTATCCACAGGTGGCGCCGTGAGTAGTGGGAAGTGCAACCGGAACGTTGCACCGCCACCGGGCGTCTCCACGACGTCCACCTGGCCATCGTGTGCCTGCATGATCGCCGAAACGATCGCGAGTCCGAGCCCCGAACCACCCGTTTCGCGGGTGCGCGAGGTGTCGGCACGCCAGAAGCGCTGGAAGATCTGCTTGCGGGTTTCCTCGGGGATGCCGTCGCCGTGGTCGATGATCTCGATAATCGCCTTGTCGCGCAGCGCATCGACAACCACACCCAGCTCGAGCGGAGTGCCCTCCGGGGTGTAGCGCAGGGCGTTCCCGAGCACGTTCTGAATTGCCTGGCGAACCTTGTCGCTATTGCCGTGCACCATGGCGGGAATCTCCACCACACTCGGGTCAGGAGCTTCGGCGAAGGGCATCGCCGTATCCGGTTGCGAGGCGGGCAGCGCATCTTCGGTGGCTGCAGCCGTGTTGCTGACCGTGTTCTTGTCGGATGCGCTGCGGCGGCGTCGCGACGGCAGCATGCGGCCCAATCGGCGTCGGGTCGAGCGCGACTTTCCGGCGGATCCGGGGCGAACGGCAGCCGAGGCACCGTGCGGTACCGAGATCAGCGGTTCCGGCAGCGAAGCGGCCTGGGAAGCCTGCCCAAACGCGGTGAGTTCCGGATCGTATGCGTCGGCGTCGTCGGCCACGATGCGGATCGGGAATACGCGCACAGTGCGATCGGGAGCCTGCGCCGTGGTGTCCATTGCGGCATCTTCGACGAGTGGCTCCAGGTCGATAACGTCCTTTGGCATTTCCCGATTCTCATCGAGGCGCGCCAATTGCAGCAGGTCCTCTACGAGCCCGCCCATGCGCAGTGCCTCGCCTTCGATTCGGTCCATTGCCTGACCGACCTTGTCGGCGTCATTCAGCGCGCCCATGCGGTACAGCTCGGCGTAACCACGCACGGTCACCAGCGGTGTACGCAGCTCGTGCGATGCATCCCCAACAAACCGACGCATCTGTGAAATCGTGCGGTCACGTTCGATCAGGGCGCTGTCGATGCGGCCAAGCATGCCGTTGAGCGAGCGCGAGAGCCTGCCAACTTCGGTATTGGGCGTGGCTTCAGGCAGGCGCTGATCGTAGTCTCCGGCCGCGAAGGCGGTCGCGGTTGATTCGACCCTGCGCAGCGGCCGCAGCGTCGCCGACACGAGTAGGCGTGTACTTACCGCCGCAAAAATCAGCACCGAGAGGCCGAATCCAAAGAAGATCGCCAAAAAGCTTGCCATCGTGGCGTTGACATTGGACATCGGCAGTGCGATGACGAGCCGACCGATCGGTGCATCGGTGGTGTAATCCTCACCGGTCGCGACGACAACACGCCAGGCAGCTCCGGACGCATCCCGAGTTTCAGAAACGTAGAGTTTTGGCCCTTCGCCGTCCTGTGGCCGTGGGATAGCCGGAGCCTGTGCGTCCGGGCGGCCCTCCCAGTTATCGGCGATTTTCGCACCGTATTTGTCCAACACGGCAACGTAATACGGCTGCGGTGCGCGCTGCACATGCGTAATCGAGAACTGCCCCTCGGAAGCCTCGCGGCCGAGCACAAGCGATGGATCGGCCGCAATTGAGCGCAACGAAGCATCGGTCTGCCCAACGAGCGTTGGGCGAAGCAGCAGTGTTGTGCCGGTTCCCGCAACGATGAGCGAGAGCGCCAGCAACACTACGTTCACAATCGTGAGCTGGTTACGAAGGGAAAGCTGTTCCCAACGCGCAGCGCCGCGTCGTGTCACGGTGTAACGGCCTAGGCCTTAACTCCGGGCACCTTCAGCATGTAGCCAAAACCGCGCTTGGTCTGGATCAGCGATTCGGTGGTGCGCTGGTCGAGCTTGCGGCGCAGGTACGAAATGTAGGACTCGACGATGCCGGAGTCGCCGTTAAAGTCGTACTCCCAAACATGGTCGAGGATCTGTGCCTTCGACAGCACGCGGTTCGGGTTGAGCATCAGGTAGCGAAGCAGCTTGAACTCGGTGGGGGAGAGATCGATCGGCTCATCGTTGATGAACACTTCGTGGGTGTCCTGATCCATGGTCAGCTCGCCCACGCGAATGACGGCTTCTTCTTCGGAGTGCATCGTGCGGCGCAGAATCGCCTTGATGCGGGCAACGATCTCGTCGAGGCTGAAGGGCTTGGTGACGTAGTCGTCGCCGCCCGAGTTCAGACCCTCGATCTTGTCGTCGGTCTCATCCTTGGCCGTGAGGAAGAGGATGGGCGAGGTGTAGCCCGAAGCGCGCAGACGCTTGGTGACCGCGAAGCCCGACATATCGGGGAGCATGACGTCGAGCACGATCAGGTCGGGTTCTTCGTCGATAACCGCTGCGATCGCACCGGCACCGTTACCAACCGTGCGAACCATGAATCCGGCAAAGCGCAGGCTCGTTGAGAGCAGCTCGCGGATGTTCGGCTCGTCGTCGACAACAAGGATCTTTGGTCCACCATCAGTCATGACAACCAGTATTGCGGTCGTTGCCTGTGGAAATTCTCAGGCAAGCCGGATGCGCGCGGTCGGGCGGTGCGATCGGGGCACGTTCGTGCCGGTGCTCGCGCAATGTCGTAGCGGTTTCGGATGCGGATGCAGGCTAAAGGTCTGCGGCGTCCACGATGGAATACGCGTAGCCCTGTTCGGAAAGGAAACGCTGACGGTTCTGTGCGAAGTCCTGGTCGACCGTGTCTCGCGAAACCACGGTGTAGAACGTGGACTGCTCTCCGGTTGAGCTTGGGCGCAGCAGCCGACCGAGGCGCTGGGCCTCTTCTTGCCGGGAGCCGTACGATCCGGACACCTGGATCGCGACCGATGCATCCGGCAAATCGACCGAGAAGTTCGCCACCTTCGACACAATCAGGACGCTGATCTCGCCGGTACGGAAAGCGTTGAAGAGTTCCTCGCGTTCGGCGACCGGCGTCTTACCGGTGAGCTTTGGTACGCCGAGGGTCTCGGCCAGCTCGTCGATTTGATCCAAATACTGGGCAATGATCAGTGTTCGCGACTTCGGGTGCGCGTCGACGAGCTGTCGCACCACATCGATCTTGATCGGCGCGGTGGCGGCAATTCGATAGCGGTCTTCGTCGCTCGCCCCGGCATATTCGAGGCGCGTTGATTGGGGGAGCTCGACGCGTACTTCGACGCACTCGGCCGTGGCGATGTACCCCTGCGCTTCAATGTCCTTCCACGGCGCATCGAACCGCTTGGGGCCGATAAGCGAGAACACGTCACCCTCGCGGCCGTCTTCGCGCACGAGCGTTGCGGTGAGGCCAATGCGGCGGCGCGCCTGCAGCTCGGCCGTGAGCTTAAACACCGGCGCGGGCAAGAGGTGCACTTCGTCGTAGACGATGAGCCCCCAATCCAGGGCATCGAGCACCGAGAGGTGGGCATACTTGCCCCCGCGGCGGGCGGTCAGGATCTGATAGGTCGCGATCGTAACCGGACGAATCTCCTTGACCTCGCCCGAGTACTCGCCAATCTCATCCTCGGTGAGCGTAGTGCGGCGCAGCAATTCATCGCGCCACTGACGTGCCGAAACGGTATTGGTGACGAGGATGAGGGTGTTCGCCTTGACCGCGGCCATGGCACCGGCACCGACGATGGTCTTTCCCGCACCACAGGGCAGCACGACAACGCCGGAGCCGCCCGAGACGAAATTGTCGACGGCATGCTGCTGGTATTCGCGCAGCTGCCAGCCGTCTTCGACCAGGTCGATTTCGTGCGGCGTACCGGGCGTGTAGCCGGCGAGATCTTCGGCAGGCCAACCGAGCTTTACGAGTTGTTGTTTGAGGGCGCCGCGCGCCCAATCGTCTACGCGCAGCCCGCCCTGCTTCGCCTCCCCGAGCAGCATTGGCGCCACGCGCTTGTTCGTTGCGACCTGGCGCAACACCGCGTCGTCGGTGCTGCGCAGTACCAGTCCCTCGTCGTCACGATCAATGGTCAGCTTGCCGTATCGATTGACGGTGTCGCGCAGATCGGTCGCCACCGCATCCGGAACCGGAAATTTGGCGTACTTGTTGAGCGTCTCGAGCATCTCGTCGGCAGTGTGGCCCGCGGCGCGTGCGTTCCAGAGGCCGAGTCGCGTGATGCGGAAGGTGTGAATGTGTTCGGGGGCCCGCTCAAGTTCGGCGAAGACTGCCAAATCGTGTCTTGCGGTGTCCGCATCCGGATGTGCCACTTCAAGCAGCACGGTGCGGTCGCTTTGCACGATTAGCGGTCCAAGACTCATAACGACCCAGTCTAGGACGCTTGCGTTACGCGCAGGTCGGCGCCCCGCAATCTTGGGATTCGTTAGTCCGCGTCGAGCTCGCGTTAGTCCTCGTCGAGTTCGTCTGTGTCGAAGTCGTCCGGCTTAAGCTCATGAACCGAGAGCACCGAACGCAACGGCACTGTGCGCTCGACATCCGCATCCCCATCCCGAGCGCGCACCCGTTGCTCGGTCACGGCCAGTGGCAGCACGGTGAGCTCGACAGGGGGCTTGCGCGGCACGTCGATCTCGAGCACGACCCAGGTCTTGCTGCGGCGCGCGAGCTCGAGTTTGCGACGAATCCAGGTGCGTTCGTCATCCGGTGCCGACTGCGCCAGCTCACCGATGAGGGCGCTCGCGAGTTCGAGGATGGCATCGCTGGGCGAGGCCACCGGCGGCTGGTCGATGGACTTGGGCGTTGTCGGGGGAACCAGTTCACCGTCAGCCGACTCGAGCGCGGCCGGATACCGCGCCGTAATCAGCGTTGCAAGCGCGGTTTCGGGGGAGACCCGGGTCGAGAACTCGCGTACCGGTATCGAGGATGCGTCATCGGTCGGGGACACGCCAGGTGCTGTTGCGCGCAGCGCCGCGTCGAGCGGTACCTCAACCGGTGCGATCGCCGAGAGCGCCGTGTCAATTCGCAGGGATGCATGCTGCGTTTCGGTCAGCGCACGGAACCGCGCCCCGGCGCCCGCGGCGCGTACTCGGACGCTGCCGAACCGGGACTCGCAGGTGTTGAGCAGATACTGCGCTGGTTGCGGCAGGCCAGTGCACGACAGGCGCGTCAATGTGTCCTCGATCGCGTCAATCCGCATCCCGGCGCGCAGTGCTCGCATGATGGACTGCTCGGACACGCGGAATTGCGATGCCGTGGCCCGGTGCTCGAGGTCGGCAACAGCACGAATAGCGCAGTCATCCGCACCCGAAAGGGGGCCGGGCGCAATGACCGTCAGATCCGGCTGCAAGTAGACCTGGTCGACCGCGCTGGGGAAGTGACGCTCGGTAAGTGCGCGTGCGGTCGCGAAATCGGTGTTGAGGATGCAGGCGCCAAGCGGAGTGCGGATTCGCCGACCGGTTGCCTGGTCGGTTTCGGTAACGCCGAGTTCATCGCCCAGCGGAAGTTCTGGTTGGTCAGCATCGATGGGTGCCAACATGGTTGGTTCGAGCTGGTCGAACCAAGCGGCTGCGAGTTGCAGCCAGCGTTCGGTGTGATCGGCAAGTAGGAATGAGTCACCGGTATGGGTGAGCGACCAGTGTGTGTTGCCGGGCGCGATCAAGCCTGCCTGGTGCAACAGCGGGCCGAGCAACACGATGATGGCGGGTTCGGATTCCGGCAGGTTGGCGGCGAGCCGGCGAAGATCCGCGCTGCGAACACGAATCCCGTGTCGGTCGGTACGCACCGGCACTTCGCGGTGTCGAAACTCCCACAGCAGGTCGGCGGCAAGCTGCGCCGTTTCGAAGGCGTGCTGAATGCCTGCGGTGGCTTGGTCGGGCTCGGTAGCCGCGCGCTGCGCTTCGGGGTAGGTAACCGGATGCGGCACGAGCGTGCGGAGTGCCTCGCGGGTGACATCAAGCAGTGTGCAGTCACCAGGCGCATCATCGGTGGCTTCGGGATCTTGGCCAGCTTCGTGAGCAGTCGTTGCGAGCGCGAGCTCCTGCACCTGTGACAGTGCCGCTGGCTGCTCAGCTCGCAGCGCGAGCACCAGTCGCAGCGGCAAACGCAGTAGGGCAGCAGTGACCGATTCTGGATGGCACAGACCTTCGGCCACATCGAGGGGCTCGTTGACGCCGCGTGGGCTCACCCGTCGCGCAGTCAGCAGCTCCGCCAGGCTCGCGGCATCGAGTTCGCGGAGATAGCGAAGGATGCGGAGCGAATCTGGCGTGGTCATGGCGGGAGTTCCAGAACTAGTCGGTTGCGTTAGCGTGCTTGCGGTTCGACCACACGCGCGTGATCACCAGCGCCACGACGCACAGCAGTGCGAGTGGGAAACCGTAGTACGCGACCGCCATCACGATCGCCCAAAATGTAGGCGCGCCAACACCAAAGTCCACACCCGTGAGCGGCGCAATGAGCAGCGTCATCATGGCAATGAACGCACTGATGGCGAACACCGCGGCACCGTAGGCGAGGGTACGTTCGACGACGCTTGCGGCGGCTACCTCTGCGGCGGGGTTGGATGCGGTGTCGACAGTCGACGACACATTTCGTTCGTTGGCGGAATTGGTCACCCGTCTAGCCTAAGTGACGCCGGGTTGACGGCACCATCAGGCGGGGCTGATGGTCCGATAGATCCGTAGCTTCGGCGCGCTGACGTTACGGATACGCGGGTCACTATGCCCAAAGCGGACGGCCTGCATCCGGGACCGAATGATCGCTAGAATAGGGGGTATGCGGCGCGCAGCGTCGAGCATGTCAAATCGTTCGAACTATTCCGATGTTCGGGTGCCGCGGATGCCGACGAACTTTCGCCAGCGGTGACGATCTGCAACAACGCTCACCGGTGAGGATCTGCGGATGCCGCGCCATTTTTTTATCCACGACGATTGTCACCCGCAACGGTGGTGACAAAAGGAGAAGTGCCATGCCCACTGGCAAGGTGAAGTTTTACGACGCCGACAAGGGATTCGGTTTTATCCACGGTGATGACGGTCAAGAAGTCTTCTTGCACGCGACCGCGCTGCCACCAGAAGCGCCGGCTCCGCGCGCCGGTACGCGTCTCGAATACGGCATCGCCGACGGTCGCCGCGGTGCGCAGGCGCTCTCGGTGCGCATCATTGACGCCCCGGCATCGGTTGCCCGTGCACGTCGCAAGCCCGCTGATGACATGGCCGTCATCGTTGAAGACCTGGTGAAGGTGCTTGACCGTATTGGCGGTCAGCTTCGTCGCGGTCAGTATCCTCAGGGAGCTGCGGCGACTAAGGTAGCGGCAATGCTTCGCCGCGTAGCTGACGATCTTGACGCGTAGCGCGCGGCATCGCGGCGCACCGCAATCGGAGGACACTGACATGACCGAATCCCCGCAAGAACAGCCGGCCGACGACACCGTCGAGCAGGTGCCTGAACTGGAAACGGTGCCCGAACCCGCATCAGCGCAGGCTCCTGAGCCCGCGACCGAACAAGAAGACGAGCAGCAGGTAACGGATGCGGACGGTCCTGAGGCAAGCAGCCCGATCGAAGTGACCGATATCGCTCCGCTCGCAGAACTGCAGCAGCTGGCCGAAGTCGCGCTTAACGAGATCGCTGAGGCGGATGAGATCGGCGAGTTCGTCGCAGCTTCAGTTGAAGGGGATGCGGTCGCGGTGCTCCAATACGCCGTTCGCGTGCCCGGTTACACCGATTGGTTTTGGACGGTGCTGTGCACGCGCGTGCCAGATTCAGCGCCGACCGTGCTCGAGTGCTTCATGCTGCCAGGCGAGAACGCACTGTTGGCGCCGGCATGGGTGCCCTGGGCCGAACGACTGGCCGAGTTTCGGGCAACCCACGACAGCCAAGGCAATCTGCTTGTTGCTGATGAAAACGACGCTGAAGGCGACACAGAAGCCGAGCGCGAACCGCGCGAACGTGTCCGCACTATGGCGCGTACACGCGTGCGTCGCCGCCGTCGCCGCGACCACCGTGACACGGACGGTGCGGCAGCCGATGCCGCGGATGCGGAGAACTCGCCCGAGTAGGTGACCGGCGGTCGCGTAACGCGACACGGTGCATCCCAAAACGACATCAATAACAGCGCCCCGCACTCGTCCTGTTCGGACGAACTGCGGGGCGCTGTCGTGTTGGCGGCAGAACCCGGCCGCCCGAGGCCTACTTGGCGATACGCTCGGCAACCCAGTCGATCGACGCCGCAAGTTGCTTGATGTCTTGCAGCTCGACGGCAGCAAAGGTGCCGATACGAAGCTGGTTGCGGCCAAGGCTGCGGTACGGCGCGATATCGACAATGCCGTGTTCGCCGAGGACGCTGCGCAGCTGTGCGCCGTCGATCGATGCATCAAGGTCGAGCGTTACGACGACCTGCGAGCGGTAGGCCTCGTCGACGAACGGCGTTGCCCAGTCACGTTCGGCAGCCCACTGGTAGAGGAAATCCGAGGACGCGCGGGTGCGCGCATCCATCGCGGCCAGACCGCCATGTTCGAGCATCCACGAAATCTGCGATGCGAACAGCGAGAGCGAAGCCACCGCGGGGGTGTTGAGCGTCTGCTGCTTGCGCGAGTTGTCGAGTGCTTTCTTGAGGCTGAGGAAGCTCGGAATGTATCGACCCGAGGCGTTGATTTCTTCGACGCGTTCGATTGCGGCTGGCGACATGATCGCAAACCACAGACCGCCATCGCTACCGAAGTTCTTTTGCGGTGCAAAGTAGTAGACGTCGCATTCGCGCATGTCGAGGTCGATGCCGCCAGCGGCACTGGTCGCATCGATCATCGTCAGGGCGCCGTCTTGGGCCACGCGCGTAACCGGCACCATGGCACCGGTCGAGGTTTCGTTGTGCGGTGTTGCAAACAGGTCAACGCCTTCGGCTGGAGCCAGTAGCGCCGCGCTGCCAGGGGCAACTTCGCGTACGTCCGGTGCCTGCAGCCATGGCGTCACCGCTGCCTTGGCAAACTTGCCACCGAACTCACCGAACACGGCAGCCTGCGCGCGCTCGCGCACCAAACCGAATACGGCCGCATCCCAAAACGCGGTCGAGCCGCCGTTACCGAGCACGACCTCGTAACCATCGGGAAGACGGTAGAAGTCCGTGAGACCTTCGCGAATCTGCTGCACCAGCTGCTTAACCGGCTGCTGGCGGTGTGACGTACCCATGACCGTCTTGCCGCGGGCGGCGAGGTCATCCATCTGCGCCTGGCGCACCAGGGAAGGGCCAGAGCCGAAGCGGCCGTCGGTGGGGAGAAGTGCTGAAGGGATGCGAAGCTCAGTCATGCCTCTAGCCTACGGTGGCTGCGCGGTACTCGAGATGCAGGACGCGGCTGGCTGCACCGTGAAGTCAGGCATCGTCGGCTGATAGCGATAAGCTCTAAGTAGTCGACTCAACGATCTGGCGCGAGCGAGATCAATGTTGAGCAGCGCGGGACTCACCACCCCGCCGCGCGGGAACACTGCGCGAACCCAAATGATTTGCTGAAGGAGGCGGCGCAGTGACGAATCTCGTTGATACGACGGAGATGTACCTGCGCACGATTCTCGACCTCGAAGAAGAGGGAATCACGCCGCTGCGCGCGCGAATCTCGGAGCGGCTCGGCCACTCCGGGCCAACCGTTTCGCAAACGATCGCGCGCATGGAACGTGACAGACTCGTTGAAGTTGCGCCCGACCGTACGTTGGTGCTCACCGACGAGGGGCGCGATACTGCCGTGCGCGTGTTGCGTAAGCACCGAATCGCCGAGGCCCTGTTGGCCAACGTCATTGGTCTTGACCTCAGCCTGGTACACGACGAAGCGTGCCGCTGGGAACACGTCATGAGTGATGAAGCTGAATCCCGTATCTATGCACTGCTCGGCGAGCCGGCGGAATCGCCCTACGGCACACCGATCCCGTCGCTGAGCGACCTGTACCGCAACGCATCCGACACCTTTCGCGAGGGCGTAGTCGCGCTTGACGAATTGCTGGATGCGCGGGGTGCTGCTGCCACCGCAGATTCGGAACCGTTATTGGTCACGATCCGCCGCCTTGGCGAACCGGTGCAATCGGATGCCGCCTTGCTCTCGGAACTGCGACAGCTTGAACTCTTGCCACCGGCAACTGCTGCCGTGCGCCGCGACGGTGATGTCGTGGAGTTCGTAAACGAGTCGCATAGCGACGCGCTGCGCGTGCCGGTCGAGTTTGCAGCGCACATCTATGTAACGCCCCGCGACGCGTAGCGGGGGATGCATTGGGTCGCGATTGCGGCCGTTCTGTCGGCCAGCCGCTGCACTCAGACCGCCAGCCGTGGGCTCACAACTTGGGTGAAATCGTGGCGAACTTGTCGCTTGGTAACGCGAAAACATGCGCCCATCGCCATTGATAACAAGAAAATCACAGCAATTTTTTCTGCGCTGACCTGGGGATTGTTACCAAGATGTGAAAAACCTCGTTACCAATGCGTGACATTGCCGTGATGTTTCGTTACAGTCGATACCTGTCGACGAACACACACGTGTTCACGCAGTACCGGGGCGCCACTCCCTGCCACTCGGTATAGCGAAAAGAAACTCAGGTGCGGGGGAGGGCAACCTCAAGGCGCGGAGGGTCGTAAATTTGGATAACATCACGCAGATCACCGAAGCACCGCTTACGCGCCGCCAGGCTCGTGAGATCGAGCGCCGCACTGGCGTTCGCCCGGTTGCTAAGCGCGACGCCAGCGCGTTCGTAAAGGACACGGGCAAGATCGAGCGCAACGACATGGAAGCGCTGATCTCTGCAGTTCCTACCGAGGTTCTGGCCAAGGTTGCTGCGCCGATCGTTAACGAAGCTCCGCTCGTCACTGACGAAGCACAGGCTGACGCCGAAGTTCGCAGCCTCACCATTCGTGCCGCTGTGCCAGCATCGCTCGTTGCCAAGCGCCGTCGCCGCGCTGCCGGTTCGTTCGCCGCTGCCGCATCGGTTACCGCACTTGCTGCTGCCGGCTTCTCAAGCATGGCTACCGCAGATGTTGATGTTGCTGCTGGTGAACACCAGGCCAACCTGGTCTCGGCGGCAAACGGCAAGCAGGACGCTGTTAAGAACCCAGTTGCGGTCAAGGCTCCTGTTGTTGACGCAAAGGCCATCAAGGCTGAATCGGACCAGGCTGCTGCCGTTGAGTCGTTCGACGCAGCTTCGGTTGCAATGGCGGTAGAGCAGGAAGCTCCGGCTCCAGCTGCTTCGGTGGCAACCGAGAGCTATGACGAGGGTTCGTCGGACGACAACGGCGCAGCTGCAGCACCGGTTTCGGTCGCAGCAGTTGGTGGCATCCAGGATGCAATCGTGGCCGGTGCCATGGCACAGCTCGGTATCTCGGGCCTCGACTGCACCGACATGGTGCAGAACGCCCTCGCTTCGGCCGGTCTCACCACCAGCCGCTTCGACGGTGGCTACGACATGGGTGTTGAGTCGTTCTACCAGTTTGGTAGCGTCATCCCAGCATCGGAAGCACAGCCCGGTGACATCATGATCGCTCCTGGTCAGCACGTGGCCATCTACATCGGTAACGGTCAGGCTGTTCACGGTGGTTGGAACGGTGGCGCAGACGACACCGTCATCGACGGCGTCAACACCTACGCATACGACTACGTACGCGTAAACGGCTAGGTTTACCGTCTCGCGTCTAGCGCGAGATTGGTTGAGGGCGGTTCCTAAGGGAGCCGCCCTCAACCGTTTCCTCTCGAGCGTGTGCGCAGCGCCTTGGTAGGGCTGCAGAATTGGGTTGCCAGCGGGTGAACTCTGCGTAACGCATCCCGCGGAACGGTGGTAATCGTGTCGGAATGCTCGGATTGGGTCGTTACCATACCTCGCGTATGCACCTTTCGGTGCTGCACAAATGACACATTATTAGTGAAACTCGGAGCGATTATGACCCGGATGCGTACGCACCAGCTGGCACACCACCAGCGGGTTCGTGGTGCCTGGTCGGGCTTCGAGCATCATGTTCACCACGACATAGCTCCGTTGCACGCGAGCGTCGCAGGAATCCCTGCGCACAAGTGTGCATGCGTGAAGGCACTGCCATTAGGCGGTGCCTTTATTGGTTTCCGTAGCGGGGCAGAAAGAGGACACGCATGCGCACACTAGTTTTGAACGCTGGATACGAGCCAATTGCCGTAGTCAGTGATCGACGGGCCCTGGTGCTCATCCTCAACGGCAAAGCTGCCGCGATCGAAGCCGACAACGTGCATCCACTGCGAACTGTTGACGCCGAGTACGCGCGTCCGCGAGTTATCTTGCTCAACCGCTATGTGCGCATCCCCATGGCCCGCCGAAACCCGGTCTCGCGCAAGGGGGTGCTGCGACGCGACAACCACACCTGCGGGTACTGCGGCAAGTTCGCGAACACGATCGACCACGTCATGCCACGCTCGCGCGGCGGCAAAGACAGTTGGGAAAACTTGGTTGCGGCCTGCCTGCGTTGCAACAACGTCAAGGGTGACCGGACTCCGCAAGAAATGGGTTGGGAGCTGCGTCGGACGCCGGGAAGCCCAACCCCACGCCAATGGCAGGTGCGCGGCGTTGAGCGCCGAGACACCGTCGAATGGGCTGCTTACCTCGAACCGGAACGACTCGTCGCCTAGCGTGTAATGCGCGCTGCCGGATTAGCAGCGCGATCTTGAGGGCCCAGGCCTCGAGCTACGCCCGGCCCCGCACGACATCACGATGACGTGCATCTGGCGCGAGCTCGCCGGTAGCAAGCCGCTGCATGAGCCCAACGTCGCGGGACGCGGCCTTGAAATCGGCCATGCGCACATCGAGTTCGCGCTTGAGTGCCTCGACCACGCCGCGTTCGAGCTGCGGTGCAAAGACCGGTGCCTTGTGCGCAAACGTGATCTTCCACGTGACGCGGGTTTCGTCGCCTACGGGCGAAAAATGCCAGCCTTCACCGTACGCATCAAGCCACCACGGCCCCTTGACCATCGATGCGCTCGAGAGCTGGCCGGGAAGCCAGATGTCCTGACGCAGAATCAAGCGCCGGCCGTTGCGCACCCGCTCAAACACGTGGGCGCCCTCACCGAGCGCGGTCGCCTCGCGAAGCAGCATCCGCTTAACCACCTGCGTATCCCAAGTGGTGCGGTCGCTGCCGAGCGAATGGGCCAGTACAAACGCTTGCTGCGGGGAAAGCGCTACGAGCGCCGAAACTTCATACGACTGAGACATAGCTTCAGTGTAGGAAGTCGGCGCTCGCAGTGTGTGGGGGAGCTGTGTGAACAGACTCGAGTGGGGCGAAACCTAGCTGGCAGCCGAGAGGACCGGCAAGCCTTCGGACGGCTGGATGATGACGAAGCCGGGGCCGTGGAAAGCGAGCTGGAATGACTCGCCCGAGCCGCGACCGATGAGCGAGCCCATCTTGAAATCATTCTTGATGGTCGGGGTGAGGTTTGCTGACCAGCACACCGTTGCCTGCGGGTCGGTGTAAATCGGGCCCTGTGAGGCATCGAGGATGAGCGGGGTACCGTCGCTGACGACCGCGAGCATGCCCGAGCCGCCAACTTCAAGGTTGAACAGGCCACCGGCCATCAGACCGGCGTTGCCGAGCATCTTAGGCTCGTAGTGCAGGGTGGCGTCGAACGCGAGCACGTGCTCGGTGTTCAGCGTGAGGCCCTCGTTCTCGAGCTCCATGAGGAAGATCTCCTGGGCACGAATCGCGAGCCACGTTTCACCCTGGCCCGAGACCTTCATCAGGTTTTTGCCCTCACCGGTGAGCTGCTTCTTGAGGAACTGGCCCATGCCCTTCGAACCCTGGTGAGCAAAATCGAGGTTGCCACGGTAGGCGACCATTGCCCCCTTCTGTGACACGATGTCTGGGCCGAGTCCGACGCGCAGCAACTTGCTGGACTCGAGAACATAGCGATCGGTGGATGGGTCGCGGTGGTTGGCCTGGTCGAAAATTGGACTGCGCACGGTTACCTCTTTGTCGGTGGATGGTGTGTCGGTGGCGTTGCCACGAGTCGTGGCAAGATATGCCAACACAAGTCTTTCGCGTTTTCGCGCCGTGCGGCACGTGCCTGCGAACGAACTGGCATCATCCGCAAGTTGCACATGTATGGGGGGGGGCAATTTGGGCACGGTGGATTGACAGATCGACTGGCTCGGCCAGTAGGCGACCGGAGCGCGGCGGAACTTAGCTACGATTAACGAGATTGCCCCCGTAGCTCAGTGGATAGAGCATCCCTCTCCTAAAGGGTGTGCGCAAGTTCGATTCTTGTCGGGGGCACCACATGTGGCGCGGTTGGCGTTGAGATCAAACCACCGAATCGATACCGAATCCCGGGTGGCAACAAATCCGCACTGCCGGAATGCATGAAACTCCCGGCCCACTGCAAGATTCGGGGCGTGTTGTCACTTAGGTTGAATGCTGTGTGGGGCATTTTCCGTAAGCGAGACAACGACCGTGCCGACGGTGCGCATACGCGTAACGTCCCCGAGTCGAGCGCAAATGAGACCGAACCGATCCTCGACCGCGAGAACACGCTCGAAGAAGAACGTGACCTCGTTGATGGCGTAGGTAAGGGGGAGCGTCCCAGCGACTGGATTGACCAGGTTCGCGCCACACGTGCCGGTGCATCCGACACCGCTTTCGCGCCGCCTGCTGACGACGACCGTTCCGAAGCGCCGGAGTCGGAACCAATCACCGCCTCGGCGAGTGATGCTGCGAGCGCTCAACACGACATCGACCTGTCGGTTGATGACATGGACGACGCCCCGGGTCGTGACAATGCGCATGCTGCCGAATCGGCCAACTTGACGGATGCGGGCGACGTGGTCGACGACGCACCATTCGAGCGTCCCGAAACGATTGACGAACGTGTTGCCCACGAGCGCTGGCGCAACGAGGTCGCCGCGCTCGGTGGGAAATCGCCGCAGCTCTACTTCAGCGGCCGACGTGGCACCTACATCGACCTCAGCACCGCGCATCCATCGGGCATTGCGCTGCTGCTGGCCCGACGCCCGGTCATGCTTTCGAGCCTGTTGCGTGAGCCCCTCACCTTCCGCAACGCGCTTGACGCTGCCGGCCACATCACCCGCCTTGGTGCCGAACTCGAAGCCGCACGTGGCTTGAACACGATTCAGCTGGCTGCTGGTTTCGCCACCTGGACGGGCACCGGTGGTATCGAACGGAACGCTCCGATTTTCTTGCGTCAAGCATCGCTGCGTCGACTCGGTCGCGACTACGAGATTCGCCTTCGCGGCAAGCTGCAGCCAAACGTTGCGCTGCTGCGGGCCATGTACCACGAGGGCGCCACTCTGCGTGCGAGCGAACTCATGCAGCAGGTAGAAGCATCGGATGCGCTGCTGCCAGAAGCCGCATTTGCGTACGTTCGCGAGGCGGGTCGTGGACTCAGCGGATTCACGGTTGACTCGATCGCGGCGCTTTCGACCTTCGCCGACTTTGCGGACGCGATGTACGACGACCTTGGCACCCTCGACCAGCCCATTGTTCGCGCGCTGGCCGGAAACGCCGGTGCCCGCGACTTCCTTGGTCGTCCCATCCGTGCGGAGCAGGCCATCGATCCGGATCACCGCGACCCGTCTTCAGATCGCCTGCTGCTCGATGCCGACACCCAGCAAGAACGCGTTGTTGACGCGATTCTTGGCGGTTCCAACCTGGTTGTGGAAACGCTGCCGGGAACCGGTGTGACACAGACCGTCGTCAACGCGATCGGCCAATTGCTCGACCGCAACCGGCGCGTGCTGGTCGTAACCCCGCGGACCGCATCCGTGCGCACTATTCGCGCGCGCCTCAAGCACGTTGGCCTCGAAGGGGTCGCGGTCACCCCACGCACGCTGCGCCGCGACATCATCGCCGGCATCACCCGCAACGAGCGCGCCGAGCGACCAAACACTGCCGAGCTCGACGACGCACTCGTACGTCTGCGTCGCGTGCTCTCGGACTACCGAGCGGCCCTTGCCACCAAGCACGAATCGTTCGGCGTTTCACCGCTCGACGCCCTCGAGGCCCTCAGCCAACTCGAGCTGCTCGAGGTACCGCCTTCGACCACGGCCCGCCTGCGCCGCGACGAGCTCGACACCTTTGCTGAGGTGACCGCGCGTGCCGAAGCGGGCGAGCAACTGCGCGAACTCGGCGAACTCGGCCAGTTCCGACTCAACGAAGAAGACTCGCCCTGGTTCGGCGTCGCCTTTGGCAGCACCGACGAAGTCAGCGAGGTCTACGGCACTGCAGTTGAACTCGCCGATGGTCGTGTCACCGAGTTCCTGGATGAAACGCGCAAGATCGTGCAGCAGACCAATCTGCGCGAACCCGAGACCTTTACCGAGCTCGGCATTTACCTGCGCCTGCTCGCAGATATTCGTGAGACGCTCGACCGCTTCACCCCAGAGGTCTTTGACGCCGACCTCGCTGAGCTCATTGAAGCTACCGGTGGCCGCCGCGAAGGCAGCGATATGCCGTCGGCTCGTCGCCGTGAGCTGCGCCAGCTCGCCCGCGAATTCGTACGCCCCGGTGTCACCGTCAATGAGCTTCACGAGTCGCTCAAGTACGTACAGCGTCAGCGCATCCTCTGGCATCGTTACGTGCAGGACGCCGCTCAGCCGAGCGTGCCGATCGGCATCGACACGGCCCGCGACCACTGGCGTGACCTCTCCGCCAAGATTCAGTTGGTCGATGGGCCATTCGAAGACGTTGGCCACCAGACCCTCGCGACGACGCCCCTTGACGAGCTCGAATCGCGAATTGCGCGATTGGCAGCAAAGTCTGAGGTGCTCGATAACGCCGTTGACCGACTCGCACTGAACGAACGGTTGACCGCTCGCGGTCTTGGCGACCTCATCACCGATCTCGCCGAGCGACACATCGAACCTGAGCATGTCGCCGACGAACTCGAACTCGCCTGGTGGCAGTCGGTGCTCGAAGAACTGCTCGTAAACGACAAAGCGCTCCTCAATGCGAACACGCGCGTGGTGACCCGCCTCGAGAGCGACTTCCGCGTCGTCGACGAAGCACACACCGCATCCACCGCCAGCCAAATTGCCTGGCAGCTCGCCGAAGCGTGGAAGGTCGCGCTCGTTGACGGCGATGACCAGGCCGAAACGTTCCGCCAATTGCTGCGCAGCCCGGGCACGTCATCGCGACAGCTCGTGAACAAGGCACCGTCGATCTCCGAACCGCTCACGCAGGTTTGGTTGGCTTCGCCGTACGACGTGCACCGCATCGACGAACGCATCACCTTCGACACAGTGCTGCTCGTTGATGCCGGCGCATTCACTACCGCAGAGGCCATCGGCGCCATTCGCCGCGCCAATCAGGTTGTTGCCTTCGGCGACCCGGTCACGCAGTTCCCAACGCCGTTCGAAGTCGCTGTGCAGCCGCCAATGGAAGCGCAGCGCGTTGACGCGAAGTTGTCGAAGGAAGACGTTGCGCGGCTCACCGACGACTCGATCTACGCGAGCCTGGCCGAGTTCCTGCCCGGAATCTCGCTGACGCGTTCCTACCGCGCAGGTGGGGAAGACCTCACCGAACTGGTCAACGAGCGCTTCTACGACGGGCGCTTGGATTCGATGCCGTGGGCCGGAGCCTTCCTCGGACACTCCTCACTTACCTATTCGTACGTGCCAAACGGCACCGGCATGCCCGACCCCCGCACCGGTGCGGTCGAAGCAACCGACGCCGAGGTCACCCGCGTTATCGAACTGGTGCTTGACCACGCCATCCACCGCCCTCGCGAATCACTCATGGTCGTGAGCGCCTCGGCTGCGCACGCACAGCGCGTCGAGCAGGCCGTGTGGTCGGCAGTTTCGCACCGCGCGGATGTGGCGGAGTTCTTTATGCGACCACGAAACGAACCGTTTGTGGTCACCACGATCGAAGGCGCTGCGGCCCAATCGCGCGACCGCGTCATCTTCTCGCTCGGCTACGGCGTCACCCCGCACGGGCGCGTGCTGTCGGAATTCGGCGTGCTGGCCGGACCGCTCGGCACGAAGTCGCTGGCGGTGACCATGTCGCGTGCGCGACGGTCGCTGGTAATCGTGAGCTGCATCCGCCCCGAACAGCTCGATTTGAGCCGACTCACCCCGGGCGTGCTGCAATTGTGCGAGATTCTCACCGAGCTTGATGAGCGCGATGCGGATGCGCGTCTCGCGTCGCCTGCGCAGGGCAACGCGTCGGCGGATGCGGCTGGTGCCGTAGCCACGCGCCAGCGCCGACCGATGCTGGTCGACCTGGGCCGACGACTCGAGAGCTTCGGCATGCGTGTCGAACTCGACTACCGTGGCCGCATCCCGCTCGCTGCCTCGTACGGACACCGTGCGATCGTGGTCGATATGGAAGCTGTGGGTCGCGGAGAATCTGACCAGGCGGTCAAGCACACGCTGCGTGAGACCCTGCGACTGCGTCCCGAGCTGCTTAAGCGTCTGGGTTGGTACTACCTGCGCGTGCACGCGTTCGAGCTGTTCGCGAACCCCGAGGCGGTCGCGCAGCGCATTGCCACGGCGCTTGAAGTGCCAATCGGTGATCAGGACGGCGAGACCCTGGCGATTGAAGCGGCGCCAAAGGCGATCGCCGAGCGCGAGGCGCCCCGCGCAATCGAACCGGGTACTTCGGGCTCGAACCTGTTCGACACCGATTCGGAATAGTTGATCGCTGGCGAGCGGGCAGCAGGCTGCTGTTGCCCGCTCGTCTGCCTGTCGAGCGCGGCATTCTGGGTGCCGGCGCCGAGCCTTCCACACACCCGAACGCGGGCTACCTGCGAGTCGGGTCACCGGATCCTGATAGAACAGGGAATATGCACACCAACACGTCCCGGGATGCGGCCGCTGCGGCACCGCGTCCGCGTCGCGCTCGCCGCCGGGTCATTGTGCCCGCGCCCGAGGGCGTGGACCTCACCCCGCAGCGGGTTCCGCGCAGCGCACTGAACCCGACCGGAATTGTCGCCGAGCTCGCGACCGAAGACCAGTCGATTGCTTGGGGCGACGAAGACGGCCCCGAGATTCGAGCCGATCACGCCTCCGGTTCCAACGACGAACGAATTCGAGAAAACATCCCACCGCACAATGTCTGACAGATCGAACTTGAACGCTGACGTTCCAGATTCGTCATCCGGTCACGAACCCAACGAGGCAACGTCGCCTTCACCCGAAACCGAACCGATTACGGTCGTGCAAGCAGCACAGACCGACTACAACACGCTTGAAACCGGGCAGATTTCGCTCGACCACATCCGCGATGCGCTCGAAGCGGAACGGCGCGCACCTGAAGCACCCCCGCGCATCCCGCGCGAAATTTGGGCACTGACGGCTGCGACATTCTTGATCGCGATCGGGTTTTCACTCGTCGTGCCGGTGCTGCCGCAATATGCCGAAAGTTTCGGTGTTTCTGCCACGCTGGTGACGGTTGTGGTGAGCGCCTTCGCGCTCGTGCGGCTGGTGAGTGCCCCATTTGCCGGACGGATGCTCGAAGGGATCGGCGAACGCCAGATCTACGTGATCGGGCTCGTCATCGTGGCGGCATCAAGCATCGCGATGGCGTTCGCGGCGACCTACACGCAGCTGCTCATTTTCCGCGGGCTCGGTGGCATCGGCTCGGCCATGTTTACCATTGCTGCGGCCTCGATGATTGCGAAGTATTCGCCACCGCAGATTCGCGGCAAGATTTCGGCACTGTGGTCGGGCACCTTCTTGATCGGTAATGTCACCGGCCCGCTCTTTGGTGGTTTGCTCGGTCAGGCCGGTATGACCGTTCCGTTCATTAGCTACGGCGTCGCGCTGCTGCTTGCGGCAGTTGTGGTGTCGACCGTGCTGCGGTCAACAGCGAAACAGCGAACCGACGGCGCCGACGCCCCGAAACCTGCACTGACGCTCGCACACGTGTGGTCGAACAAGTCGTTCCGGGCATCGCTGGTGTTCTCGCTGGCAAACGGTTGGGCCAATATGGGCATCCGCATCGCGGTGGTGCCACTGTTTGTGGGCGTGGCGCTGACTCACGAACCGTGGGCCGCTGGTCTCGTGGTGGCGGTCGGTGCGATCGGCAACATGATCGCGCTGCAATGGTCGGGACGGGCGAGCGACCGGCGTGGGCGCCGTCCGCTGATCATTGCCGGGCTGCTGGTGTCGGCCATTGGCGTTGTCGGCATGATCTGGGCTGACCGACTCGAAGTGGTGCTGGCTGCCATGTTCGTGTCGGGCCTCGGCTCGGGGCTGTCGATGCCGGTGTCGCAGGCAGCGATGTCGGACATCATTGGCCGCGACCACACTGGCGGCCGGCCGCTGTCGGTGTTCCAGATGATGCAAGACCTTGGCATGATCCTGGGCCCGATGATCGCCGGTGTGCTCATCGACGTTGCCGGCTATTCGTGGGCGTTTGGCGTTGCCTCGGTCGTGCTGCTCCTGCCAGTTGTCGCTTGGCTGCTCGCACCCGACACGATCAGCAAGCGGGCAAACTAGCCGAGGCGTAAGCTCGCCGGGGCGGGCAAACGTACCGGCGCCCGCAAACGCAACGGCGCAACGACCGGGTGCCTGCTCAACAGCATGCCCGGAAACCAATGGTGGGACGGCCTGAGCCGTCCCACCATGTTGTGCATCCCATCCGCATCCGTAGCAATTGCGGATGCGGGGGAGCAGGTAATTAGTTCTGTCGCGCAGCGAGCAGGTCGCGGATCTCGGTGAGGAGATCGGTTTCGCTGGCGGCTGCCTCTTCTTCCGAAGGCTTGTGGCCGTGCTTGCGAACGTACATCTGCTCCTGCAGCTTGTTCAGTGGCGCGATGATGATGAAGTACACAACTGCTGCGATGAGCAGGAAGTTGATGACTGCGGCGATAACCATGCCGATGCCGAACTGAATTCCGGCGATGTCAACGACTGCCGATTCGATTGCATCGGCCTTGAAGATTGCGGCGATGAGCGGGTTGAAGATGCCGTCGACGATGGCATTAACAATTGCGGTGAATGCGTTGCCAATGATTACTGCGGTGGCAAGTTCAACGACGTTGCCGCGCATGATGAATTCTTTGAAGCCCTTCAAGGCTCCCCCTTCGTTGTTGCTGTCAAAGCGACTACCGACTTTAGTCGTGAACGACGGCAAAAGATAGGGATTTCGTTATTTGTTCAGATAATGAATTGTGTGGTGGTCGAATTGGGCAGATGCTACCTAGTAATGGTTGCGTTTAGTTTGTGCGCTTGCCGAAATCTGTGACGAACCAGGTCGACGGTGTGACGATGCCGTGTACTGGAATATCGTGCGGTTCATGCGGCAGGGATGCGAGTACTTCGTCGTCGTGGACGAGCGCGACTCGCAGCAAGTGCGGGGGCGCGCTGGCGAGCATGCGGTCGTAAAAGCCACCGCCCCAGCCGAGGCGCGCACCGGCGGTGGTGACCGCCGCCGCCGGCATGATGAGCAGGTTGCAATCGAGCACGAAGCTGTCGGCAACGGGAGCTCCGACCGGCATCGGCACCCGTAGCGAGGGATGCTGTGCGCGGGTGCCCGCATCCGGAACCCAACTGAGTGAGCCGTCGTCATTCGGTACGGGCAAGAGGACTCGGTGGTTGGCGGCGCGTTGCTGTGCCAAGAACAGCTCGATAGGTGGTTCGAGTGGCGTGCTGCAAAAGGCTGCGATCTGCTGCGCCTCGGGTGCGAATGCACCAATCGCGGCCGTCAATTGGGCGGCAACAGACTCGGCGAGTGCAGCGGTGCGTTCAGCGCCGCGTTCGCGCCGTTGTGCGCGGATTTCGCGACGGATTGCATCCTTGCGAGGGATCTTTCCCTGCGGAATTGCGGCCATGCATCCACGGTAGCCGGTTGTTGCATATCGCGGCGAGTAGAATGCACCGTATGAACGAGCAGGTAACGAAAGCAGTTATTCCCGCGGCAGGGCTTGGTACGCGATTTCTTCCGGCAACCAAGGCCCTTCCCAAGGAGATGTTGCCGGTCGTTGACCGTCCTGCGATTCAGTACGTCGTCGAAGAGGCGGTTCACGCTGGCCTGAACGACATTCTGATGGTGACCGGCCGCAACAAGACCGCGCTCGAGAACCACTTTGACCGTGTTGCCGAGCTCGAACAGAACCTCGAAGAGCGCGGCAAGGACAAGCTGCTCGAAGAAGTTCGACGGGCCACCGATCTTGCCGACGTGCACTACCTGCGCCAGGGCGACCCGCTCGGACTCGGCCATGCAGTCTTGCGTGCACAGCAGCACGTGGGTGATTCGTCATTTGCTGTTCTGCTTGGCGACGACATCATCGTCGACGGTGGCGAACTGCTGAACGACATGATTGCCGTGCACCTCGAAACGGGTGCCAGCGTCGTGGCGGTACAAGAAGTGCCGCTCGAACAGGTGTCGAGCTACGGCGTCGTGGCACCGGCGAAGGTCAACGGTGAATTTGAGCGGGCCGGTGACCACAATTGGCCGACCTACTGGGTCGATGAACTCGTTGAGAAGCCGGCACCAGAGGATGCACCGTCGAACTTTGCGGTAATTGGTCGCTACGTGCTCGGGGCCGAGGTATTCGGAGTGCTCGAGACGACCAAGCCCGGTCGCGGCAACGAGATTCAGCTGACCGATGCCCTGCAGACGCTGGCATCGACCCGCGGCAACGGCTCGGGCGGTGTTGTGGCGCTGGTGTACAGCGGACGACGCTACGACACCGGGAACAAGCTTGACTACTTGAAAGCCAATGTTGAATTGGCCGCGAACCACCCAGAGATCGGTGCCGATGTGCGCGCCTGGATTCAGGAGTATGCCGCCGAACAGCGCGGTCAGTCGCAGGCCTAGCCCGGGGAATCCATGACATTGCTTGGCCGAGCTGTGCTGCCAATCCTTGAGGATCGCGGTCTCGTGGTGCGTGGGCTACGTACCCGGGATGCGCGTGATCTCGAGCGCGTGCTCCTCGCGCACCGCGAGTGGCTGCAGCCGTGGGAGGCGACCCTGCCGCACGGGCAAGGGCGTTGGAATGTTCGCGGGTCGGTGCGTTCGATGCTCGAACAGGCCCAGGAAGGCAAGTCGCTCCCGTTTGTGATGGAACACGAAGGGGAGCTGGTTGGGCAATTGACGGTGGGCAATATTCAATACGGCGCGGTGATGGCTGGGACCATCGGGTATTGGATTTCACCGGAGGTTGCTGGGCGGGGATTTACCCCAACCGCGGTGGCATTGGTTACAGATTATTGTTTTCAAGAAATCGGTCTGCATCGGATGGAAATCTGTATTCGCCCCGAAAATGCGGCGTCATTGCGGGTCGTTGAAAAACTTGGATTCACCTACGAAGGTCGCCGAAATCGGTATATCCACATTGATGGCGATTGGCGCGATCACTATTGCTACGGAATTATCCACGAGACCGTTCCCGAAGGTGTCTTGAATCGTTGGAAGTCGGGCCGCGTTGATCCGACGCTGGCGCAGCGCCCAGCCAGCGGTCCGTTTGCTTAGCTGGCGCCCGCCGTATTGGCTTCGCGATGTGTGAATGGTGTGGTTCTGTGTGTGCAGATGGTCGAGTCATGCCTGGCGATTGAATGCGTCAACTGTGCATACTCGGAGCGAATATCGCGCGACTCCTGCGGCATTCTTGTTAGAAACCTCAGAGTTCACTCAATTCACATTAGACACTCCATTAACAATGCGGTGTTCGGGGGAGTCAGGCTCGTAACGTTGCGGCATGCAGGAATTTGGTGGCGCCAGCGGCATCGCAATTGCGCTGGTTGTGCTCGTAACCGTCGGGATCTACGTCCCGACGGTTATTCGTGAGCGCAAGCTGCGCCACAGCGAACGCAATGCCCTTCGCCTGCAGCAAACGATTCGTGCCATGGCTGAGGCAAGCGAGGCGCCGGGTGTCATTGAGCTTGAAGCCAACACGCGCACGGTGCGTGCACGTCGTCGCGAGCTCGCCCAAGCACAGAAGCTCGAAGTTGCCGCGCAGCGTGAGCAAGCTCGCGTCGAAGCCGAGCAGCGGGCCGCGGCCGCGAAACTTGAACTTGAACGGGTCGCACAAGAAGAACGCGAAGCGAAACTTCGTGAGGATGTTTGGCGCGCGGCAGCGGCTGCCCGAGAAGCAGAACTTAAACACGAACGAATGATGGCGCAGGAACGAGAGGCAGCAATGGCAGACGCAACCGCACGGCAAGAAGCAGCAGCGCGAGCACGAGCAGCCGCAGCAGTGGCAACCGCACGTGAAGCGCAGTTCGCGGCGACGGGAAAGACGGCGGCGGACCGCTGGGCGAACGGTGCTTCGGGCTCTCCACGCGCGATTGAGCGCCGACTCACTGCGGAGCAGCCCGTCATTGGTGTGCAGGGCGAAACCGCAGCACGTCGTCGTCGCGGCCGTCTCGCGTCGACGGGAGTCGGTGCATCCGGAATCATCGTTGCGATTGTCGGCCTCATTATCGCCATTCCATTCGTGTTGATCGCCGGCATTGTCGTGGCGGCGGCAGCGGCCTGGATGCTGCACCGTATTAACGAGGTCTGGCTCGCCACGCAGCGCGACACGACCGTTGCTGAAGTCGACACACTGCTCACCGAGCCGGTTGCGGAAACTGCACCCGTCGCAACGGCAGCACCGTTTACTGCCATTGAGCTGGATGAGCCGGCTGCCGCGGAACCAGAACCTGCTCCTGGCACCTGGACTCCGGTACCGCTGCCGAAGCCGCTGTACCTTGACCACGAGGTTCCGACTGAATCGCCTGATCCAGACGGCCCAGGCGGTGGCGATCGCTTTGACGAGCACCTGGCGCAGCTGCTTCGTGAAGAAGCGATCCGTTCGACCGAGGCGCTGCGTGCCGCGCAGCAGCAGGTGCCGGCAATTGGTGATCGCGGTGGCAACCGTGCCGAAGCCGAGGCCGACCAGCTGAACGCGGAGCGCATCCGCCCAATCACCGTGTCGAGCGACTCGACGTGGGCCAAGATGGGCGACATTGCCGCAATCGCAAACGCAGACTCGGCAAGCGACCTGACCGACCTGAACGCGGTGCTCGCACGCCGCCGCGCGAGCTAGTACCCGACCAACAGCCGTGGCAGCGCCACGCTAACGATGAAATCTAATGCGGTTTCATCGCAGAGCTGGGTAGACTAATCGGTCTAGCGGTGGATGCCGCATTGAGGTTGGGGAGTTAGATGCCTCGCGTTTCGCGATCAGAGTGTTTCAGCAACACGGACAACACGCAGTTGTCGGTGGCTGCTGGCACGTTTGTGGCTGAAGGCGTTGACCGGCAGCGTACGGGTGCAACGAATGCCCGGAGCATGACGGACAAGTCAGGTCTCTTCGGGCTACGTGCGGCATCGCAGCAGCAGCGAGTCAATATCCTTACGATGGTCGCTATCTTGGCGCTCGTCATGGTGCTCTTGCCAATGCTGATTTCGGTGGTGGGTTCGTCCCGTCGTGAAGCGATTTTGGCGGCCGAACGCGATTCGGATGACCGACCGCAGATGGTGGTAATTGACCCCGCAGTTGACGAGGCTGAGGGATCGGTCAACGGTGTGCTCGGCGCCTATGCGATGTCTTCGGCCTACGCGCCAAAAGACGAGGCTGGGAAGATGCGCGAGCAGCTTGAGAAGGTTTCGTCGTCTGTGCGCAACAACGACGCAGGCGAAACCCAGCGTCTTGCGGATGAAGCTCGCAAATACTTCATGACCAAGTACGCACCGGCACTGGCCAATCGTGGTGTTCCGCTCTCGGATGAGTGGGGCGACATGAATTGGGACACCTACGTTGCGATTGAAGAAGCCGTTGCAGCGTTGCAAGCCAAACTCGCGGCGAACGACCAGGCTGGTGCGACGCAGGCGGTCATTGACCTTGCTTCGCTGCTTGGTCAGGGCCGAGATGAACACTTCCAGAACCGCGTGACGTACGTGCCGCCACCTCCGCCACCACCTCCTGCGCCGGAGCCGCCTAAGACGGAACCGCCTAAGACGGAGGAGCCGAAGAAGCCGGAAGCTCCGAAGCCCGTTGAGACCAAGCCTGCGGAGCCGAAGCCTGAACAGCCGAAGCCAGAAGATCCGCCAGTTGATCCTAAGCCTTCGGTCGCACCAAAGCCCGCTGGTTAGGCGATACGAGATCACTGTCCGCATCCACGAAATGGATGCGGACAGTACTCGTTTCCCGGGTCCGTCACGCGGTGCTAAAATTGTTGGATGCACTCGGGCCTATGGCGCAGTTGGTAGCGCGTCTCGTTCGCAATGAGAAGGTCGGGGGTTCGAATCCCCCTAGGTCCACAACACAACACCGCCACCCCTTGTGGGTGGCGGTGTTGTGTTGTGTTGTGTGTCTTGCGGAGTATGAGAACCCCTTGGTGGGTCCCGTTCGCGGGTGGCTCCGCGCGGGATTCGGTCGCAAGAGCCAGGGGTGCGACGATGGGGGCATGTCTTCCGAGCAATCACCACCAGCGCCGCCGGCTGAGCACCAGCCGAGCGAGGCGTTTCGCAAGTTCGCGGCCGAAGGCGTGGTGCTTGCGGGAGGTGGCACCGCAATCTTGCTGCAGCTTGCGCATCCACAGGTCGCCGCCGGCGTCGCCAACCACTCGAACTTCGCCGACGCACCCATGCGCCGACTCTGGGGCACCCTCGAATTCGTCACCGCCGAGGCATTCGGCAACCAAACCGAACAACAGTTCGTGCGCCGCCGCGTCAATGCCCAACACGCACGCGTGCAGGGCCTCGACGAACACCAACAGCGCTACGACGCCAACAACCCGCACGACCAATGGTGGGTTGCCGCAACCCTGTGCTGGTCGGCAATCCGTGCGTATCGCCGCGTCTACGGGCGACGATCGCTCACCGCAAACGACCTGGATGCGATCGTGCGCGATTTCGGACGCATGGGTACCGGCCTACGGATGCCCGCCGCATCCTGGCCGCAAACCGCCGCCGAATTCGACCGCAAGTTCGCCGCACAGCTTGTCGCCCTCGAAGTCGGTGACGCCGCACGCTTCGCGAAAGCCGAGCTCTTCGCCGCACGCCACGCGGCATGGTGGCTGCGCGCCATCATGCCGTTCGCGACACGAATCGCCGTGAGCTTGCTGCCGCCGCACCTCGCCGCAGCCTACGGACATCCACAAACCCGCGCATCCCGATTCATCGCAAATCTGTGCTGGATTCCGGTAGTACTCGCCGGGCGCATCCTGCCGCGAACTGTGCGTACGCTGCCAGCAACGTTGGTGCTCAATCGAGTGCGCACGCGCGCGGCTACGCGTCGGTGACTGAGCTGATCCAGTCGCGGTAGTGGCGCAGATCAATCGCCTTGGAACCGGCGTACGGATCAGTGGTGGACTGCGCGGTGCCAAGGACGTTTACTGCCACGAGGTCGCCGTCTTCGGTCATGATCGGGCCACCTGAATCACCGTGATTCGAACCACCGGTGATGCCACGCAGCGACACAACCTCGCCCGCGAGGTGCGATTCGTTCGTGGCAGTGACTTTGAGCGTGGCACGCTGCAGCCACGGTGTCTGGGCGCCTTGATAACCGCGGCCATAGCCGTACAGTTCTACGCGTTCGCCAGCAGTAAAGCGGTGGTTATCGGCGATGTCCGGGTAGCGTTCGAGCGGGGTTGCCGTCGCCACGTGCAACAGCGCAAGGTCGGCGTTGGGATGCACTTCGTACCGGTCAACGCGTGTGGCTGGTCCCGGGGTGGTTTCGTTATTTGAGTAGTAGACCGAGACCGCGGCGGGGGAGTGCTTGCCATCAATCGTTGCTGGCGAAACACAGTGCGCGGCCGTGAGTACCCACTGGCTCGAAATTGCGGTGCCGGTGCACTTCTCGATGCGGCCGTTGGTCGCATCCTGCACATGAATCTGCACGACGTCGGTGCGATATGCCTGTTCGCCGAATGAAATCGCTGCGGCAGGTTCCCCCGGGCCAAACGCAGTAGCAGTAATCGAGAAGCAAGAAGCAAGCGCGAGCGTCGCGAAAGCCGCAGTGCGGCGGATGCGTACCGGCATTGAACTCCTCACTGGCGATTAATCGTTCAACTTCGTTTGGGCAACTTGCTCGAGCCTAGCAACTGGGGGCCGTCACGTCGATGGCGGATTCAGGCTTGGGCAGTAGCCCAGAGGTTGACAGCGAACCCGTCGCTAGGTGCACGACGACGAAGCGACTGATGTGTAGCCTGGGGTAACCAACCGACCAACTAGGAGTCGAGCCATGACCACTGACAACCCCACTCCAGAATCGCAAGTCAATTCGGGCAACCAGGGCGTACCTGGCGGCTGGAATAACCAGAACTTCGAGCAGCAGACGCCGCAGCAGCCGCAGGCAGGCAACCCGCAGTACGGGCAGACGCCGAACGGCATGCCGCCACTCGGAACCCCGGCATCGTCCGGTCAGGGGCAGTTCCAGCAGGCTCCGCAGCCAGGCCAGTACGGTCAGCCAGGCCAGTACGGTCAGGACGGTCAGCAGCCGCAGCAGGGCACCTACGGTGCGCCCCAGCAGGGTGGCCAGCAAGGGTTCGACATGGATCAGCTCAAGGCACAGTTCGCCAACTTGTCCGACTTCCAGAAAATGAACCTCGGCGCACTCGGCGGCGCGCTGCTGACGCTCATCGGCTCGTTTGGCGCCTGGGTATCCGTGTCGGCATATGGCTTCTCGGTATCCGCCTCGGGCCTTCAGGGCAATGGCGTATTCACCCTGCTGCTCGCCCTCATCGTTGCCGGCTGCATTGTGGCGCCGATGGTTGCGCAGCTCGAACCGAATGTTCGCCGCATCCTGCAGATCGTGGCGATGGCTGCTGCTGGTCTCGCGATTCTCGTCGCCTTGATCTCGTTCCTTAACATCTTGACTGCAGCGAGTGCGGCGCTCGGATGGGGATTGCTCGTAACCCTCATCGGCACGGCCGGCATGACCGGGCTGACCGTCATGGGCTTCCTGAAGATGCCAAAGGCCTAACCCGCCACATTCGGATGCGGTACGGCCCGGTCAGACTGACCGCGCGGTACCGCATCGCCATGCAAACACCGCAGGGGTGCTCGAACCAGTGTCGAGCACCCCTGCGGTCATGTAACGGCTGCGACCGAGCGCGGCTCGGCAACTAGTTTGCGTGCACGGCGAAGTGCGCGATGTACGCACGCAGCTCACGCGCATCCACCGCCATTTCTTCGGTGCGCTGCGGACGTGCCAGCAGATCGGCGAGTTCCTGCGAAACCTCAGCTTCGAACCCGAGCGCCTCGCGCACCGTCTCAGCAAACTTTTGCGGCTTCGCGGTCTCGAGCACGAGCATCGGCACACCAGGTTCGTGCCAGCCGCGTGCCACAGTCACACCGTCGGCCGTGTGTGGGTCGATGATGATGCCCGACTTTTCGTGCGTGGCACGAATGGATGCGAGGCGATCTTCGTGCGTGCTCGTGCCGCTCACGATGCCGTATTCGGTGGCGAACTGGGCGCGGTACTGGCTGAGGTCGATCGAACCATTCGCATCCAGCTCGGCCCAGGCCGCGGCCAGTGCAACCGGGTTGCTGCCGAGCAGCAGGTAGACGAAGCGTTCGAGGTTCGACGCCTTCGAGATGTCCATCGACGGGGATGAGGTCGCCAGCGTGTGCTCGCGGGTGCGTGGCGTGTAGATACCGGTGCGGAAGAACTCGTCAAGGACGTTGTTTTCGTTCGTCGCGAGCACTAGCAGATACACCGGCAGGCCCATCTGCTTGGCGAGGAATCCCGAGAAGATGTTGCCGAAGTTGCCCGACGGTACCGAGAACGACACCTTGATCTGGCCGCGCTGGTCGGCGTCGACCACATCGGTGGCGCGCAGCCACGCCCAGACGTAGTAGACCGACTGCGCAATGACGCGGCCAAGGTTGATCGAGTTCACGGTGCCCAGCGAGTTGGCGGCCTTGAATTCGAGGTCACCGTTGAGCTCCTTGACGAGCTGCTGGCAGTCGTCGAAGACGCCGTCAGCGGCAATGTTGTGGATGTTCTCGTCGTCGAGCGAGTACATCTGTGCGCGCTGGAAAGCACTCATGCGTCCCTGCGGCGAGAGCATGAACACCGCGATGCCCGGCTTGGAACGGAAAGCGTACTCTGCGGCCGAGCCGGTGTCGCCCGACGTTGCGCCGAGGATGTTCAGCGTCTGGCCGCGCTTGGCCAGCACGTAGGGGATTGCTTCGCCAAGGAACTGCATCGCCATGTCCTTGAACGCGAGCGTCGGCCCCTCTGACAGGCCAACCAGCGCGGTGCGCTCATCGATCGCCGTGAGTGGTACTTCTGCGGCGAACTGGTCACCGTACGCACGCGCGCAGATACCTTCGAGGTCGGCGGGATCAATGTCGGTCCAGTACAGGCCGATCACCTGCGCCGCGAGCTTGGCGTAGCTGAGTTCGCGCCAGGCTTCGAGCTGAGCTGGACCGATCTGCGGTACTTCCTGCGGCATCACCAGCCCGCCGTCCGGGGCGAGGCCTTCGAGAAGGATGTCGCTGAACGATGCGGGAGCCATTCCTCCGCGCGTGGAGACGTACTGCATAGATATTGACCTCGTCGTAGCTGATTTGGTCTGTCTATTCTGCCAGCGGCTACAGTGAGCCGGGTACATGCCCGCGCAATTCGTGCGGTTTCCACGCGGATTACCGCAACACCAACGCGTGTTTGGGTCGGTTTTTGGCACCGACCGCACCCGCACCGCTGCAAGAAAGGTCAACGGAGATGAATGCATCCGCACTCTTGACCGAACTGCCGGCGCTGCTGGAACGAGCCCGCATCCAAACCGAGGCTGAGATTGCGCGCGCACGCGCAGCCGCTGCCAGCCTCATCATTCCCGTTTCGGCATCCGGATGCATTGCCCGCGGCGATAATCTGCAACTGCTGGCACAGCTCGTGGTCGCGGTCGAGAACGGCGCACAACCTGCCGCGAAACTCGTATACCTCGATCCGCCCTACGCATCGGACGCGAACTACCGCAGCCGCATCCACACCCAACTCGCCGACGGCGCACCGGTGGCACTCGAGCACATCGCGTATTCGGACCGGTGGCAGCGCGGCGTCATTGACTACCTCGAAATGCTCGCGCCCAGGCTCATGCTGGCGCAGCGCGTGCTCCGCGACGACGGAGCGATCTGCGCGCATGTCGATTGGCATGCGGCGCACCTCGTGCGGGTGCTGCTTGACGAGATCTTCGGCGCCGACAATTTCGTGAATTCGCTGGTGTGGAGTTACCGCTCCGGTGGTGCCTCCCGAACCACCTCGGTGCCGCGCAAACACGACGACCTCTTGGTGTATCGACGCAGCAGTGCGTTTCGCGTTAATGGTCAGCGCGAACGCCAATATCTCGATAAGCCGTTCATGGGCAGCAAACGTGATCCGCTCGGTCGTTTCTACGTCGATACGATTCTGCGCGATGTACTCGAAGGCGAGATCACGCTCGTCGACGAGACCGCGGCACCGGGCGACCCGGCCGCAACGACCACGACGCTGAGTGTGCGCCCGGTGCTCAACCTCTCGAGCGAACGCACCGGGTACGCCACGCAGAAGCCCGAAGGCCTGCTGACACTGCTGCTGCGCTGGTTCACCGCGCCGAGCGACCTTGTAGTTGATCCGTTCGCCGGGTCAGGGACGCTCGCGGTCATGGCTGAACAGCTGCAGCGCAAGTGGTGCACGATGGACGCGAGCCGGCAAGCGGTGGTCGTGCAGCGGCAGCGCCTCGATGCCTGTGCCAGCGACTACGCCTTCATCGAATGCGACGATATTGAATGCGCCGATGCCAGCATCGCCACGAAACTTGCCGCACCGAGCATCAACTACCGCACGGCAACACCCGGCGACGGCACCCGCGTGCACATCACGCTCGAGCGCGCCGCCGCGCATCCGGCACTCGCCGACGGTATTCACCCCGCACGCGGCGAAAACGTGGATGCGGTCACGCGGGTACTGCAGGATCCACTCGCGCACGTGGCGGGCTGGATGCTGTGGGCAGGGGAGTCGCGCGTGTGCGCAACCTGGCGCGACGCGCGCGGAGCACTCACGAACACGGTGGACCTTGCGGTCGATGCGGCCGCCGACACGGTTGAGATTGTGGACCTGCTCGGCCACCGTCAGCGCTGGGCGCTCCCGGCGCGCGAAGATGCCGCCACCTGAACCGGTCACGACTGACTACGATCAATACATCATTGATTCGGCACGGCGCCGGTTCGTGGCTGCCACCGCTGTGCCACCGCAACTGACGTTCGAACCGAGATCTCGCACAGGGCGCTGTCGGGATCATGACCCGGTACAGGAAGGCGACGGCAGCAGCTATGACGATCAGCGAAGCGCAACCCGAGACGAAACTCAGCGCCGACCAACGTGATCTTGCGGCGATGATCCGCGAACGCATCGAAGGCGAGGTCGATGCATCGACGCTGCGCCGCGCAGAATACTCCAGCGACGCCGGTAACTACCGCATTACGCCCGAACTGGTCGCCTTCCCCAAGACCGCCGAAGACCTCATTTCGATCGCCGATGTCTCTCGCGCAACCGGCACGCCGCTGCACATGCGCGGTGCCGGTACCTCGATCGCCGGAAACGCAATCGGCCGCGGCATCGTGGTCGACACGTCGCGCTACCTAAACCGCATCCACGAAATCGATCCCGAAACGAAGACGGCACGCATCGACCCGGGCGTCATCGTTGCGCAGCTGCAGCATGCGGCGAAACCGTACGGTTTGCGTTTCGGCCCTGACCCGTCGACGTGGACCCGCTGCACCATCGGCGGCATGATCGGTAACAACGCTTGCGGTTCGCACTCGCTCGCGTTCGGTCGCACGGCCGACAACATTGTCGACCTCGACGTGCTCGACGGCACCGGCCGCCGGTTCACCGCGGCCGATGACCTCAGCGTGGTGCCCGGGCTCGACGAATTCACCCTGCGTCACTTGGCGACGATCCGCACCGAGTTCGGCCGATTCGGCCGACAGGTCTCGGGCTATGCGCTCGAAGCCCTGCTGCCAGAGCGCGGGCACAACCTGGCGCAACTGCTCGTTGGTTCCGAAGGCACGCTCGGCGTGGTGCTCGGCGCCACGGTCAAGCTTGTTGATGTGCCATCGGCGCCGGTGACGATCGCGCTCGGCTACGAGTCGATGTTCGCTGCTGCCGACGACATTCCGGCCCTGCTGGCGCACAAGCCCGGCGCCATTGAGGGCTTGGATGCGCGCCTGGTTGAGGCCGTGCGCCGCAGCCACGGTGCCGGTGCGGTGGCGGCGCTGCCCGAGGGCGGTGGCTGGCTGCTCATTGAGATGCCGGGCGCGACCCAAGAAGAGGCGCTCGACCGTGCGCACAAACTGGTCTCCGCATCCGCCGCCGTGTCGTCGAACATCGTCGCCGACCCGGTCGAAGCCCGACCAATTTGGCGCGTGCGCGAAGACGGCGTGGGTCTTGCCAGCCGCACCCAAGAGGGCGAGCAGGCCTGGCCAGGCTTCGAAGACGCCGCGGTGCCGCCAGAACGCTTGGGCGAATACCTGCGCAAGTTCGACGAACTCACCGAATCACACGGCATCTCGGGTATGCCGTATGGACACTTCGGCGACGGCTGTATTCACGTGCGCCTGGCGATCCCGATGGAAAAGGACGGCGCGGCGCTGCGTCGTTTCATGCTGGATGCGGGGCGTCTGGTTGGCGAGTTCGGCGGTTCGATCTCGGGCGAGCACGGTGACGGCCGCGCTCGCAGTGAGCTGCTGCCGTTCATGTACTCCGACGAAGCAATTGCCGCGTTCGGTGAACTCAAGTCGCTGTTCGACCCGAACAACCTGCTGAACCCCGAGGTGCTGGTCAACCCGGCACCGCTCGATGCGGATCTGCGTCGCCCGCAGGCGCTGCCGACCCCGCGCATCCGCGGCGGATTCTCGTGGCACGAAGACGGCGGCGACTTCACCCGTGCGGTGCACCGCTGCGTGGGCATGGGTAAGTGCCGGGCCGACAACCGTGCTGCGGGCGGGTTCATGTGCCCGAGCTACCTCGCCACTAAGGACGAAACCCACTCGACCCGTGGTCGCGCGCGCGTGCTGCAAGAAATGACCAACGGCAAGCTCGTCAAGGACGGCTGGAAGTCGAAGGAAGTCGCCGAATCGCTCGACTTCTGCCTGAGCTGTAAGGCGTGTGCCAACGACTGCCCGGCGGGTGTTGACGTTGCCGCCTACAAGTCCGAGACGCTCTACCGCAAGTACAAGGGGCGCCTGCGCCCGATCAACCACTACGTGCTGGGACAGCTGCCACGGTGGGAGAAGATCATGTCGCCGCTGGCACCGCTGGTGAACGGCATGTTCAAACTCGGCTGGCTGCGCAAGGTGATGCTGCCGCTGGCGGGTGTGGATGCACGTCGCACGATTCCGCCGATCTCGCGTCGCACGTTCATGCAAGACCGCAAGCGTGCGCTGCGTGCCGGTCAGGCCGTGGCCGTGGATGCACCGCGTACCCAAGCGCCGCGCGTGATGGTGTGGGCTGACTCATTCTCGAACGGATTTGCCCCGGGCATCGACCACGATGTCGTGAAGGTACTTGAAGCTGTAGGCCTGGAAGTCGTCACGCCGCAGAACTCGGTGTGCTGTGGCCTTACTTGGATCTCAACCGGTCAGCTCGACGGTGCCCGTGCGCGCCTGTCGAAGCTCATGGATGAGTTCATGCCAATGGTTGCCGCCGGCATCCCAATCGTGGGCGTGGAACCGAGCTGTACGGCCGTGTTGCGCAGCGACCTGCTCGAACTCTTCCCCGACGACGAACGGGCTGCCGCAATTGCCGCCAACACGTTTACGCTTGCCGAGGTGCTTGCCGGTAAGGCACCGGTCGAGGTAACAACCGACGGCGTGCTGCCGCGTTTGGACGGCCTGGAGCTCGTGGTGCAGCCGCACTGTCACCAACACTCGGTGATCGGCTTTAACGACGACAAAGCCCTGTTGAATTCGCTCGGTGCCGAACTCACGCAGCTTTCGGGCTGCTGTGGCTTGGCCGGTAACTTTGGTCTCGAGAAGGGCCACTACGAGGTGTCCGTTGCCGTTGCCGAGAACTCGCTACTGCCGGCGCTGCGCCAAGCCAGTGATGACGCGATCTTCTTGGCCGACGGCTTCTCGTGCCGCACGCAGGCAGAGCAGCTTGCCGGTCGCGAGGGCGTGCACTTGGCGACGCTGTTGATCGAACGGATGCAGCCGGTTACGGAGGCATCTACGGAACGCGATACGACCGCATCCGACTCGACCGCATCCGACTCGACCGCATCCGATACGACCGCATCCAATACGGAGCCGTCTGCCTAACGCAGCACCGCTGAACAAGCAAACGCCGGGCCGCACCGCTGGTGGTGCAGCCCGGCGTTATTTAGCGGGTCGAATTAGACGACGGCGCCGTCGGCGGTTGGCTCGTTGCCGTCGTCGGCGTTTCCGTTTGCCATCTTGGCCTCGTTCTCTGCAACCTTGGCGCGGACATCGTCCATGTCAACGTTGCGAACGGCCTCAATGACCTGGTCAAGGGCGGGAGCTGGCAGCGCGCCAGCCTGCTCGAAAATCATGATGCCGTCGCGGAAGGCCATGAGCGTTGGAATCGAGCGGATGCCGAGGCTACCAGCGAGCTGCTGGTTTGCTTCGGTGTTCACCTTGGTGAAGGTAACGTCGCTGTACTTTTCGCTCGCGGCTTCGTACACGGGTGCAAACTGCTTGCATGGGCCACACCACGAAGCCCAGAAGTCGACAAAGTAGATGCCGTCTGCGGTTACGGTTTCGAGGAACTGCTCTTGGGCGAGATCGATTGTTGCCATTTGCTGATCGTACGACAGCGGCCTGCGCCATAGCTGCCAGCAGAGGTGCTGTTCGCCAGGGGCACAGGCCGTGTCGAAGTTGACGTTGTGGTTACGCCTTGCGGTCGAATTCCGAACCCGGGGTGTCCGAGTCAGCGTCGAGCAGTTCCTGCGGCATCTCTACCGGCGCATCTTCGGTCGCCTCGTCGGCGAACGGCGAGTAGCCGATCGGGTGCTGAGGTTCTTCCGTGGTCGGGGCGAATGCGGCGTCGTCGGGCGCATCGGTCGCCGCGGCTTCGGCGTTATCTGCTGCGGATGCGTCAGCACCCGTGTAGCTGCCGCTGTCATTCGCGTCGCCTGTGGGCATTGGTTCGTCGATCGGTGCAGCCGGGTCATTGAGTGCTGTGGCGTTGTCGACATCACCCGCCACGTCGATCGGTGTGGCTTCGGTGTTATCGAGCGCTGGCGCTGCGGCGTCAGCCGGTGCCATATCGGCGGTGCGGCCGGGCACCTGGTAGTACGCGTAGAGCTCGTCTTCTTCTTCGGGAGAGAGGTTCTGGTCAATTTCGGTCAGTGGCGCCGACGTGACCGTGGCCTTGTCGTAGGGCACGCGAATCTGGCGTTCGCTGCGCTCAGCCAGGTCTAGCGGCACAAAGTATTCCTTGGTACCGAAAATGCCGGTCTTAACCGTCACCCAGTTCGGTTCCTGGGTTTGGTCGTCGAGGTACACCTGGCCCACGCGGCCGATCTTCTCGTCGTTCGGGCCGAACACGGTCGACTGGAACAGCACTAGCAGCTGCGCCTCAGCTTCTTGCGCGCGGCGCTCTTCTTCGGTCAGTTCAGGTTCGGCGGATGCGGCGGGCACCGTCGCATCGTCCATGTCGACTGGCGTCGCGGTTTCGTCGTGCTCGGTTGCAGCTTCGAATGCTGAATCAGCAGCGGTCGTATCGTTGAGCGTTTCGTCAGGCACAACGTTGTTGGCATCGAGGTCGGCGCGTGATTCGTGTGATTCAGCCATGGGGGAACAATCCTCAGTTTGGGGACTCGGTCTTGTGAACTTCACGCTGGCGGCCGGGCAATGAAGTACGCGAACTGGGTTCGGGATATTCGGATGCACCAGCAGTGCTACTCGGGCAGCGCGCGGTCCGTTGCCTCGAACTGTATACGTTGCCGACCGGGAAACTCCTGACGTTGTGGGAGTTTTCAGATGCCCGCGCGGATCGTGCCCGCGCGGACAGACCCCACTACTGCGGTGATGCGGAACCGTCCGCGGAGGCGTCGGGTTCGCGGCTACCGGCATCCGGTGCCGGGCGGATTGAAGTCGGCGTCTCGGCCGGACCGGCTGCGGGTCGGTGTGGTTCCGCCTGGGGCACGAATTCGGGCAAGGGCGGCATGGCGCCACGGGTCGCGGCAACCTCGGCATGGTTGGCGGGCGCGGTACCGTCACCGGATGCATCCGACTGTGGACCGGTGTTGGACTGTGGTGTAGCGGGGGCGTTCCGGCGAGCACGGCGTGCCTTGGCGAATTCGTTGCGGATGCGGGCGACTACCTTGCGCAGGCCGGCAAACCAAGCCGCGACGAACAGGATGCCGATGAGCACGAGGCCGGGCAGCGCGTAGCCGAAACGCTCAATGAAGCGGTCGATCGACTTCATGAAGTCTTCCCAGCCTTCCTGCAGGCCCGCCCAGAATCCGGTGGCCTCGGGCTCGATCTGGCTGGAGTCGGTCGACATGGTGATGTTGACCGTCGAGTAGCTGACTTCGTCGTTGAGGACCTCGAGCTGTGACTTCAGGCTCGCGAGTTCTGCTTCGCGGTCGCCGAGCTCGCGCTCAATCTCGAGCATCTCGGTCGTGTTCGCTGCTTTTTCGAGCATGCCACGCAGCGACTTGATGGAACTTTCGAGGCTGGCGATGCGCGATTCCAAGTCCACCTTTTCGAGAGTGACGTCCTCAGCGTTGGTTTGCGTCGACTTCACCTCGCCGAGCTCGCCAATCTGGCCGACGAATTTGTCGTGGGCATCGGCAGGAATGCGCACAGTGAACTCGGCGCTTGCCCAGCTCGACCCTTGCTCTTCGGAGCGGTGGTCGAAGTGGCCAGCCAGCTCGGTTACCTGCAGTTCGAGCCGGTCGGTGGCATCGGCGAGATTTTCCACGCGGATGCGGATATCGGTGGTGACGCGGATCGCACGTTCCGCAATCGCCGGCTGATTGCCCTGCGCGCCGCCAGCACCGCTATCGGGTGCTGCCTGTTCCGGGACAGCCGCGCCGCCGCCGGGTTCCTCGACTCGTTCGTAGGCGTCTGGTGCTGCGCCGATGCCAGGTGAGTGGCTATTGCCAGACGAACAGCCGGCAACTAGACCGATGATCGCGAGCGCGGTGGTGACAGCACCGAGCAGTCGGGTTACCCGGGCGCGGGCGGATGCGGAGGTGGATGCGGAGCGAGGTGTTTCAGCCATGTGTTCAGCATCGCTGATGGTGCCGCGGCGGTCATCAGGCTTGCGGCCACGATTTCGTGCCACGGGTGCGCTGCAGAGTGACGGTGCATGCGACGAACTGATGACCGACTTGAAACTTGGACGGTACGCGCAGCCAATCCTGCGGTGCCCGCGCGCGGGCTAGGCGAAGGTGTCCGGGTCCTTGCCGGTGCGTACGCCCGTGTTGCAGGTGTCGATGGTGGCGATGTCTTCGGAGGTGAGCACGATACCGGCGGCGTCGAAGTTCTCACGCTGGCGGTCGGGGTCAGCCGACTTTGGAATAACGACATTTCCGATGGCGAGGTGCCAGGCGAGGACAGCCTGCGCCGGCGTGCATCCCTGACGTTTGGCAACTTCGGTAATGGCTGGGTGGTCGAGGTTGCGTCCGCGGTTCAGTGGTGACCAGGCTTCGGTGCAGATGCCGTGCTCGCGGTGGAACGCACGCAGTTCGGGCTGTGCGAATTCGGGATGCAGTTCGACCTGATTGATGGTGGGAAGTTCTCCGGTTTCGTCGAGCAATCGCTGCAGGTGGTGTTCCTTGAAGTTTGCGACACCGATCGAACGAATGCGGCCCTCATCGCGCAAGCGGCGCAGGGCCTCCCACGTCTCGACAAACTTGTTCTGGGTGGGGTCGGGCCAGTGGATGAGATAGAGGTCGAGTTCTTCGACGCCGAGCGCGGTGATCGATTCGTCGAATGCTCGCAGCGTGGCATCGAACCCGTGACTGTCCTGCCAGACCTTGGTGGTGATGAACACCTCGTCGCGGTTCAGCTGAGCGCGTCGCAGTCCTTCGCCGACGCCGGATTCGTTGTCGTAGAACGAAGCGGTGTCGAGGTGTCGGTAACCGATTTCGAGGGCGCGGCGCACGATCTCTGGTGCGGCATCGTTGTCGATCTTGTAGGTACCAAAACCTAGCTGCGGGATGCGGTGTCCGTCGGACAGTTCCAGGTTGAGTTCTCGTGTAGTCACGGCACCGACCCTAACGCCGTCACCTGGCCAATCCTGTATACCTCGCTGAGCGTAGTCGGGGTGGCGTAAATCGATGCCGGAGGGTCATGGTCAACTTCGTGGTGACGTGAATCGCGTCGCCGCGCGCACTGCATGTATGCGAGCGCATGGAGTTACCGGGTTGTGCACAGCAGCCGAACTCGAGGTGTGGAGGGGATGTGTACAAGTGCGGAAAAGCTGTGCAGACACGCCGGTTTTCTGTGGATTCTGATGTGGAGAACTACACGCTTGTAATCCGAGATGTAGTGGTGTTAAATTCATCAGGCACAACATCTTGTGGCCCCGTGCGGTTGACTGACACAGCAGTGGAAGTACCAATTGATCGTGCGGAGTTGATTTACCTGAGGGAAGAATTATGACCATTTCTGTGTACAGCAAGCCATCGTGCGTTCAGTGCACCGCTACCTACCGCGCCCTCGACAAGCAGGGCATCGAGTACGAGGTGTTCGATGTATCGGCCGATGACAAGGCACTCGCCGCGGTCAAAGAACTTGGCTACCTGCAGGCACCAGTCGTGGTGACCGAAGAAGACCACTGGTCGGGCTTCCGCCCCGACAAGATCAACGCGCTCGCGCAGCTCCGCAGCGCGTAGAACCTAGACGTCTATAGCCCGGGCCATGAATATTCTGCGCCCGGGCTTCGTTGCGAATCGGGCAATTTGCAAGGAGGGATGCAGATGAGTCAGCTCATCTATTTCTCGAGTGTCTCGGGAAACACGCATCGCTTCGTGCAGAAACTCGGTCGCAGCGCGCAGCGGATTCCGCTGCTCACTAACGACGAGACGATCTTGGCTACCGAGCCGTTCGTTCTTGTTGTGCCCACCTATGGGGGAGGGAATGGCCGGGGGGCTGTGCCCAAACAAGTGATCAAGTTCCTGAACGTGCCAGCAAACCGTGCACTTTTGCGTGGTGTGCTGGTCGGCGGGAACACGAATTTCGGTGCGGCCTATGGCCTCGCCGGAGACATCATCGCGGGCAAGTGCAACGTGCCCGTGCTGTATCGATTTGAACTATTCGGCACTCCAGAAGATGTGCAACGAGTAAACGAGGGATTGGACGAATTTTGGCGAGCGCAAGCGGCACTAACGACGGTGCAGTAACGGTTTCGGAACTTAAAGACGGTCACAGTTCGGGCATGGACTACCACGCGCTGAACGCAATGCTGAATCTGTACGACGCTGATGGCAAGGTGCAGTTCGAAAAGGACCGCGAAGCTGCACGCGAATACTTCCTGCAGCACGTGAACCAGAACACGGTGTTCTTCCACGACCTCGAAGAACGTCTCGCGTACCTCATCGACAACGAGTACTACGAACGCGAGATCATCGAGCAGTATTCGCTGGAGTTCGTTCGCCGCTTGCGCGATCGCGCATTCGCCGCGAAGTTCCGCTTCCCAACGTTCCTCGGTGCGTTCAAGTTCTACACCTCGTACGCGCTCAAGACGTTTGACGGCAAACGTTACCTCGAGCGCTTCGAAGACCGCGTGCTGATGGTTGCGCTCGGTTTGGCGCGTGGCGACGAAGCGCTGGCGACCAGCCTGCTCGACGAAATGATCGCCGGTCGATTCCAGCCGGCTACGCCAACGTTCCTCAACGTTGGTAAGAAGCAGCGCGGCGAATTCGTATCGTGCTTCCTGCTGCGCATCGAAGACAACATGGAGTCGATCGGTCGTTCGATCAATTCGGCACTGCAGCTGTCGAAGCGCGGCGGTGGCGTTGCCTTCAACCTCACCAACATCCGTGAGTCGGGCGCGCCGATTAAGCAGATCGAGAACCAGTCCAGCGGCATCATCCCGATCATGAAGCTGCTCGAAGACTCGTTCAGCTACGCGAACCAGCTGGGTGCACGTCAGGGCGCCGGTGCCGTCTACTTGAGCGCCCACCACCCCGACATCATGCGCTTCCTCGACACCAAGCGTGAAAACGCCGACGAGAAGATCCGCATCAAGACGCTCTCGCTCGGTGTCGTCATCCCAGACATCACTTTCCACCTCGCCAAGCGCAACGAGCCCATGTACCTGTTCTCGCCATACGACGTTGAGCGGGTCTACGGCAAGCCCTTTGGCGACATCTCGGTTACCGAGCACTACGAAGAGATGGTCGACGACTCGCGCATCCGCAAGACGAAGATCGACGCACGTCAGTTCTTCCAGACGCTTGCCGAACTGCAGTTCGAATCGGGTTACCCCTACATCGTGTTTGAAGACACGGTTAACAAGGCCAACCCAATCGCCGGCCGCATCAACATGTCGAACCTGTGTAGCGAGATCCTGCAGGTCAACTCGCCATCGACATACCACGCCGATCTCGGCTACGACCACATCGGCGAAGACATCTCGTGCAACCTCGGCTCGATGAACATCGCCCTCGCTATGGATTCCGACGACCTCGGTCGTGCCATTGGCACTGCCATCCGCGGTCTCACCGCCGTCAGCGACATGTCGTCGATTGACTCGGTGCCGTCGATCCGTAAGGGCAACTCGCAGTCGCACGCGATCGGCCTCGGCCAGATGAACCTGCACGGCTACCTTGGTCGCGAGCGCATCCACTACGGTTCCGAAGAAGCGCTTGACTTCACGAACATGTACTTCTACACGGTCGTGTTCCACGCCATCAAGGCATCGATGGAAATCGCGCGTGAGCGTGGCCAGCGCTTCCACGACTTTGAGAACTCGGACTACGCCAACGGTTCGTTCTTTGACAAGTACATTGACGAGGTTTGGGAACCACAGACCGAGCGCGTGCGCGAACTGTTCGCGAATCACCACATCCCGACCCAGGAAGACTGGCGCGAGCTGCGCAGCCTGGTGCAGGAACACGGTATGTACAACCGCAACCTGCAGGCCGTACCGCCAACGGGATCGATCTCGTACATCAACAACTCGACTTCGTCGATTCACCCGATTGCCTCCAAGGTTGAAATCCGCAAGGAAGGCAAGCTCGGACGCGTGTACTACCCGGCACCGTTCATGACGAACGACAACCTCGAGTACTTCCAGGACGCCTACGAAATTGGCCCCGAGAAGATCATCGACACCTACGCCGTGGCCACGCAGCACGTCGACCAGGGGCTCTCGCTCACGCTGTTCTTCAAGGACACCGCAACTACGCGTGACATCAACCGCGCCCAGATTTACGCATGGCGTAAGGGCATCAAGACCATCTACTACATCCGCCTGCGTCAGATGGCGCTGGAAGGAACCGAAGTAGAGGGTTGCGTAAGCTGCATGCTCTAGTGACCACTGCATCCGGTGTGTGAACACTGCGCAACCGGATGCGGATATCGCGGGACCCGCTCGATCTCCAGGATTGAGCGGGTCCCGTTTGTTTGATGGATGCAGCTACGGCTGGATGCGGTTACTGATGCAGTTGGGCCCCTCGCGCGTCTGCGTGACACGTACGAGGGGCCCAGGGTCAGTGATCTTCGTGCTTGGTGAGCGCGGCCACCACGCGGTCTAATACTCGTCGGGGACGAGCACCGGGGTGTTGCGGTTCAGGCTCTCGCCGCGGAAGAACGCGCGCGACTTCGGGTTCAACCGCCACCAGCCCATCAGCAGGAACCCGAGCAGCAGCGATCCGACGCCGACCACGAACGCGCCGCCCACGCCGAGCAGCACCGTGTAGCTGTAGTCGACGCTGATCATGTCGACCGCCGACTGGATGAACGCGTAGGTGAGCATGATGCCGCCGAGCAGCGGCAGCAGGCCCTGCAGCATGAAGTTGCGGAACGACTTGAACAGCTGGTCGCGGAAGTACCAGACGCACGCGAACGAAGTAATCGCGTAGTAGAGCGCCACGGCCAGACCCATCGAGGTAATGGAGTCGAGCAGCACGGCCTCGGAGATCAGCGACATGCAGCCGTAGTAGACCATTGCGGCGACACCCATCAGCGTGGTCGAGAACCACGGGGTGTGGTAGCGCTTGTGGATCTGCGCGAATTGCTTCGGTAATGCCCGGTACACGGCCATCGAGAGTGTGCCGCGTGCGGTTGGCAGGATCGTCGTCTGGGTCGATGACGCACCCGAGACGATCATCGCGAGAATCAGGAACCAACCCCACGGGCCGAACAGCAGGTCGCGAAGTACCGTAAAGACATCGTCGAGGTTGGCTTCGTTGGTGAGGCCAATTCCGGTATCGCCGAAGCCAGCGAACATCATCGTGGCAACCGAGACACCCACATAGGTGACCAGCAGGATGGCGATGGTCAGCATGGCAGCCCGGCCCGGGGTGGTGCGGGGGTTCTTCGTTTCCTCGTTCAGCGCGAGCGAGGTGTCCCAACCCCAGTAAATAAACAGGCACAGGAGTACTGCGGCAACGAAGCCCGACCATGATTCGATTTCGGCGGGGTTGAACCACTGCCAGTCGAACGCTGCGGGGGAGGGCGAGGTGCCGTTTGTGGCGCCAATGAACGCGAGCACACCGAAGGCAGCGAGCGCGGCGTATTGAATCACCATCAGGGCCATCTGCATCTTCTCGCCGATCTGCACGCCGAGTGTCGATACCACCGTCATGAGCGCGATGAAGGCCATGCCGGTGAGCACCACGATGGTGCGGTCTTCGGCAAAGTGGTTCATGCCAACCAGGTACCAGAGGTATTTGCCGCTGATCTCTGCCACATTGGCGAGCACCATGATCGCGGAAACCGCGACCGCCCAACCGCCGATCCAGCCGACGACCGGGCCAAAGGCCTTCGTACCCCACACAAAGGTGGTGCCGCAGTCGGGCATCTCGCGGTTGAGCTCTTGGTAGGCAAGTGCCGCGAACACCATGGGGATGCACGCGGCAAGGAACGCGACCGGTGCCTGTTCGCCGACCTCGAGGATGACCCAACCGAGGGTCGCCGCCAGTGAATACAGCGGCGCCGTTGACGCCAAGCTGATTACCGTCGAGCCGATAATGCCCAGCGCGCTCGAATTGAGTCCCTTACCCACATGAATGTGGCCCGTGTCGGTGATGTTGTTCGGGCCCGTTTCCGGCGCGGTGTGTCGGCCGGAATGGTTGTGCGTTGTCATAGCAATCTCCTCGCCGTTGAAGAAGGATTGCCCCGAAGCTACACCGTCCAGTTGGTCTAGTGCAACATATTCGCTTGGTTTCTCGGGTTAGCGTCGCAGCATGCGCATGCCGAGAATGTACTTGGCAAGCTTCGCCGCCGTTTCGGCTGACGAGAATCGCGACTGCCCGGCATTGGCGCCATCAACCTCGGCGCTGTGGGCGATGCCGTCGCCGATCAGCAAGACGGCGGTGGCGAGATCTGGGTCTTCGAGCTCGGCCTCGACGGGGGCAAGCCAGCGCTCGCGACACTCAACGAGTGTTGCACGCACCGGGTCGCCGTAGGCAGGAGCCAGGCGGATGAGCGTGTTGTGCGCGCGTTCGAGATCGCTCTCAAAATTGACCGACGTGCGCAGGTACCACTCGGTTGGCGATAGCTCGGATGCGGCAAGTTGCGCGAGATCGGCATCGACGAGTTCCCGCAGTCGATCGCACAGGCCCGCAACGAGTGCTTCGCGATTGGGGAAGTGGTAGAGCAGTCCGCCCTTGGAGACGTTTGCGGCTTTCGCCACCGCATCCAGCGTTGCGGCGCGGTCACCTTCACGCAATACGAGATCGCAGAATGCGTCGAGGAGGGCGTCGCGCCGAGACGGGCGCGATGCGGGCTGCGGGGCGTCGTTACCTTGCTGCATGGCCTCAACCATAGCGGGCGATGGCAACGGGGATGCGCGGGTGGGAGTGCGGGGTACCAGCGCGGTGCGCAGGCAGTCTGGATGCATCCTAGGGATTTGGCTCGTCGGCTTGACTTTTCCTAACTGTACCGACTAGACGGTTATTAGGCAGGTTTGTGTCGTGAGCAACGACGCCACGACGAGCACAATGAGCAAGGTGACGAACATGAGTAACGCAACCAACCGCATCCACGAAGCATTTTGGACCGACCGCGCCCCGACCCGGGCCCCGCAGCCGCGACTCAACGGCAAGATCACCGCCGACCTGGTGATCATCGGCGGTGGTTACACCGGACTGTGGACCGCGATTCTCGCGAAGCGGCGCGACCGGCAGCGTCGCGTCGTGGTGTTGGAAGGCAACACGATTGGCTTTGCCGCGAGCGGCCGTAACGGCGGGTTCGTTGAGCCGAGCATCGGCCACGGCATGGGCAATGTGGCATCGCGCTGGCCCGAACAGGCCAGCGATATCGTGCGTATCAGCCGCGAAAACTTCCGCGAAATGGAACAGGACATTCGCGACCTCGGCATCGACTGCGATTGGGATGAATCGGGCGCGCTGTGCTTCGCCCGCACCGAATCGCAGGTAGCCGACCTCGAAGCCGGGGTGGATGAGTGCCTGAAGTACGGCGAAGCGGCTGAGTTCATCCCGCCCGCGCGCATCCACGAAGTCACCAAGTCGCCGGAATACCTCGCGGCGATGTTCCAGCCCGAAGTCGCCACGGTCGATCCATACAAACTCGTTCGCGGCCTCGCCGACGCCGCCATGGAACTCGGCGTCGACATTTTCGAACACACCGTGGTGCGCAAGCTCAACGATGACGAACACGGCGTTCGCGCCATCAGCGACATTGGCGAAGTCGCGGCAGAGCAGGCCGTCTTGGCGACCAACGTCTACCCGGCCCTGCGCAAGCGACTGTCGCTGGTAACCGTGCCCGTTTACGACTACGCGCTCATGACCGAGCCGCTCAGCGACGACGACTTCGAAGCGATCGGTTGGACCGGCAATGAGGGCTGCTCCGATGCCGGCAACCGCTTTCACTACTACCGCAAGACCGACGACGGCCGCATCCTCTGGGGCGGTTACGACGCGATCTACCGCTACGGCTCGCAGCGAGGCGAGCGATTCACGCAGCGCGAGGCGACGTTTGCGCAGCTCGAGCGCAACTTCCGCGAGACCTACCCGCAGCTTGCCCACATCGGGTTCACGCACCAGTGGGGCGGCATGATCGACTCGTCGACGCAGTTCTGTGTGACGGCCGGCACGCTCGCCAAGGGGCGCATTGCCTACGCGATTGGTTTCACTGGCCTTGGTGTTGCCGCAACCCGCTTCGGTGCGAACGTCATGCTCGACCTGCTCGAAGGTGTAACCACCGAGCGCACTGAACTCGACATGATTCGCCGCAAGCCACTGCCGTTCCCGCCAGAGCCGGTTCGCGCAATCGGTATTGGGCTGACGCAGTGGTCGATGGCGCGCGAAGACGCCACCGGCAAGCGCAATGTGTGGCTCAAAACGATGGATGCGCTTGGGCTCGGCTTCGACTCGTAGCGGTAGGTACGTGGTCTGGCACGCGGCCAGTACGGTGCGGATGCGGTGACGATTCGGCTGTGAGCGTACGAGGTGGATTCGTCTCGACTCGCCCAGGCCTCCGAAACGAATTCGTCCTACCCTAGGGAGAACGTTGTTTGAGAGGACACAATCGCATCATGATGACTGAACAGACTCGGCCAGAGCCACACAACAGTGTGGTTGAAGCGATCAATTGGAACCGAATCGAGGACGACAAGGACCTCGAAGTTTGGAACCGCCTGACCAATAACTTCTGGCTGCCCGAAAAGGTGCCGCTGTCGAACGACATCCAGTCGTGGGCGACGCTTACCGAAGAAGAGCAGACGCTGACGATGCGCGTGTTTACCGGGCTGACGCTGCTTGACACGGTGCAGGGAACAGTTGGTGCGCTGCGCCTGGTGCCGGATGCCACCACGCTTCACGAAGAAGCCGTATACACGAACATCGCGTTCATGGAATCGGTGCACGCCAAGAGCTACTCGTCGATCTTCTCGACGCTGGCGAACACCCCGCAGATCGATGAGGCGTTCCGCTGGTCGCGCGAGAACACGTTCTTGCAGCGCAAGGCGCAGATCATCATGGAGTACTACAACGGCGAAGACCCGCTGAAGAAGAAGGTTGCCTCGACGCTGCTCGAGTCGTTCCTCTTCTACTCGGGCTTCTACCTGCCGATGTACTGGTCGGCGCACGCCAAGCTCACGAACACGGCCGACCTCATCCGCCTGATCATTCGTGACGAAGCGGTACACGGCTACTACATCGGCTACAAGTACCAGCAGGGCCTCGAGCGTGAATCGCAGGAGCGTCGTGACGAGCTGAAGGACTGGACGTTCTCGCTGCTCTACGACCTCTACGAGAACGAAGTGGCGTTCACCCACGACCTCTACGACGGTGTCGGTTGGTCTGAAGACGTCAAGAAGTTCCTGCACTACAACGCGAACAAGGCGCTAATGAACCTCGGCTACGAGCCGATGTTCCCGGCCGAAATGACCAACGTGAACCCCGCGATTGTCTCGGCACTGTCACCCAACGCCGACGAGAACCACGACTTCTTCTCGGGCTCGGGCTCGAGCTACGTCATCGGCAAGGCCGAAAACACCGAAGACGAGGACTGGGACTTCTAAACCCGCAGCCGTTGGCACCACGATTCGCACCCGCTCTGTTCACTCAGACCGGGTGCGAATCCGTTTCCTTGCGCATCCTCGCGCAAGCTGCCGCATCCAGCCGACCGCCCCGTTGCATGTGGTTTGTATAGTGGATGCACCGAGAAACTGAAATCGATTCAGTTTCGATGAACGGTTTACCCCCACTGCCAACGACGACAGAAGGAAGTCTCATGGACGCTGTACGAAGCGTTGTTGCTGCCTGGCGCCGTAATTGCAGTCCACTCGTTCTGGGAGTCGCGTTCGCACTCATCATGATGCTCAGCTTCGCCACCGTCGGCGGAGCCAGCAATGCGTACGCCACCCCGGGATCGGACCAGCACGCCGCCGAGGCCCCCGCCGCGCAAGCCGAGGGCGACAAAATCCCCGAGGTTGAAGGTAAGACCTACACCATTGCGACCGACACCACGTGGGCGCCCTTCGAATTCGAGAAGGACGGCCAACTCCGCGGCATCGACATTGACCTCATTAAGGCCGTTGCCAAGGACCAGGGCTTCAACGTCGAAATCGACGTGCTCGGGTTTGACGGCGCACTCTCTGCAGTGCAGTCGAACCAGGCCGACGCCGTTATGGCGGGAATGAGCATCACCGAAGAACGCAAGGCGAGCTTCGACTTCTCGAACCCGTACTTTGATTCGGGTATCCAGATGGCTGTTGCCAAGGGCGACACCAGCATCAAGTCGTTTGAAGACCTCAAGGGCAAGACGGTTTCGGCGAAGACCGGTACCGAAGGCTTTGCCTTCGCCGAAGACCTCGGCAAGGAGTACGGTTTTAAAGTCACCGGTTTTCAGGATGCGGCTGATGCGTATAACGACGTCACCAGCGGTAATTCTGTGGCCACGTTCGACGACTACCCGATCCTCGCCTACGCCATCAAGACAGGTAGCGCCGGTCTCGAAGTCGTCGGCGAAAAGGAAGCTGCATCCAGCTACGGCATGGGTGTTGCGAAGGGCAAGAACGAAGACCTCGTCAAGGCGTTCAACCAGGGACTGAAGAACCTGATTGACAGCGGCAAGTACCAGAAGGTTCTCGACGAGTACCTCGGCGAAAATGCCCCGGACGCGAAGACCGTCGGTAACGGTCAGGCCGCGCTGGGCAACGAACAGCTCGACCCGGGTAAGCCCGGTGAGCTGCCGAACAACCCGAATTTCAAAACCGACACCCCGGTCACCAACGGCAAGTTCACGATCGCTACCGACACCACGTTCGCGCCATTCGTGTTCAAACAGGACGGCGAGTACGTCGGTATCGACCTCGACCTGCTCAAGGCGATCGCCGCGAACCAGGGATTTGAAGTCGAACTCAAGCCGATCGGTTTTGACGGTGCACTCAACGCGGTGAAGTCCGGCCAGGCTGACGGCATCACCGCGGGTATGGGCATTACGGATGAACGCAAGCAGACGTTCGACTACGCCGATCCGTATTTCGAATCGGCACCCGTTATGGCCGTTAAACCAGACAGCGACATCGAGACCTACGCTGACCTCAAGGGCCAGTCGGTCGCTGCCAAGACCGGCACCACCGGCTACGACTACGCCGAAGAACTCGCGAAGAAGCACGGCTTCACCGTCAACGGCTTCGGCGACTCGGCTGATATGTACAACGACGTCACGAACGGCAACTCAGCCGCGGCGTTTGAAGACGAGCCGGTCCTGAAGTACGGCATCAAGGTCGGCAACCTCGACCTCAAGATTGCCGGTGAGCCCGGCGAATCCACCGAATACGGATTCGCGACGCTCAAGGGCAAGAACCCCGAACTCATCAAGATGTACAACGACGGACTCAAGGAAGCGAAGGAGTCCGGTGCGTACCAGCAGATCATCGATCGCTACTTGAAGACGGAACAGGAGCAGGCCGCCAACGGCTTCTTCGACGTCGTGGTGAAGGCCTGGCCGTCGCTGATGCACGGCCTGCTGCTGACGATGCTGGCGACGGTACTGTCGATCTTCTTCGCGATGATCCTCGGTATTGTCTTCGGCATCCTGAAACTGTCGGATAACCGCATCCTGCGCGGGCTCGCATCCGTCTATGTGAACATCTTCCGCGGCACGCCGGTCATCGTGCAGGCGTTCTTCTTTTACTTCGGTGTGCCCGCAGCGCTCGGCATCAATTTGGATGCGTTGACGGCGGGCGTGATTACGCTCTCGCTGAATGCGGGTGCGTACATTACCGAGGTTGTGCGCGGCGGCGTGCAGTCTGTAGATCCAGGCCAAATGGAAGCATCGCGCTCGCTCGGCATGAGCTGGGGTTCGTCGATGCGCAAGGTCGTGATGCCGCAGGCATTCAAGATCATGACCCCGAACCTGATCAACCAGTTCATCATGACGCTTAAGGACACCTCGCTGCTGTCGGTGCTCGGCTTTGCCGAACTCACCTACCAGGGCCGCATCGTGATCGCCGAGAACTTCAAGTCGTTTGAAATCTGGATCACCGTTGCGTTCATCTACTTTGTCGTGATTTGGCTGCTGACCGCGCTCAGCAACTGGGTCGACCGCAAGTTCAACAAGTAAGGCGAAATCATGGCGAACAACGAATCATTCTCAGAGAAAGCCGTCTACACCACGCCGATCACCGTCATCGACGAGGCGCTGCCACCGATCCAGGTGAAAAACCTGCACAAGTCGTTCGGCGACAATGAGGTGCTCAAGGGCATCGACCTCGAAATCGGCAACGGTGAAGTCGTAGCCGTGATCGGCCCCTCGGGATCGGGTAAGTCGACGCTCTTGCGCTGCCTGAACCGACTCGAAGAAACCACTTCGGGTGAGGTACTGATTAACGGCGAGAACATTGCCGCGGCAACCGGCAATGCGCTCGACCGGCTGCGTCAGAAGATCGGCATGGTCTTCCAGCACTTCAACCTTTTCCCGAACATGACCGTGCTCGACAATGTCGCGCTCGCGCCGCAAGAAACCAAAAAGATGGACCGGGCCGAGGCACGCGAACGCGGCAAGCAATTGCTCGAGCGCGTGGGTCTCGGCGACAAAGCCGATGCGCGTCCGGCACAGCTTTCCGGTGGGCAAAAGCAGCGCGTGGCCATCGCACGTGCGCTGGCGATGCGCCCGGGCATCATGCTCTTTGACGAGGCCACGAGTGCACTCGACCCCGAAATGGTTGGTGAGGTGCTGCAGGTTATCCGCGACCTGGCCGCATCCGGCATGACCATGGTGCTGGTGACGCACGAAATGGGCTTCGCGCGCGAAGTCGCCGACCGCGTGGTATTCATGGCCGGGGGAGTCGTCGTGGAGTCGGGCGACCCGGCAACACTCTTCGACAACCCGCAGCACGAACGCACCAAGGACTTCCTCTCGAAGGTGCTGTAACGCAAGCGGTTATGCAATTACTGCGGTGGGCTCGCGCCAGATGGCGCGGGCCCACCGTATATTTGGCCGGAACCGTTGTCGCCAGCTCCCGACCACAATCTGCAGGTGTTTCGCCGCAATCGGCAGCGGCTACGCCAGCAGCTTGCGCAGGCGTTTGAGTGAGGCGGGCGTTGCGGTACCGAGCTGCTGCGCAAACAGACTTACGCGCAATTCCTCGAGCATCCACCGCGCGTCACACATCGTGGCGGATGCATCGGGTTCCGGCGGCAAGGTGCCCCCGGCTTCTCGATACAGCGCGAGTGCGGTCACCATCTCGAGCGACCCAGCGCGTTCGGTTGCCGCATTCTGCGAGAGGCGTTCGCAGCGGTACGAGATCGCCCGCAGATACCGCTGCAGGTGGGGGAGCCGCGCGATACCCGTGCGCGAGATGAACCCGTTGAAGATCAAGGCATCCAACTGCTCGCGCATATCGGTCAGCGATCCCAAGAACGCCAGCGCGTTGGTGCGTTTCATGGCCGCGAGCGCTTCGCGCTGGGCGGTGAGTACCTGGGCGACGCCCTTGACCGCTTCGAACATGGCGTCGACGAGACCGGCATTGAATGCATCCCGCACTCGGTCGAATTCGGCCCGGGTACGGATGCTCGTCTCAGGTATTGCAGGAACCGCGAGCGCGAACAACACATCGTCGATGAGCGCATTGACCGATGGGTAGGGGCTTGCCGCGAGCGCGAGCTTTTCGGACGCAGTGAGGTGCGCCTGCACGTAGCTCGCGGGCGATGGCACCGAGCGTGCCAGCAGCGCGGCGACGGCGCGATCGTGTTCGCGGGCTTGGTCGGCGGCGGTGGTGGCGAGCACGAGGTCGATCTTGCTGGTTGCCGGATGCGCGGGGTCGCGCAGCTTGAGCGTCGGCCAGGCACGGATGACGCCGTGTTTGCGGCGAATGTCGAACGATTCAGGTAGGGAATCGGCGGGCCAGGCGGTGACGTCCTGCTGTTCGGAGACGCTGGCGGCATGCTGAGCTGCAGCAGTCCCGGCCGAGTCACGGTGCTTGCTGCCGGATCCGCCACGCGTGGCAGCGCCATGGCGCCCGGCATCGGCGTTGGTCGGAATGGCATGCACCAGCGCAGCTTCGCTCGCGCGCTTAAGGCGCTGTTGCAGGGCAGACAGGTTCATACCAACCCCGAGTTCGCGACCGCGATCGTCAACGACACGGAACCGCATCCGCAAGTGTGCAGGAACCCGTTCGAGGTCGAATTCGGCCTCGTCGAAGCGCATGCCCGCTTCGCGCTGCATGTGTTCGTGGAGCGTGCCGGTAATGGTGCCCGATGGCTGCGTGCCGGTGTGTGGATGCACGTCGCCCAGGAGCGCGAGCAGGCGCGCGGCCCAATCGGCTGCGGGAACGAAGTTTCGTCGTGTTGCTTTGGGAAGCGTGCGCAGGAGTGCGGTGACGAGTTCGGCGCGCAGCCCCGGCACCTGCCAGTCGAAGCCCTCGGGTTCGAGCATGGCCAAGAGCGGTAGCGGCACGATGGCCGTGACCCCGTCATCGGGCGCGTTTGGGTCGAACTTGTATTGCAGTTTGAGTCGCTGCTCGCCGTGTTGCCAATAGCGGGGGAACGCGGTTTCATCGACGGTGTCGGCGTCGTTGTCGAGCAGGTCGGCGCGGGTCAGGTTGAGCAGTTTCGGTTGGTGCTCGCGCGCTTCGCGCCACCATTTGTCGAAGGTGGGCTGCGATACGACGGTTTGTGGGATGCGTTCGTCAAAGAATTCGAGGATGCGTTCGTCGTCTTCGATGAGCCCGCGTTGGCGGGTGCGTTCTTCGAGTTCTTCGAGCTGGCGCCGCAGCTGCCGGTTGGCGCGGTCGAACGGGTAATTCGCGTTCCAATCGCCTTCGACCAGTGCGTGTCGAAGGAACAGATCGCGGCTCCACTGCGGGTTGATGCGCGCGAATCCGATGCGTCGATCGCGCACGAGCGGAACGCCGTAGAGCGTCACCGTTTCGTTGGTGACTGCCTGGCCCTGCTTGCGTTCCCAGTGTGGTTCGCCGTGCTGTCGTTTAACGAGGTCACCGGCGAGCTGCTCGGCCCAGGCCGGGTCGATCTTGGCGACGGTGCGGGCGAACAGTTGCGAGGTTTCGACGAGTTCGGCGGCCATGACCGCATCCGGTGCCGCTTTCGCGAGCCCGGAGCCAGGGAATACGCGAAAGCGGGTGTTGCGGGCGCCCTGGAAGTCGCGGCGCTGCTTGTCGTACACGCCAATGTGGCTGAGCAGCCCGGTCAGCAGCGCCTTGTGCACGGCATCGGCGTTGGCGCCGGGCTCGTTCGTGTGCGGTCGCGATACGGCAGCGTCGTCGGTTTTGGCAGTATCGGGCGCGGATGCGGTGCGCTTGGGTGGGCGGTGCAGCTTGAGTCCCAGGGGCGTTGCGAGTTCGCGCAGCTGGCGGAACAGGTCCTGCCATTCGCGGAAGCGCACCATGTTGAGGTACTCGGCGCGGCACAGCTTGCGGAACGCCGAGGATCCGAGCTCGTGCGAGCGGTCTTCGAGGTAGTTCCAGATATTCAGCAGCGTGAAGAAATCACTGCTCGGGTCGCGGAACCTGGCGTGGAGCTGGTCGGCGTGTGCGCGGTGTTCGAGCGGGCGTTCGCGGATGTCGGGCACCGTGAGACCGGCGACGATGATGAGGACTTCGCGCGCAACGTCGTGTTCACGAGCGGCAACCACCATGCGCCCGTAGCGGGGGTCGATGGGGAGCTTGGCCAGGTCGCGACCAACCCGCGTGAGTGCCACGCCCCCGCGTGAGGCGGGTGCCGCATCCTGACCGGCCCCGACCGACTTACTCGAACGCTGTGTGCTCGCACCGCGCTTGCTATTCCCGCGTGTGCGACGAATCGCACCGAGTTCGGTGAGTAGATCGAGGCCGTCTTTGACACCACGCTGATCTGGGGGAGTGAGGAACGGGAAGTCGCTGATTTCACCGAGTTGCAGCGACGCCATTTGCAGCAGCACGCTGGCGAGATTGGTGCGCAGAATCTCGGGGTCGGTGTATTCGGGGCGCCGCGCGAAATCCTGCTCGGAATAGAGGCGGATGGCGATGCCATCGCGGGTGCGTCCGGAGCGTCCCGAACGCTGGTTCGCCGACGCCTGGCTGATCGCCTCGATCGGTAGCCGTTGCACTTTGGCTCGGGTGGAGTAGCGCGAAATGCGCGCCAGACCCGAGTCGATAACGTAGGCGATACCCGGCACCGTAAGTGAGGTCTCGGCCACGTTCGTGGCGAGCACGACGCGGCGGCGGATTCCGGGTGTGCGCGAGGCTTCGAAGACCCGGTGCTGGTCGCGGGCGCTGAGCCGACCGTAGAGCGGAACGACTTCGGTGGTCTCGCGGGCACGTCCCGTGAGCGAACCGCGAATCGCGTCTTCCGCATCCCGAATCTCGCGCTCACCCGGAAGAAACACCAGCACGTCGCCGTCGGCTTCGGCCTCGAGCTCTCGCAGCGCCGCGATGATTCCCGTGAACAGGTCGCGTTCCTGGGCGAGTACCGCGTCACTCGCGTCGCCGTCGACATCGTGGTCGTCACCGGATACCGCATCGGGTACGAGCGGCCGATAGCGCACTTCGACCGGGAAGGTGCGGCCTGACACTTCAATAATTGGTGCGTCGGCAAAGTGCTTTGAGAATGACTCGGGATCGATGGTGGCCGAGGTCACAATCACTTTGAGGTCGGGGCGCTTCGGCAGCAGTCGGCGCAGATACCCGAGTAGAAAGTCAATATTGAGGGAGCGCTCGTGCGCTTCGTCGATGATGATCGTGTCGTAGCGGCGCAGTAACCGGTCTCGGCGAAGTTCGCCGAGCAGGATGCCGTCGGTCATCAACTTGATCTTGGTGTCGGCCGAGGACTCGTCGGTGAATCGCACCTGGTAGCCGACAAGGTCACCGACTTCGCTACCGAGTTCTGCGGCAACGCGCTCCGCAATCGTGCGCGCGGCGATTCGTCGTGGCTGCGTGTGGCCGATGGCGGTGCGGCCAAGCTCGAGACAGATCTTTGGCAGCTGGGTGGTTTTACCCGAACCCGTTTCACCGGCAACGATCACGACCTGGTGTTCGGCGATTGCGGAGGCAATCTCCTCACGTCGCTGCGATACGGGGAGATGCTCGGGGAAATGAATCGAACGTTCAGACATGCCAAGCGCAATTCTACTGAGACATGCGCCGAGCGGCGGTTGCCGGTCCGGATGCGGTGCCGCTCGCGAGTGCGACAGGTTTCGGGTGCAGGCGCCCGCAGGGATTGCCCGCAGCATCTGCAGACAGCCGTACACATGACGAGGGATTTTCGGTACGGGTATCCGATAGGTGAACAGGATTTCCAGTCAGCTACGCATCGAACCAATACGATGGACGGGTGCCAGCCCCATCGAAGCCAGCCTCAACCACGGCGACTCGTGACGCATCCGAGACTCGCCAACCTTCCGAGACTCGCAAATCCAGCAGTGTTCGCGCCGCAACCACACGCGCGGGTTCGACACGGTTCAACCCGCCGACCGGCTCATGGGCCGACGACCTATGGCAACGCTGGAACGCAACCGACCAGGGCCGCCGCCGAACCGAGTGGATCATTGTCGGGGTCATCACCCTGATTGCGGCGCTCGTGCGGTTCATCCGGCTCGGTGAGCCGGGGCGCATCGTCTTCGACGAGGTCTACTACGTCATGGACGGGTGGACGCTTTCAAACCTCGGCTACGAGGCGGAATGGCCCGAAGAACAGGGCAAACTCTGGGAAGCCGGCAACCACGACGCGTATCGACAAGACCCTTCGTATGTCGTTCATCCACCGCTGGGTAAATATCTCATCGGTTGGGGCATCCACATCTTTGGTGCCGAGAATGTCTTCGCGTGGCGCGCCGCCGTCGCAATCTTTGGCACTCTGGCCGTACCACTGCTCTACCTCGTTGGTCGCCAGCTCTTCCGCACAGTTGCCATGGCCGCGATTCCCGCGGCGTTCCTCGCCATTGACGGTCACGCCATCGTTGTTAGCCGCGTGTCGATTCTTGACGTTTTCGTCATGTTCTTCGCGCTGCTGGGCTTCTACTTCATCCTGCGCGATCGAGACACACAACGAACACAGATCCTCGAATGGGTGCGGCAATGGCGCATCCGCGAACACGCGAAGGACCCGTCCGTACCGCTCGAGAACACCCCGAGCAAGTGGTCGTTTACCGTCAACGCACCGAAGGAACGCCCAACCGGGCCGGACTGGGGACCCGTTCTGTGGCGTCGTCCCTGGCTAATTGCTGCCGCAGCCGCACTTGCCTGCTGCATCGCGGTCAAGTGGTCTGGTCTGTACTTCCTCGCATTCTTCTGCCTGTTCACCATTGCGCTGGATGCGGCAACGCGCAAAGAAGCAGGCATCACCCAGTGGCTCTCCGGCGCGGTATTGAAGCAGGGCCCGGTTTCGTTCCTGCTCACCATCCCGCTCACGGGCATTCTGTACCTGCTGAGCTACGCCGGTTGGTTCATTACCGGTAAGGGGTACAACGGCATCGTCGCGACCGGCGTGTGGGACGGTAATGGCAGCCTTTGGGACTGGTTGAAGCTCTCGTGGGAACACTTCATGAGCTACCAGACTCAAATTCTCGAGTTCCACTCGCGGCTGAGCGCCGGCCACCCGTACAACTCGAGCCCGTGGGAGTGGCCGTTCCTACTGCGTCCAACGGCATTCAGCTACAACTACATTGAGGCCGGTACTGCGCCGGAATGCATGGACGTGCGCTGCGTCGAAGCCGTGACCTCGATCTCGAACCCGATCATTTTCTGGCTCGGCACCATCTCGATCATGTTCCTGCTGATGCTCATGTTCGTGAAGCCGACCTGGCAGTACGCGGCAATTCTCGTCGGCTACTTTGCCGGCTACCTGCCGTGGCTGCTCACCGGCCGCACCTCGGTTTACCACTTCTACGTCATCGCCTGGCTGCCGTTCATGCTGCTTGCAAGCGCCTACGCCATCCAAACGGTGTTGGGTAAACCCACCGACGACCGGCGAGACCGAACGCGCATGATTAACATCGTTGCCGGGTTCTTCGTCGTGGTGATTCTCGTTTCGGCATTCTTCTACCCAACGTGGACCGGTATGCGCATTCCAGAGCCGTATTTCGAGCTCACGCACTGGCTCAAGGGCTGGAAGTAACCCGCCGTGCTGATCCTCGCCGGAACCCCAATCGGCAACCTTGCCGACGCCTCGTCGCGTCTGCGCGAGGTGCTCGGCAACGCCGAAATCGTTGCCTGCGAAGACACCCGAACGACGGCGAAGCTGCTGCAATTGCTGCAGATCGACCACCGTCCGCGGCTCATCGCGCTGCACGAGCATAACGAACACGAAGCCGCTAACGAGATCGCCGACCTCGCCGAAACACACGACGTGGTGTTGGTGTCGGATGCGGGCATGCCCGCGATCTCCGACCCCGGTTTCCGTGTGGTCCGGGCCTGCGCCGATCGTGGCATCACGGTGACCTCGGCACCGGGGCCAACCGCGGTCATCACCGCCCTGGCTGTTTCCGGCCTGCCAACCGACCGGTTCACCTTCGAAGGCTTTGTGCCACGCAAACACGGTGAGCGGCAACAACTCATCGCGCTATTGCAAGACGAGCCGCGCACCGCCGTCATGTACGAGTCGCCGCACCGCCTCGCGGCCACCCTGCAAGCATTCGCCCAGGCATGGCCAGCACGGCGCATCGCCGTGTGTCGCGAACTCACCAAGCTGCACGAAGAAATCATGCGTGGCAGCTGCCAGGCCGCTGCCGAATGGGCGGCCGAGGGCGTGCGCGGCGAGATCGTCATCGTGCTCGCGGGTGCGCAACCTGTCGAGATTGATCCGGATGCAGCCGTCGCGCAGGTCGTCGAATTGGTTGCGGCAGGCACCCCGCTCAAGGTCGCCGCATCCCGAATCGCCGAACAAACCGGGCTGCGCAAGCGTGAGCTTTACGAAGCCGCGCTCGCCAAACGATCCGCCGACAACCCAGGCCCGGTAGCCACCTAACGCTGCTGCGAAACCCGGCCAACATCATCCGTACGACCCATGTCGTAACCAGAAACGTACCGGTGGCACACGCACCAGCGCGCGCTCGGTAGACTGGCAGGTATGGCATCCGGCGAATCTTTCTACGTCACCACTCCAATTTTCTACGTGAACGACGTGCCCCACATTGGGCACGCCTACGCACAGGTCGCTGCCGACGTGCTCGCACGCTGGCACCAGCAGCGCGGTGAAGACACCTGGTTCCTCACCGGAACCGACGAACACGGTCAGAAAATCATGCGTTCGGCGATCGCCAACAACATGACGCCCCGCGAGTGGGCCGACAAGCTCGTTGACGGTGCCTGGCGCCCGGTGCTCGAGACGCTCAACCTCTCGAACGATGACTTCATCCGTACCACCGAAGACCGCCACGAAACCTTTGTTGCCGACTTCTTGAGCAAACTCAACAACGACGGCTACATCTACGAAGACGAATTCGAAGCGCTCTACTGCGTGGGCTGTGAAGAGTTCAAGCCCGAGGCCGAGATTGTTGACGGCACCGGCGACTACGAAGGCAAGAAGGTCTGCGCCATTCACTCCAAGCCCATGGAGCTGATGCGCGAACGCAACTACTTCTTCAAGCTGTCGGAATTCCAAGACCGCCTGCTCGAGTTTTACGAGGCCAACCCCAAGTTCGTGCAGCCCGAATCGGCTCGCAACGAGGTGCTGAGCTTCGTACGCTCGGGCCTGCTCGACCTCTCGATTTCGCGCACCAGCTTCGACTGGGGTGTCAAGGTGCCGTGGGACGACTCGCACGTGGTTTACGTGTGGGTTGACGCCCTGCTCAACTACCTCTCGGCGCTCTCGACCGTCGAAGGCGGCACCGAACGCTACTGGCCGGCGAACCACATCGTCGGTAAGGACATTCTGCGCTTCCACGCCATTATTTGGCCTGCCCTGCTTATGGCTGCGGGCATCGAGCCGCCGAAGCGCGTTTACGCGACCGGCTGGCTGCTCGTTGGCGGCGAGAAGATGTCGAAGTCGAAGCTCACCGGTATCGAGCCGGCTGAAATCACCAAGACGTTCGGTGCGGATGCGTTCCGGTACTACTTCATGCGCGCGATTCGTTTCGGCCACGATGGTTCGTTCTCGTGGGAAGACATTCACGCTCGCTACCACGCTGAGCTCGCCAACGGCCTCGGCAACCTCGCCTCGCGCACGATCGCAATGGTGAACAAGTACTTTGGTGGCGAGCTGCCCACCGAGATTCAGCAGCACGTTGACGACGAACAGCTGCTCAACATCGCTGCCGAAAGCATCCGCACTGCCGACGCTGCCATTGACGAATTCGCGATCGACCAGGCGCTCGCCGCGACCTGGAAGCTCGTTGACGCACTCAACCTGTACATCACCGAGCAAGAACCGTGGAAGCTCGCGAAGGACGAAGCGAACCGCGACCGTCTCGCCGCAGTGCTCGACACCGCGCTTCGCGGCGTCGGCGTCCTTGCCGTGCTCATCAACCCGGTCATGCCAGAAACCGCAGCAAAGCTGTGGACCGGGCTCGGTGCCGAAGGCACCGTCGACGCGATCGCACCGGCCGACGCGCTCAACTGGCCTTCAACCGGTCGCGTTGGCGAGCTCGCGCCGCTGTTCCCACGCATCGAAACCGAACAACAGTAGGGCGCCGTATGGCTGAGCACGCTGCCGACCACACGCATCCAACTCGCCGTGCCGCCACGGCCGAAACGGGTCACCGTCGAGACCTCAACTATCCCGACCTGCCCGAACCGCTGCGCATCCCGTGCTACGACAACCACACCCACCTCGAAATCGAAGATGGTGAGCAAGGGCTCACCATCGACGAACACGTACGCCTGGCCGAGTCGGTCGGCATTGCCGGTGCCATCACCGTCGGCGGCGATGTGTCGTCGAGCCGCTGGCAGGTGTGGGCAGCCAACCAATCGCCGAAATTGCTCGCCGCCGTCGCGATTCACCCGAACGAGGCCCCGCACTTTGCTGCCGCAGGCGAGCTGGATGCGGGCATCGCGGCCATCGACGAACTCGCGGCCGATGCGCGGGTCGCGGCAATCGGTGAAACCGGGCTTGATTTCTTCCGCACCGAAGGTGACGGCCCGATCGCTGCGCAATACGAATCGTTCGAAGCGCACATCGACATTGCCAAACGTCGTGGCCTGCCGGTGCAGATTCATGACCGTGAGGCGCATGACGAAGTCGTGGCCACGCTGCGCCGCGTCGGGGCGCCGGAGGGCACCGTTTTCCACTGTTTCTCGGGCGATGAGTCGCTCGGCCGCATCGCCGCCGACGAAGGCTGGTACTGCTCGTTCGCCGGAAACGTCACGTTTAAGAACGCCCAGAACCTGCGCGACGCACTCAAGGTCGTGCCGCTGGAGCGCATCCTGGTGGAAACCGATGCGCCGTTCCTCACGCCGGTCCCGTTCCGAGGTCGGCCCAACGCGCCGTATCTGATTCCGGTGACTCTGCGATTCATGGCCGCCGAACTCGGAATCGACGAAGACGAGTTTGCGGCGCAAATCGCCAAGAACACGCTCGAGCTGTACGGCCCGTTCGATCCCGAGCAGCGCGCTGCCTGGCAGCACGACACGAAGCGAGGGAGCTAGCGTGGCGACTGTTGAACTCCTGGGCCCAGCACTCGTGCGTGAGCTTGCCGCGCAGCTCGATGTGCACCCCACAAAGAAACTCGGGCAGAACTTCGTGCACGATCACGGCACCGTGCGCCGCATCGTCAAAACCGCCGGAGTACAACCGGGCGAACACGTCATCGAAGTTGGCCCCGGACTCGGGTCGCTGACCTTGGCGCTGCTCGAAGCCGATGCCCGCGTCACCGCCATTGAGATCGACACGCGTTTGGCGAAGCAGCTGCCGAACACGGTTGCCCGCCTCGCGCCCGATGCTGCCGCAAACCTCGAGGTCATCGAATCCGATGCACTGCTGGTCGAACAGGTCGAAGGCGTTCCCGTCGCGGTCGTGGCCAACCTGCCCTACAACGTCTCGGTGCCGGTGCTCTTGCACCTGCTCGAGCGCGTACCGTCGCTGCGCCGCGGCGTGGTCATGGTGCAGCGCGAAGTCGGCGAACGCTTGGCCGCAACACCCGGTTCGAAGGTCTACGGTGCGCCCAGTGTGAAAGCTGCCTGGTACGGGCGGATGCGCACGGCGGGGCTCGTCGGACGTTCCGTCTTCTGGCCCGTTCCGAATGTTGACTCGGTGCTAGTCGCGTTTGAAGCGCACGACGAACTTCCCGGTGACGACGATCTGCGCAGGCGCGTCTTTGCCCTCGTTGACGCCGCATTTGGTCAGCGCCGCAAGATGCTGCGACAGGCGGTCGCGAGCTGCTTCGCCGACGCTGCTGCCGCATCCGCCGCGCTCGAGGCTGCGGGCATCGACTCGACGGCTCGTGGCGAGGCCCTGGTGCTTGATGACTTTGTGCGACTCGCGAGCGTGCAGTCGCGTTAACTGTCGCGTTACAGATGCTCGTAGCCGAGGGCCGATACAGTGAATGTCATGGCTGCCGAAACCACACCGCTGCGCGAAGTTGTCGCCGTCGCACCCGGCAAAGTCAACGTCACGCTTGCCGTTGGTGCGCTTGCCGATGACGGGTATCACCCGCTGGCGACCACGTTCATGGCGCTGGATTTGTACGAACATGTGCGGGCGGTGGCAGCCGACGAGATCTCGTTGCAATACGCATCCGGTTCCATTCCTACCGACGAACTCAGCTGCGGCGAGGACAACCTCGCGATTCGTGCCGCGCGTGCGCTGGCCGAATTTACCGGCACCGAGCAGGGCGTAGCGCTGACCATCACCAAGCATGTGCCGATTGCTGGCGGTATGGGCGGCGGTTCGGCGGATGCGGCGGCAACGCTGATTGCCTGCGACCGGTTGTGGGGGACCAACCTCACCAACGAAGACCTGCTGGCGCTCGGCGCCACGCTCGGCAGCGATGTGCCGTTTGCCATTCTTGGGGGAGTCGCCATCGGCACCGGCCGCGGTGACTCGCTCGCACCAACCATGGTGAGTGGCACCTTCGAATGGGTGCTGCGCCTCAGCGACGAGGGCATGTCGACACCGGCAACGTACCGGGCGCTCGATGAGCATCGTGCCCGGCACCGCGCACACCTGAGTGTTGCGGCCGAACCCGAAGTTGCCGAAGACGCGGTGTTGGCACTGCGTGGTGGCGATGTGCATGCCCTCGCGCAGGCCCTCGACAACGATCTGCAAGCTCCGGCGCTCGGCCTGCGGCCTGACCTGGCCGAGGCACTTGAATTCGGCGAGACGCAGGGGGCACTCGCGGGCATTGTGTCGGGATCGGGGCCAACCTTGGCTTTCCTGGCCGAGAACGCTGCGGCTGCCGATGCCTTGGCGACACGGTTTGCGGATGCGGGCCACCGAGTCGTGCGGGCAAGCGGGCCGGTGCTCGGCGCCCGCGTCATCGAACAGCGCTAGCCACAATAACGCCGCCTCCGGTTTGGTGCGGAATCCTTCGGTCATCGACGTAGGTCGTTTGGTGCATGGGCATCCGTCGGCAGTTTGAACTCCGTGAAGATCTGCCTCGCGAAGTGGTCGCAATCGATCAGACCGTTTACGTTTGAACGTATGACTTCGACCGAAACGGCGAAAACCGCGCCTCGCAAGGACAACTCTGCGACCGCGGCATTTCGCGCGCTCGCGGTCGCCGCAAAAGAGCAGAACCTCGGCACTGAGTTCTCGGCGATTGCGCGCATGGTCAAGCAGTCCAGCGGCGTTCCCGCCTCGGTCGTGGTCGTTGGCGAAATGAACCGCGGCAAGTCGACACTCATCAACGCGCTGCTAGCAGCACCCGGCCTGGCACCGACCGCGCCAACCGAGACTACGGCACTGTCGGTGGCGTATCGTCCGGCGACCGAATCCTTTCCTGCCGGTACCGCCGAACTCGAATTTGCGAGCGAGCCGCGACTGCGCCGCATCCCCGCTCACGAACTCATGCAGTGGGTGCATATCGACTCGCCGGTCCTGCAGAACGCCGAAGAAATGCCGCTGCAGGCCACCTTCGGTGTTCGTCCGGCCTACGTACCGCGCGCGGTGCTCGTTGATACTCCCGGTTCGGGCGGACTGAGCGAGGCGTACGCGATGCGTGCGGTTTCGCGTGCGCAATCCGCATCCGTACTGCTGCTGGTGACGGATGCATCGGGTCGAATTACCCGTCCAGCGCTCGAGTTCCTGGTGCGCTGTAGTGCCACGGTCGATTCGGTCGTGCTCGCGGTGTCAAAGATCGACCTGTATCGCGCCGGTTGGCAGCAGATCGTGGAAGAGAACCGACAGATTCTGGCGGCCCGGGAACCACGGCTGGGGAACATCCCGATTATCGGGGTCTCGGGTACCTGGGGCGAGCGCGCCGCACGCGAAGAGGACCCAGCGCGTCGCGAGCGACTACTGCAAATGAGCGGAATTCCGGCACTCGCCGAAGCGCTCAACACACCGCTGCGTTTCGCCAACCAGCTACCGACGCTGAACGCGCTGCGCCGCGGTTCGGAAATCCTGCGTGAGCCACTGATTGCCCTGGAATCGGAGCGCGAGGCACTTGGCGGCATCGTCGAAGACGTGCGTGACCTCGAACGCGTCAAACAACACCGCGAACAGCTGCTGCGCACCTTTGAAGACGCCAAGTACGACTGGAGTGCCAAGGTCGACCGGGTGCGCGTTGATCTGACCGCTGCAAATGCGCGCCTGGCGCGTGAGTTCGGCGCCCACTGGCGCGAGCGGGCGCAAAGCTACGGTTCGGGTTTGAGCGCGCGCCAATCGATGGCGCTGCAGAACGAGCTCGCGGCCGATATGGAAGTGCAGATTCGTCGCGGCCTGAACGGCATGGTGCATCAATCGGGACGCCTGCTCGGCGACCTCTACGCCGCCGCTGGCATGAACCCGCAGCGGAACCTGCTCGCCGAAGTGCAGCGGCGTGCCGCGCAAACCGGTGCCTCCCAGAACGATCTGATTCGCCGCGAGGCGGCCTCGCTCGACCCGCGCACGCTGCTTAGCGGAACGATCATGGGCTCGGGTATCGGTTCGCTCGCGCTCGGCGCGGTGCTCGGCCCGCTTGCCGCTCCGCTACTCGGTATGGCGGTCATGGGAAGTTTTGGTGCGGTGCTGGCACACCGTCAGGCAAAGCGACAGTCAGTGTTGCAGACGATCGGCGACGCAACGATCGAATTGCGCGAGGTGCTCGACCGCGGTGTACGCAGCATCCTCGGTGTTGTTTCGACGGATGCGAAAAAGCTGTTTGATCGCGACCTACGGCAGTCCGCAAATCGCGCGAAAGAAGAGCTCGGCAAACTCGAAACGGCGCGCCGGGCATCGGAAGCTGAGCGCAAGGGACGGATCGCGAAACTTGATCCACAGATTGCGCGACTGCGGCAGGCAATTGACGCCGCTGAGGCAGAATGTGCACGGATTGCCGAAAAGGGCAGATCTGCGTAACGCATACCCCGTATCCTCGTTCTAATGATTACTCGGTAACTCTCACTCGATAAGGAAGCAACGTCTATGGCATGGCGACTCAGCATCGACTTCGGCACGTCGAACACAGCCGCGGCGATCGACGCTCACGGTCGAGTCGGGCCGATTTCGCTAGCTGATGGTTCGCTGTCGATGCCTTCGGCTATCGTGCTGACGCCGACGGGTTTCCGAGTGGGACAAGAAGCCATTAACGCCCAGCTGCGCCACCCGGACGGGTTTGAGCGCACGCCCAAGGCGATGATTGGTCGCGGTGAAGTGGTTCTGGCCGGCAAAATCGTCGAGCCCAAGGAAATTGCCCGCGAAGTGTACGCCTACGTGCGCGAAGCGGCGCTGCGCCGTCAAGACAATCAGGAACCGGCAGAAGTTTGGTTGACCCACCCGGTGGCTTGGGCACCATCGCAGATCGAAACGCTGCGTGATGCTGCGGTTGCCGCTGGATTTGCGAAGGAATCGATCCGCACGGTTAACGAGCCGATTGCGGCGGCTGCTCACTTTGCCCGCAACCACCAGGCAGCTCCCGGTTCACGCGTGGCCGTGTTCGACTTTGGTGGTGGAACCCTCGACATTGCGGTGCTGGAGCGCGCACCTCAGGAACCGCAGGGCTTCCGCGTGCTCGCATTCGGTGGCGACCCGGTACTCGGCGGTCGCACCTTTGATGCGCGCCTGCTCGACTGGACGCTCGAGACACTCGCTGGCCGCGGCCACGAGGAACTCACGAAACGACTGCACCAGCCAAAGACGATGTCGGAGCTGCGTGCACAGACTTCGCTGAGCCGTGCGGTGACGGCAGCCAAGATGGAACTGTCGACCCGCCCTGACGCCGACATTTCGGTGAGCCTGGGCGAAGAAGACGCGGTCGTGACGATTACTCGCCAGGAATATGAGCGGTTGATCAAGGACGACCTCGATCGCGCCGCAAAGCTCCTGACCGATGTCTTCGAGACGGTCAAGGGCCCCAAGCCTGAGGTGCTGTATCTCACCGGTGGCTCATCGCGCACCCCGTCGATTAGCTCGATGATCCGCGAGCGTACGGGTATCCGCATCGCGACCCTTGACGACCCCAAGCTCGTAACGGCCGAGGGTGCTCTGCACGTAACCCCGCTTGGCGCTAAGGGGCCGCGCGCTTCGGCAGCTCCGCGCTCGAGTGCGCGTTCGCCGCAGCGTCCGAATCCGCGGCCGGCACCCGCACCGTTTGCGAATCGCCCCGGTGTCCCGGGAGATTCCGGTATGTCGGCAGGTCGTTTCCCGCAGCAGTCCGGTCCGGTTCCTGGCGGCCAGTTCGCCGGGCCGCAGCACCGCGCCCAGCCGCTGGCGACGCATCCGGCACCGAATACGCAACGTGTCGGTACTGGCCGTCCGCCTGGCCCGAACCAGCAGGCTCCGAACCAACAGGGGCCACGCCCACAGGGTCCGAATCAGCAAGCACCAAACCCGCACGGGCCAACGAATGGGCAGCCGGCTCCACAGCCGAGCGCGCCGGTCCAGCACCGGCCCCAGCAATCGCATCCACAACCATCACGCCCACCGCAGCAGCATGCCCCGCGACCGGCGCACCAGCCGCAGCCGTTTGCGAGTGCTTCCAGTAGCGGATCGGCGCCGAAGAAGAAAAAGCGCACCATGCTGATTATCGGCGTGATCGTTGGTGCGCTCCTGCTCGGTGGTGGTATCTGGGGCGGTATTGCGCTGTTCAACCAGGGCCGAGTCGATCAGGTTAAGGATGGCAAGGTCGAACTGCCCGAGGTGGCTTCCGGCACCATTGAATGCTGGGACGGCACAACCGCAGCCAGCGGCAAGAGCTGCAGCGAGCTCACCGGTCAGTCGGCGCTTGAGTGGCTGGCACCGACCGATGGTGCAAGCTGCAAGTCGGCGTCGCTTGGTGTAAAGAACGCGCGTGAATGCACCTGGTACGACTACCCGGACACGTACTTCTACGCCATGGAGTTCGACTCGTATGACGAGGCACTGCAGTATGGCGAAGATGCCTATGCTGACGGCGGTCAAGTTTGGCAGATCTCCGGTGAGGATTCTGGCACCAAGTTCGAGGGCGACTTCACCGAAGGTAGCGGCGGCTACTCGCACTACTACGTGTATGAGGGGCTCCCGTATGGCATCTTCGTGCGTCTCGACAACGACTCCTCGGGTAAGCACGGCGCGGTGAGCGACATCGAATCGCGCGTGCACCCAAAGAGCTGGAATGACGTGGCCTACGCGGTCGCGAGTGCTGATCGATGACCTCATCGGTTGAAGCGGCCGCAATGATGCGTCAAGCGGTGCTTGACGCTTGCGACGCATTCGATCAGGTTGACCGCCGCGGTACCGGCCGCATCACCGACCGGGTACGCCGACAGCTCGGCGAAACGGTTCGCTTGGCGGTCGTGGGACGAGTCAAAGCCGGTAAATCGACGCTCGTGAACGCTCTGGTGGGCCGGATTGTTGCGCCCACGGGCGTCACCGAGTGCACCAAGATCTCGACGCACTACACGTTTGGTGCGCCCGAGCGGGGACTTGTGATCACTCGCAACGGGCAGCAGGTGCCGTTCGACCTGGTCAACGGCGGACTGCCGCAACAACTGCCGGTGCCCACCGAACATATCGCGCACGCGGTCGTGTTCTTGCAGTCGGAAGTGCTGCGCGACATGACGCTGATCGATACGCCGGGTCTGGCCACCACGTCGGGGGAGTACGAGGATGCGGCGCGCCGCACGGTACTCGGGCACGAATCCGTCCGCCAGGCGGACGCGCTCGTGTACGTGTTCCACGGACAAGTTCTGCGCGACGATGTCGACTTCCTGCGCGAGTGGGGATCAGTAACCGACACACCGGCAGAATCTGCATCGCATGCCGTCGGCGTACTCAGCCACGCCGACAACTTTGGCGGCGCGACCTGGGGGAGCGACGACCCGATTTCCCTCGCCCGCGGGGCTGCATCCGAATTTGCGAAGAAGCACGGCGCACAGCTCGGCACTGTGGTCGCGGTCGCGGGCAACATGGCGCAGGCATCGCGTGCGGGGCTTGTTCGTGAACAGGATGCGGCGATGCTCGCTCGGCTGTATGGCGTCGACGAACTCGATCTGGAACTTCGCGACCCGCAGAACCTCGGCGAACTCGTGCCCGGTGTGCTGAATCTTGAAGTGTCGCGACTGGCCGACATCATTGGCGAGTACGGACTTCGTTTCGGACGCGAACATGCCCAGCGTGGCGCTCGTGCACTGAGCGACTGGCTGACGCAGGCTTCGGGCATTGATGAGCTCCGCAAAGCGCTCGCAGTGCGGTACATCGGCCGCTACGCACACGTTAAGGCCCGTCGCGGACTGGACACGTTGGAGCAGCTGGCGTGGGCGAACGGTGCCCCGCCGCAATTGCGCGCGATTGTCTCCGAAGCCCGCTTGAAGCCAGCACTGCATCCGTTGCAAGAGTTGGATGCGCTGGAACGGTTGGCTGCGGTCGAACCCGACCACCCGCTGGTCGCGATGCTCGACCGCCAGCTGGCGGCACGTAATGACGCTGAACGGTTGGCGATGCCCGCATCGTCGACCGCGGAGCAGCTTCGCGAGCAGGCATTGAACTGGTCGGTTGAAGCTCGCCGGGCATCGGTTGTGGAGCCCTATCCGGAACGCCAAAACGCGTACCAAATCTTGGACCGCTCCTTCACCCAGATCGCGCTGCGCCTGACGCCGCGCCACTAGCGAACAGGCCCGCGCGACTCGCGACGCGGGCGAAGGCTTCGAGCATCGGATTCTTCGGCAGCGCGCGGCGCATCCGACTCAGCCCATCCCACGCAGCGCGACCGGTCAAGCTGCGCTGTGCCCGCCTGTCCTGTGCCAGCCTGTCCTGTGCCAGCCAGCTCCGTGCCCGCCCGCTCGTTACCTCGGAAACGCCCTGTGGGCCGACTCCCGAAGGAATCGGCCCACAGGGCGTTAGCCCGCTAACTTGATCGCTAGAGCGTGTAGTCCGCTACGCCGTCGCCGTCAACGTCGAAGGTGTCGACGATGCCGTCGCCGTCGGTGTCGGAACCGAATGCATCTGCTACGCCGTCGCCGTCGGTGTCCATTTCGATGGTCTCGGCAAAGCCGTCGCCGTCAGCGTCGATGGCCAGGGTCTCGTTGACGCCGTCGCCGTCCATGTCCATGCTGAACGCGTCGTTGATGCCGTCACCGTCGGTGTCGACCTCGGTGTAGCCGAAGGCGTCGTAGGTCGAGTCACCGGTCGGCTCGGTGACGCCCATGTCCTCGGTGCCGGTTGGCTCAGCCTCGGTACCCGAAGGTGCGGTGGCGTCGGTGCCGTCAAGTGGCTGCTCGCTGTCGAAGACACCGTCGCCGTCCGAGTCGATCATCTCGACGTCGTAAACGCCGTCGCCATCGGTGTCGATGACGCCCTGGTCGATGATGCCGTCGAGGTCGGTGTCCGTGCCGAATGCCTCGCTGATGCCGTCACCGTCGAGGTCGAACTCGGCCGAGTCGTTGATGCCGTCACCGTCGGTGTCTTCGGTGTAGGTCTGGTAGTCGCTGCCGCCCTCGTAACCTTCACCGGAGTCGTCCGTGTTCTCGACTGGTTCGGTCTCTTCGATTGGAGTTGGCGCGTCAACCGCGTCGTCCTCGATCGGTGCATCTTCAGCAGGTGCATCTTCGACTGGTGCGTCTTCAGCCGGTGCCGTCGAGTCGAAGCCGGGGATGTCGGCGTAGCCGTCGCCGTCTTCGTCGGTGTAGGTGGTGTCGGCGATACCGTCACCATCGGTGTCGACCGAAGCAACGTCAACCAGGCCGTCACCGTCGGTGTCCGTGCCGAGGGTTTCGTTTACGCCGTCACCGTCGAAGTCGAAGTAGGCCGAGTCAGCAACGCCGTCGCCATCAGCGTCGATGGTGGCTTCTTCAGTCTGCGAGATTGGTTCGCCGTTGTCGGTAGGAGCAGGAGTTGCTTCTGAAGGTGCTGGGGTCGATGGTGTGTCTTCCGAAGGAGCTGGAGCCGATGGCGCGTCTTCCGATGGTGCCGGTTCCGAAGGAGCTGGAGCCGATGGCGCGTCTTCCGATGGTGCCGGTTCC